>JAZJXZ010000017.1:0-122400 GCA_040390605.1 Pseudomonadota bacterium
GTACAGCGTGCCGATGTCCTTGTGGTTGGTCGACATGAACCAACGCGCGAAGAAGTTCGGCTTGTGATCGGCATCATGGTGATGCGCGTCGTCGTGATGCGCCTCGAAGGCGTGCGAGGAAAGGGCGGTGTCGGTCATGATCTTACTGTCCGGTGTTGCCGGCGCCGGCCGGGTTGGCGGTTGCGGCCTGGTTGGTCACGGGGGCGGCGGCAGTCGCATTCTCGACCGGGCCGGCGGCATTGGCCGCAGCCGCGCCGTTGTCCGCAGCCGGTGCGATCACCGGTGCCGGCGTCGAGCCGGGCATCGTGCCGCCCTTGGCCTTGACCCAGGCGGCGAACACTGCCGGCGTCACCGCCTCGACCGTGATCGGCATATAGGCGTGGCGTGCGCCGCACAGTTCGGAGCAGACGCCGAAATACACACCCGGCTTGTCGATCGTGAAGCTGGTCTCGTTGAGGCGACCCGGCACCGCGTCGAGCTTGACCCAGAAGGCCGGGATCGACCAGCTATGGATGACGTCGTTGGAGGTGGTGATCAGGCGGATCGGCACGCCGACCGGCAGCACGACGCGCTGGTCGGTGGCGAGCAGGCGAGGGCCATCCTCGTCGGTGCGGGCGCGATCCTTGCCGCTGACTTCGCCCTTTTCCTTGAGCATGTTCGAGGTCAGCTCGATCCCGCCATTGCCGGGATATTCATAGGACCAGTACCATTGGTTGCCGATCGCCTTCAACGTGACGGCATTGGCCGGCGGCGCCTTGTATTGCGCCTGGAGCAGGCCGATCGACGGCGCCGCGATGGCCGCAAGAATGAGCACCGGGACCAGCGTCCAGGCGATTTCGAGCAGGGTGTTGTGCGCGGTCTTGGTGGCCACCGGATTGGCGGCGCGGCGGAAACGCGCGACGACGATCATCAGCAGCAGCAGAACGAACAGCGAGATCACCGTGATGACCGGGAACAGGATATAGTTGTGGAACTTCAGCGCGCGCTCGCCGGTCAGCGTCGCCTGGGGCTGAAGACCATATCCACCGTCGACCGGCTGGCCGACGCCGCTGACCGGCAGCATCTTCGGCGCGCCGTCCATCTCCAGCATCGGATCGGTTGCGGCGGCAGCAGCCGACGGTGCCGCTGCAGGCGCTGCGGCCGTGGTGGCAGGCGCGGCCTGCGGTGCCGGAGCGGCATGTCCCACGCTCGCAACGGCCAACCCCATGGCCAGTGCGAACATCCTGAGTCCCGTCATACGCATGCGTCGTTGCTACCCCTGCGATGGCGCCGATTGATCCGGCCCGCGGCGAGAATACGCCTTCTTGGCTCGGGCCTATACGCGGCACATCTCCATGCCTCAAGCGTGTCGGCGTGTTTTTTGGGCAGGGCAATGTTCGCTCGCCCGTTGCGTGGCCCGGGCGCCACCCCTATCAGGCCCCCGGCCATAGCCTGTGGAGGCCTTCACCGATGACCGAAGACGAGATTCTCGCCGAGTTCCGCGCCGCCGAGGCGTTGCTCGAAGGGCATTTCATTCTCTCGTCGGGGCTGCGCTCGGCGCGCTATCTGCAATGCGCGCGCGTCTTGATGAATCCGGCGCGCGGCGCGCGGCTGGCCACGGCGCTGGCCGAATCCCTGCCCCATGCGATCCATCGCTCGATCCAGGCGGTGGTCTCGCCGGCGATGGGCGGGGTGATCGCCGGGCATGAAATGGGCCGCGCGCTCGGCGTCGAGGCGATGTTCCTCGAACGGCCCGAGGGCGTGTTCGAACTGCGCCGCGGCTTCCGACTCGCGCCGGGCACGCATGTCCTGATGATGGAGGACGTCGTCACCACGGGCCTGTCGTCGCGCGAAGCGATCACCGCGATTCGCCATGCCGGCGGCGAGGTCGTGGCCGCCGCCGCCCTGGTCGACCGTTCCGGCGGCACCGCCGATCTCGGCGTGCCGTTCTTCCCGCTGCTGCGACTCGACGTGCCGACCTACGCGCCCGACGCGCTGCCGCCCGAGCTGGCGGCGATCCCGGCGATCAAGCCGGGGAGCCGTGCGGCGTGAGCGATCATCTGCGCCTTGGGGTCAATATCGATCACGTCGCGACGGTCAGGAACGCGCGCGGCGCCGGCTATCCCGATCCGGTCCGCGCCGCCCTGCTCGCCGCCGAGGCCGGCGCCGACGGCATTACCGCGCATCTCCGCGAGGACCGGCGCCACATCACCGACGACGACATCGCCCGCCTGTCCGCCGAGCTGACCATCCCGCTCAACCTCGAAATGGCCGCGACCGACGAGATGCTGGCGATCGCCCTGCGCCACCGCCCCCACGCCGCCTGCATCGTGCCCGAGAAGCGCGAAGAGCGCACCACCGAAGGCGGCCTCGACGCCGCCGGGCAGCACAACCATCTGCAACATCTGGTCGGCGAACTGGGCGCGGCGAAGATCCGCGTATCGCTGTTCATCGAGCCCGATGCGCGCCAGATCGATGCCGCGCTGCGCCTCGGCGCGCCGGTGGTCGAGCTGCACACCGGCCGCTATGCCGAACTGTCGGGTGAGGCGCAGGCCGAGGAACTACGCCGCCTCGCCGACGCCGCCGCACTGGCCGCCAAGAACGGCATCGAGGTCCATGCCGGCCACGGCCTGACCTATGCCAATGTCGCGCCGATCGCAGCGATCCCGCAGGTACGCGAGCTCAATATCGGCCATTTCCTGGTCGGCGAGGCGCTGTTCGTCGGGCTGGCGGAAAGCGTGAGGCAGATGCGCGCGGCGATGGATGTGGCGCGGTGAGTCGATCCTCGAACGGTCATCCCACCCCATACCGTCATCCCGGCGAAAGCCGGGATCTCGCTGCCACGGAGCGCGCCCTTGCGGCACGAGATCCCGGCTTTCGCCGGGATGACGGGGTGTTGTAATGGAGCGCACGCTCTCGGCACGAGATTTCAGCGTTCGCTGGGATGACGGCCAGAGGCCGTCATGATCATCGGCCTCGGCTCCGACCTGTGCAATATCGAGCGCATCCAGGCCTCGCTGGATCGTTTCGGCACACGTTTCGAGCAGCGCGTGTTCACCGAGGTCGAGCAAGCCAAGGCCGCCCGCCGCCCGTTCACCAAGGCCGGCACGCTGGCGAAACGCTTTGCCGCCAAGGAGGCTTTCTCCAAGGCGGTGGGAACCGGCTTCAAGCGCGGCGTGTTCATGAAGGACATCGGCGTGGTCAACGCCCCCTCCGGTGCCCCCACCCTCGCGCTGACCGGCGGCGCCAAGGCGAGACTTGACGCCATGACGCCCGCGGGCCACGTCGCCCATATCCATCTGACGTTGACCGACGATCATCCCTGGGCGCAGGCGTTCGTCATCATCGAGGCAATCGCCGCCATGGGCGACAGGACGAGTTGATGAGCGAAGAGTACGCGTTGTCCGCCGAAGACGACACGACGCACGATGCCGGCGGGCAGGACACCCCGGCCAAGGCCAGCAGCAAGACCGACTGGAAGGCCGAGCTGCGCGGTATCGCCTGGCTGGTGCTGGCGGTGCTCGGCTTCCACAGCTTCATTGCCAAGCCCTTTTACATCCCGTCGGAATCGATGTTGCCGGGCCTGCTGGTCGGCGACCAGCTGGTGGTCAGCAAATATGCCTATGGCTGGTCGTTCGTCTCGCCGACCATTCCCAATCCGGTGGCCATCTTCCGCAGCCTGGTGCTGCGCCAGAATGTCGAGAGCTGGGGGTTCCAGCTGCCGCACATGAACGGCCGGCTGTTCGGCAGCCTGCCCAAACGCGGTGACGTCGTCATCGTCACGCCGCCGGGCCGCAATACCGACTATATCAAGCGTGTGATGGGCCTGCCGGGCGACCGCCTGCAGGTGATCGACGGCACCGTGATGATCAATGGGGTCGCGATCAAGCGCAGCGCGATCCACTATGTCGACATTCCCGATTATGGCGGCGTACCCAATCCCGACGAGTTCAGCCCGAACAAGGTGACCTGCGACCCGAGCGATTATGGTCCCGACGCGCTGCGCATCGGCAAGGACGGCAAGCATTTCTGCCATCTGCCGATGGTGACCGAGACGCTGCCCGACGGCCGGACCTTCGAGACGGTCGATGAGGGCTTCAGCGACGGCGACAATTATGGGCCGGTGACGGTGCCCGCCAACCATGTCTTCCTGATGGGCGACAATCGCGACCGCAGCGCCGACAGCCGCTTCCCGATCCCCGCGCCTAGCAATGGCCTCGGCGGCCCGGTGCCGTGGGAGTATATCGGCGGACGCGCCGAGTTCATCACCTTTTCCAAGAGCGGCAATGGCAGCTGGAACCCGTTGACCATCGCCCAATGGTTCCGCGGCGGCCGCGCCGGGACCTCGCTCAGGCCCCCCGGCGGCAAATGACCGAGGAGCAGCCCGGCGCGCTGGTCACCGACCCCAGCCCGAACGAGCTGCGCGACCCTTTCGTTCGCCAGGAAATGAAGCGCGCCTCGGTGTGGTTCGGCATCGGCGGTGCCATCGCCCTGGTCGTGCTGCTGATCCAGCCGCTGCTGATCATCCTTGGCGGGCTGGTCGTCGCGGCGATGTTCGACGGCGGCGTGCGCCTGCTCGGCCGGGCGCTGCCGATCGGCCGCGGCTGGCGGCTGGCGATCGTGGTGATCGCCGCGATCGCCTTCGTGCTCGGCACCTTCTACCTCACCGGCGTGCAGATCGCCGCGCAATTCGGGCAATTGCAGGCGACGCTGATCGCCCAGGCCACGCGCCTCACCGAATGGGCGTCGGACCTCGGCATCCTGCCCGGCCGCGCCGACATCCAGGGCCTGCTCAAGGAAGCGCTCGGCAGCGTCGGCAAGCTGACCTCGTTCGTCGGCACCGCGATCGGCGCGCTGACCAGCCTGTTCATGGTGCTGGTGATCGGTCTGTTCGTGGCGATGGAGCCGCGGCTCTACGAACGCGGGCTGCAATGGATGATCCCGTCCGACATGCGCGGCGAATTCGCCATCACCATCGAGCGCATGGCGACCACCTTGCGCCGCCTGCTCGCCGGGCGGCTGGCGGGCATGGCGTTCGAGGGCGTGCTGGTGTTCGTCATCCTGTCGCTGCTCGGCGTGCCGATGGCGCTGGTGCTCGGCATGATTGCGGCGATCCTCGCCTTCGTGCCCAATGTCGGCGCCTTCATCACCGGCGTGCTGATGACGGCGGTCGGTTTCTCGGCCGGCGTGCATACCGGATTCGCCGCGTTGCTGACCTATTTCGTGATGCAGACGATCGACGGTTATGTGGTCATCCCGATGGTCGCCAAGCGCACCGTCGACCTGCCGCCGGCGCTGACCCTGTCGGCCCAGATCCTCGCCGGCACGCTGTTCGGCGTGGTCGGGCTGGCTCTCGCCGACCCGATGACCGCGATGATCAAGGTCGCGCTCGAGCGTAGTTCCGAGCGCGAAGGCGAGGACCAGCGCGCATGATCCGACTCTACGGCTATTGGCGGTCCTCGGCGGCGTACCGCGTGCGCATCGCGCTGGCGCTGAAGGGCGTGCCCTATGAACCGGTCGAGGTGAATCTCGTCTCGGGGGAACAGCGCGATGCCGCGTTCCGCGTGCGCAACCCGCAGGGGCTGGTGCCGGCGCTGGAGATCGACGGCGCGGTGATCGGCCAGAGTCTGGCGATCATCGACTATCTCGAGGCGCTGTATCCCGATCCGCCGCTCGTGCCGCGCGACCCGCTCGCGCGGGCACAGGTGCTGGCACAGGCGCTGGTCGTCGCCGCCGACATCCACCCGATCACCAATCTGCGCGTGCTCAACCGGCTGGCCGACCAGTTCGGCGCCGACCAGCCGGCCAAGGATGAATGGTACCGCCACTGGATCGCCGAAGGCTTCACCGCGCTGGAACAGATGGCCGGCGATGGGCTTTTCCTCGGCGGCGACGCACCGAACCTCGCCGATGTCTGCCTCGTCCCGCAAATGTATAACGCGCGACGCTTCTCACTGCCGCTCGACGCTTACCCCAAGCTCGTCGCGGCGGACGCAGCTTCGCAGGCGCTACCGGCGATCGCCGCCGTCGCGCCGGAGCGGGTCAAACCGGGCTGAAGATTATTTGTTCGCGCAGAGACGCGGAGGCGCAGAGATGAAGTTGCGCACGACGTTGCGGAAAAAACCTCTGCGCCTCCGCGCCTCTGCGCGAACCACTCTTCTTCTTAAGCGCGCTGGCGCGCGAAGATCAGGCGGTCGAACAGTTCGAGATAGCGCCCGACCGAATCGGCGCCGCGTTCCGGCACCGGGTCCGGCCGCGGGCGACCGGGTTCGAGCCAGTGATCGATCGCCGCGACCAGTGCGCGATGATCGCCGGCCGGCACGACGCTGCCCAGCCTGGGCGAGGCGATGATCTCGCGGATCGCGACGCTCGACTCGGTGGCGATGACGGGCGTGCCCAGCGCCAGCGCCTCTTGCAACACCCCTGGCACGCCCTCGAAGTCCGAGGTCAGCACCAGCGCCGCCGCCCCCGCCAGCGCCGGCTGCGGATCGGGAGCATAGCCGGGCAGGTCGACCCGCGCGTGCAGCCCAAGCGACGCGACCTGATGCTCCAGCGCCGGGCGCTGCTCGCCCTCGCCGAGGATCACCAGTTGGGTCTCGCGCTGGGCGACACCGGGCATGGCGTCGATCAGCCGGTCCCAGCGCTTCTGCTGCGACAGTCGGCCGACGCCGAGCAGGAAGCGCTCCTCCGGCCGCGGCGACGGGCCGGACAGCGCCGCGGCCGGCGCACGGGTCGGCGGATTGGGGATGATGCTCACCCGTTCGGGCGCGATCCGCATCATGCGCACCGCTTCCTCGCCCATCGCCGGCGACATCGCCACGACATGGTCGATGAACGCGGGGTGCCAGCGCAGCCAGCCGCGATAGGCCTGGTCGACCGGGAAATGCTGGTCGATACGGTCGAGCCGGTTCGACACCTTGGCGACGATCGGCGGGCAATGGCGCCCGAGCCGCGCGCGCATCCACGCCGCCATCGAGGTATAATGGTTGCCGGGACAGAAAATGATCGTCGGCGCGGTCGATGCGACGATCGCCGGCAGCGCCCGCATCAGCCCGAGATAGCTCGAATCGAGTCCGATCAACTCGACCCCGTCAGGAATTTCGGCGACGAGCGGGCCCTGCGATTCACCCAGCACCAGCGTGACGCGGTGCCCGGCGGCGATCCAGCCCCGTGCCAGCCGCAGCATCGCCCGCTCGACACCGCCGCCGCGCAGCGATTGCGCGTAGGTCAATATATGGGGGGCAGGCGAAAAGGGGCTGAGCATTTCGTTACGCCCCTAACGCCACTTTGTCGCAAAAGTTTCGCGGAACAGCCGACAATATTGGCGCGCTTTCACAGCCGCTTGGCAGGGGATGCCGGCGGCGCCGTTGCCAAGCACCGGCGCGCTCCCTAGATGGTCCCGGTTCCGGCACCGACCGGCATCTCCTTGCAGGTCGCGCACGTGAACATTTCTCCGGGTCCCCCGAGCAACGGTCTGGCGCTGAACACCGCCCCAACCGACCTTGCCGGCCTCGAGCCGATGGAAACGCTGAAGCGTCGCTGGCCGATGGTCGTCGGCGCCGTCATCACGCTGGTGATGATCGGCATGCTCGGCAAGCAGCTGCTCGACGCCGGCCTCACCGGGCTGACCGCCGCGCTGCCGCGCAACCCGCTCTTCTATCTGTTCTTCACGCTCTATTATTTCTCGCCGGTGATCGGCGACTATGCGATCTTCCGCCGACTGTGGAACATACCCGCCGCCGGCTTTGCCGCGCTGATCCGCAAGCGCGTCGCCTCCGACATGATCGGCTATTCGGGCGAGGCCTATTTCTACACCTGGGCGCGCCAGCGCGCGACGATGATCGCGGCGCCCTTCGGCGCGGTGAAGGACGTCAGCATCCTGTCCGCGATCGCCGGCTCGGCGGTGACGCTGACCATATTGGTGCTGGCACTGCCTTACGCGATCGGCTGGCTCAATGCCGGCGAACTGCGCGTCGTCGGCTGGTCGGCGGTGGTCATCTTCGCCATGTCGCTGCCCTTCCTGATCTTCTCGAAGCGGGTCTTCTCGCTCGATCGGCGCAGCTTGTGGTGGATCTTCATGGTGCATTGCTGCCGCGTGATGGGCGGCGCCGTGCTGGTCGCGATTACCTGGCATTTCGGGCTGCCCGGTATCCCACTCGGCACCTGGCTGCTGCTGTCGGCCGCGCGCATGCTGGTCTCGCGGCTGCCGATGGTGCCGAACAAGGACCTGGTTTTCGCGACCATCGCCGGCATGCTGGTCGGCCAGCACGCGCAGATGGCGCAGATGCTGGCGCTGGTCGCGGGCATGATCCTCGTCGTTCATGCAGCGCTCATCCTCGGCCTTGCACTGCATGGCCTGCTGGCGCGAAACCGCGCCGCAACCCAGGGTTAACGGCCCGCCGGGAGGGGCCCCGATCGGACGAGCGAGCGACTCCCGTGCGCATCATCGACGTCAACGAATTCTACTCGCCGACCGGCGGCGGCGTGCGCAGCTATATCGACCGCAAGTTCGCGGTGATGGCAGAACTCGGCCATGAGCTGATCGTCATCGCCCCGGCGCGCGAGGATCGCATCGAGCACCGTGCCGGCAAGGGCCGCGTCATCTACGTCAAGGCGCCGGCGATGCCGTTCGACAGCAATTACGGGCTGTTCTGGGATCGCGCCCCGATTACCGACCTGCTCGACGCGCTCGACGCCGATGTGGTCGAATGCTGCTCGCCCTGGCGCCCGGCCTGGATCGTCGGCAACTGGCGGGGTCGCGCACTCAAATCCTTCTTCCTGCACAACGACAATATCGCCACCTACGCCCAGCGCTGGTTCGAGGGCGTCGCCTCGCCGGCACGGATCGAACGCGCGTTCGGCTGGTATTCGCGCTACATGCGCCGCTTCCTCGGCCGCTTCGACACGGTGGTCAGCAACGGTCCCAATCTGGTCAGGCGCATGGCGGCGCGCGGCATCCGGGTCGACGCGGCGATGCCGCTCGGCATCGAGCGCGAGCGATTCTCGCCCGCGTTGCGCAGCGCCGAGATGCGCGCCGCGATGCTCGCCGAATGCAGCCTGCCGCCCGATGCGTCGCTGCTGCTCGGCATCGGCCGTCACCATCCGGAAAAGCGCTGGCCGATGGTGATCGACGCGATCGAGCATGCGGCGCAGGTTCATCCGATCGGCTTCGTGCTGATCGGCCACGGCGTCGAGTCCTCGGCGGTCGAGCGTCGCGTCGCCGGCAACCCGCATATCCGCCTCTACCGCGCGATCGCCGATCGCCACCAGCTCGCCCGCGTCATGGCCAGTTGCGACGCCTTCATCCATGGCTGCGAGGCCGAGACCTTCGGGCTCGTGGTATCGGAAGCGCTCGCCTCGGGTGCGCCGCTGATCGTGCCCGACGAGGGCGGCGCGTCGGAAGTGGCGCGACCGGCCTTTGCCGAGACCTATGCCGCGCGCGACATGCAGGCCTGCACCGCCGCCATCACCCGGCTGTTGTCGCGCGACCGGGCAAGTCTGCGCGCGGCGGCGGCGCAGGCGGCACAGGACATCTGGTCGGACCGCGACCATGCCGTGGCGCTGACCGATTATTATGCCAGCCGCATCATCATCCGCGACGCGGCTCAGGCGAGAAGGTCGGCGTAACGCCCCGGCGCGCGGCCGCGGCCGAGCGCGGTGAAGGTCTTGTCGATGCTGTGGAGCAGGTCGGGCACGCCATTGTCGCCGGGGTGCACGGCGATGCGCACCACCCGCGCCGGCCGCAGCACGACGCGCAACGCCGCCGCCGCCGCCAGCGAACTCAACTGGCGGTTGCGCGAGCGGCTCGCCCAGGTGATCACCGGCCCGCTGGTCAGCACCTTGTTGCCGCGCGTCGGCGCCCATACCCGGCGATGATCCTCGGCGAGCGCGAAACCCGCCTCGCCCAGCGCCGCCCTGGCCGCGTCCGAATAGAGCCAGGCCGGGGCGATGAACCCCGCCGCAGGGCGCCCGATGATATCTTCGACCAGCGCCTTGCCGCGCGTCATCCGGTCGAGCGCCTCGGGGCCGTCGAGCCCGAGAAATTCGCCTTCGCCGGCGGTCATATGCCTGGCCTTCCACGCATCGGCGCCCTTGTGCTCGGACGTGTCGCGGTGGAACCAGCCATGGACGAACATCTCGATTCCGGCATCGGCCCAGGCGCGCAGCCGCGTCGCGAACGGTGTGCCCGCGCCGATCTTCGCCTCGCCCCAATGATCGGGCACCACCAGCATGGCAAGGCGCAGCCCGCCGAGATGTCCGGCCAACCGATCGGCCAGCGCATCGACCGCGCCCTCGAATTTGGGCGACACGTCGTGGATCGAGGCGAGCAGGGTTTTCATCGAGGCGCAGATAGCGTTTCGCGGCCGGCTTGCCCAGTTCCGCTAGACTCCCCTCCCTGGAAGGGAGGGGCGGGGGTGGGTTGCTCTCGTGGGAACGCCGCGCCCGCCCCATACCGACCCACCCCCAACCCCTCCCTTATCCAGGGAGGGGAGAAATGTGGGTCGTGACGACCCGCCCGCATCTCTAACCCGCCCGATCCGTACCTTTTTTTGGCCAAAGTTGAGCGCCTATATCCAATCATCCCAACGCTATCTGTGCACAAATCACCGTTCATCGCAGGGCAAAGGCGATGCGCGATAAGCGATGGGCACGAGGATGAAGATGCAAGGACAGGCAATGATGACGACGAAGTTTCTGATCGCCCTGGCGACCTTGCCGCTGGCGCTGTCGCCGCTGGCGGCCACCGCGCAGACGGTCGGCGAGGACGCCGCGCTGTGCAACGGCGGCAAGGGTCCGGCGATCCAGGCCAATATCGTCGGCATGAAGGATCGTGCCGGCGAGGTGAAGCTCGAGATCTACCCCGCGAATGAAACCGACTTCCTGCGCGACGACTATCTGCTGATCAAGGAGCACAAGCTGTTCCGCCGCATCACGGCGCTGACGCCCAAATCCGGCGCGGTGTCGCTGTGCATCAAGGTGCCTGGGCCCGGCCGCTACGCGATCCTGTTCACCCACAATCGCGACAGCCAGTCGAAATTCAGCTTCTGGACCGACGGCGCCGGTTTCCCCAGCAGCGAGCGCATGGGCCGCTCGCGCCCCAAGCTCAACCAGGCGTTGATCGATGCCGGGCCGGGCATCACCAATGTCACGATCAGGGCGCAATATCTGCGCGGTCTCGGCGGCTTCGCGCCGATGAAGGACTGATCGGGGAAATTTTCGCGACGCCGCGTGTTTCGCGTGAGCGTAGCGCGGCCCAACGGTCTGCGCTACGCTCACGCGAAAGTGGGAACGCGGCCGGTCATGCGCATCGTCGACGTCAACGAATTCTATTCCCCGACCGGCGGCGGCGTACGCACCTATCTCGAGCGCAAGATGGGGCTGATGGCCGAGATGGGCCATGAGCTGATCGTCATCGCCCCGGGCCGCGAGGACCGGGTCGAGGAGCGGCCCGGCGGCGGGCGCATCATCTTCGTCAAGGCACCGCGCCTGCCCTTCGACCATAATTACGGGCTGTTCTGGGATGCGGCGCCGATCACCGCGCTGCTCGACCAACTCGCACCCGACGTGGTCGAGAATTGCTCGCCCTGGCGCCCCGCCTGGGTAGTCGGCAACTGGCAGGGCGATGCGCTCAAATCCTATTTCATGCACAACGACAATGTCGCGGCCTATTTCCAGCGCTGGTTCGAATCGCTCGCCAGTCACGAGCGGATCGAGCGCGCGTTCAGCTGGTACACACGCTACATGTCGCGCTTCCTCGACAAGTTCGACGTCGTCGTCACCAACGGCCCGGCATTGGAGAAGCGCCTGCGCGCGCGCGGCCTGCGCATCGACGCGGCGATGCCGCTGGGCATCGAGCGCGGCCATTTCTCACCCGATCTGCGCGACGAAGCGCTGCGCGCGGCACTGCTCGCGCAATGCGGCCTGCCGCCCGAAGGCCATCTGCTGCTCGGCCTCGGCCGGCACCATCGCGAAAAGCGCTGGGACGTGGTGATCGACGCGGTCGAGCGCGCCGGCGCCAACCTGCCGGTGGGCCTGATCCTGATCGGCGCGGGGGTCGAGACGCGCAATCTGGAAGCGCGCCTCGCCGGCAGCCCGCATATCCGGCTGTTCCGCCCGGTTTATGACCGCGAGCGCCTGGCGCGGATCATGGCGAGCTGCGACGCGCTGATCCACGGCTCCGAAGCCGAGCCGTTCGGCCTCGTCGCCTCCGAGGCGATCGCCGCCGGTCTGCCGCTGATCGTCCCCGACACCGGCGGCTGCGCCGAGGTCGCCGACCCGCTCTCGTCGGAGAAATATGCCGCCCGCGACGCCGCTGCGGCCGCACGGGCCATCGCCCGCCTGTTTGCGCGCGACCCCGTTTTGCTGCGCCGCGCCGCCATCACCGCCGCCGGTCGCGTCCGCAGCGACCGCGAACATACGGTGGACCTGATGGCTTATTACGAAAACCAAATCGCCCTGCAGCGCGCGCGGAGCCTGCGCGCATAAGATCGATGGCGTCGCGTGCGGCGACGTTGAAATGGTTCACGCGGAGGCGCGGAGACGCGGAGATGTTACCCTTGCGGTCAACGTCGCGCGTAAGCGCAAAGACCTTCCCTGGTGGCAATATGGAACGTGCTTGCGCTACTGCGCGCCACCTTACCGCGAACGCAACATCTCCGCGCCTCCGCGCCTCCGCGTGAACAAATCCCTTTTTGCGCCACGGCGAACAACGTCACGAACCCGCCACATAACGAGCGCAAGCAGCCGGTCCGGGACAAGGGAGAACATGAAATGCCCCTCAAGATCGACCGCCGCTCGTTGCTGCTGACAGGCACCCTCGGCCTCGGCGCCTTCGCCGTTCCGGGCTTCGCCCAGATGCCCGCGATCAGCGCCGCGCGCGGCTTCACCCACAGCGTGGCGAGCGGCGAGCCGGCCAGCGACTCGATGCTGCTATGGACGCGCTACGTGCCCGCCGATGGCGCCGCGATCGAGCTGCGCGCCGAGATCGCCGAGACGCCCGACTTCGCCCATGTCGTCGCCGGCGGCGCGCAGATTACCGGCCCGTGGCGCGATCACACCGCCAAGATTACCGTCGCTGGCCTGCAGCCGGGCCGCACCTACCATTACCGTTTCGTCGCGCCCGACGGGACGTTCTCGCCGGTCGGTCGCACCCGCACGCTGCCGGAAGGCGATACGGCACGCTTCCGCGCCGCGATCTTCTCCTGCTCGAACATGCCGTTCGGCTATTTCAACGCCTATGCCCATGCCGCGGCGCGCGATGACATCGATCTCGCGGTGCATCTCGGCGACTATTTCTACGAATATGACAATGGCCATTACCCGGCACCGGCCGAGGTGGTCGGCGCGCGCCTGCCCGAACCCACCGGCGAGTTGATCCACCTCACCGACTATCGCCTGCGTTATGCCAGCTACCGCGCCGACCCCGATCTGCAGAAGCTCCACCGCCTGCTGCCGGTGATCGTGCAATGGGACGATCACGAATCGGCCAATGACAGCTGGGAAGGCGGCGCCCAGAACCATCAGCCCGATACCGAGGGCGAATGGAACCCGCGCCGCGCCGCGGCGATCCAGGCCTATCGCGAATGGATGCCGGTCTCCGACGAACCGTGGAAGGCTTATGACATCGGCACGCTGGCGACCCTGTTCCGCACCGAGACCCGCCTGCTCGCCCGCACGCAGCAGCGCGACATCGCCCCGTTGTTCAAACAGGCCGATCCGGTCGTCGCGCTCAAGGCATTCCGCGACGGCGCGTGGATGGACCCGGCCGTGACGATGATGGGCTCGCAACAGGAAAACTGGCTGGCCCACGCCATGCGCGGCTCGGTCCGCGCCGGGCAACGCTGGCAGGTCGTCGGCTTCGGCACGATCCTCGGCGAGACCGTCATGCCGGAAGCGGCGACGGGCTGGATCGACCCCAAGGCCTCGGAGCGGTCGAAAAACTATATTCTCCACGGCATCGCGGCCGCGAAGCTGGGCCTGCCGTTCAACTATGACGATTGGGGCGGTTACCCGGCCGCACGGGCGCGCTTCCTGCGATCGTCCCAGGCGATGGGTGCCAATCTCATCGCCCTGTCCGGCGACAGCCATAATGGCTGGGCCTATGATCTCGGCCAGGACGGCAAGCCCGCCGGTGTCGAGTTCGCCGGCCACAGCGTGACCTCGCCCGGCTATGAATCCTCGACTCATGCCGACCCGAAAGTGGTTGCTGCCGCGCTGGTCGCCGCCAACCCCGAGCTCAAATGGTGCGACACCAGCCGGCGCGGCTACATGGCGCTGACGCTGACGCCCGACCGCGCCTCGTGCGACTGGGTGATGGTCGACACCGTCACCGCATCGAATGCAGCGGCGAAGGTCGGCCATACCGCCACCGTGGCCCGCGGGCGTAATGTGATGGTGTGAGAGCGAAGGTCGACTCAAACAAGTCGTCATGCTGAACTTGTTTCAGCATCCACGTGCGGTCATCCGAACCAGGGGCGCCGCTCTTGTGACCATTGGTCGCGCATGGACCCTGAAACGAGTTCAGGGTGACGATTGGAGATCGCGAGCAACATAGGCGACAATCCGCCTCCGCCTGTGGCAAGGCGCCGGTGATGGGGCGCCTGAAACTTTCATCGGAAAGCATGGTCGCGGCGCTGTTGCTGCTGATCGCGGTCGCCGTGCGCTGCGTCGACTTCGGCAATCCGGTGATCCATGTCGACGAGCAATATTATCTGCTCGTCGGCGACCGGTTGCTGCACGGCGCCTTGCCCTATGTCGATATCTGGGACCGCAAGCCGATCGGGCTGTTCGCGATCTTCGCCGCGATCCGGCTACTGCCCGGCGACGGCGTTCTCGCCTATCAACTGGTCGCGACCCTGTTCGCCGCCGCGACGGCATGGCTGGTGCAGCACGGCGCGCGCCGCCTCGGCGCGACGCACCTCGCTGCGTTGGTCGCGGGTGCGGCCTACATCATCTGGCTGCCGCTACTCAGCGGGCGCGGCGGCCAGTCGCCGGTGTTCTACAATCTGTTCGTCACCGCCGCGGCGGTGCTGACCCTGCGCTTGCCAACGCTGGCCTCGCGCGGTGAGGTCCGCGCGATCGTGCTCAACGGGGCCGCTGCCTGCCTGCTCGCCGGCCTGGCGATCCAGACCAAATACACTCCGGCGATCGAGGGTGCGTTCTTCGGCCTCGCCCATCTCTGGTATCTCCGCCGCGTCGGTGCGCCATCGGCGGCGATGGTCGGTGCGGCGATGCTGTGGATCGCGCTCGGCATCGGACCGACGGCGCTGATCATCGTCATCTACTGGTGGCACGGCCCCGCGGTGTTCCAGGCCTTCTGGTTCGCCAATTTCGAATCGATCTTCCAGCGCTCGCATTATGCCTATCCACCCGACCTGATCGCGCGTCGGCTACTCGGCACCAACGCGTTGCTGCTGGCGCTGACGGTGTGCGCAGCTTTGGCGTGGCGGCAGCGGGACGAGACGCGCTTGCTCGCCTTCGGCTGGCTGGGCGCGGCGGTGCTCGGTTATCTGGTGCTCGGCACCTTCTTCGATCATTATGCCCTGCCGCTGGTTGCGCCGCTGACCCTGCTCGCGTCGCTTACCTTCTCACGCCATCGTCGCGCGATCGTCGCGACGCTGGGCATCGGGCTCACCCTGCTCGTCGTGCGCACCATGATCCGCAACGGCGATGCCGCCGGCGCCTATCGGCTGGCGCGGGTGGTCGAGGCCAATAGTGGCAGCGAATGTCCCTATGTCTTCACCGGCGATTCGATCACCTATCTGCTCGCCCATGCGTGCGTGCCGACCGCCTATGCCTTTCCCTCGACGCTCGCTTACGCTCCCGAACAGGGCGCGACCGGGATCGACGAGGCCGGCGAGGTGCGGCGTATCCTCGGCCACCGGCCACCGGTGATCGTGCGTGGCAGCGAACCGCTGGCGGAATGGAACGAGGCGAGCCGCGCGCTGGTCGATGCCGCGCTGACACGCGACTATCGCCCGGTGTTCAGCACCGCGCGCGACGACTACCGGCTGGTCGTCTATCTGCGACGTGACAGGGGGTTTGTCTCACCAGGATCGTGACATGCCGAGCCGCACCGTGACCGGGCGCAGCGGCGTTACTTCGGTGCGTGAGCTGAAGGTGAACGGGTTGCCATACGCGAAGCGGTTGTTCGCGCGATTGGTGAGGTTTTCCACACCCAGGCTGACGGCCAGGCCGCGCCGTTCCCAGCCGCCCCGCAGGCCGACAACGAAATATTTGCCCTGGCTGATGTCGAGCACGTCGCCGGTGCCCAGCACCGAGCGGCCGACATAAGTGGCATCGCCGCCGGCGCTCCACATGGCACCTTCCCCGGCCGACCATTTATAGCTCAATGCGACGCTGCCCGCGAAGGGCGGGGTCTCAGGCAAGCGACGGTTCTGCGGCAGCGAAAGATCGGCAAGCGGGCCGCTGACCGTGTTCGAGGTGTAGAGAAACGACGCCGTCGCGTGCAGGTCGGCGATCGGCACATAATCGACATTGCCTTCCAGCGTGAAGATGCGGGCATTGCCGAAATTGGCCGTGTAGGGTGCGCCGCGCCGGTTCATCAGGTCGGCCTGGATGTCGACCCAATGGGCATAGGATGCGCTGCCCGAAAAGGTGATGCCGGTCGGCCCGTCGTGGAGGCGGCGAAAGCCGATCTCGCCGACGATGATCGAATCCGAGTTGAAGTCGGCTACCCGGCCGATGCCGCGCGCGACGGCAAGGCCGCCTGTGCGATAGCCGGTCTGTGCGCGCCCGAACAATGCGAAGCGGGGGGCGAGATGCCAGGAAATGGCGAAGGTCGGGTCGAAGCGCCGGGTCGAACGACCATGGATGAAGCTGCCCGCGACCGGCTGGGTCGATGGCTCGCTGTCGACCCTGGCCGTGGTAAGGCGCGCGCCGAGCGTCGCCGAGAGATTGTGGGTGAAGGCGACCGTCCCTTCGCCGAACAGCGAGGCGCTCTGGGTGACGTTGGTCACGCCGATGATGTCGGTCGGGTTGCCGGCCAGGCCGGACACCCGCGCCTCGGCGTCGCGGTTGCGCAGCAGCGTCAGGCCAAGCACCCAGCTGTTACCGCCCGGTGAGGATCGCGACAGGCGCGTTTCATGGGTCAGCAACAGGCGTGCGTCGTCGGTGCGATAGACCAGCGGGATCGGAAAGCCGGGCGGCGTCGCGTCGAACAGGTCGCTCGAATGAACGTCGCTCACGCTGGTCGCGGACACCAGTTGCAACCCGCTGTCCCAGTTCTTGGTCACCACCACGCGGCCGAGCATGAAGCGATTGTGATAAGGCTGGGGCTGGGCGGTAGCGCGCGTCAGCTTGCCGTCGCCCTCGGCATAGGAGGCATCGTGGCCGTCGATGCGCTGCATGACGCCGCCTGTGACAAGCTGCCACCCCCCGCCGGGATCGAGCTTTGCGGAGAACCGCCCGCCGACGGTATCGGTACGATTGACGTTGGCCCGCCCCTGCCCGAGATCGTCTATATATCCGCCGTCGCGCACGCGATAGGCGAGGGCGCGGATCGCCAGGTGCTGATCGATGATCGGCAGATTGATCCTGCCGCTGACGTCGAAACCCGGCGTGCCGTGGGCGGTGGCCGAGGCGCCGGCCTCTATGGCACCGCTGAGTCGCGCCAGATCGGCCGAAACCGGGGTCAGCCGTATGATTCCGCCGATCGCGCCGGCGCCATAGAGCGTGCCCTGCGGCCCTTCGAGCACGTCGACCGACTTCATGTCGTATAGCCTGAGGTCGGGCTCCGGCCCCGAATAGACCAGCTGGACGTCGCCGAAATAGATGCTGGCGGTCGATTGGGTGGCACCGTTGAAGCTGCTGTCCGCGACCCCGCGGATGAAGATCTTGTTGCGTCCGGCGCCGAGCGCGGTGCTTTGCAGCACGGGGATGGTCTGCGCGGCGCTGTCCATGTCGGGCGTGGCGGCGATGCCGCCGGGACCGGCCAGCCCGGAGACGATCGTCAGCGTGCCGGGGTAGCGCATCAGCGGGATGCGCTGCTTGCTCGCCGTCACCACCACGTCCGTGCCGGCGTCGCCCGCGGGCGGTGGCGGCGTGCGGCGCGGGGCGTGCACCGTCGGCGCCTTGCGCCGATCGGCGACGATGCGGAAGCTGCGGGCATCGACCGCCAGCGCGCGATAGCCCGACCCGTCGAGCAGCCGGTCGAGCGCGGCACGCACCGACATGCGCCCCTGAACCGGCCTGACGCGAACGCGGGCGAGGCCCGGTTCGGTGCTGATGATGTCGGTGCCGGTCTGCCGTGCCAGCGAGGTCAGCGCGACATCGAGCGTGGTCGCGGTGATGGCGATCGGCGAATCAGCCGCGCGCGCCGTCACCGGCGCCGCGAGCGCGATCAGCGCAGCAACGATGCGGCTAGTTGCCGGCCTTGCCTTCTGGCGAGATAACCCACCGCTCGCCATCGCGACGCCACCCTGCACCGACCAGCGCAGCGATATGCGGAACATCCTTGGCCGCGTCGCCGGTCAGGCGAACCATGCCGGTAAAGGGGCGATCGGACAAGTCCGTATCAAACCGGACGTCCGCGCCATTGGTACGCCGGATCGCCGCCGCCACTTCGGCCAGCGGCGTGCCGTTGAAGGTCAGGCGTCCGCTGCGCCAGCCGCCTACCGCATCGATCGAGACCGGTACCCGCGCGACCTGGTTGATATCCTGCCGCGCGACCAGGGCGTCGCCCGCCTTGAGCAGAAGCGCATCGCGCCCCGGCTGGAACGACACGGCGCCCTCGGCCACCGCGACATAGAGCCGCTTGTCGTGGCGCACGACATCGAACACCGTGCCGACATCCTGCACCGCCAGGTCACGCGAGTGCAGTGTGAACGGCTTGCCGCTGTCGTGGTGGACGGTGAACACGGCCTCACCCGCATCGAGCGACGCGACGCGCGTGTCGTTGCGGTCGAGGCGCAGCGTCGTGCCGCCATTCATGTCGATGCGCGTGCCGTCGGCCAGCGTGACCGTCCGGTTCTCGCCGGGCGCGGTGCGCAGCGTATAGGCGGCGCTGCCCGGTGCCATTGCCAGCGGCATCACCAATGCCGCGATGCCGGCGGCGATCGCCGTTCCCCCGACCGCCCAGGTCCAGCGACGCGGACGCGCCGGCACGAACCGCGCGGGTTCCAGCGATGTCGCCGGTTTGGCCTGGCGCGGCAGATCGACCAGCAGCGCGTCGTCCAGCGCGACGCGATCAAAGGCCGCGGCATGCGCAGGATCGGCTTCGAGCCACAGGACGAAATCGTGCCACTCGGCCGACGACAATTCGGCCTGGCGCAGGTGCCAGCCGATTGCCTGATCGACGATGTCACGTCCCTCGGTCATTAACTCAAAACCCCTCACATTCCACAAGACGTCACGGTTCCGTCAAACCCGCACCCTTTTCGCCGCCGGAATCGTGAATTTGTCGGTAGGCCCGCTGCAACAGCTTCTCCACGCCGCTCACGCTGATACCAAGCTCGGCGCCAATCTCGCGCTGCGGCCGCCCCTCAAGCCGGAACATGCGGAACGCCATTTGCGTCCGCTCGGGTAATGCCGCGAGCGCCGCCTGCACCTGGCGCAACCGTTCTCGCGCGATCAGCGTGCGCTCGATATCGGGGATATCGTCGGCCTCGGACTGCGTCTCCACCCAGCCGGTGTCGCGCGCGCCGCGCCGCACCGCCGACAGCCGCCGGTCCGCCGCGAGATTGGCCGCCATGCGGAACAGATAGGCCGCCGGATCGGCCACCGGACGATCGACGAACTGGTCGAGCTTGAGCCACATGTCCTGCAGCGCATCCTCGGCGTCGTCAGGCCCGCCGAGCCGCGCCGACAGCAGCCGCGCAAGCATCGGGCGTTCCGCCAGGAACACCGCCTTCAGTCCGCTCTCCGCCGCGCTACCCATTGCCGCGACCATGCCCGACGTTAGGCGGGAAACGCCAGCCCATGTTTTGCGGCAAGTTGAATGATGGGCAGTTGCGAAAGCGCCGCCGCCTCGACGATCCGCGCTGCCGCGATGCCGTCACCGGCGCGGGCACCGGCACCGGGATGGCACATCACCAGATGCCGCTCGCCGGGCGCGCGCAGGAACTTCGGGAAGATCGCGGCATAGTCGCCGGCAAAGTCGTAATGGCCGGCAAAGCTGTCGTTGCAGCTGAGCCCATGCTTCGCCGCCGCTGCGCGCAACCCGCGCGAATGCCAGGCGCTGCCGATCGCCTTGCCCGGAAAAGGCCGCGCCAGCATCGCGAACAGGCCGTCGACGCAGTCGCGCACCCAGGCCTGCGGCGCGCGGCGCGCCGTTTCGGCCAGCACGATCTCACGCACGCCGGGCAGAGCATGGCAGTGCTGGTGGCCATCGACAAAGGCCGGCGGGCGGCCGAGCGCGTCGATGAAGCGGTCGAACTGCGCGGTGATCTCGTATGCGATCGCGGCGAGCGGCAGGTCGCCCCGCGCGGCGCGGCGGGCCAGCGGGTCGATGTCGGGCAATGTCCCATTTTCGGTCAGGTCGCCGAGATCGGTCAGCGGGACTTCGCCGGTCAGCACCAGGTGAATGCCGACCTCGACATGCCCCGGCACGTTCCGCAGCAGCGCGCTGTCTTCCGCCCAGCCCGGCATGATCGCCATGCAACTGGTAGCGTTCAATTTCCCCTGGTGCGCGAGGTCGGCAATGACGGCACTGACGTCGGACGAGAAGGCGAAGTCATCCGCACATAGAAGCAGCCGGCGCATCGACGATCCTCAGGGCCTGGAAGGGGCGCTCGCGGATGCGTTCGCTGGTCATGCGGCGACGGTCAAGCCGCCGTGCGAGGAAACGGTAGAAGAACCAGTCTCCCGCGACCGGCGCCAGTGCGTGGTAGAGGATGCGCTCGGCGAGCGTCCAGCGGATCGACTCGCGGTTGCGCTCGCGTGGCGACGGCGCGCACCAGAAGCGTGGGCTGTACTTCATGCTGCCTTCGCGGTGGACGCGATGGATGATCTCGTGATCCTCAAGCACATAATTCCAACGCTGCGCATCGAATCCGCCGGCACGGCGCAAGGCGGCGGTACGAAACACCTGCCCCGCGCCCCCGGTGTGGCACTGCCGGCGCAGCAGCGAGGGCATGATGCTGATGTGCAGCGCGTTGCGGCGCTGGTCGGCCTTGTCGTCGCGCGCCGCGAAGAAGGCGCCGGCCGCGACGCTGCCCCGTGCCCCAAGCAGCGCCTCGGCCTCGGCGAGGTATTCGGGCGGATACCAGGTGTCGGCGTCGCAGGTCGCGACCAGCGGCGATCGTACCCGCTCGAGCCCGGTGGTCAGCGCGAACACCTTGCCGGGCCGGCGCTCGTCGAGCAGCATCCAGTCGAGACCGAGCGCGCGGCAGGTGTCGACCGCCACCTTCGCGCTGCCGTCGGTCGAACCGTTGTCGACCAGGATGAGCGTGAAACGGCGGGTCTGCGCGGCGAGGCTCGCCAGCGTGTCGCCGAGGAAATCGCGTTCGTTGAAGAAAGGAATGACGACCGACCAGTCGGCAGGGCGGATCCGCACCACGCGGCTCGTGGTCGCCACGTCGTCGCTGTCGACCATCTCGGCAAATGCGCCATCGCGCATCGCATCAAGCAACATGATGCGTCTTTCCAAACCGTCCGACAATCGGGTCGTTCATCATCAAACCACTGCAGAGACGGGTCGGCCTGTAGACTCCCCAGCCACTTGCCGACCCGCTCGCCCCCCTCGAGTGAAGCTCGCTTGTTATCGGGAAGACGACACCGCACGGCGAAACCCGCACGCCCCGTGTCACATATTTTTAATAAATTTTTACGCCCCGGACTGCGGACCGTGCCGCAGCCTGTTCAGAGCTCGGGCAAGCGCCAGTCGATCGGCGTGATGCCATTGCTTTCCAGAAAGGCGTTGGTCCGCGAAAAGGGCCGGCTGCCGAAGAAGCCGGCATGGGCGGAAAGCGGCGACGGGTGGGGCGCCTTCAGCACCAGATGCCGTCCACCACGCGCGATATCTTCGACGAACGCCGCCTTTTTCTGCGCGTAGCTGCCCCACAGGATGAACACCACCGGATCGGGCCTGGCCGCGACCAGACGGATCACTGCGTCGGTGAATTTTTCCCAGCCGCGCTCGCGGTGCGATGCCGCCCGGCCGTTCTCGACGGTCAGCACGCTGTTGAGCAGCAACACGCCCTGTCGCGCCCAATGTTCGAGAAAGCCGTGCCGCGCCCGATCGATGCCGAGATCGGCGTGCATTTCCTTGTAGATATTGACGAGGCTCGGCGGCGGCGGGACACCGGGCCGCACGCTGAAGCACAGACCATGCGCCTGACCGGGGCCGTGATAGGGATCCTGCCCGAGGATCACGACGCGCACCTTGTCGAGCGGCGTCAGGTCGAGCGCGCGGAAATATTCCGCGCCCCTGGGGTAGATCTGCTTCCCCGCCGCCTTTTCGGCCAGCAGGAAATCCTTCAGCGCCTGCATATAAGGCTGCGCGAATTCGCCAGCGAGCGGCGTGCGCCAACTTCCGTCGAGACGCACCACGCTGCTGGCGGGTTCTGGAGAAAGGGCCGGATCCATCCGGCCTGCTTAACCGCCCCTACGCGGCGGACAAGCCCTGGGCGCGTCGGCTCAGCCGAAGGCGCCGATGCCGGCGAACTGGCCGACGATCAACAGACCGGTGAGCGCGAACGAGGCGACGCCGGCGACGATGCTGCGAGTCATGATGTTGCTTCCCTGTCGGGCCGTTCCGGTCAGGCGACCGGAACGACGGGGACTGCGGCGCTGAACAGCACGGCGGAGAAGAACAGCGCGCCGACGAGCGAGAGCGCGACATGCTGGGCGGACTGGAAACGAGCGAACATGATGTGACCTTCCTGAACTTGGTCATCCAGACCATCTGGCGACCGATGCCCATAAGGTTAGCATCAAGCGTGCCAACTTATTAAACCACTGAAATAGATGTGTTTATATTTTAAAATGGCAAAAAACTGCGCATTAAGCCGAGATTTATCGTAATTTTACGCCAGAAAGTGGCGCAAATTGCTATGCCGTACGGAGCGCGTTGCGGCCGCTATCCTTGGCGGCATAGAGCAGGGCATCGGCGCGCCCGAAGACGGTGCCGAGCGATTCCCCCGGCTGCGCCGCGGTGAGTCCGGCGGAAAAAGTTACCGCGCCAAGCGGCTCGTCGGATTCGCGCAGCCGGTAGCGCTTCGCGGCGACGGCTTCGCGCGCCTTTTCCAGCGTGGCGAGCGCGACGTCGCGTTCCACGCCGGTGAACAGGACGGCAAACTCCTCGCCGCCATAGCGTGCCACGAGGTGCCCCGGGCACCCATCGACGAGGGCGGTGGCGATCGCCTTCAGCACGCGGTCCCCGACGGCGTGGCCGAAGCGATCGTTGACCGATTTGAAGCGGTCGATGTCGCACACCGCGACGCAGAGCCGCTCGTCGGCGGCGACGCCGGTGGCGAAGGCTTCCTCGAAGGCGCGGCGATTGGGCAAATCGGTCAGCGGATCGCGCCGTGCATTATCGCGCGCCTCTTCCAGCTTGACGCGCAATTCGTTGGCCTCGTGCGTCGCAGCCTCGAGCCGCTCCTCGGCGGAACGGACGCGGTCGAGCATCACGCCGGTCAACCGCACCACCTCGGTGACGCCGAGCGCGGCGTCGGCGTTGCGGATCGCGTCCGCGCTCGCGGCAAGATCGCGGCCGAAGCCCTCGGTCTCGGCGCGAATCGCCTGCATCATGTCGGTGAAGCCTTCGACCTGCATCTGGGTCTGCGCGACGAGGCTGTTGGCGGCGCTGACGACGGCCGACGGTGCAGCGGCGCTCGCCGCGCCGAGCTGACCGCCCAGCGACTCGATATCGCGCGACGACAGTCGGATGCCGCCTTCGGTCAAGGCCGCCACCGATTGCGCGACGACGCCGTGCGGATCGCTCAGCACACGGTGCGCGAACGCGTAGTGGCGTGGATCGGGACTTAGTCGATGCTGGGTGAGGAACGCGCCGATCGCGTGATAGAGATGCGCACCGGCATCCTCCACCTTCGCCATGCGCGCCACGGTTGCTCCGGCCATCTGGTCCCCGACTCCACGTACCGCATGCCCCAAGCGCGCGGTCGATCGCCCCCTTCATCCAGATCGATTAGACCGAAATGGATAATATCCGGTGACCATAGCTGTCAGAAGGGTCCGTAACGGCCCTTCATCGCGTGAAGGCGATGCCGGCGCGGAGATGCGTCGCGCTGCGGTTATAGTCGATCAGCGCCTCGCCATAGCCGGTATAGGCCTGACCGAAGAGGTAGACATGCGGCAGCGCGTCGCTGATCCGCGCCAGCGGGAAGGACAGGTACGCCTCGGCCGAGCCCTTGCCGGTGCCGGGGTTGCCGCGCGCGGTGAGCGCGAGCTTCACACCGCCCTGCTGGCCGAGCGACAGGCCGAGCGAGGTATAGCCCCAGTAGCGGTCGATGTCGGTGGCCAGGCCGCGATAGCCGAAATAGAACCACGCCATCGGCGTCACCTCGACGCGCCAGTCTTTGCCCAGGTCGAAGGCCTTCGCCGCACGAACGAACACCCGGTTGGCGTCGACCGAGTTGGTCAGCCCGCCGCCATTGCTGTCATGCCGGTAACCGCCCCCGACCACGAAATTGTCACCCACCGGCATGTCGATGAACAGTTCGGGACTGTAGGTCGTCGCGCGGATCGGGCCGGAGGGACGGTCGGTGGCCCACAGCATCGTCTGGGTATAGGCGAAGTCGAGATGCGGCCCGTCGGCGCGGCCGAGCAGGCGGAAATCGAAGCTGAGTTGCAGCTTCGTCCCGGCGTCCCCCGCACCGATCACGCCATAGATCGGCGCATAGGGGTGAAGGCGATCGAGAAAGCCGCGCGCATCACCCGAAGAAGTGGTGTTGGCCTGTTCGACTGGCGCAACCTTCGCGGGCGCCCCCGGCAGGGGCGTGCCCGAGGTGATAGGCGGCATGCCGGACGCCACGCCGGCGAGCCGGTACGTGACGCGCACAAAGGCGCCGGGGGCGACCGATGCCTCGCCGTCGGGCGCGGCGATCAGACGCAGCCGCTCGCCGTTGCGCGCCGTCACCTCGAGCTCCGCCGGGCCCTGGGCGGGTTGGCTGGTCGTGCCGGTGTTGAGCAGGAAGACCTCGACGCCGTCCCTGGCCGCCGCCGCGGACGAGGGCGGATCGAACATCGGGCGGAGCTGCGCCACGGCCGGGGTGGCAGCGCAACCCAGGGTCGCGGCCAGGGCGATGGTGTAAAATACGCGCATCTTCGATCTCCCCCCGAAGCTCTGGCGCCGCTTTGGCAGGACGGCTAACCGGGTGCAATGCGCGTAACCCAGACCGATCGCGATTTCGCGAACCAACTCGCCGATGTCGCCGGGGCGGCGATTCGCCCTTATTTCCGGGAGCATCATGGCCTCGAGACAAAGGACGATGCCTCTCCCGTGACGCTCGCCGACCGCGAAGCCGAGGCGGCGATGCGCAGGCTGATCGAGGCACGCTTCCCCGACGATGCGATCATCGGCGAGGAATATGGCGTACGCGAGGGGACGAGCGGCCGCGCCTGGGTGCTCGATCCGATCGACGGTACGCGCGCGTTCATCGCCGGCCGACCGCTGTTCGGCACGCTGATCGCGCTCGTCATGGATGGCTGGCCGATGCTCGGGGTGATCGACCAGCCGATCCTCAAGGAACGCTGGCTGGGCAGCGTCGGACAGCCCACTACCTTGAACGGCAAGCCGACCAGCAGCCGCGCCTGCCGCGAGCTGAAGGATGCGCTGCTCGCCACCACCTCGCCGGCGCTGTTCGGCGACGACCAGCTTCATGCCTTCGAGCATCTCGACGGCGCGGTGCGCAGCACGGTGCTCGGCGGCGACTGCTATAATTACGCCTGCGTCGCCTCGGGCTGGCTCGATATCGTGGTCGAGTCGGGCCTCAAGATCCACGACTTCGCCGCGCTGGTGCCGGTGGTCGAGGGCGCCGGCGGACGGATGTGCGACTGGCAGGGCGACCCGCTGACCGCCGACAGCATCGGCGAGGTCGTCGCCGCTGGTGACCCGGCGCGGATCGAGGACATTCTCGAGGCGCTGGCCTGTCGCGGGCACTGACTTTTTCCAATTCCCTGCCGCAATTTTTTGCTCAGCGGCGATGTTGTTATATTACAGTGCTTTACGCAAAATCTGTTGGAGATGGCAGGGAATTGGCAGGGAATTCCCAACATCGCAGCAGGGAGAACGGCGACCGGGCGGCGGCGCTTTCCGTCAATTCACCATGAGAAAGAACATTGGTGGTGATGACAGCTGTGGCGATAAATTGAATCATCGCGAGGGCCGGATTCGCGGTGCCGGAGAATAGTGGTTCGCGCAGAGGCGCAGAGATGTCGCGCCATCGGCGCGCGTGACATGCGCCACCGGCGGCGAATGAACGGCACGAAAAGCGGAATATTGTGCCGACGAGCGGCACCTCTCTGCGCCTCCGCGCCTCTGCGCGAACGACTTTACTTCCCTTTTTTCGCGGGCGTCCCATGGCCCACATCGTCGCGCGGCTTGCCCTTGGTGGTGCGCTGGGCGCGGGCGGTGGCGCCGGTGAGGACCGGGCCGCATTGCGCGCTCTTGGCGTCGCCGACATCGACGAAAGCGAGAATGCCAGCGAGCGGGCTGGCGAACACGCCGAGGCCCAGGCCGACGCCGGCACGGGCCAGCAGTTCCGGGCTGACCACGTTGATGCCGGGCTTGGCGAAATAACCGTTCACGCCGACCGGGGACTGGAGCGAGAACAGGCTGAAGGTCTTGGCATCGGCGCGCACCGCGAAATCGATCGATTCGTTTTTGAAGCTGAAGCCGCCGCGCCCGGTGATGACGCTCTTCCTGGTGTCGATCAGGATCGGATCGGCCGCCGCCACGCCGTTGCGCACGGTGAAGGCGATCAGCCCGCAATTGATCTGCACCGGCTCCTTGAGCTTATGCTGGAACATCTTCTGCACGAAGGTGCCGAGGTCGAGTTCGGCCAGCTGGACGTTGCGCGTCCAGAAGCTGCCCGCCGGGATGATGATGGCGATGCGGCCATTGGCGGTCGATAGCGAATCGTGGACCGTGTTGCCCTCGCCGGTCAGCTGCAGCCGCGCCTTGATCGTGCCGCTGGTGCCGGCCTGATCGACGCCATAGCCGGCGAGCAGCACGCCCATCGGCGTCGGCGACAGGCGGATGTCGTAATCGGTATGGACCAGCGGGCGGCGCGCGTTGATCGCGATATCCGACGCGACATGGCCACGCGCCATGTCGAAGGTCAAAGGCGACAGCTTCAACAGGCTGTTGTCGAGCGTCAGCGTCAGGTCGACATTCGACACCGGCAGGTTGCGGGCGCGGATGTCGCGCACCTTGTAA
Source organism: Pseudomonadota bacterium (assembly GCA_040390605.1). Classification (GTDB taxonomy): domain Bacteria; phylum Pseudomonadota; class Alphaproteobacteria; order Sphingomonadales; family Sphingomonadaceae; genus Sphingomonas. Next base: position 27,338 of record JAZJXZ010000017.1, read on the forward strand.
TGCAGGTCGGCATCGAAATTCTTCAGCGCCTCGACGCGCAGTGGCGCATCGGGCAGCAGGCGGGGCGCGCCGCCGACCTGGCGCACCACGGCCGCCTTGCCCCGCGCCGCGACGGCATCGGGATTGTAGCCGATGAACGGTGCGATATCGACGATGTCGAGGCTACGCGTCGCGAGCGTCGCGGTCAGCTTGATGCGCGGCTCGATATTGGCGACGGTCAGCTTGCCCGCGAGGTCGCTGTCGCCGAACCGGCCATGCAGGCCGGTGAAGCGATATTCGTCACCGGTCTTGGTCATATTGGCATGCAGCACATAGGCACGCGTATCGGGCACCGCGACGCCGATGATCGAGAACATCTCCGCGATATTGCGGCCGCGCGCCGAGACCTGGAGATTGGCGCCCTCCAGCTGGGTCGGCGCGTCGAGCGTGCCCGCCACGTCGAACACGGTGCGCGAGGCGTCGGCATGGAGCTGGAGCTGGTTCTTGCCGCCGGTCGCCGTCGCATTGGGGGTGAGCAGCGCGCCGCTGACGGTAAACGGCGTGTTGCGCGCGGTGCCGGTGCCGGTGAAGCGGATCGCGCTTTCGAAGCGCGTATCGGCCGCCTTGATCGTCTGGAAGGACAGGTCGGCCGACAGGCTCATCTGCGGATCGACGTAACGCAGCGTGGTGCCGGCGACCATCGCCTGGCGGATCACCGGCATCTCGAACGGCTTGCCGGGCTGGTCGCTGAACGTCCAGCTGTTGCGCTTGCGGTCCTTCGACCATTCGAGATCGAGCGCGCCGTCGACCACGCCGAGCCATTTGACGCGACGGTTGCCGAAGATCAGCGGGAAGGTCGAGATGCGCGTGTCGATGCGCCTGGCTTGGAAGAGATTGTCCTTCGACGCCCAGTCGGGATTGGAGATGGTCATCCCCTCGGCGACGAAGTGGATGTTGATCGGATCGAAATAGAGCTGGAAGTCGCCCGCGACCTTGACCTCACGGTGCGTCCAGGCGGCGACGGTGCGTTCGAACGGGTGCTTCAGGAAGCGGCCCTTGGTGATGTAGAGGACCAGCCAGGCGAGGAAGACCAGCGCGAACAGGCCGAGCACGACGTTGCGCGCGATTCGCCACCAGTTGCGGCGCGGCCTGTCGTCGGAAGGGGGCGAATCGGTGGGTGGCGACGCCGCCACGGGCGCCGTTTCATCCGCCGGATCATCGACCCGCGGCGGGGAAATCAGCGTATCCATGGGGGCCTTAACCCCTGTGACGCCGCTAAGGTTGCATTTTGGGGGGAGCATCGCTAAGCGCCCCACCTTCCAGAGCGTTGTGCCCAGGAAAAACTGCCCGGCCAGTGTGGGCTGCCGCGGCGGTTTGAGGCCTTCGCCAGATCGAAAGGATGAAAATGCCCAAGCTCAAGACGAAGAGCGGTGTGAAGAAACGCTTCACGATGACCGCCACCGGCAAGCTGAAACACGGTGTGGCCGGCAAGCGCCACCGCCTGATCAGCCACAACGCCAAGTACATCCGCCAGAATCGCGGCACGTCGCTCGTGTCCGATCCCGATACGAAGACGGTAAAGGCCTGGGCGCCTTACGGTCTGAAGTAAGAAAGAGGATTAGGACATGGCACGCGTCAAACGTGGTGTAACCACCAAGGCCAAGCACAACCGCATCCTGGATGCGGCCAAGGGCTATTATGGCCGCCGCAAGAACACGATCCGCATCGCCCGCCAGGCGGTGGAGAAGGCCGGGCAGTACGCCTATCGCGACCGCAAGGTTAAGAAGCGGACTTTCCGCGGCCTGTGGATCCAGCGCATCAACGCCGGCGTTCGCGCCGAAGGGCTGACCTATTCGCAGTTCATGCACGGGCTGAAGCTCGCCGGCATCGAACTGGACCGGAAGGTCCTGGCCGACATCGCCATGCATGAGGGTGCGGCCTTTACCGCCATCATCGCGCAGGCGAAGGCGGCTCTGCCCCAGGCCGCCTGAGGCGACCTGTTGCGAGTGAGATTTGGGGCGTCGGTGGCAACACCGGCGCCCTTTTTCGTTTTGGCGGCCGGACGGGAGGAAGGGATTTGTTATGTCGCGACACACCTCTCACCCGTCACCCCGCCTTGTGCCGGGGTCCAAGGTTCCGCACACGCACCAGCCGCTTCTTACGCGGCACGTTGGACCCCGGCACGAGGCGGGGTGACGGAGGGATGATTGGTTAGACTGCACCCGATGACTGACGCCGACTATGCGTGGCTCCTCGGCGAGGCATCACGCACGGACAGCCTGCGTCAATGCGACGGCGGTATCGGCCCCAGCGAAGTCAGCGCCATGCTCCGCGGCATCACCGCCGGTCTCGCCGAAACCGACCCCCGCCCGCTCGCCTGGCTGATCGCCGATGGCGACACCGTCGTCGGCATGACCAGCTTCACCAAGCGCGAGGCCGATGGCCGGTACGAGATCGGTTACGGCATCGCCCCGGCGCATGAAGGGCGGGGCGTGATGACCGCCGCGATCGCCGCCTTGCTGCCGATCCTCAGCGCCGATGGACATCGCGGCTTGACCGCCGCGACCAGCGTGGACAATCCGGGCTCGCAGCGCGTGCTCGAAAAGAACGGCTTCGTGCACCAAGGCACGCGCGACGACCCCGAGGATGGGCCGCTCAATCTCTGGGCGATCGACCTCACCACCAATGGAAGGCCCTGATGACCGATCTCGACCAGCTGCGCGACGACCTGCTCGCCGCCGTCGACAGCGCGACGACGCCCGAGGCGATCGAGGCCTTGCGCGTCTCCGCGCTCGGCAAGGCCGGCAGCGTGACCGGGCTGCTGAAGACGCTGGGCGGCATGTCGCCCGAGGAGCGGCAGGTGCAGGGGCCGCGCATCCATGCGCTGCGCGAGGCGGTCACCGCCGCGATCGGCGGCCGCAAGGCGATGCTGGAGCGCGCCGAGCTCGATGCGCGGCTGGCGCGCGAGACGCTCGACATGACGCTGCCCGCCGCCGCGCCGCTCGGCGGCACGGTGCATCCGGTCAGCCAGGTGATGGACGAGTTGGCGGAGATCTTCGCCGATCTCGGCTTTGCCGTCGCGACCGGTCCTGAGATCGAGGACGACTGGCATAATTTCACCGCGCTCAATATTCCCGAGACGCATCCGGCGCGCGCCATGCACGACACCTTCTATTTCCCGGACGGCGAAGACGGCGGGAAGAAGATGCTGCTGCGCACGCACACGTCGCCGGTGCAGATCCGCACGATGGTCAACCAGAAGCCGCCGATCCGCATCATCGCGCCGGGGCGCACCTATCGTTCCGACAGCGATGCGACACACACGCCGATGTTCCATCAGGTCGAGGGGCTGGTGATCGACAAGGGCATCACGCTCGGCCACCTCAAATGGACGCTTGAGACGTTTCTCAAGGCATTCTTCGAGCGCGACGATGTCGTGCTGCGGCTGCGGCCGAGCTATTTCCCCTTCACCGAGCCATCGGCGGAGGTCGATGTCGGCTACACCATCGTCAACGGCAAGCGCGTGATCGGCGGCAGCGACGGCTGGATGGAGGTGCTCGGCTCGGGCATGGTCCATCCCAAGGTGATCGCCGCCTGCGGGCTCGACCCCGAGGAATGGCAGGGCTTCGCGTTCGGCTGCGGCATCGACCGGCTGGCGATGCTCAAATACGGCATGGACGACCTGCGCGCCTTCTTCGACGGCGATATCCGCTGGCTGAAACATTACGGCTTCGCGACGCTGGATGTGCCGACCTTGTCGGGGGGCGTCGGCGCATGACCCGCCGTCCTCGTGCTCATGCAAGCGACCTGGCTTGCGCCCATGGTGAAAGGAGAGAGTGGTTCACGCGGAGGCGCGGAGGCGCGGAGGATGTCGTCCGCGCTGAGCGCGACCGCGTCATAGATAGCGTCTCCGCGCTGCATCGAATCGCGCAAGAGCGCGAAGAAGTAAGTTGCTATGGGCTCGAACGCATCATTCGCCCCGGGCGGGACACCTCCGCGCCTCCGCGCCTCCGCGTGAACCACTCTCTTCTTCTTCGCGGCGCGCTTACCTCCATCAAGACCCCGGCTTGCGCCGGTGTGACGGGTATTTTGATATGAAGTTCACGCTGAACTGGCTCAAGGAGCATCTCGATACCGACGCATCGCTCGACGCGATCGTCGAGGCGCTGACGCGGATCGGCCTCGAGGTCGAGGGTGTCGACAATCCCGGCGAGAAGCTGGCGGCGTTCCGCGTCGCCCGCGTGCTGAGCGCCGAGCGTCACCCGCAGGCGGACAAGCTGCAGGTCCTGTCGGTCGACGCCGGTGACGGGCCGCTGCAGGTGGTGTGCGGCGCGCCCAATGCGCGCGCCGGACTGGTCGGCGTGTTCGGCATGCCGGGGGCGACGGTGCCGTCGAACGGCATGGTGCTGAAGGTCGCCGAGATCCGCGGCGTCGAATCGAACGGCATGATGTGCTCGACGCGCGAGCTGGAGCTGGGCGACGACCATGACGGCATCATCGAGCTGCCCGCCGATGCGCCGGTCGGCACGCCCTTCCCCAGCTATGCCGGGCTCGACGATCCGGTAATCGACGTGTCGGTGACGCCCAACAAGCAGGATTGCATGGGCGTGCGCGGCATCGCGCGCGATCTCGCCGCGGCGGGACTCGGCACGCTGAAGCCGCTTGCGACGGTCTATCGCAGCGACGCGATCGTGCCGGTGGCGGGCGATGGTCCGGCGCCCGACGTGCGCACCGACGACCCCGAAGGCTGTCCGGCTTTCTACGCGCAGGGCGTTGCCGGCGTGACCAACAAGGCCGCGCCGGAATGGATGCGGCGCTTCCTCACTGCGATCGGGCAGAAGCCGATCTCGGCGCTGGTCGACATCACCAATTTCGTGTCGGTCGATCTCGGCCGGCCACTGCACGTCTATGACAAGGCGAAGCTCGTCGGCGGCCTCGTCGCGCGCAAGGCAAAGGCGGGCGAGCAGGTGCTGGCGCTCAATGGCAAGACCTATACGCTCGACCCGAGCATGACGGTGATTGCCGACGATGTGGCGGTGCACGATATCGGCGGCATCATGGGTGGCGAGCATTCGGGCGTGTCCGACGGGACGACCGACGTGATCATCGAATGCGCCTATTTCGACCCCGACCATATCGCATTGACCGGGCAGAAGCTCGGCCTGACCAGCGACGCGAGGCAGCGCTTCGAGCGCGGGGTGGACCCCGCTTTCCTCGATGACGGTCTCGCCATCGCGACCAAGCTGGTGCTCGACCATTGCGGCGGCACGCCCAGCGCGATCACCCGCGCCGGCCAGCCGCCTTTGACCCCCAAGGTCGTCGCCTATGATCCGGCGCGGGCCGAGACGCTGGGCGGTCTCGCCGTTCCGGCCGAGCGGCAGAAGGATATCCTCGAACGGCTCGGCTTCACCATCGATGGCCAGTGGAACGTGACCGTGCCGAGCTGGCGCCGCGACGTCGACGGCTCGGCCGATCTGGTCGAGGAAGTGATCCGCATCGAGGGCATCGACAAGGTGCCGTCGACCCCGCTCGACCGCATCCCCGGCGTGGCGAAACCGACCGCAACGCCCGAACAGAAGCTGGAGCGCCGCGCCCGCCGCGCCGCCGCCGCGCGCGGCCTCAACGAGGCGGTGACGTGGAGCTTCCTGTCGGAAGCCGAGGCGGCGCCGTTCGGCGGCGGGGCGTGGAGCCTCGCCAACCCGATCAGCGAGGACCTCAAGGTGATGCGCCCGTCGTTGCTGCCGGGGCTGCTTTCGGCCGCGGCGCGCAACCTGAAGCGCGGCGCCGATGGCGTGCGGCTGTTCGAGATCGGGCGACGCTATCTCGCCGATGCCGAGCGCGCGACGCTCGGTGTGGTGCTGGCCGGCGAGCGCCAGGCCAAGGGCTGGGCGACCGGCAAGGCTAGCCCGTTCGACGCCTTCGACGCCAAGGCCGAGGCGCTGGCGCTGCTCGCCGCCGCGGGCGCGCCGGTCGACAATCTGCAGGTGATGGGCGAGGCGGGCGATGCCTGGCATCCCGGCCAGTCGGGCACGCTGCGGCTCGGGCCGAAGACGGTGCTGGCGGCGTTCGGCATGGTCCACCCGCTGACCGCCAGGGCCTATGACCTCGACGGACCGATCGCGGCGGTCGAACTGTATCTCGACGCCATCCCGCCCAAGCGCGCGAGTGGTTTCATGCGCGCCGCTTACACGCCCCCGGCGTTGCAGGCGGTGAAGCGCGACTTCGCCTTCACCGTGCCCGCCGGCCTGACCGCCGACGCTTTGGTCCGCGCGGTGCGCGGCGCCGACAAGGCGGCGATCGTCGGTGCGCGGCTGTTCGACCTGTTCGAACGCGACGGCGTGCGCTCGATGGCGGTCGAGGTGACGCTGCAACCGGGCGACAAGAGCTTCACCGACGAGGAACTGAAGGCCGTGGCCGACAAGGTCGTCGCGGCGGCGGCGAAGCTGGGGGCGGTGCTCAGGGGGTGAGTGGGCGCCCGATGGCGCCCTCAACGATCGGGGGGAGTGGAGACAATGCGCCAAGTCAGCGGCGAGACACTGACACTTCGGTGCAGTTCATGTCTCAGGACCTTCTCGACCTTCGTGTTTTCCGGCGACACGGACATGGCGACAAACGGACTCGAAGCGGCTACTTCGTTCGAGCCTCCGTCCGTCGCGCTAGGCGAGCTGACCGCCGATGAATGGCGCGAAGGATATGATGCAGGGCGAGCGCTGTTCGAAAAACGTATTAGCCGAGAACATGGTGCCAAATTTGTCGCTTTGTCCGTCAAGCGATGGATTGAAGGGTCTTCCGGCGACGGCTTGAGTTTTCAAGAGTTTCAGAAAATCTACGAGCCCGCGTCACCGGTCTATTGCTGCCCCCTGTGTGGCGGCGAAGCGCCAGTGATTTCACGACTGACGCCCGCAGAATTTCTCGGAACGGGTGGGCAGCTTATCATTGCTGGCAACCTCATATTGAACTGATGGTAGCTTCCACCCCTGCGCCCAGTCAGCGGCTACGAAGCACCAAGCTGGAAAGGGTGGTTGGCACAGCAATCCAATAGAAATCCGTTCGTGCTGAGCTTGTCGAAGCACGGTTCTTCTCTCCAGCCGAAAAAAAGGAAGAGCGGCCCTTCGACAAGCTCAGGGCGAACGGGAAGGGGTTAGTCGTTCGGCGGCAAGTTTCGGAATGCCTTCGCTTCTGGCTACGCTACACAGCGCACCATGACCGACCCCACCTTCCCCGCCCTGACCCGTGCCGCCGAAGCTGCGATCGCCTATCGTCGCGACGTCGCAGCGGCGGAGCGGACGCCAGTCGCAACCTACGCCGCGATGCTCGACGCCTTTGCCGGCCCGCTGCCCGAGGCCGGCGGCGATGGCGAGGCGATCATCGCCGAGCTGGTCGAGCGCGCCACGCCGGGCATCCGCGCCTCGACGGGGGGGCGCTTCTTCGGCTGGGTGATCGGCCAGTCGCATCCGACCGGGGTGGCGGCCGACTGGCTGACCTCTGCCTGGGGACAGAATGCCGCCAACCTTTCCGCCGCGCCGGCCGCCTCGGCGGTCGAGGCGGTGGCGGCGGGGTGGTTGCTCGAACTGCTCCGGCTGCCCGCCGAAAGCTCGGTCGGGTTCGTCACCGGGGCCACGGTGGCAAATTTCGTGTGCCTCGCCGCGGCGCGCAGCGAGGTGTTGCGGCGCGTCGGCTGGGACGTCGAGGCCGACGGCATGTTCGGCGCGCCGCCGATCACCGTGCTGATCGGCGCGGATGCGCATGCCACGGTGTTCTCGAGCCTCAAATATCTCGGGCTCGGCGCGAAGCGGGTGCGCACGGTGGCGACCGACGACGCAGGGCGGATGCTGCCGAGCGATTTCGCCGCCGCGTTGAAAGCGGCGAGCGGGCCGGTGATCGCCATCGCCCAGGCCGGGCAGATCAACACCGGGGCAAGCGACCCGTTCGCCGAGATCGCGCCGATGGCACGGGAAGCCGGCGCGTGGCTGCATGTCGATGGCGCGTTCGGGCTGTGGGCGCAGGCCTGCCCGTCGCGGGCGCATCTGACGCGCGGCGTGGAGCTGGCCGACAGCTGGGCGACCGACGGGCATAAATGGCTCCAGACGCCCTATGATTCGGGTTTCGCCATCGTCCGCGATGCCGAGGCGCATGCCCGGGCGATGGCGATCTCGGCCAGCTATCTGCCACCGGCCGAGGGCGCCGAGCGCGACCCCAGCACCTATGTGCCCGAGCTGTCGCGGCGGGCGCGGGGCTTCCCGGCCTGGGCGATGATCCGCCAGCTCGGCCGTGCCGGGATCGCCGAGATGGTCGAGCGGCATTGCCTGGTCGCCGCCGACATGGCCGCGCGGATTTCCGCCGAGCCGGGCGTGCGGCTGATCATGGCGCCGGAACTGAACCAGTTCATGCTGCGCTTCGGCGACAGCAACGATGCAACACGGGCGACGATCGCGCGGGTACAGGAGGATGCGGTCGCCTATATCGGCGGGGCGGAATGGCGCGGCGAATGGGTGATGCGGGTATCGGTGACCTCGGGCGCGACGACGATCGACGAAGGGCGCATCGCCGCCGAGGCGGTGATCGCGGCATGGCGGGAGGTGCGCGACAATGGCTGACGATGTGCCTCGGCCGGCGCTGACCGGCGTCTGCCCGCTGCTTTCGGTCTACGACATGAACCGCGCCGTGGCGTTCTACCGCGACATGCTGGGGTTCGAGTTGATCCAGCACGCCCCGTTCGTCGACGCGGCGGAGGGACATTATTTCCACTGGGCCTGGCTGCGGCGTGGTCCGGCCGAACTGATGCTCAACACCGCCTATGACGCGAACGAACGGCCCGATACCGTCGACGCCGCGCGTCAGGCCGCGCATGCCGACACCTATCTCTATTTCGGTTGCGCGGATGTCGATGCGGTCCATGCCGACCTTGTCGCGCATGGCGTCGCGGCCGAGGCGCCGAAGGACGCGCCTTACGGCATGCGCCAGCTCTTTCTCACCGATCCGGACGGCTACAATCTCGTATTCCAAAGGGCCGTCGGCGGATGATCGAAATCGCCTCCGCCACGATGAGCGCGGCGATCGACCCGTTCGGCGCGGAACTGACCTGGCTGCGCGATGCCGAAGGCCGCGATCTGATGACCGATGCCGACCCGGCCTTCTGGACCGGCCATGCGCCGATCCTGTTCCCGATCGTCGGACGGCTCAACGGCGACGTGCTGCGTATCGATGGCGCCGAATATGCGATGAAGCAGCACGGCTTCGCGCGGCGCATGGCGTTCGCGGTAACCGGCCATGACGCGAGCAGCGCGAGCTTTCGGTTGACCGATACGCCCGACACAAGGGCGGCCTATCCCTTTCCGTTCGTGCTGGAGGTCGGCTTCGCCATCGAAGGCGCCACGCTGACGATGCGCGCGACGATCATCAATCCCGGGCCGGCGCCCTTGCCGGCGAGTTTCGGCTGGCACCCGGCCTTTGCCTGGCCGCTGCCTTATGGCCATTCAAAGGAGGCGCACCGCGTAACCTTTGCCGCCGATGAGCCCGGCGGCCCGTCGCTGCTGAGGGACGGCCTGATCGCGCCCGAGCCGCAGCACTCACCGCTCGAAGGGCGCGTCCTTCCGCTCGACGATTCGCTGTTCGAGCATGACGCGCTGATTTGGGACCCGGTGCATTCGGATCGCGTCGCCTATGGCGCGCCGCACGGACCGTCGCTCGACATCGCCTTTCCCGATACGCCGCAGCTCGGCATCTGGACCAAACCGGGCGCGCGCTTCCTGTGCATCGAGCCATGGCACGGCCATGCCGATCCGCACGGGTTCGCCGAGGAGTTCCGCGACAAGCCCGGCGTGTTCGAGGTCGCACCCGGTGAAGACTGGCATTGTTCTGTGAGCGTGACCTTGCGTCCGTAACCCGCTAGGGCCGCGCGGCAATGACGACCATCTCCGACCGCCGCACCTTCGCGATCATCTCCCACCCCGACGCCGGCAAGACCACGCTGACCGAGAAGCTGCTGTACTTCGGCGGCGCGATCCATCTCGCCGGCGAGGTCAAGGCGCGTGGGCAGAACCGGCGCGCGCGGTCGGACTGGATGAAGATCGAGCAGCAGCGCGGCATCTCGGTGACGTCGTCGGTGATGACCTTCGAACGCGAGGGCATCACCTTCAACCTGCTCGACACGCCGGGGCACGAGGATTTCAGCGAAGACACCTATCGCACGCTGACCGCGGTCGATTCGGCGGTGATGGTGATCGACGCGGCGCGCGGCATCGAGGCACAGACGCGCAAATTGTTCGAGGTGTGCCGGCTGCGTTCGGTGCCGATCATCACCTTCGTCAACAAGGTCGACCGCGAGGGGCGCGACCCGTTCGAGTTGCTCGACGAGATCGCCGACATGCTGGCGCTCGACGTAACGGCGATGAGCTGGCCGGTCGGCATGGGCAGCGATTTCGAGGGGGTATACGATCTCCACGCCAACACGCTGAGTCAGCCCGAGGGGCCGTCGCGTGAGTTCATGGGCAAGTCGGTGGCCTTTACCGGGCTCGACGACCCGAAGCTGGCCGCGACGATCTCCGAGGATGGGCTGGCGAAGCTGCGCGAAGAGGCCGAGCTGGCGCTGGGCGGCTATGCCCATTTCGACGTCGAGGCCTATCGCCACGGCGACCTGACGCCGGTCTATTTCGGATCGGCGCTGAAGGATTTCGGCGTCGCCGAGCTGATCGACGCGCTCGCCCGCCACGCCCCGCCGCCGCGCCCGCAGCCAGCCGAGCCGGCACCGATCTCGCCCGACAACCCCGAAGTAACGGGCTTCGTGTTCAAGGTGCAGGCCAATATGGACCCGCAGCACCGCGACCGCATCGCTTTCATGCGGCTGTGCTCGGGCGTGTTCAAGCGCGGCATGAAGCTGACCCCGACCGGGCATGGCAAGCCGATCGCGATCCACTCGCCGATCCTGTTCTTTGCGCAGAACCGCGAGCTGGCCGACGAGGCCTTTCCGGGCGACATCATCGGCATCCCCAACCACGGCACGCTCAGAGTGGGCGATACGCTGAGCGAGCGGGCCGATGTGCGTTTCACCGGCCTGCCCAATTTCGCGCCGGAAATCCTGCGCCGCGTCGCGCTCAAGGATCCGACCAAGACCAAGCAGCTGCGCAAGGCGCTCGACGACATGGCCGAGGAGGGCGTGACGCAGGTCTTCTATCCCGACATCGGCGCCAACTGGATCGTCGGCGTGGTCGGGCAGCTGCAGCTCGAGGTGCTGCTGTCGCGGCTCGAGGCCGAGTACAAGGTCGATGCCGGGCTGGAGATGGCGCCGTACGAAACCGCGCGCTGGCTGTCGGCCGAGACGCCGGCCGAGCTCAAGGCGTTCACCGACCTCCACAAGGGCCAGATGGCCAAGGACCGCGACGGCAACCCGGTGCTGATGGCCAAGTCTGCCTGGGAGGTCGGTTATCTGGTCGACCGCTATCCCAAGGTGAAGTTCGCCGCGACGCGCGAACGCTAACCCGCCACCCCACCGTCATCCCAGTGAAAGCTGGGATCTCATGCGGCAAGGGCGCGCTCCGTTACGGGGAGATCCCAGCTTTTGCTGGGATGACGGGGGTTAGTCGACCCAGTCGTTCCTGAGCGGCTTCGACGCCAGCCACATCAATGCACCGGCAAGCAGGTACAGCGACAGCCCGCCGAGCATCGCATAGCGCAGCGCCTCTTCGCCGAAGCGCGCGGTGAGGCCGTCCGAGACTGCGCCGAGCGCGAAGCTGCCCGCGCCGAGGCCGATCAGATTGTTGATCAGCAGGAAGCTGGCCGAGGCGGTAGCGCGCATATGCGCGGGCACGAGGTGCTGCACCGCCGTCACGACCGGCGCGAGCCACAGATAGACCAAGGCCTGGGGGATCAGGAAGAACAGGAAGGCCGCCGCGGTCGAGGTCGACAGGATGCCGGCGGCGAACAAGGGCACCGCGATAAGGAAGGCGATCGCCGGCGCACGGGCATAGATCGCGCGGTCGCGGCCGCCGAAGCGGTCGCCAATCGCGCCGCCGAGCAATATGCCGGGCACGCCGCCGATCAACAGCACCGCGCCGTAGAATTGGGCGGTCTGGACGAGGTCGAGATGGAAGCTGCGCTTGAGCAGGGACGGTAGCCAGAAGGCCAGGCCGTAACCGAGCATCGAACTCGACGCCGCTCCCAAAGCGAGCAGCCAGAAACTTGGCTTGGCGGCAAGGATCGCGAACACCCGGCCGACCGGTGCCCGGCCGGCAACGGGCGCCTCGCGCGCGGGCTCGCGCACCACCAGCCGGAACAGCGGCGCGAGCAGCACGCCCGCGCCGCCGACGACGAAGAAGGCGGTGCGCCAGTCGACCCGCGCGGCAATGTAGCCACCCAACATCACGCCGGCTGCCGATCCGAGCGGAATGCCGAGCGAGTAGACCGCCAGTGCCCGCGCCCGGCTGCGCGGCGGAAACATGTCGGCGATCACCGCATAGGAGGGCGCGATGCCCCCAGCTTCGCCCACGCCGACACCGATGCGCGCGGCGAACAATTGCCCGAAGCCGGTGGCGAAGCCGCACAAACCGGTGAACAGGCTCCACACCGCGAGGCTGAGCGTGATCACCCAGGTGCGGCTGGTGCGGTCGGCGAGCCAGGCCAGCGGGATCGCCAGCGTCGAATAGAGCAGCGCAAAGGCGAGGCCGCCGAGCAGCCCGAGCTGCTTGTCGCTGAGCTGCAGGTCGGTCTTGATCGCCGAGGCGAGGATGCCGAGGATCTGCCGATCGACGAAATTGAAGGTGTAGACGAGCAGCAGCATCGCCAGCGCGAAGTTGCGGTAGCCGGTGGCGGCGGGCTTATCGGTCACATCAATTCCCTTCGAAACGGAAAGGACCGGGCGCTTCGCGATGGAAGCACCCGGTCCCCTTCCCCCTTTACCGTCACCCCAAGGGGCAGCGGCTCAGAACCTGGCCGACACCGTCACGAACACCTGGCGTGGGTTGCCGTAGAAAGCGGTGGCGATGCCTTCCTTGCCCAGGGTCGGCGTGTTGACCCCAGCGGCGCTCGTGCTGATATATTGATAGCCGCCGATCTTGTAGTGCACGTCGGTCAGGTTCTTGCCGTGCACGCCGATCGAATATTTGCCGGCGTCGAAGCTGTAGGTGATGTGCGCGTCGAGCAGGGTGTAACCCGGCTGGTCGAGGAACGGGCTGGCGGTCTCGAACTGATGCGTCAGGCTGCGATAGGACACCACGGTCGAGGCGTTGATCTGGCCAGGACCCGCATTGAACACTGCACCAAGCGTGCCCGACACGGACCAGCGTGGTGTATTCTGGAATACCCGCGCGTTGGCGACGTCGGCCCCGGTCGGGCCGATGAAGGTCTTGTACTTTGCGTCCATGTAACCGAGCGTACCAGCCAGCGTGATCGCCGAACCTGCCCCGGCAAAGCCCTGCGCCAGCCGGGCATTGGCCTCGACCTCGATGCCGTTGATGCGTGCCTTGGCGGCGTTGGTGGTGATACCAATGAAGGTCGGGACGTTGTTCACCACCAGACCAACCGATCCGGGTATTTGCACATCGGTGTAATCGGAGTGGAAGCCGTCGATTGCCCAGGTGAGGCTGTGATCGGACGTCGAGCCCTTCCAGCCGATTTCATAACTCTTCACCGATTCTGGCCGGAACAGGAGATAATTGTAGATTTCCTGGTAGCTGCGCACGCCATCCTGGTTGACGTCGGGCGCCGAGGTGCCCGAGCCGCGGGGATCGAAGCCGCCACCCTTGAAGCCCTCGGAATAGGACAAATAGAACATGTGCTGGTTGTTGGGCTTGAACGCGACCGAGGCGCGCGGGGTGAAGCGCTTGAACAGGGCGCGGCCGGTGAAGTCGGTCGCCGGATTGCCGAACGGCGTTGGCGCGCCCCCGAACTCCGGCGTCAAGCCGATATAGTTCGCCTTGAACACATGTGCATTGCGCTCATCCCATGTGTAGCGCCCACCGAGCGACAGGCTGAACTGCGGCGTGAAATCATAAGTGAAATCGCCGTAGAAGGACTCAGTCTCGGTCCTCACGTCGCCAGCCGTATAAGCGTTGAGGCCTGCGAGCGACGTGTAGAGCAACACACCAAACCCGGTCTGCGCTTTGGCACCGAGATAGTAGAAACCGACGATGCCATTGAGCTTCTCGCTCTTGTAGGCGAACTGGAATTCCTGGCTGGTCTGCTCATTGCGATACACCGCCGGCACATCGACGTCCGCCGCGGGCAGCGAGTCGAAATCAATCGGCGCATAGGAGCGATCCTTGCGCCACGCGCTGATGCTCTTGAACGTGACATGGTCGCTGAGCTGCGCCTCGGCGGTCATCGCCAGGCCGCCCGCCCAGATGTCCTGGACCGGATTGTTGAGCCCGGCCTGGGTGTCGTAGACGTTGGCCAGCACGGGTGCACCCGAAAGGAAGCCCGGAAGCAGGCGGTGACCGTTGCGCGGGTTCGACTTGTCGTGGGTGTAATCGCCGGTGATGCGGATCGACATGCGTTCGTCCGGCGTCTGGAACTCGATCGTGCCGCGCGCGGCCCAGATGTTCTTGTTGTAGTTGTCGATGCCGAGATTGAGGTTCCGACCGAAGCCATCACGCGTCAGGCGCGCGCCCGATACACCGACCTTGAACATGCTGCCGATCGGGGTCGAGATGCTGACCACGCCATCGGCCTGGTTGTAGCTGCCATAGGTGCCGCGCAGATTGACCTCGAGATGATCGGGCAGGCGCCGCGTGACATATTTCACCGCGCCGCCGATCGTGTTGCGGCCGTACAGCGTCCCCTGCGGCCCGCGCAGGATTTCGATCCGCTCGACGTCATAGATGTCGAGCACCGCCGCTTGCGGGCGGTTGAGATAGACGTCGTCGAGATAGATGCCGACACCGGATTCGAAGCCGGGCACCGGATCCTGCTGGCCGACGCCGCGGATGAAGGCGGCGAGGGTGGAGTTGGTGCCGCGCGCGTCCTTCAGCGTGATGTTGGGCGTGGTCGTCTGGATATCGGTCAGGTCGATCGCGCCGCTCTTGGCCAGCTTGTCCGCCGAAAAGGCGGTAACCGCGATCGGCACGGTGAGCAGTGTTTCCGAGCGGCGACGCGCGGTGACGACGACGTCGCCATTGTCGGCGGCAGCCTGTTCGGCCGGAGGGGCGGCGGGCGCGTCCTGCGCAAAGGCGGGCGCGGCGATCAACGCGGCGAGCGCGGCCCCGGCGTTGAGCAATGCGCGCGTTGAATTCGGGCGTGACATGATAAATCTCCCCTCCTGAGGCGCCAGGTCGGCCCCGGTCTGATACCGGGTTGTGCGCCAGTTGAAGTCGCTATACTGAAACCTGAACCAGGTTTCAACTTGGTATTCCGGAGGGGTGCGAAAAATGGTTGGTGAGCGTGTCCAATCGGCAACGCCGGGCCATCGCACCGAGGCGATGGCGGCCAGTGAAGGCAAGGCGCCGCGCACGGAGCGCGGGCGCAAGACGCTGCGCGCAATCCTCGACGCGGCGGCGATCGAGTTCGGCGAGCGCGGTTTCCATGAGGCGTCGATCAGCGGCATCACGCGACGCGCCGGCGTCGCGCTGGGCAGTTTCTACACCTATTTCGACTCGAAGGACGCGGTGTTCCGCGCACTCGTCCGCGATATGTCGAACCGGGTTCGCGACGAGGTCGCGCCGGCGATTCGCGCCGCCAAGGGGCAGATCGCCGCCGAGCGCGCCGGCCTGCTCGCCTTCATGGAGTTCGTGCAGGGGCACAAGGAAATCTACCGGATCATCGACGAATCCGAGTTCGTCGATCCGGAGAGTTTCAAGCTGCATTACAATACAACGGCCGATCGTATCGCGGCGCGTTTGAAAGCCGCCGCCGATCGTGGCGAGGTGCGCGACGATATTTCCGAGGTCCATGCCTGGGCGATCATGGGGATGAACGTGTTTCTCGGGCTTCGCTTCGGCGTGTGGGCCGAGGACCATCAGCCGGCGGAGATCGCCGATGTTATCGCCGACATGCTGGAGCGCGGGATCGCGCCGCGTTGACAGGAAGCGGGCGGACCAACCGCCCGGCAGGGAAAGTGAGTTGATCGGCTCAGGTTAACCGGCAACGACGCGCAGCATGCGAAGGCAGCGATTAAATCGAGCGCACGCGCCCCTTTTGGACGGACATACGGAAGCGCGACAACTTGGCTTCGACGTCGCTGACCTCTCGATCGTTAAACAGGCCAAGCAACAACTGCCCCTTGCGCGCGCGCGCGACGACTACTTGAGGAGGCGTGTTCCTCAGAGCGAAGAATGCTTCAGAAATCTCCCGAGCCTGTGCCGGCGAGATTCGCTCGTGGCTTTGCCCCATCAACTCGAACACCGCTCCCGATGGTTGTGGCAGCGGGTTAGGCACCCGATGCACATGCACGAGTTGTTCGAGTTCGCAGCTGTCGCAACGCCAAGTTTCCAGCATTCCGACAGAGTCGCGAACGTACCAGTCGACAGAGTTGCAACGAGGACAGCCTCCCACACCCGTTGCTTTCGGCGTCGACATCATCGCGCCTTCACATAACTCCCCGGCGCATCGTCGATCGCCTTGAGCTTGCCCTTGCCCGGCTGGCGCGCACCCTTGGCCGGCACGGTCGCGTCGTCCTGCGCCGTCAGCCAGGCCAGCCAGTCCGGCCACCAGCTACCCTTGGTTTCGGTCGCGCCCGCGACGAATTCCGCGAGCGTCCTGGCCGGCGCAGGATTGGTCCAATATTGATATTTGCCGAGCGCCGGTGGGTTTACCACGCCGGCGATATGCCCCGAACCGGCGAGCACGAACCTGATCGGGCCGGCAAACTGGTCGGTGATCTTCCACACGCTTTCCGCCGGCGCGATATGATCCTCACGACCCGCCTGGACATAGGACGGCGTCTTGACCTTCTTCAACTCGATCGGCGTGCCGAGCACTGACAAGGCCCCCGGCTTTACCAGCAGATTGTCGCGATAGAGGTCGGTGAGATAGCTCAGATGCCAGGCGGCGGGCAGGTTGGTGGTGTCGCCGTTCCAGTGCAGCAGGTCGAACGGCGCATAGTCCTGGCCGAGCAGGTAATTGTTGGTGACATAATTCCAGATCAGGTCTCGCCCGCGCAACAGATTGAACGTCGCCGCCATATAGCGCCCGTCGAGATATCCCTCGGGCGTCAGCGATTTGAGCAGGTCGAGCACTTCGTCGTCGACGAAGTTCAGCAACTCTCCGGCACGCTCGAAATCGACCTGTGCCGTGAAGAAGGTCGCGCTTTTGACGTTCTTGGCCTTCTTGCGCGCCGCCAGCACGGCGAGCGTAGCGGCGAGCGTGGTGCCCGCGACGCAATAGCCGATGCTGTGCACCGATGGGACGTCGAGCAGGTCGCGGATCGTGTCGATCACGTCGATCTGCGCGGCAACGTAATCGTCCCACAATATCCCGGCCATCGACGCGTCGGCCGAGCGCCACGACACCATGAACACGGTGATGCCCTGATCGACGCACCAGCGGATGAAGCTCTTTTCCGCCGTCAAATCGAGAATGTAGAAGCGGTTTATCCAGGGCGGGAAGATCACCAGCGGTACCGCCAGCACCGTGTCGGTGGTCGGCGTGTACTGGATCAGCTCGTAGAGGTCGGTGCGGTGCACCACCTTGCCCGGCGTCGTCGCCAGGTTCCGACCGACCTCGAACGCGTCGGGATCGGTCTGCGTCATCTGCCCCTTGGCCATGTCGGCGAGCATGCGCTTGAGGCCGGTCAGCAGATTCTCGCCGCCGGTCTCGATCGTCTTTTCCAGCACCGCCGGGTTGGTGGTCGGGAAGTTCGACGGGCTCATCGCATCGATGAAACCCTTCATCGCGAAGCTCATCTGCTGCTTCTGCTTCGCGTCGAGCCCTTCGACAGCATCGATATTGCCGAGCATGTAGTCGGCGACGAGAAAATAGCTCTGGCGGATCCAGTCGAACACGGGGTTTTCGCGCCAGCGCGGATCGCGGAAGCGTTTGTCGGCATCGTGAATCGATGGTTCGGCCGGCGCGGCGAGCGGGTCGAGCATGCGCTGCCACAGCTCGAGGCTGTGGGTCCAGAAATCGCGCGTCCGTTCGATCGTCGCGGGATCGGTCAGGCCGGGTATCGCCGGCACCGCACCGGTCATCACCGGCAGTTCGAAGCCTTGCTCCATCATCTGCTGCTGCAGCCGGCCGAGCAGCCAGGTCCAGTGCTGCATATCGGCCAGGCTGGGTATCGTCGTGGCGGAATCCTTGCCTTCGGCCATCAGCGCGAAACCTCGATGAAAAGCAAAACGATCGACGCAGTGAGCATAATTTCCTCTCCGCGGCGGCGCGGCGGCGATTTTCATGCTACATAGCCGCATCGCCGCGTTGGCGACCATAGCCGAAAGTACCTTCGCCCATGTCCGACGATTTCTACCGCATTCGCCGCCTGCCCCCCTATGTCATCGCCGAAGTCAACGCGATGCGGGCCCAGGCGCGCGCGGCGGGCGAGGACATCATCGATCTCGGCATGGGCAACCCCGATTTGCCCCCGCCGCCGCACGTCATCGATAAATTGTGCGAAGTGGCACGCAAGCCCGACGCGCATGGCTATTCCGCCTCCAAAGGCATCCCCGGCTTACGCAAGGCGCAGGCCAATTATTATGGCCGCCGCTTCGGCGTCGATCTCGACCCCGAGACCGAGGTGGTGGTGACGCTCGGCTCGAAAGAAGGCCTCGCCAATCTCGCCCAGGCGATCACCGCGCCGGGCGACGTCGTGCTCGCGCCCAATCCAAGCTATCCGATCCATACCTTCGGCTTCATCATCGCCGGCGCGACGATCCGCAGCGTGCCGACCACGCCCGACGAGAAATATTTCGAGGCGCTGGAACGCGCCATGGCCTTCACCGTCCCCCGCCCGAGCGTGCTGGTGATGGGTTATCCATCGAACCCGACTGCCGAGGTGGTCGACCTCGCCTTCTACGAACGTGTCGTCGCCTTCGCCAAGGAGCACAAGCTCTGGGTGCTGTCGGACCTCGCTTATTCCGAGCTTTATTATGACGGCCAGCCAACCCCCTCGATCCTCCAGGTGCCCGGCGCCAAGGACGTCGCGGTCGAGTTCACCTCGCTCAGCAAGACCTATTCCATGGCCGGCTGGCGGATCGGCTTCGCGGTCGGCAACAAGCGGCTGATCGACGCGCTGACGCGGGTGAAGTCGTA
Organism: Pseudomonadota bacterium; assembly: GCA_040390605.1. Taxonomy (GTDB): domain Bacteria; phylum Pseudomonadota; class Alphaproteobacteria; order Sphingomonadales; family Sphingomonadaceae; genus Sphingomonas. The sequence goes on from JAZJXZ010000017.1 coordinate 46,490, forward strand.
CCTCGATTACGGTGCCTTCACGCCGATCCAGGCCGCCGCGGTGGCCGCGATCAACGGACCGCAGGACATCGTCGAAGCCAACCGCACCCTTTATCGCGCGCGCCGCGACGTGTTGGTCGAGAGCTTCGGCCGCGCCGGCTGGGATATCCCGAGCCCACGCGCCTCGATGTTCGCCTGGGCACCGCTGCCGCCGGCGTTGCAGCATCTCGGCAGCCTGGAATTCTCCAAGCAGCTGCTCAGCCATGCCAAGGTCGCGGTGGCGCCGGGCGTCGGATACGGCGAGAATGGCGAGGGCTATGTCCGCATCGCCATGGTCGAGAACGAGCAGCGCCTGCGGCAGGCGGCGCGCAACGTGAAGCGCTATCTGACCAGTATGGGCGTCAATACGCCTGCACAACAGAGCGGCTGAACCCGTGTTCCTCCTGCGTGGCGTCGAAAGCCACCCGCGATCCTTCGTCAAGGCGGTGTCGTGGCGCGCGCTCGGCAGCATCGATACCTTCGTGCTGGGCATGATCTTCACGCACGGCAATGGCAAGATCGCGGGTGCGATCGCCGGCACCGAGGTGGTCACCAAAATCATCCTGTTCTATTTCCACGAGCGGCTGTGGTCGCTGGTGCGCTGGGGACACCGGCTGGACCCGCCGGGGCCAGAGGAATCGTCGGAGGGCGTGCCTTCGGCGCCCTGACCCTCCGGGCAATCCCCTGGTCGCACGAAACGAGCGCTTAACCTCGCCGCCTTATGGTTGGCGTGACCATGCGACCAGCCCCGCCCACGCGCGCGCGCCTGCTGCTGCCGGCAGTGATCGCGATCAGCTATGCGGTTCTCGCCGGCGCTGCGATCACGCTGTTGCGCCCCGGCGGCGGCATCGCCCTGATGTGGCTGGCCAACGGCCCGCTCATCGCGACGCTGGCGGTGGTACGGTATCGGCGCTGGCCGGCGTTGCTCGCCGCCGGTATGCTTGGCAGCATCGCGGCATCGATCGCCACCTCGCCCTTTTCGGCGGTGGCGCCGCTGTTCGCGCTGGGCAATATCGGCGAGGCGGCGCTGGCCGCGGGACTGATCCGGCGTTTCAATGTCCAGCGCAGCCTGTTCGACGGCGCGGCATCGATCGCGCTGTTCGTCGTCGCCGCGGTGATCATCGCGCCGCTGATCAGCGGCGCCCTGACATCGGCCGCGCTGGCGCTGTTCCTGCCGCTCGATCCGCACGCGACGCTGTTCGACTGGCAGCTCGGACACGGCATCGGCAATCTCGTCACCACGCCGATAACGTTGCTGTTCACCCGGCGGAACGTCGACTGGCGGCGCTTTCACGCGCGGCATGGCGTGTGGCAGGCGATCGGCTGCACGGTGCTCGGCGTCGGGACCACCTTCCTCGTCTTCTACCAGAACGGCCTGCCGCTGCTGTTCCTGCCGATCGCGCCGCTGTTGATCTCGACCTTCGCAATGCAGCGCTTCGGTGCGGCCGGAGGCGTGCTGGTGATCAGCGTCGTCGGCGGCGTGATGACGCTGCACGGTTCCGGGCCGCTGATGCTGATCCACGGCGATCAGGCCGCCCAGCTTCAATTCTTCCAATTCTATCTCGCGGTACTGTTCCTCACCGCGCTGCCGGTGTCGGCGAGCTTATGGCAACAGGATCAGCTGCGCATCGCGCTGGGCGAGAGCGAGGCCCGCTACCGCCTGCTCGCCGACAATGCCACCGACATCATGCTGACGCTCGAGCCCGATGGCAGGATCCGCTTCGCCTCGCCGGCGGTGCGCGAGCTGGGCCATTTCGATCCTGCCGAGCTGGTCGGCCTCAATGCCGCGGCACTGGTTTACCTACCCGATCGCGAGCGCGTCAGCGGCGTGCACGTGGCCGCGCTGCACGATCCGAATCGCACCTTCAAGGTCGAATATCGCGCGGTGCGGGCCGATGGTTCGCTCGGCTGGTTCGAGACCAATACGCGTGCCGTACGCGGTGCGGACGGTGTTGTCGGCGCCGTGATCTGCGTGATCCGCGCGCTCGACGACCGCAAGCGGCGCGAAGCCGAACTCGAGCGCGCGGCGGCGACCGATCCGCTCACCGGCCTGCTCAATCGCGCCGCTTTCGGCGAGGCGGCGAAAGAAGCGATGGCGGCGGCGCGTACCGGCAAGCCTTCGACGCTGGCGATCCTCGATCTCGACCATTTCAAGGCGATCAACGACACGCATGGCCATGCCGTCGGCGACAGCGCGCTGCTGATGGTCGCCGATCTCTTGCGCGAGCATGTCCGCGCCGGCGACGCCATCGGCCGGATCGGCGGCGAGGAATTCGCCGTGCTGTTCCGTGGCCTCGCGCACGGCGCGGCGGCGGCGGTATGCGACCGGCTCCGCATCCTGCTCCACGAACAACGCCTACCCGGCAGCGAGATTGGCGTGACGATGAGCGCGGGCCTGGCAGAACTCTGCCCCGGCTTCGGCCTCGATCCGATCTTCGAGGCCGCCGATCGCGCCCTATACCGCGCCAAGGCGGCCGGGCGGAACCGGATTGCGGTGGAAAGCGATCCACTGGCGGGATAGGGCCGCGGCATGACACGCCCCGGCTTCGCCTTCTCCACCCGCTTCAAGGTCCGTTATGCCGAGATCGACGGCCAGAAGGTCGTCTTCAACTCGCGCTATCTCGAATATGCCGACGTCGCGGTATCCGAGTTCTGGGACTGGACCGGTATCGCCGACTCGCTCGGCACCGCCTGGACCGAAACCGAATTCCACGTCCGCCACACCGAGATCGATTATCTCAAGCCCTTCACCTATGGCGATACGATCGAGGCGTTCGTCGCGGTGACGCGGCTCGGCAATTCCAGCCTGACGCAACGCTTCGAGCTATGCCACGCCGTGACCGGCGCGCTGCATACGGTGATCGAGATGGTGATCGTCAACGTCCATCTGCCATCGGGCCAGCCGGCCCCGATCGCGCCTGAGGTGCGGGCGTTCCTGGAAAAACTGTCCGGCTAAGGCTATTCCGCTGCCTTGGCCTCGGGTTCGGCATGGCTGACATCCTCGCGCAACGCCCAGTGCATGTCGTGCTTGGTCAGCACGCGGCCGTCCCAGGAGGTCACCGCGACCGGCGCAACCGGACGCATATCGCGTGCGTCTACCAGCACCGGGCTGGCCGGCGTGCCGGTTTCCCAACGCTCGCCCCATTGCCTGAGCGCGACCATCGTCGGCAACAGCGCCATGCCCTTTTCGGTCAGGTTATACTCGATCTTGCGGCGATCGTCGGGCATCGCCTCGCGCGTCAGGATGCCATGCTCGACCAGCCGCGCCAGGCGATTGGCTAGAATGTTGCGCGCGATGCCCAGCTCCGACTGGAATTCCTCGAAATGGTGCAGCCCGTTGAAGGCGGCGCGCAGGATCATGAACGACCAGCGTTCACCCATCGCCTCGAGCGCCGCCGGCAGGCTGCACTTGACCAGTTCGCGCAAGGGCTCGCGGAGCTTTTCGTCCATCAATCCTCTACCCATCTCATCAGCCTATCGCATTTCTGTTCGTCGTGTGAATGAAATATAAGTTTCTAGTTGCAACCCGCAACCTAATTCACTAGGTAGTGATTCGCAACTGAATAAACAGGAGGTCCTCCCCATGATCCGTTTCACCGCTCTCGCCGCCGCCGCGCTCGCTTCTGCCGCCCTGCTGTCGCCGATCGCTGCCGACGCCCAGGGCCCGGCCGGCTTCTACGTCGCCACCCCGGTCGCCAAGCCGGCCAGTTCCAGCATCATCACCAACTCGACGCTGTGGACCTGGCAGGACACCGCATTCACCGCCAACCATGCGCCTGAGCGCCCCAACATCCTGTGCGAACTGGTCGTCAAGCGCGTCGGCGCGCTCACCAGCTTCTCGGCCGGCGGCAAGGCGTTCGACGCCGATGCGCTCGCCAAGTGCAACGCCCGCGCCGCGAAGTAATCCAAGCTCCTCGTCCCCGAGGTCGACTGAGCCCTCTCCGCCACAGCGGAGGGGGCTTTTTTCCGTCGACAAGAGCAATTTTGTTGCAAAGCAACAGGATCGCACGCCATCTTGAACCTGTGTTGCGTCAATATGAACTCGTCGATCGGGTCCTGAGCTACGATCCCAATGCCGACGAGGCCCTGCTCAACCGCGCCTATGTCTTTTCGTTACAGGCACATGGCAGCCAGAAGCGTGCATCCGGCGACCCCTATTTCAGCCATCCGATCGAGGTCGCCGGCATCCTGACCGACCTGCATCTCGACGACGAGACCATCGCCACCGCGATCCTGCACGACACGGTCGAGGATACCGTCGCCACGCCGGAGGAGATCGAGCGGGTGTTCGGGCCCAGCGTCGCGCGGCTGGTCGATGGCGTGACCAAGCTCTCCAAGATCGAGGCGCAGACCGAAAGCGAGCGCGCCGCGGAGAATCTGCGCAAGTTCCTGCTCGCCATGTCCGACGACATCCGCGTGCTGCTGGTCAAGCTCGCCGACCGGCTGCACAACATGCGCACGCTCCACCATATCCCCAATCCCGACAAGCGCCGGCGCATCGCGCGCGAGACGATGGACATCTACGCCCCGCTCGCCGAGCGCATCGGCATGTACGAGTTCATGAAGGAGATGCAGACTCTCGCCTTCAAGGAGCTCGAGCCCGAGGCATTCGAATCGATCGACAAGCGCCTCACCCAGTTGAAGGAAGGCGGCGGCGACCGCATCGCCAAGATCGGCTCGGGGCTGAAGCTGCTGCTGTCGCGCGCCGGGATCGAGGCCGATATTTCGGGCCGCGAGAAGCATCCTTATTCGATCTGGAAGAAGATGGCCGAACGGCACATCAGCTTCGAGCAGCTGTCGGACATCATGGCCTTCCGCGCGATCGTGCCGAGCGAGGAGGATTGCTACCGAGCGCTGGGCATCATCCACCGGCGCTGGCCGATGGTGCCGGGGCGCTTCAAGGATTACATCTCGACGCCCAAACGCAACGGCTATCGCTCGCTGCACACCTCGGTCATTCATGCCGACAACACCCGGGTCGAGATCCAGATCCGCACCCAGGAAATGCACGAAGAGGCCGAGCTCGGCCTCGCCGCGCACTGGGCCTACAAGCAGGACAAGGTCCGCCCCGAAACCCAGGTGAGCTGGATCCGCGACCTGGTCGAGATCCTCGACAATGCCGAGAGCCCGGAAGAGCTGCTCGAACATACCCGCATGGCGATGTACCAGGATCGCATCTTCGCCTTCACCCCCAAGGGCGAGCTTCACCAGCTGCCCAAGGGCGCGACGCCGATCGATTTCGCTTATGCCGTGCACACCGATCTCGGCGACCAGGCGGTCGGTGCCAAGATCAATGGCCGGGTCGTGCCGCTGCGTACCGAGATCGTCAACGGCGATCAGGTGCAGATCCTGCGGTCGAAGGCGCAGACCCCGCAGGCGGCGTGGCTCAACTTCGCGATCACCGGCAAGGCGCGCGCCTCGATCCGGCGTTATCTGCGCGCCAAGGAGCGCGAGGAAACGCAGAAGCTCGGTCGCAAGCTCTATGACGACATCGTCGCGCGGCTGCCGGTGCCGATCGGCCCAGAAGCACTCAAGGCCGCGCTCAAGAAATTGAAGCTTCCCGACGAGGCAGCTTTGCTTGAAGCGGTCGCGCGCCGCCGCATCGCCGACGCCGATGTGATGGAGGCGCTGATCCCCGGCGCCGGGGCAAGCGCCGGCACGGCCGAGCGCGCCATGCCGCACCAGGCCGGCGCAATCTCGATCCGTGGCCTGGCGCGCGGCGTCGCGTTCGATCTCGCCGAATGCTGCCACCCGGTCCCGGGCGACCGCATCGTCGGGCTGCGCCGCCCCAATGAGGGGATCGAGGTCCACACCATCGACTGCCCGTCGCTCGCCAACAGCGACGATGCCGACTGGGTCGACCTGTCCTGGGGTGACAAGGCCGAAGGCGCCACCGCGCGCATCGCGGTCGGCGTCAAGAACGAGCCCGGCACGCTCGGCGTGATCGCGACGATTATCGGCCAGCAGCGCGCCAACATCGTCAACATGCGGCTCGACAGCCGCGACGATGCCTTCCACACCAACACGATCGACGTCGAGGTGCATGACCTGCAGCATCTCAGCAAGCTGATGACCGCGCTGCGGGCGGCGGATGCGGTCAACAACGTCGAACGGGTCTAGGCTTTCACCAACGGCGCATGCGGCGTCGAGACGCGCTTAAGGAACAGTCGTTCCTCGCGGCGAATGAACTGCTCGCGCTGGGCAAAAGCATAATTTTCGCGCCCGATGGGATCGTCGCGCAGGCGTGCGCGATACGCCTCATAAGCGGCGAGATCCTCGATATCGTATAGCGCATAGGCGCGTGTCGCCGAGCCCTCGTGCGGCGCGTAATAGCCGATCAGGTCGGCGCCGCAGCGCGGGATCGCCTGACCCCAGGCGCGGGCATAGTCGGCGAACGCCTCGGTCTTGAACGGATCGATCTCGTAGCGGATCAGGCAGGTGATCATCTTTGGTCTCCATCGTCGATCATCCCGACCTAGTCGATTGTACGACGATGATGCTTCGGTTAAAGCCGAAGCATGAAAGACGGACCGATGATCGCCACCGTCGCCGCGCTGATTGGCGATCCGGCGCGCGCCAACATGCTGAGCGCGCTGGTCGATGGTCGGGCGCTGACCGCAAGCGAGCTGGCCGCCGCCGCCGGCATCGCCGCCCCGACCGCCAGCGGCCATCTCGCGCGACTGACCGCCGCCAGGCTGATCTGTGTCGAGCGCCAGGGCCGGCACCGCTATTTCCGCCTCGCCGACGATGATGTCGCCGGGGTGCTCGAGGCGCTGATGGGTCTGGCCGAGCGCACCGGCGCGACCCGCGTCCATGCCGGGCCGCGCGATGCCGCGTTGCGCGCCTCGCGTATCTGTTACGATCATCTCGCCGGCGCGCGCGGCGTCGCCCTGTTCGGCGATGCGGTCGGCGCCGGGCTGATCGCCGGTGCCGGCGATCTCGTGTTGACCGAGAAGGGCCGCGCCACCTTCACCGCCTTCGGTATCGACCTGCCCGCACTCGAACGCGGCCGCCGGCCGATGCTGCGCCCGTGCCTCGACTGGAGCGAGCGCCGCAGCCATCTCGGCGGCGCGCTCGGGGCCGCCGTCCTGACGCACTTGCTGGCGGGCGGATGGGCGCGCCGCGGTGCCGGCCGTGTGATCGTCATCACCCCCGCCGGCGACCGCGTGCTGCGCGAACTGGCGAGCGGCGCAATCTCCCCATGACGGATGCGACGCTTGTCGCTAAACAGCCGCGCCATGCATCGTCCCCAGCTCTCCGTCGTCGTCCCCTGCTATAATGAGGCCGCCTGTCTCGAACTGCTTCACGCCCGCGTCTCGGGCGCGGCCAAGGCGGCGGTCGGCGACGATTACGAAATCCTGTTCATCAACGACGGCTCGCGCGACGACAGCTGGAGCGTGATGCAACGTATCGCTGCGACCGACCCGCGGCTCATCGCGATCAACCTGTCGCGCAACCATGGCCATCAGCTCGCACTGACCGCCGGGCTCGACCTGTGCGCCGGCAAGCAGATCCTGATCATCGATGCCGACCTGCAGGATCCGCCCGAGCTGCTCACCGACATGCGTGCGACGATGGTCGAGCAACAGGCCGACGTGGTCTATGCCGTGCGCCGCAAGCGCGCGGGCGAGACGATCTTCAAGAAGATGACCGCCGCCCTGTTCTACCGCATGCTCGACCGGCTGACCGACACGCCGATCCCGCTCGACACCGGCGATTTCCGCCTGATGAGCAGGCGTGCGCTCGACGCCTTCCTGTCGCTCCCCGAACAGGCGCGCTTCATCCGCGGCATGGTCGCCTGGGTCGGTTTCCGCCAGGTGCCGTTCCTCTACGACCGCGCCGAGCGTCATGCCGGCGAGACCAACTATCCGCTGTCGAAGATGCTGCGCCTCGCCTTCGACGCGGTCACCGGCTTCTCGACCGCGCCGCTGCGCTTCGCCAGTCATGCCGGCCTCGCGCTGACCGGCGCGACCGTGCTGCTGCTGCTCTACATCGCCTATGGCTTCTTCTTCGGCCATCCGGTGCAGGGCTGGACCTCGACCATGCTGGTCGTCGTGCTGCTCGGCGCGGTGCAGATGTTCGTGCTCGGCATGATCGGCGAATATCTCGGCCGGCTCTATGTCGAATCGAAGCGCCGCCCGCTCTACCTCGTCGGGGACGTGGTCGGCCCCGTGCTGGGCCATGCCAGGCTCGGTTACAATGCGGCGGAGATCGACCCCGGCGACGATGCGATCGGCTACGCCCCGGGCGAAACCAAGGTCACGATCGACACCCCCGGCGACATCGGCACCCGCCCGAGCAAGTGACGCTCGGCGCGGAAGATGCGCTCGAAAATGGCGTTGAGGAACGGCGGCGGCGGTGAATCGTCGCTGTCGTCCTTGCCGGTCATCCGCCCGACGATGCGCGCCGCGGCAGCGAGCGGAAACAGCAGCGAATTGAAATAACGCAGGCCATTGTGGCTGAGGCCCGCCTTGGCGATCGCCGCGGCCAGCGTGCTCTTCGAATAGCGCCGATGGTGGTGGTTGACCACGTCATGCGCACTCCACAGCCATTGATGCGCCGGCACCGTGACGAGGATCTTGCCGCCGGGCGCGAGGCAATCGGCCATCGCCTTCAACGCACCGACATCGTCCTCGATATGCTCGACCACATCGAGCACCGCGATCAGGTCGTAAGACCCTCGCGGCACATCGGGCAGCAGCGGCAGCGGCGCGGCGCTGACCGGTTTGCCCAGCCGCTCGCTGGCGATCGCACGCGCGGCGGGATCGATCTCGATCGCATCGACCGTGCCGAAGCCGGCGAGCATGGGCAGATTGTGCCCGGTGCCGCAGCCGATCTCGAGGATCTTCGCGTTCGCCGGCAGCTTGCCCTCGCGCGCCAGGTAATCGGCGAGGATGTCGCGCCGCGCGCGGTACCACCAATGCGTCGAATCATGCGCCGCCATGCGGTCGTAGACGATGCGGTCCATTAGCTAGCCGAACACCCATTGCCGGTTGAGCGCGAAGGTCGCGACCGGGATGACGGTAAAGGCCGGGATGAGCGCCACCCACGCCGCGCCGTGAAACAGCGGCCCGGTGATGATCCAGGTGAAGGCTAGGTTGAGCAGCAGGCCGAAGCCCTGCACCAACACGAACTTCACATGCTGCTTGCCGCTGGTGTCGCGCGTGCCGTGCCCCTTGAAGCTCCATGCGCTGTGCAGGAAGAAGCCCGCCGTCACCGCGACGGCAAAGGCGAACGGCACCGCGAACACGGCATGGCTGCCGGTGAACACGCGAGCGGTCAGCGGCAGATAGACCGCCGAATAGATCGCACTGGAGATCGCCCCGGCAATGCCGAAGCGGATCAGCTGGCCGAGCATGCCGCTCGCCCGCATCTGTTCAACCTGTCGAAGAATTGCCGTCACGCCCAACTTGCCCTTTGCGGGGGTGGCACTAGAGGGATTCCAGCGGGAGTGAAACCGGATTGTTCTGGTGACATGGGACAGGGTGCTTGCAGGACATTCCAGATCGATCGCCGCAAGCTGACCGGCAACTCCCCTTCGCCGGCGAACTGGAGCGCGACTGGCTCAAGCTGACGCTGATCGCCTGGCTGGTCATCGCCGCCTGGTTCGTCTTCTCGCGGTGGAACGCGATCCACTGGCTGTCGCTCGGCGACACCGACGACAATATGCGGCTGATGCAGGTCCGCGCGCTGCTCGACGGGCAGGGCTGGTACGATCTGCGCAACTACCGGATCAACCCGCCCCAGGGTCTCGATATCCATTGGAGCCGGATCGTCGATCTGCCGATCGCCGCGCTGATCCTGATCCTCAAGCCGTTCGTCGGCACGCCCGAGGCCGAGCGCCTCGCCTGCGGCATCGCGCCGCTTCTGCCCCTGAGCCTGGCCATGCTCGGCGTCGCTGCCACGGCGCGCCGCCTCGTCGACAAGGTCTCATGGCCGCTCGCCATCGTCTTCCTGCTCTGTTGCAGCGTGACGATGCTGATGTTCATGCCCGATCGCATCGACCATCATGGCTGGCAGCTGGCGATGCTCAGCCTGACCGTCGCGGGACTGTGCGACACCAAGGCGATGCGCGGCGGGGCGGTCGTCGGCATCTCGACTGCCGTCTCGCTGTCGATCGGGCTGGAGATGCTGCCCTATGCCGCCATGGCCGGGGCGATCATCGCGCTGCGCTGGGTGTGGGACCGCGCGGAAGCGCCACGCCTGACCGTCTATGCGCTGACCCTCGCCGGCGGCAGCAGCATCGGCTTCGCACTGTTCGCTTCCTATGCCAACCGCGTCCCGCGCTGCGACGCGCTGACCCCGGTATGGCTGTCGGTGATGGTCGCCGCCGGCCTGTTCCTCTATCTGCTGGCGCGCCTCGATCCGGCCCGCCGCGATGTCCGCTTCGGGCTCGCCGTGCTCTCGGGCGCGGCGATAGTCGTCGGTTTTGCCCTGGTCTTTCCACAATGCCTTGGTCGGCCCGAACAGGTCTCGCCTGAGCTCGCGCGGATGTGGCTCGACAATGTCCGCGAGGCCAAGCCGATCTACCAGCATCCGCTGCGCACCGCCTTCCCGATCGTCGTACTGCCGGTGATCGGCCTGATCGGCGCGCTGCTCGCGACCTGGCGCGCGCGCCACACACCGCGCCTGATCGGCTGGGCGGCGGTGTCGCTGTTCGGCACCTTCGCCGCAGCGATGCTGTTGTGGCAGGCACGTGCCGGCCCCGCGGCGCAGCTGCTCGCCGTGCCCGGCGTGACCGCGCTGGCGTGGATCGTGCTGCCCTGGTGCCTCGGCAGCCGCTTCCTGCTGGTGCGCGTATTCGGCACCGTACTCGCCTTTGTCGGCGTCTCTGGCCTGTTCGCCGGACTGGTCTTCACGCCACTCCACTTCCGGCTGTTCGGCCATGATTTCGGCTATACCCCGCCGGACCGGCCGAACGCCTTTATCCAGCGCGTCAACAATGCCAGCGGCCTGTGCCCGACCATTCCCGCGCTGCGGCCGCTCGACAAGCTGCCGGCCCAGACCATCTTCACCTTCGTCGATCTCGGCCCGCGTCTCGTCGTGGTGACGCACCACAATGCCGTCGCCGGCCCCTATCACCGCAATGGCGACGCGATCCTCGACGTGCAGCACGCCTTTTCGGGGAGCGCAGAGCAATTCCGCGCCATCGCCAGGCGCCACGGCGCGACCTTGCTGCTGACCTGTCCCAACATGTCGGAATCGACCGTCTACCGGGCGCGCAATCCCGGCGGCTTCTACGACCAGCTCGCCCACAACAAGGTTCCCGCATGGCTCGAACCCGTCGCCCTGCCGGAACGGTCGCCGCTGCGGCTGTGGCGCATTCATTATTGATCGTTGAAGCGCGACCGAGTCTCTGTTGTTCGGCTTCCTCGCCACCCCGCTGCTCAATGAGATCAAGTCGCTTGGCGCGTTCGGCGGGATCGTCGCCAGCCTGATCGTCGGCGCGGGCTGGCTCCTGCCTGGTCTCCGGACGATGCGTAAGCCGCACACCGGCGCGACAACTTAGAATTCCCCTCATGGCCCTATCGCGCTGGATCGGTGGGGGATATGGGTGCGGTACCGCGAACGTACCGGAGAAGCCGCGAGCCGTGATACCGCCAGCGCTGCGCAGCCGTTATGCCGAACCTTGGCGATTTTATCACACTCTCGCCCATATCGAGGCGATGGAGGAACATCTTCTCGCCGCCACCGACGCCGGCGTAGCCGTTTGCAACGCACCTGCCTGCCACGCGTTCATCTGGTGGCACGACGCGATCTACGACCCCGAGGCTGCCCCGGGACACAACGAGATGCGGTCTGCCGAACTTTGCCGAGCCGAGATGTCAGGCGTCGGCGCGGATCTGAACGTGATCGCGCAAGCGGCAGCGATGATCGAGGCGACGGCCCGCCATATCGCGCCTCCCGCCGAGATCGCGCCCGATGCGCCACTGATGCTCGACATCGACCTGTCGATCCTCGGCGCGGCGCGCGATGCCTATCGCGCCTATGCTGACGCGATCCGCCGTGAGTACGCCCATGTCGCCGATGCCGCTTATAGCGAAGGCCGCGCACGCGTCCTGCGGGGCTTCCTCGATCGCCCCGACCTGTACCTCACCGGCTGGGCACGCGACCGCTGGGATGCGAACGCGAGAGATAATCTGGCATGGGAGATCGGGTTGCTGACCGGCGACCGGCCACCCATCACCCCAGGCTGATCCGCACCCCGTCGATCACGAACTGCACCGCCAGCGCCGCCAGCAGCACGCCGAGGATGCGCGTAATCACCGCCTCGATCTTGGCCCCCAGCACGCGCATGATCGGCCCGGCGGCGATGAGCGCCGCCAGTGTCAGCAGCAGGATCGTCAGCAGCGCGGCGAGCACCACCACGACATTCTCGACGCCGTGGTTGCGGCTCATCATCAACATCACGCTGGCGATCGAGCCGGGGCCGGCGATCATCGGCATCGCCATCGGGAAGATCGAGACATCCTCGACCTCGGGCGTGGCCGCGATCTTGGCGGCGCGGTCCTCGCGGCGCTCGGTGCGCTTCTCGAACACCATCTCGAGCGCGATCAGGAACAGCATGATCCCGCCGGCGATGCGAAAGCTCGCCAGGCTGATGCCCAACGACCTGAGCAAGGTCTCGCCGAACGCGGCGAAGGCGAACAGGATGATCGAGGCGACGAACACCGCGCGCACCGCCATCGACCGGCGATGCGCCGGCGTCGCGCCGGCCGACAGCCCGGCATAGATCGGCGCGCAGCCCGGCGGGTCGATCACCACGAAGAAGGTGATCAGCGAGGAGATATAGAGTTCGAGCATCAGCGGTTGGGCGGCGCGCCGGCGATGCGGTCGGCGATCACGTTGCGTAGCGTATGACCGTCCCACATCCACGCGTCGAAACTGCGGCTGCCATCGGGCCGGACGAACCATTGCCAGGACAAGGTCGCATCCATGGATCGGCCTGCCCCGACGACATCGCCGCCACCCTGAATTTCCATGCCCAGCGCAAGGCTGCGCGTGCGGCACGACGCCCTTTGCACCACCGGCTTTGCCGGTCGTTCGCGCGGCTTTTGCAAAGCATCGCCGCCATCGACGATCCACTTCCAGCCGCCATCGGGCTGCCGGCGCCAGACGGTGGTGAAATAGCCGATGCTGCCGTCGGGGCGTTTCCAGCCACCGGTATTGACCGCCAGGCTACCATCGCAGGACTGGAAGCTGGAGACCGGCCACCAGTCGATCGCCTTGGGCGGGTCGTGCCGGTCCTTCAAAAAGTCCTGCACCTTCACCGGCTGCGGCACGAACATCGTGGCCTCGTCGGCCGCCCATTTGCGGAACGCGGTCCATTGGCCGAGCGCCTGCGCATCCGCGGCAAAGGCCCGCTCCGCCTCGACCGGCGTGGTTGCCGCCGCCGGCGCCGCGGCCAGCATCAGCAACCACGACAACATCAGATCCCGCCCTTCTCGTACGGCACACGCGCCCGGCGGTGCGCCGAGAGCAGCGTGTTGCGCAACAGGCACGCAATGGTCATCGGCCCGACCCCGCCCGGTACCGGGGTGATCGCGCCCGCCACGCTCGCCGCGCCGGCGAAATCGACATCGCCGACCAGCCCGTCTTCGGTGCGGTTGATGCCGACATCGATCACGGTCGCGCCCGGCTTGATCCATTCGCCCCTGATCATCGCCGGCTGGCCGACCGCCGCGACAACGATGTCGGCGCGTTTCACCACACTCGACAGGTCGCGCGTCTTCGAATGCGCCACCGTCACGGTGCAGCTCTCGCGTATCAGCAGCTGGGCCATCGGTTTGCCGACGATGTTCGAGCGGCCCACGACCACCGCGTCGAGCCCGGTCAGATCGCCCAGCACATCCTTCAACAGCATCACGCAGCCATAAGGCGTGCAGGGCACGAAACCGTGCAGCCCCGTCGCCAGCCGCCCGGCATTGACCGGGTGGAAGCCATCGACATCCTTGTCCGGGTCGATCCGCGTGATGACGACCTGCTCGTCGATATGCTTGGGCAGCGGCAGCTGGACGAGAATGCCGTCGACCGCGGGATCGGCGTTGAGCGTGTCGATCAGCGCGACCAGATCGTCCTGCGGCGTATCGGCCGGCAGGCGATGCTCGAAGCTCTCCATGCCGGCGGCGACCGTCGCCTTGTGCTTCGACCGGACATAGACCGCCGATGCGGGGTCCTCGCCGACCAGCACCACCGCCAGCCCGGGCGCGCGCCCGGCGGCGTCGCGAAAGGTCGCCACCTGGCCCGCGATCCTGTCGCGCAAATCGGCGGCGAACGCCTTTCCGTCGATGATCCGTGCAGTCATTGTGCCCTCACGCCACCGCGCCGGACAGCGCATTATAGATATAGGGCAGGATGATCGTCATCAGGATGTAGATGATCAACAGCACGACCAAAGGCGACAGATCGAGCCCGCCGAAATCGGGCATGATGCGCCGGATCGGACGATAAAGCGGATCGGTCATCTTCTGCAGCGCGTTCCACACCGATCGCACCGTGTCGTTCCAGGTGTTGATGATGTTGAACGCGATGAGCCACGACATGACCGCCTGGATAACGATGATCCACCACAGAACGTTGAGCAGGACTTCGGCGATCCGGAACAGGACGAAGAGCAAGGATTCCTCCTTAGAATGACGTAGCGCGGCAATACAGCAAAGCCCCCGGCGCGAACAGGCCGCGCATCAGCGACGGATCAGCGTGCCCGCGCCGCGCTTGGTGAACACTTCGAGCAACATGGCATGCGGCACCCGTCCGTCGAGGATGACGGCGGCGTCGACCCCCGCCTCGACCGCGGCGACGCAGGTCTCGATCTTGGGGATCATGCCGCCGGTGATCGTGCCGTCCTCACGCAGGCCGGCGACCGCCGCCGGGTCGAGATCGGTCATCAGCGCGCCGCTCTTGTCGAGTACCCCGACCACATCGGTCAGCATGAACAGGCGCGATGCGCCCAGCGCCGAGGCAATCGCGCCGGCCATGGTGTCGGCGTTGATGTTATAGGTATGGCCGTCGTCGCCGATCGCGATCGGCGCGACCACCGGGATGATGCCGGCCTCGGACAGCGTATCGATGATCCGCCGGTCGACCCCGACCGGCTCGCCGACGAATCCCAGGTCGACATGGCGTTCGATGCCCTGCAGCCGGTCGGGCGTGTCGCGGCCGACCTTGGCGGCGCGGACAAAGCCGCCATCCTTGCCCGAAATGCCGACCGCGCGGCCGCCGGCCTGGCCGATCCAGCCGACGATCTCCTTGTTGATCGATCCGGCCAGCACCATCTCGGCGATCTTGGCGGTCTCGGCATCGGTAACGCGCAGGCCGTTGACGAAGCTCGATTCGACCCCGAGCCGCTTGAGCATCGCGCCGATCTGCGGCCCGCCGCCATGCACCACGACCGGGTTGATCCCGACCGCCTTCATCAGCACCACATCCTCGGCGAAGTCGCGCGCGGCTTCCGGATCGCCCATGGCGTGGCCGCCATATTTCACGACGAAGGTCGCGCCGGCGTAACGCTGCATATAAGGCAGCGCCTCGACCAGCGTTTCGGCCTTGTTGAGCAAGGCGGGATCGGGTGCGTAGTTGGTCATGATGCCGGGGCGCTTAGGCCGCGACAGGCTTTCCGTCCAGCCAACGCCCGATCGCCACCATCAGATAGATAAGCGGCGGCACCAGCACCGCCGACAGCACGACCTTTACGATCATCTGCCCGAGCAGAATCTCCCGGATCGGAAATACGCCATAAAAAGCGATGCTCACGAACAGTAGCGTGTCGACGATCTGGCTCAGGATGCTCGCCGCTCCAGCGCGCAGCCACAACATCGCCTGGCCCTCACGGCCCTTGAGATAGGAAAACACCGTCACATTGAGAGTCTGCGATATGCCGTAGGAAATGATCCCAGCGATCCAGATGCGTGGAGTCGCGCCCATCATCAGAGCAAAGGCGTCGCGCCGCGCCGGATCCATGTCGCTCGCCGCGGGGATTGCCAGCACCACCAGTGACAGCAGGATCGAAACGATCAGGGGCACGAAGCCAAACTGAACCAGCTTGTTGGCGGTCTTCGCGCCGTGCAGTTCGGCGATCGCGCTCGACGTGATGACCAGCAGCAGAAAGGCGAAGATGCCCGCCTCAATCGCCAGGGGACCGAGGCCGAACACAGGCCCAAGCGCCGACAGCGGTCCCAGCGCGACCTGCTTATTGCCGAGCACGCCGGCGATGCACACCATGCCTCCATAGAAGATCGAGAGAGCGAAGAGCGAGCGCGGTATCGCGGGCGTGGGTGTATCCATCCGCAGTTGCTAGCGCAGAAAAAGCCGACGTCAAACCGAGACTAGCGGAGAGCGTTTCGCGCTGTATGGTGGGTCGCTTGACCGGCCATGAGCCGGACCAGGGAAAACGGGGCGGCAAGCGTTGGTAAATCGAATCCTGATCGGCATCGCGGGCATCGCGGTCATCCTTCTCATTGCGTTCGCGCTGTCGAGCAATCGCCGTGCGATCCGCCTGCGCGTGGTCGGCGCGGCATTCGCGTTGCAGGCCGGTATCGCTTTCCTCGTGCTTTATGTGCCGGCCGGCAAATGGGTGATCGAACGCATGGCCGGGGGCGTGACGAACCTGCTCGGCT
Organism: Pseudomonadota bacterium; assembly: GCA_040390605.1. GTDB lineage: Bacteria > Pseudomonadota > Alphaproteobacteria > Sphingomonadales > Sphingomonadaceae > Sphingomonas. Next base: position 63,124 of record JAZJXZ010000017.1, read on the forward strand.
ATGCCCAGAACGGCATCGACTTCATCTTCGGCCCGCTCGCCAAGCCCGAAATGGGCGGCCACAGCTTCGCGCTCGCCGCTTTGCCGGTGATCATCTTCTTCGCCTCGGTGATCTCGATCCTCTATTATCTCAAGGTCATGCAGTTCATCGTCCGCTGGATCGGCGGCGGCATCCAATATGTCACCGGCATCTCGAAGGTCGAATCATTGGGGGCCGCGGCCAACATCTTCGTCGGCCAGAGCGAAGCGCCGTTGGTCATCCGCCCCTATCTCGCCGAGCTGACCCCGTCGCAGATCTTCTGCGTGATGACCGTCGGCATGGCCGGCGTCGCGGGCACGATCCTCGCGGCTTATGCCTCGATGCTCGGGCCGCAACTGCTGCCCTATCTGCTCGCCGCCAGCTTCATGTCCGCGCCCGGCGGCATCCTGATGGCCAAGCTGATCATGCCCGACGACCCCGCCGACAAGGGCAAGGAACCGGCGGTCGAGGGCGACATCCCGTTCGGCGAGGAACGCCCCGCCAACATCATCATGGCCGCCGCCGAGGGCGCGCAGACCGGCGTCAAGCTGGCGGTCGCGGTCGGCGCGATGGTGCTGGCGTTCGTCGCACTCGTCGCGCTCGCCAATGGCATCCTGTCGGGCGTCGGCGCCTGGTTCGGTTACCCCGACCTGACCTTCCAGGCGATCATCGGCCATGCGTTCGCGCCGGTCATGTACCTGCTCAACGTGCCGTGGAACGAGGCGACCACCGCCGGCGGCCTGTTCGGCACCAAGGTGGTGATCAACGAGTTCGTCGCGTTCAGCTATCTCAGCGAGGCCAAGGCGCAGCTATCGGCGCACACCGTCGCGGTGGTGACCTTCGCGCTGTGCGGCTTCGCCAACTTCTCGTCGATCGCGATCCAGATGGCGGTGACTGGTGGCCTCGCGCCCAACCAGCGCCCGACCATCGCCCGGCTCGGCCTGCGCGCGCTGGCCGCGGGCAGCCTCGCCAATCTGATGTCGGCGGCGCTGGCGGGACTTCTGATCGTCTGAGGCGTTCGGACGCCCAAGGAGAAACATGATGGACGGCGTGATGGATTCGGTGGTCGACTGGGGCGAAGCCGCCGCGGCCGAACTCGACGATGTGGTCGAGCTGCGACGGGCGATCCATGCCGACCCGGAGATTGGGCTGCACTGCGACCGCACCACCGCCAAGCTGCGCGCCGCGATCGCCGGGCTGCCGCTGGAAATCCATGAGAGCAAGTCGACCAGCGGCTTCGTCGCGATCCTGCGCGGCGGGCGCAACAATGGCCGCACCGTGCTGCTGCGCGGCGACATGGATGCGCTGCCGATGCAGGAAGACACCGGCCTGCCCTTCGCCTCCAAGGTTCCAGGCGCGATGCACGCCTGCGGCCACGACGCGCATTCCGCGATGCTGGTCGGCGCCGCCCGCGCGCTGTGCGCCCGCAAGGACAGCCTGCCCGGTACCGTCGTGTTCATGTTCCAGCCCGGCGAGGAGGGCTATCACGGCGCGCGCTACATGATCGAGGACGGCCTGCTCGACATCGCCCGGCCCGAGGCGGCCTTCGCGCTGCACATCTCGCCCAATGCGCCGGCCGGCACTTTCGTCAGCCGTCAGGGGCCGCTGCTCGCCTCGACCGACACGCTCTACGCCACGATCCGCGGGCGCGGCGGCCATGCCGCCATGCCGCACGACACGCTCGATCCGATCCCGGTCGCCTGCGAGATCGTCACCGCGCTGCAGACCTTCCTCGCCCGCCGCGTGCCGGTGAGCGATCCGGCCGTGCTGACCATCGCCCAGATCAATGCCGGATCGGCGCACAACATCGTGCCGCAGACCTGCGAGATGACCGGTACGCTGCGCACCCTGTCCGAGCGTACCCGCGAGCTGATGCGTGACGCCTTCAAGCGCATCGTCGAGAACATCGCCGCCGCGCACGGCATGGTCGGCGAAGTGAGTCTCGAGAGCGGCTATCCCGTGACGATGAACGACCCGCGTGCCTATGACCTGATGCGCGGCCAGGCGATCGCGCTGGGCGGCGAGGATGCGTGGCAGGTGATGCCCGCTCCGATGATGGGCGCCGAGGACTTTGCCTATGTGCTGCGCGACGTGCCCGGCGCGATGGCCTTCATCGGCGTGGCGACCGACGGCAGCGACCCGCGCACCAACCCGCCGCTCCACAACACCAAGATGACGATCGACGAAGCGACCATGGCCCGCGGCGTCGCGCTGCACTGCGCGGCGGCGGCCAAGTTCCTGGAAGACGGGTTCGACTGACCGGGCTTACGCCGCCCGGTGGTTCGCCACAACAGCCTCGACCACCGCCTGCATCAACGCCTGCCGCTCGGGAATCGGGCGCGGTGTGTCGCCGATCATGACCGCGATCGAATAGGCCTTGCCGTCGGGCGCGATGAGGAAGCCGACATCGTTGTAACCCGCCGTTCGCCCGGCGAGATCCTGCCCGGTCCCGGTCTTGTGGCCGAAGGTCCACCCCGCGGGCACCGCGCCGCGCAGGCGCTGGCGCCCGGTGTGCGAGAGCTCCATCGTGCCCATCAGATATTGCGTCGAGTTCGGCGACAGCAACCTGCCCTGCTTGAGTTTGGCCAGTGCGCCGGCAATCGCCAGCGGCGCGGCGCCGTCAGGCGGATCGGCGACATAGCGCTCGAACGCCTCAAGCCGCGCCGAGGGCGCGAGCCGCGCGCGCGCCTGGGTGAAGGCGTTGCCGAAGGCGAACTCCGGCTTCCATTCGAGGCCGGCGGTCTGGCTCTGCAACAGGCGCTCGCCCGGGCCGAAGCGGATGTCGCCCAACCCCTTGCGCACGATGAAATCGCGCACCGCAGCCGGGCCGCCGACATAGCGCAGCAGCCGGTCGTTGCAGGTATTGTCGCTCATCGTCAGCGCGCGCTGGAGCAGGTCGCCGACGGTGGTGTGATAGCCGTCCGCCTTGATCAGCGCGGCGACCGGCTGATGGAACAGCGTCATGTCCTCGCGCGTCAGCGTGATCGGGTCTTCGAGCTTCAGCCGCCCCGAATCGCGGAAATCGAGCACGGTCATCGCGACCCACAGCTTCGACACGCTCTGCTGCGGCATGCGCTGGTCGCCCTGGCTGTCGACGCTCCAGCCCTGGTCGATGCTGCGCACGGCGATGCCGACCCGGCCGTTGAAGGACTTGCCCAGGGTCGTGATGCTGGCGACGAGCGGCTGCGGCGCGGCAACCGGCACCGGCTTGGGCGCGGGCGGCGGGACGGCGATGACGACCTGATAGGCGGGCGGCGGCGGTGCCGCGGCGACATGGACGCGCGTATCATGGCCGCAGGCGCACAGCGCGCTCGCCAGCACCAGCGCGGTGGCAGGTCGGGAAAGGTTCATCGGAAGAATAGGCTGCACCACCGGCTAAATGTCCCCACGTCCCCGGGAAATGACATAGAGACATAATCTCATTGAGAAATCCCTAGCCCGTGACACTTGCGATGAAACGCATGTGTCACGCGATGAAACGGTCATATCAATATCTCGGGCCATGCCCTTGGATTCAATGCAGGAGTTCTACGGAAGGCGGCGCGCGTCAAATGTCCAGCCGTTCGAGCACGCCGTTGACCTCGCGGCTGCGGTCGTCGGGCGCCGCGCTGCACCCGCCCGGCCGGGCATAGACGCACATCGCGCGCGCATGTCGGTCGGGGCAGTTCACCAGATGGAAGCCCGGCAGTTCGTCGCCCAGCGGTGCGGGCGCGATCGCCATGTTGAAGGCGCGCGAACGTTGCGCTGCGGCGGCATCGGCGGCGTCATATTGGTAGATCGGCACCGCGCGGCCGAGCAGGGCATAGCTGGCGATCAGCCTATCATGGTTGCGGTAGAGCCCGACACCACACAAGGCGGGCGCCTGGCCGGTGCGGTGCCACGCGCCGATGAGTTGGCGGTTGCCGCCCCACTCGTCGGCCGCGCTGCCCAGCGCCGCCGTGCCGACCGACAACGCGAACCAGCCAGCCGCGATCAGCGCGAGGCGGCGACGCGGCGCGGTGATCATCCGCGACACATCGACGCTGCCGATCGCCGCCAGCATGAGCAGCAGCGCATTGGTCAGAAGGATAAAACGGTACTCTTTGTGCCCGATCGCCGAGTGGACGACGAAGTTGGCCACCGCCGCCGCCATCAGCGCCGGGTAGCGCCGCGCCCCGACGATGGCGAGGCCGACGATCGGGATCGCCGCCAGCCCCCACAACTCCCAGAGCAGGCCGAGATAGCCATGCGGCGCGCTGACCCCGAAGGTCGCGCTGCGATTGGCGATCAGGTTGAGGTGGAGGTTGCGGAACATCCACAGGAACGGCGTCGCGCCCATCGCCAGATCGGCCAGCGCACTGGCCAGCAAGGCAACCGCGCCGCCCGCGGCGAGCAACGCCCAGTCGCGCCAGCGCAGCCCGGCGGCGAACGGCATCAGCACCAGTACCGCGGGCGCGTACTGGAAGCGGATCACGGCGCACAGGCCGAGCAGCAAGCCGCCGAGCAGCAGCCGGCGCGGACGGCGCTCGCCGAGCAGCAGCCAGGCGGCGATGACGAACAGCGACGTGGCGATCGCCTCGGACAGGGTGCGCGGCCCGAAATAGGCCAGTTCGCACCAGATCGCGGCGACGAAGCCGGCCATCAGCCCATGTGCGCGCGACAGGCGGAACCCGAGCCCGGCCGCGCCGATCACCGCGCCGAGCGACAGCAGCACGAACGGCAGCCGCGCTAGGAAGATGCCGAGCATCGTGCCCGGCGCGATCCCATTGCCGATCGCCAGCGGCCCGGCGAGCAGCGCCGGCAGCAACCAGCCGCGCGCGCCGGCGCGTGCCTCCCAGGTCTGGACCCAGGGCTCGCCGGCGACGTGGCGGGCGGGTTCGAGATACTGCCATAGCTCGTCGGAATGATGGATCACCGGCCATGCCGCGACCGCGATGCGCAACAGGGCGGCCACAGCGACGATCGCCCAGAACAGGCGGTCGCGTGCCCAGGCGGGCAGGATCAAGGAACGAGTACCGTGTCGACCGCCTGGGGAAGCGTCTCGGGGTAATCGAGCGTGTAGTGCAGCCCGCGCGATTCGTGCCGGTGCAGCGCCGAGCGCACGATCAGCTCGGCGGTCTGGAGCAGGTTGCGCAGTTCGATCAGGTCGGGCGTGACACGGAAATGGCCGTAATAATCCTCGATCTCGGCCGTCAGCAGCTTGATGCGGTGCTGGGCGCGTTCGAGCCGCTTGGTGGTGCGGACGATGCCGACATAATTCCACATGAAGCGACGGATTTCGGTCCAGTTCTGCTTGATCACGACTTCCTCGTCGGAATCGGTGACGCGGCTTTCGTCCCAAGGCCGGATCGCGGGGACCGGGGGCAGGTCGTCCCAGCGCGCGGCGATGTCGCGCGCGCAGGCCTCGCCGAACACGAAGCATTCGAGCAGCGAGTTGGAGGCGAGACGGTTGGCGCCGTGCAGGCCCGACTGGGTGCACTCGCCCGCCGCGTACAGCCCGGGCAGGTCGGTCCGCCCGTCGCGGTCGATGACGATGCCGCCACAGGTATAATGCTGCGCCGGCACCACCGGGATCGGCTGCTTCGTCATGTCGATGCCGAGGCCGAGCAGCTTTTCATAGATGTTGGGGAAATGCTCGCGGATGAACTCGGGCGGCTGGTGGCTGATGTCGAGATGGACGTAATCGAGCCCGAGCCGCTTGATCTCATGGTCGATCGCGCGCGCCACGACGTCGCGCGGGGCGAGCTCGGCGCGTGGGTCGAAATCGGGCATGAAACGGTGGCCGGTGTCGGGGATCTTGAGCTGCCCGCCCTCGCCGCGCACGGCTTCCGTGATCAGGAAGTTCTTGACCTCGAGATTGTACAGGCAGGTCGGGTGGAACTGCATGAACTCCATGTTCGATACGCGCGCGCCGGCGCGCCACGCCATGGCGATGCCGTCGCCGGTCGCGCCGCGCGGCGCGGTGGAGAAGAGATAGGTCCGCCCCGCGCCGCCGGTGGCGAGGATCGTGGCGCGCGCGGTGTAAAGGGCAACATGGCCGGATTTGCGGTCGACCGCATAGACGCCCCAGACATTACCGGCGCCGGAATAGCGCTCCTCATGGCGTGAGGTGGCGAGGTCGATGGCGACCTGATCAGGCACGAGGGTGATGTTGGGATGCGCCTCGGCCGCCTTCTGCAGCGCCTCCTGCACCGCCCAGCCGGTGGCGTCGGCGACATGGACGATGCGGCGATGCGAATGGCCGCCCTCGCGGGTGAGGTGGAGCGCGTTCCCTTCCGTGGCGAAGGGCACGCCGAGTTCCTGCAACCGCGCGATCGCGGCGGGCGCGCGGTCGACGACGAACTCGACCGTGGCGCGGTCGTTGAGACCGGCGCCGGCGATCATCGTGTCCTCGATATGGCTCTCGAAGGTGTCGCCGGGTTCGAGCACCGCGGCGATGCCGCCCTGCGCCCAGGCCGTCGCCCCCTCGTTCATCGCGCCCTTGGCGAGCACGGTGACGGTGAAGCGATCGGCGAGGTTTAGCGCGGCGGTGAGCCCGGCGGCGCCCGAGCCGATGATGAGGATGTCGGAGCGCTGCGAGTCAGGCATTGGCCGCCCGCGTCAAATTGAGGAACACATCCTCGAGATCAGGCTCCTTGGTCGACACCTCGACGATGCCGAAGCCGCCGGCCTGGACCGCGGCGAGTACCTGGCCGGCATTGGCCTGGTCCTTGCGGTAGGTGATTTCCAGCACCCGCGCGCCCTTCAGTTCGATCTTCTGGAAGCAGGCGGCCTCGGGCGCCACGGCGACGTCGCGATCGACCGTCACCTCGACCAGCTTCTCCTGCGCCATGCCGACCAGCTCGCGGGTCGGCTTGTTGGCGATGACCTTGCCGTGGTTGATGATCGCGATGCGGTCGCACAGCTGCTCGGCCTCTTCGAGATAGTGCGTCGTCAGCACCACCGTCACGCCCTGATCGTTGAGGCTGCGGACATAGGCCCAGAGCTGCTGGCGCAGCTCGATGTCGACGCCTGCGGTGGGCTCGTCGAGCACCAGCACCGGCGGCCGGTGGACCATCGCCTTGGCGACCATCAGCCGGCGCTTCATCCCGCCCGAGAGCGTGCGGGCATAGGCATTGGCCTTGTCCTCGAGATGCACCGCGCGGAGCAGCTCCATCGTGCGGCGCTTGGCCTTGGGCACGCCGTACAACCCGGCCTGGATCTCCAGCGTCTCGAACGGCGTGAAGAAGGGATCGAACAATATCTCCTGGTTGACGATGCCGATCGACGCCTTGGCGTTGCGCGGATGATCGTCGATGTCGAAGCCCCAGATCGCCGCCGAACCGCCGGTCTTGTTGACCAGCCCGGCGAGGATGTTGATCAGCGTCGACTTGCCCGCGCCGTTCGGCCCGAGCAGCCCGAAGACGGAGCCGCGCGGCACCTCGAAACTGACCTCATCGAGCGCGCGCTTGCCGCCCGCATAGGTCTTGCACAACTGGTCGATGGCGATCGCGGCTTCGGTCATGTCCGGCCTGTAAGCAAGCGGGCGGGCAAGCTCAATGCTTGGCGCGGACGATGTTGGCGACGGGTGCTCTGAATGGGAGCAGTGAAATTCCCTGCCGCAGCGGTGCTGGCAGGGAATTTCGAACATATTCCGCGGGCGGTGGCAGGGAAATGGCAGGCGCGCGATGTTGGACGTTTCGGGAACGTTGCCCGGGCGGGTGTCGCGGGCGCGGGGCATGGACCTGTCGGACGACCACAGGCAATTGACCGATAGCGTGTCGGGCGGGATGGCGCTGAGCATGCCCGCAATCTTGCCGGGTTCGGCGGCAGTTTGAATCAGTGTGTGATCGACTGGAATGTCCACCGTCGGCAATGGGCCGCTGGCGGCCCAACCGCTTAGAAAAGCGGTGCAGCTGGGCTGACACGTCGCGCCTCACTCGATGCCGAGCAGGCGGTCGAGCGAGAAGCGCCCGGCGCCGAGCGCGATGATCGGCAGCATCAGCCCGGCCCAGCTGAGATGCGTCGGCCACGCATCGGGATAGACGAAGACCTCGATCACCGTCGTCATGCCGAGGAGGGCCAGCGCGGAGAAACGGCTGAACAGCCCGAGCACGAGCAGGATCGGGAAGACATGCTCGGCGGTGGTCGCGGCATAGGCGGCCGGTACCGCCGGGATCAGCGGCAAGGCGTAATCGCTGCGGAACAACTCGAAGGTGCCGTCGCTGAGCGTGAACCATCCCTCGACCTTGGTGCGCCCCGACTGGAAGAACACCGCCGCGACGCCGAGCCGCTGCACCAGCAGCAGCGCCGACATGGGGAGCGCACGCCGCGCCAGCGCGGCGAAGCGGTCGAGCGGGTTGCGGCGCGCGGCGGAGGCGGCTGTCGTTGTGTCGAGCATGATCATTTTCCCTTGATGCGGAGCGAAGAGAGCGCGCCGCTCGCAAGGATCTTGCGAAAGGCGGTGGAGATGTCGGTCTGCGGATAGAGTGTCGCGGCAACCGCAGCGGCCTGGCCGATCGTCTCGCCGAGCCTGAGGCCGAACAGGATACGATGTTCGGCGGCGTTGATCGTGCGCGCCGTCACCGCGCCGTGGCGGCGGGTGACCAACACACCCTCGGCGCGCCATTCGGGCGCGATCTCGCCCGCCGTCTCACCGAGATGGGCGAGCCAGATCGACGGCGCCGGCACGGTGAACCAGCTGAAGCGGGTGGCGGGCTGGAGCAGGACGGCGCTCGCCGACCATTGCTCGGCCGAAACCGATGCGAGCGCCCGTGGATCGAGCATCTCGCCCTCGACCGCGAGATGTGCCTCGACGCGCAACCGGTCGATCTGCGCCACGCCCGAAATATAGGGCAGCACCTGGGCGATCGGCTGGGTCTCCAGCCAGTCGGCGAATCCGGCGCCATAATCGGCCAGCACCGGGCTTTGCGGCGGCAGATCGACGACGAAATCGGCCGCCAGCGCAAGGAAGGCGGTGGCGCCGAGGATCGTCGATACGGTGGGATGGTTGTCGGCCAGCGCGTCGATCGCGCCCTTCAGGGCGGTGTTGCGATAGACCGTCAGCGCGGGGTGCCAGGGACGCGTGCCGTCGAGCGCATCGACGAAGCGGCGTTGATAGGTCGCAAGATCAGGCATGAGCGTGAACCTTTCCTTCGAGCAGGGCGGCGGCGCGATCGCGCTCGGCCATCAGGGTGGCGAAATCGGGCACGTTGCCGTCGCGCTCGAGCAGCACCGGGCGATGCCCCGCATGATCGAGCAGGTCGGCGAGTAGTGCCCAGACGGATTCGGCAACGGGGGTGTCGTGGCTGTCGATCAGCAGGTCGTCGCCGAGCAGCGGGTCGGCCGAATGGCCGGCGATGTGGATCTCACCAATCGCCGGGTGCGGCAAAGCAGCCAGATAGGCCTGGGCATCCTCGCCGAGATTGGCGGCGGCGACCGCGACATTGTTGACGTCGATCAGCAGCCCGCAGCCGGTGCGTGACACGATCTCGCGCAGGAAATCAGGCTCGTCCCACGCCGCGCCTTCGTTGGGCATGTAATGTGCCGGATTCTCGATCAGGATCGTCCGGCCCAGGGTCTGCTGGACGATATCGATATTGCGCGTGACGCAGGCCAGGGCCTCGGCGGTGCGCGGCACCGGCAGCAAATCGGGTAGGCAGCGCGTGCCGATCCGCGACCAGGCGAGATGCTCGGAGACGAGGAACGGATCGAAGCGCGCGACCAGCCGCGCCAGCTTGGCGAGGTGCAGCGCATCAGGCCGCTCGGCCCCGCCCAGCGACAGGCCGACGCCGTGCAGCGACAACGGCCGAACCTCGCGCAGCTCCTCCAGCATCATCAGCCGGGGGCCGCCCGCGACCATGTAATTCTCGGCATGGACCTCGAACCACATCCCGGCCGCCGGCGTGGCGATGGCCGCGTCGAAATGCTGCGGCTTGAAAGCCACGCCGGCGGTCGGGCGGTTCATCGCCTCAACCCTTCGGGGTCAGCGAGCCAAAGCCCTTGGGCGTCTTGATGCGCGTGCAGCTGCCCTTGGCAACGTACTTCCAGGCGTCACCCTGATAGGCGACGCGACTGGTGCCGGCGCAGCTGGTGCCGGCACCGGCCTTGCAATCGTTCTTGCCGGCCAGGCTGATGCCATAGCATTTGTCCTTGCCGGGCTGCGGCGCGACCGGGCCGGCATGGGCCGCGGCGGCGCCGAGCGCCGACAGGACGGCGGCGGTGAGGGCGAGATTGACGGTCTTCATCATGGTTCCTTTCGAAGGGGTGCTCCCTCTCGGGTGCGGCACGACATTCGCGTAAAACGCCGTCGGCGTCCGCTACCCGGACCGCATCGTTTCGATGCGCGCGGGTGATGGCGGCTCAGCCGGCAGCGGAGGTGTGGATCATCTCGCCGCCCATCGCCTCGTGCAGCACGAAACCCTCTAGCGGATCGACCTCGGCGCGCCACGGCCCGGCTTCCAGCGTGCGCATCGTGTCGGCATAGCCGGCATCCCAGCGCGCGCGGATGCCCGCCGGGCTGAAGTCGATGTCCTTGCTGTGATCCTCGCAGGCCAGTGCCGGGGCGAGCAGGCGGATGACGTGCATGCGCGTCGGGCAGCCATAGGCGGCGAGCCCCGCCACCTCGGCCGACTGTCGCTTGTCCGCCGGTACCAGCGCCGACAATTCGGTGATCACATGGCGCAGCTTGTGAAGCTGGCGCTGGCGCTTGATATGGGTCGAGGCGCGGCTGGAATATTGCACGTCCTTCTGGCGGTTCATCACCTCCCAGATCGTTTCGGGCTCGGCCCCGTGCGGGTTCCAGATATGCACCGCATAGACCATCGAATCGCGCCGCGGATTGTCGTCGAACACCACCTCGACCGGCGTGTTCGAGAGGATGCCGCCGTCCCAATAGAGCTCGCCGTCGATGCGCACCGCGGGAAAGGCGGGCGGCAGCGCGCCCGAGGCCATTACGTGGCGCAGGTCGAGCGGCGTGTCGCGCGAATCGAAATAATGCATCTCGCTGGTCGTCACGCGCGAGGCACCGACGGTCAGCCGCACCGGGCCGGCATTGACCTGGTCGAAATCGATCAGGTCGGCGAGCGTCTTGCGTAGCGGCTCGACCGAATAATAGCCCGCGCCCTCCGCGCCCAATGTGCTGTGCGGGCTGACAAAGGCGCCGGCGTTGGGGGTGAAGAAGGCCGGTAGCCCGCCGACCACGGTCGACCAGTTGCGGAACATCGCCGAAAGCTGCGTCGGCAGCGCCCATTCGAAGGCGTGGCCATGTTCCATGCGGCGCCAGAATTCGCGCAGCCGCTCCATGCGCTCGTCGGCGCGACTACCGGCGATGATCGCGGCGTTGATCGCGCCGATCGAGGTGCCGATCACCCAGTCGGGCTCGACCCCGGCCTCGTGCAACGCCTGATAGACGCCGACCTGATAGGCACCGAGCGCGCCGCCGCCCTGGAGCACCAGCACCTGCTGGCCGTGGCGGCGTAGTTCGTCGTGAAGGGTAAGGCGAGACATGGTCATTCTCCTGGAAAATGGGGGGCGGGGTCGCCGGTGATGAGCCGGGCGCCGCGTTCGAAGGTCAGGTAGTTCCACAGCCAGTGCACCCCGACGCTGAGGCGGTTGCGGAAGCCGGCGAGGAAGAAGATATGCGCGGTGCACCACAGCAGCCAGGCGAAGCCGCCCGACAGCCGCAGCCGCCCGAGATGGATCACCGCGCGGTGGCGGCCGATCGTCGCGAGATTCCCGTAATCGCGGTAGCGGAACGGCACGGCACGACCGCGCGCGATGTTGCGCGCGACGTGGCGGCCCTGTTGCTTGGCGACCGGCGCGACGCCGGGCAGCACGCGGCCCCCCGGTTCGGCGAAAGCGGCGGTGTCGCCGATCACGCTGATCTCCGGATAACCCGGCACGGTCAGGTCGGGCCTGACCAGCACGCGTCCGGCACGATCGGCCATCGCGTCGAGCCACAAGGCGGCGGGCGAGGCGGCGACGCCTGCTGCCCAGATCACGGTGTGGGTCGGCACGCGGATGCCGCCGACATCGATATAACGATCGGTGATCGCCGAAACGGGCTTGCCGGCGAGCACCGTCACGCCAAGCTCCTCGATCGCGCGTTGCGCCCTGTTAGACAGCGCCTCGGGAAAGGCGGCGAGCAGGCGGGGTCCGGCCTCGACCAGCAGCACGCGCGAGCAATGCGGCGTGATGCTGCGGAAATCGCGCGACACCGATCGCCGGGCGAGTTCGGCGATCGCGCCGGCCATCTCGACCCCGGTCGGGCCGCCGCCGATCACCGTGAAGGTGAGCAGGGCCTGGCGGCGCGCCGGGTCGATCTCGTTCTCGGCGCGTTCGAGCGCGAGCAGCACCTTGCGGCGCACCGCGGTGGCGTCGTCGATCGTCTTGATGCCCGGCGCGTGCGCCGCCCAGTCGTCGCGGCCGAAATAGCTGTGCCGCGCTCCCGTGGCGATGATCAGGCTGTCGTAGCCGACCGGCGCCCCGTCGGCGAGAATCACGCGCCGGCCTTCGCGATCGATACCGATCACCGTGTCGAGCATGACCCGCACATTGGCCTGGTCGCGCAGGATGGCGCGGATCGGTGCGGCGATGTCGGCGGGCGACAGGCCGGCGGTCGCCACCTGATAGAGCAGCGGCTGGAACAGATGATGGTTGCGCCGGTCGATCAGCGTGATGTCGACCGCAGCGCGCGCCAACGCGCGCGCTGCGGCGAGCCCGCCAAAGCCGGCGCCGACGATCACGACATGTTCGCGGGGCGTCATGGCCGGCCGTATCGCGCCAGCTCGGCGAGCACGCCGCGCGTCGGCGCGTCGATCCGTTCGAGCGGCGTCGGGAACACGCGCCTGATCACGAAATAGGCCGAGAGCTCGGGTCGCAGCGTGCTGGCGCAGGGCTGCAACGAGGCCGGCGTGCTCATTGTGCCACCCACCCGCCATCGACCGGCAAGGCCGCGCCGGTGATCGACCGGCCGCCGTCCGAGCACAGGAACACCGCCAGCGCGCCGAGCTCCTCGACCGTGGCGAAGCGCTTGCTCGGCTGGGCGGCGAGCAGAACCGTCTCGATCACCGCCTCGCGGCTGATGCCGCGCGCCTTTGCCGTGTCCTCGATCTGGTTCTCGACCAGCGGGGTCCAGACATAACCCGGGCAGATCGCGTTGCAGGTCACGCCGAAGCGCGCGCCCTCCAGCGCGACGGTCTTGGTCAGCCCGACCACGCCATGTTTTGCGGCGACATAGGCGGCCTTGAACGGCGAGGCGACCAGGCCATGCGCCGAGGCCACATTGACGATGCGTCCCCAGCCGGCGGCCTTCATCGGCGCGAAGGCGGTGCGGATGGTGTGGAACGCCGCCGACAGGTTGAGCGCGATGATCGCGTCCCACTTCGCCGCCGGGAAATCCTCGATCGGCGAAACGTGCTGGATGCCGGCATTGTTGACCAGGATATCGACCTTGCCGAAGCCGGCGATGGCGTTCTCGACCAGCGCGACGGCACCGTCGGGGTCGATCAGGTTGGCGCCGTCATAGGTGACGCGCACACCGCACGAATCGGCGAGTGCGCCACGCGTCGTCTCGATCGCCTCCATCTCGCCCAGGCCGTTGAGCACGATGTCGGCACCGGCTTCGGCCAGCGCGCGGGCGATGCCCAGGCCGATGCCGCTGGTCGATCCGGTGACGATGGCGACGCGGCCGGCGAGCGGTCGCGCGGCGTGCATCTGTTGCAGGGGTTGAACGGTCATGGGTGTCTCCTGGGAAGCTGTCGTTCCAAGGATGACCGTCCGGGGGCGCTGACTGAAATGCCGTTCCTGCATGGAAACCATGCGGACAATCGAATGTCCCCGCCGGCGGAACGCGCCTAAATTTCAGGTCGTCACGAGAAGCGGCCAGCTCCGGCCAAATCTCCTCCGCCACTGCCCTGGCACCCCGCGCCGGCCGCGCCGCCTCCCGTGACACGGTTTCATTTCACCAGAAGGACCATCGCCATGAAGCTCAACCTACGCCTGACCGCGGCGCTCGCCGCCACCGCCACCGCCCTGATCGCCGCCCCGGCCTTTGCCGGCACCTGCCCCGCCGGCCGCATGGCCGCCAACCCGCTGACCGGTGCGGCGACCGCGCCGGTCGCGGTCACCGACGATGTCATCGGCTCGGTCGATCTCGGCAAGGAGATCAACGTCGATGGGCGCGACCTGCGCCTGCGCCGCCTCGTCGTTCAGCCGGGCGGCATCGTGCCGCTGCACAGCCATGCCGGCCGCCCTGCGCTGATCATCGTCGTGACCGGCGAGATGACCGAATATCGCAGCAGCTGCGCCGACCCGATCGTCCACCGCGCCGGCGAGGTAGCCAGCGAATCCGGCGGTATCTCGCACTGGTGGAAGAACACCGGCAGCGTCGCTTCCGAACTGCTCTCGGCGGACGTCAAGGCGCGCTGAAGCAGCGTCCGTCATGGAGGCGGCCGGTTCCCTGCCCCCGAAACCCGCCGCCTCCTCGCGCGGTGCCTGCAACCCCTGCGGGCACCGCGCACCCATGTTCAAATCAAGCGGGATCGTGATGTGACAGATCCGTATCGCGTCGGCCTCGATGTGCTGGCGCAAACCGGTGCCGGCCAGGACACCCGGCGCAACCGCGTTGCCGAAATCGCGCCCGACTTCGCCCGCCTTGCCATCGGCTTTGCCTATGGCGAGATCTTCGCGCGGCCTGGACTCGACCTCAAGGAGCGCGAGCTCGCCGCCATCGCCGCGCATGCCGCGCTCGGCAGGGCCTCCGCGCAACTGCGCCAGCATGTCGAGGCTGCACTGCATCTCGGCTGGAGCCGCGCGGAGATCGTCGAGGTGCTGATCCAGACGGCGGTGCATGCCGGCCTTCCGGCCGCACTCGACGCCCTGTCAAATTGTCACGACCTGTTGGTCGAACGCAGTGGCTATTGCGCATCCTGCGAAAGCGATGCGCCGGATCGCGGCCAAACGTGACGCCGCGCCTCGCGCACGAACGCGCCGATCGCCGGTGAATGCGGCCGCCCGCGCACCGTGGCGAGGTAGATGGTCCGCTTATAGCCCGGCTCGATCAGCGGTCGGATGACCAATTCCGGATCGGTGACGCAATATTCCGGGAAGAAGCCGAAGCCGAGCCCGGCCTTGATCATCTTCTGTACCCATTCGTCGCGCGGTGAACTGAACACCTTCTTGGTGGTCACGCCCCGGCGCGCGAAATCCTCCGTCACGGTCTGGAACACCTCGCAATTGGTGCGCCCGACATAAGGCTCGCCATCGAGGTCCGCGACGCGGATCGCGTTCTTGCGCGCCCATGGATGGCCCGGCGGCAAGACGATGACGAAGCGCTCGGTGAACACCGGGACCTGGTGGAGCGAGTCGGGCAATTCCTCGGGCACGCCGATGATGCTGATCTGCAGGTCGCCCTTTTCCAGCGCAGCGATCATCGCCTGCGCCTCGCCATCGACCACGGTGACCTCGACATCGGGATGCGCGGCGCGAAAGCGCACGATCAGATCGGCGACGAGTTGCGGCCCGATCGTGCACATGGCGCCGATCGTCAGCGTGATGTTCTCGATCTTCTTCGCCGCTCTGGCGGCCTGACGCGCGGCCTGGGTCGATGCCTCGACGGTCTCGAGATAGGGCAGCATCATCCGGCCGAGCTCGGAGAGATGCGTGTTGTTGCGTTCGCGGTGGAACAGCGGACCGCCCAGCTCATGCTCGAGCTGCTGGATGGCGCGGGTCAGGGCGGGCTGGCTGACATTGCAGCGTTCCGCCGCGCGCGTGAAATTGAGCGTCTCGGCCAGCGCGACGAAATAGCGGACCTGCTGCATTTCCATGATCGTCGCCTCCCCTCCGGCGCGCCCGTTTCGTTACCATCTCTCAACGATTTTTGCCAGCTTGCCGCTGCTGCGAGACGATCAGGCCGCGACCCGAACCGCGCGCCGTTCGACCCGCCGCGCGAGCGTGATCGCGCCGGCGATCGACAGCGCCATCACCGACACCGCGACCCAGGCATAAGACAGCAGCAACGGCAGTCCGATCAGGATCAGCCCGTCATTGCTGCCCGGCACCAGCATCGCGCCGACCCCCATCAAAGCGCCGCCGGCAGCGCAGCGCAGCACATCGCGCGCGCGCGGCGGCGTCGAGTTGAGCAGGCCGGCGATCCATCCCCCGGCGATCGCGCCGCCCAGCAGCGCCAGCACCATCGCCAGGCGCAGCGTCAGACGCGCCTCCATGCCATGCGCCAGCGCGGCGAGCGCGTCGGTATAGGCCCATGGCCCGACCGCCAGCAGCGTCGTCACGAAGGTCGCGGCGATCAGCAAGGTGGCGCGGTGCGGATGCCACAGATGCGCGAAGAAGCCGGGTGCGTGCGCCGCCTCGGCAAGCCGCCACATGATCGGCACGGCAATGGCGATAGCGACGATGCCGGCATGCGCGAATGGCGCGACATGCTGCGATCCGGGCAACGCGGCAGCGCCGTGCAGCGGCACGAGACAGCCGAAATAGAAACCGACCGGCGTGGCCAGCCACGCCCATTGCCCCGAGCCGATCCTGGCGATCGCACCGAACACGCAGGCGCGGTTGATCCAGGCGCCGAGGCCGAGCAGCACGCCGCCCGCCACCGTCGCGCCGCTCGGCGGATAACGCGCCGGGGACATGGCGAACAAGCCGGCGAGCTGGGCCAGCGCGAGCAACCCGCCGACCCACAATGCCGCCTCGCCCAGCGCCAGCGCGCGCGTCGCGCGGCGCATCGTGACGATCTCATCGACCGCCGCGACCATGCAGGTCGCGCCGCGCTGGATGGCGAGACCCATCAGCGCGGCGGACATCAGGGCGATGGCGGCGGCAGCCCAGCCGTACATCAGCGCGTCGCGGCGCCGGCGATCGAGGCGGCGACCTCGCTGGCCATCCTGAACTGCGCAGCGCGGTCGGTGATGCGATAGCGCCGTGCGATGAAGCCGAAATCGGTCCACGCCACCCACACCTGGCCGCTGGTGTCTTCCAGCACCAGCATGCGCACCGGCCAGTCGAGCCCGGCATAGGGATTGGACTGGAGAAACTGCACGCCGAGCGGCGGGTTGCCGAACAGCACCAGGGTCGAGCGGCGGATCTTGAGTCCCGCGCCCTCGCCAAGGCCGCTCTGGTCGATCGCGTCGAAGAAGCGGATGCCCTTGGCCGCGACATCGGCCTTGAGTTGCGCGACGGTCTGGTCGAAGCCGCTGGCGCTGCGCAGTTGCACGACGCCGTCGGCGGCGGCGACCGGCGTGGCGGTGGCGGCCCTGGTTCCGGCGGCGGTGGCGGGGGCGCCGGTGAGCGCGGCGACAGCGATGAGCGGCGCGAGGATAAGCGGATATTTCATACTGGTCTCCTGTCGGCGAAGGTCGCGTTTGACAGGGCCGCTATCGCGAACGGCGGCGGGGGAGTGAAATCGGCTCTTGCTATGGTTTCGATGACCGGTGCCTATGATCGTCCCGCCGACGGCAACGATCATTCAGGAGCGCGAAGCGACCGGGTTCACGGTCCAGTCAATTGTCCGCGCAGCTGAAACCCGCGATGAGACCCTCGGACACCCACTGCGCCAGATATTGCCCCGCTTGCCCGACGCCGCGCTCTTCGCCCAGCCTGTCGACGAGTCGCGAACACAGTCCTTCGAACGAGACGCCGGACCGGACGAGGAGCAGGCACATCAGTTCCTGCGCCTCCGCGGTGCGAAAGTGCGATATGTGCCCTCGCCGCCAGACGATAACGGGCAAACTTTCCTCGAGATACTCGACTGGCGGCGGGACGTCGCCCGCATCGATGGCCGACCAGAGCGCGGCGGCGTTGGTCCATAGCGGTCGATGATCGAACGTTGGCGGGAGGTGCAAAACCGCCTTTGCCCAGTCGATGTCGCCAAGCTGGTCCATGCCGAGCTCGGTCGCATCGGGGCCGACGAATGCCTCGCCCAGCGCGCATTCGATCCACGCGAGTTCACCGACCTCCGGATCATCCTCGAAGGCGCTCGACAACGTCGCCGGAAAATCGCGCGCATAGGCGTCGAGCGTCCAGCTGCTCGGCGGAACGCGGTCGATGTGCGTGACGAGCGACTGCAGAAAGAGATCGCCCCCGAGCCACGCGCGGGTATGGGGAAAGGCTTCGTCGAGGCACGCAATAAGCTGCGCGCGATAGTTGTTCATATAGACATCGAGTCCTGCGGCGGCGCTCTCGCCGATCCGCCGGGCCGCCGACCGGTCCTCGTGGACCAGCCAGGCGCGGACGTCGCGTTGCAGCGCCAGCAGGCTCATGCCGCCCTCTTCTCACCCGCACGCCCGATCCGCCGTGCGACGTCGAGTTCGGCGAGGAGGTCGGCGAGCGGCGGAATGTCGTCGTCGCGCTCGATCATCGTGGCGACCGGTCCGAGGCGTGGCAGCACATGGGCATAGAGATCCCACACCGATGCCGGAACCTCGCGATCGTGCGTATCGATCAGCAGGTGCTTGCCCGCGCTATGGCCGGCGAGGTGAATCTGGCGGACGCGGTCGTGCGGCAGGCCGTCCAGATAGGCGATCGCGTCGAACCCGTGATTGGTCGCGCTGACGAAGACGTTGTTGACGTCGAGCAGCAGCCCGCAGCCTGTGCGTGCGCAGACCGCGTCGAGAAACTGCCACTCGGACATGTCGGCGGGCGCGAAGTCGATATAGCTGGAGGGGTTTTCGATCAGCATCTCGCGACGCAGCGCCTCCTGCGCCCGCGCGATATTGGCGCACACCACATCTAGCGCCTCGCGCGTGTAGGGCAGCGGCAGAAGATCGTGCGCGTTGAAGCCCTCGCTCCGGCTCCAGCTGAGATGATCAGAGACGAACAGCGGTTCGATCTCGTCGACCAGCGCGCGCAACCGCGCCAGATACGCCCCGTCCAATCCGTCGGCCGAGCCAAGCGACATCGAGACGCCGTGCAGCGCCACCGGATACCGCTGGCGCACATCGCGCAGAATCTGACGCGGTTTCCCGCCGTCGACCATGAAATTCTCGGAGATCACCTCGACGAAATCGACCGCCACACGGTGTTCGAGGAATTCCCGGTAGTGCGGCTTGCGAAGACCGAGCCCGAAGCCGGCAAAAGTAGCGCTCATGTCTGGCTTTTCCGAAAAGGGGGTGGGCCCGGCCGGTTGGGGGGGGGAGGGAGGCCGGGCCCGAAGCGATCAGTTCGGTGCGGTGGTGCTGCCGCCGGCGGCGGTGCAGGCCTTGAGCGCCATTTCCTTGAAGCCCTGACCCTTGCAGTCGTTCTGGCCCTTGCAATCATGGTTGCCCGACTTGCAGTCCGACTGGCCCTTGCAGCCGTTGACGCCGTAGCAATGGACCTTCGCCCCACCCTTGGCGACGGCCATGGTCGGGGCGACCGCGGTGATGGCGACAACGGCGGCGGCAGCGGCGAAGCTCACGCCGGTTCGGATCATGGTCATTGCATACTCCTGAATTGAGATTGCCTGATTGGCTCTCCCGGTTCGGCGTAGGCGGCGCCCTGGTTACAACGACCGCATCGTCACCAGCGCAGCAGGCGGGGGCCCAGCAGCGCGCCCAGCCCGGCGGCGAGCAAGATGCCCAACGAATACCAGGTGAGCACGAACAGCGCGGATACCTCCGGGCAATGCAGGCAATAGACCATGGCCGCGAAAGCACCCGCGGCGAGCCCGGCAGCCGCGCCCGCAGCACGCAACCGCGTCGGCGCAAGGCGCCGGAACGACCAGAGCAAACCCACAAAGATCGGCATCGCCAGCGTGACCACGCGCCACGGACAATACATCCAGCTTTCGCCCAGCCACATTGCCAGCCATTCGCCACGCGGCGTTCGGACCAGTTCAACCGCGCCCACGCCCGCCAGAAGCAATACCGGCACGGCGACCACCCAGGCCCAGCGCAACCGCCCGCTATCCGGCCGGGCGAGCTGGACGGTCATCGCAAGCGCCGCGATCGACAGCGAAATGGTGTAGGCCCATTTCATCCAGAACGAGAAGCCGTGCATCGCGCTGCCGATATCCGGGCGCACACCCATCGCCAGCACCACATATATCAGGGACACGACGGCGCCGCACAGGACGCCCGCGGTCAAGCGGCGGCTCACGGTGAACCGTCGGACCGGCGAAACCTCCGTCGAAAGGCGCGCGATCAGGTCTTCGGTGTTCATCAACCGCTCCCCTGGATGCGCGCCATCAACGACTTGAGCCCGCGATGCACTGACACCTTGACGTCGGATTCGCCCACACCGTTCGCCGCCGCCGCCTCCGCGACACTCAGGCCCTCGATCCGCGTCGCGCGGATCGCGCGCGCCTGTTTGGCCGGCAGGGTGTCCAGCAATTCCTCCACGTCGAGACGCGCGCTGGATGCCTTTTCAAAGTCTTCGGCGACCAGCACGTCTTCGAGGCCGTCGATCGGCTGCAGTCGTCGCACGCGGCGGAAATGGTCGATCATCTTGTAGCGGGCGATGGCGAACAACCAGGCGGTAAAGAGACGATCGCGATCATAGGTCGCCCGCTTGGTGTGAACGGCGATAAGCGTCTCTTGCACAAGGTCCTCGATATCGTCTTCGCCACCATTCGCCCGGCGACGGTAATAGGCGCGAAGCAAGGGGACGAGAAGGCGCAGCAATGCGGCATGGTCGGCGGCATTGCCGTCGAGCCCATTGATCATCAAACACCGCAAATCGTTCTCGCTTGCCCGCATTCGCACTCCCTGCCTGCCGGTTCGACGGAACACGCCTAGAAGTTACAGCGCGCAAGGCCAGACCGCCCAGGCATCGAAGCACGCATCGTGTAACCGGCGGCACGCAACGCGCGAACTGGGTCAGGTAGCCGGGGCATTCTTGTCTCCTTCCCGGCCGCCGCGCGACCCGGTGCCCCCCGTTCCGGGTCGCGCGTCATCGAGGCATCATCGAAGGAAATTCATATGCGCAAGTCATATGCGAGCCTCGCGGCGGCGCTGGCGGTCACGACCGTCGGCGCGACCGTTGCCGCCAACGCCGCCGCCCAGACCCGGCCCGCAATGGAGAAATGCTACGGCATCGCCCGTGCGGGCAAGAACGATTGCAAGGCCGGCGCCGGCACGAGCTGCGCCGGCACGTCGAAGGTCGACTATCAGGGCAACGCCTGGAAGCTCGTCAAGGCCGGCACCTGTGTCAAGGCCAGAACCCCGAAGGGCTTCGGCTCGCTAACGCCGAAATCGTGATCCGCTCGGCCGGGGCGTGACCCGCCCCGGCCGCAACCGTGCAACGGAGAACAGCCATGACTTGGCCGATTGCCCCTGTCGGGCGAATCCTCGACCGCCTGTCCGCCGCGATGCCCGATGCAGCGCTGCTGCTCGCGGGCCGTCTCGGCATCGCCGCCGTCTTCTTTACCTCGGGGCGAACGAAGGTGGATGGCATCATCCACATCACCGACGGCACCTACGAACTCTTTCGCACGGAATATGTTCTGCCGCTCGTCCCGCCGGAAGTGGCCGCAGTGCTGGCGACCTGGTCGGAGCACGTCTTCTCCATCCTGCTCATCCTCGGGCTGCTGACGCGCCTTTCCGCGACGGCGCTGTTCGCCATGACGCTGACGATCGAGATCTTCGTCTATCCCGACGCCTGGCCGACGCATCTGAGCTGGGCGGCGATCCTGTTGCCGCTGATGTTCCGCGGCGGAGGCGGCTGGTCGCTCGATTGTCTGCTGCGCCGGCCCTCCGCGCCCGCCGCGCACTGATTCCCGGGCGATTGGAAGAACGATGTCGCACCATTCGATCGACCGTCGCACCGTGCTGGCCGGGCTGGCCGGGCTGGCCGGAGCGATGGCGACGCCGGCGCTCGGCCAGTCGGCCGCGCCGGCCATCAAGGCGATCGCCTTCGACGGACTCGCCATCTTCGACCCGCGCGGGGTTGCCGTCAGGGCGCGGGCGTTGCTGGGCCAGCGGGGCGACGCCCTCGCCTCGCAGTGGTCGGCAAAGCTCTTCGGCTATAGCTGGCTCGAAACGGCCGCCGGCCGATATGCCGATTTCCGGACGCTCGCCGACGCCGCGCTCCGCTATGTCGCCGAGACGATGAAGGTGCCGCTCGACGCGAGAACGCGGGAGCAGCTGGTCGGCGCATATGATGCGCTCGACCTGTGGCCGGATGTCAAACCGGCGCTGGCCAGGCTCCACACCGCCGGCGTGCGCCTCGCCTTCCTGTCCAACCTCGGCGTCGAAACGTTGAACGCGAACATGTCGGCCAACGGCATCGCCGGATATTTCGAAGCGCCGCTCAGCACCGACGCCGTCGGCCGCTTCAAACCCGCTCCGGAAGCCTATGCCATGGCGCTGCGCGCATTCGGGCTTCCGCGCGCGCATATCGGCTTCGCGGCATTCGGCGGATGGGATGCCGCCGGGGCGACATGGTTCGGCTACCGCACCGCCTGGGTCAATCGCTTCGACCTTCCCGTAGAACCGCTCGATACGCGACCGGCGATCACAAGCCGCGGCATGGAAGGCGTTCTCGCCCTCGCGGGCATCGCGCCGGCCTGAGATTCAGGCGGTCATGCTCGGCATGCCCAAAAGCTTACCCACCTTATCGGCCTCGTTTCAGCATAGCGATCGCCTGAGCGCCGCCCCAGTCGATGGCGCGCGGCACGCGGGCGACCTCCCGGCCGGATCGATCGAAGATCACCGAATATGGCGTGCCGAGCGCGCCATAGCGCCTGACCTGCGCAATGGGCGAAAAGCCCAGGTGGAGATGGGGATATTGGCCGGCGAACGCTGTGCGAGCGTCATTGCGGTCGGCGTCGACCGACGCGGCGATGACGACGATGTCGCGCCGGCGCGCGGCCAGGCGATCGAGACTGGGCAGTTCCTCCCGACAAGGACCGCACCAACTCGCCCAGAAGTTCACGACGAGAACCTTTCCACGCGCGCTACGCTCCAGATATCGCGAACCGTCGTCCAGCTCGATCTCGGGGAGCTGCGCCGAACCTGTACGTGCCGCCGCTGCCGACAAGACCGGCGGGCCGCCTGCCGCGACGATTGGTTGCCCAATCGCCGCGGCAGCCGACAACGCAAACGCCGCAACAGTCAAAGGGCGGTGGGCGCTCAAAAGGCCTTGTCCTTCACGCTCGGCCAGTTTGCGCGCGCCTTGCCGACAATCCCGGGCGTGTCCTTATTGAAGATCGCGAGCGCGCGGGGGCCGTTGTTCAGATACAGCTTGCCGTTCACCACCTTGCCGGTCCGCGGATCGACGTCGACCTTCTCGCCGAACGCCGCGCCGGTGGCACAGAAGCCGCCAAATTCCGGAATGTACTTGCGCGGGTTGGCAAGGAAGGTGCGACGATGCGCAGCGGTGGCAAACAGGTATCGCGCTCCACCATAGGTCGCGGATAACGCCGGCATGCCCGGCGTCGGTTTGCCGCTGTCGAAATAGGCGATCGGGTCGAAGCCGCCGAGCGCCACACCGCGCTCGTCGAGATTGACCTGCGACGTCGATCCCTTGACGCCGGCAATGGCCGGCGACGCGGCGATCGGAGCGACAGCTTGAGCCAGGATGATGAACGAGGCCGCAATCGCGCCTCTCAACGATTTGTGCATGGTGGGAGCTCCTCTGTTTCGTGACCTCCCGGGTTCGCTGCTCGCGAGCCGATGGTTACAAAAGCTCGGGCAGCCCGACCAATTTCATTGTCGCTGACAGCGCCTCGCGAAATCGGCCTGCATCAGGTCGAGTTGCGCCAGCGCCCGGCCCGCCCGCAACCATCAGTCGCGCGTTTCTCCGCCACCCTGACAGATCGCCTTGAACCCCGCCGCCATGAAGGTCGCCATGTGCCGGCGGATCGCGGCGAAGTCGTCGGACGAGCACAGCCCGTGCGACAGTTCGTCGAGCCGGCCGGTGCGCGCCATATTGTGGGTCATCGCCCCGGACAGGAAGTGATAGCCCCAGAAGATTCGTTCCTCGTCGCAGTCGGGCATGGCCTTCTTCAGCAGCTCGATCAGCGCGATGCCGACAGGGTTGAAGTATTTCGTCATCTTGCCGGCGCCCCAGCCGGCGGCGCTGTTGGCCTGGGCGCTGATCTTGCCGATCGCCGCCCAGTAATCCGGGTCGTCCTGATGGAGCTTGAGATCGGGGTCGATCCAGGCGTGCAGCGCGCCCTCGACCGTGACATTGTCGCCGGCCTCCTCGGCATAACGCCGCAGCGCCTCGAGCCGCCCCCGCGTGGAGGCGGGCACCTTGCGCGCCCACACCGCTTCGTAGATGCTTTCCTTGCCGTTGAAATGGTAGTGGATCAGCGTCGAGCTGACGCCGACGCGCGCGGCGACCTGCTTCAGCGTGAAGCCGTGATAGCCATATTCCGCGAACAGCTCCTCGGCGGCGTCGAGGATACGCTCGATCGACGCCTCGCGGGCGCGCTCCTTGTGCTTCTTCGCGCGGGGGCGCTCGGGCGGCGCGTCGCCCGCCGCCGGGACCGGGTGCTTGCTCATTGTCGCGACGGTGCCCTCCTCTACCCGGAGCGTCAACGTCGCGCCCCCGGCTCCGTCTTCAAAACCCGTAACCGACCCGCACGCCGAAGGTGCGCGGGCGCAGGATGGCGTAGCGGCTGTAGACGAAGGATTCGGGGTGGACATAGGTGGTCGCCCGGCTGTTGCCGAGATTCTCGACATAGAAGGTGGTGCTGAACTTGCCGATCCGGATGCCGGTCTGAACGTTGACATAGGTGTAGGTGTCGGACGGCGCATAGAGCGCGCTCGCCACGCCCGGCTTGCCCGGGACATTGGGGAAGCCGTTGGGGAAGGATCCGACATGCTCGATCTGGAAGCTGGTGAAGCCGCTTGCCCCGCTGCCCAGGCTATAGCCGTAGCTGCCGAAGAAGGCGCCCTGCAGGTGCGGAGCGGCGAGGCGCGCGCCCTTTACCGCGCCGGAGATCGCGGCCTGCTGCGCAGTGATGTCGGTGACCTTGGAATCGTTGATCGAGCCGTTGAGGCCGAAGGTCAGGCCGCGCGTCGGGGTCAGCGTGATCTCGGCCTCGATCCCCTTGCTCACCGCGCCGGCGATGTTGGTGGCGAACTGGATCGAGTCCGACTGGCGGTTGGCCTGCACCTGGATGTTGCGCCAGGCGATATAATAGGCCGCGAGATTGACGGTCAGCTTGCCGTCGAGGAAGCGGCCCTTGGCGCCGACCTCGTAATTGGTGAGATTATCCGATCCCGCGCCGGCCGGAATGACCAGATCGGTGGGATCGACCGTGCTCACGCTGCCGGCACGCCCGTTATAGACCGGCGTGCGGTAGCCGGTGGAGACCGTGCCGTAGAGCGTCAGGTCGTGCGATGGCTGATAGTTCACGCTCGCCTTCCACGACGCCTTCGAAGCGCTCGGGTAGCGGGTGTGCGTCGCCGCGGTGGGCACCTGGGCCAGCGGCCCGGAGATGCCGAACAGCGCATAGGTGAAATAGGCCGAGTTGAACCCGGGGAAGGTGTCCACTGTGCCGCCATATTTGCCCCAGCGAATGCCGCCGGACACGGCAAGCTGCGACGTGGCATGCCAGGTGACATCGCCGAACCCGGCCAGCTCATAGGTACGCGTATCGCTGGGAAAGGTGACGAAGGTGCCGTCCGCGGGCAGGCCGGTGATGCCGCGCGCGGCAAGGAACGCGGGGGTCGATGTCTCGCGTCCGTCGAGATAGAGATCGCGGTGGAGATAATAGGCGCCGACCGTCCAGTCGATCTTGCCGCCCGGGTTGGAGGATAGACGCGTCTCCTGCACGGAGGTCTTCCAGATGCCGTGGTCGAACAGATAGAAGGGAATGGCCTTGTTGATCGGCACCGTGGCGCTGGCGAAAGTGCCGGTCAGGTCGACGTCGAACTGGCCGTCCTGATAGCCATAGCTGGTCGAGTTGGTGAGGTGCGCGAAGTCCATGCCATAGTCGATCGTCGCGCTGTAGAGCTGGGTCTTCGAGGTGTAGAGATCTGGGATGGTGGTGTAGCGCTTGCGGTCGCCCAGCGACGGGGTGGTCAGCGAGGCGTCCTCGGGATGGCTGTTCTCGTAGATGCCGGTCAGGCGGATGCTCAGCGCCTCGCTCGGCTTCCATAACAGGCTGGCGCGACCGCCCCAGTCGCTCAGCGTGTTGGCGTTCTTCACGCCGGTGCCAACATTGTCGATAAAGCCTTCCTCATGGCGGTAGAAACCGACCACGCGCAGGCCGAGCGTGTCGCTCGCCAGCGGCACGTTGACCATGCCGTTGTAGCGCTGGCGGATGCCCCCGCCATCGGGCGTCACGCCGATATCGGCCAGCGCCGAGGCGTCGCTCTTCGTCAGGTCCGGCGCCTGGGTCAGGATGCGTAGCGCGCCCGACAGCGAACCCGAGCCGAACAGCGTGCCCTGCGGGCCGCGCAGGAACTCGACCCGCTCGATATCGTAGAGATTGGGGTCGAGCGTGACCGAATTGCCGATCGTGGTGAGCGGCAGCTCGTCGAGATAGACAGTGGTGCTGCTTTGCAAACCGGCCTGATAGCCGTTGGTCGAGATGCCGCGTGTGGTGACGCTGACATTGTTGGCACTGCGCTGGTCGAGCACCACGCCCGGGGTTTCGCGCGCGATGCCCTCGAAGCCGACGATGCCTTTCTGGGTCAGCTGTTCCTGGCTGAAGGCGGTGACGCTCATCGGCACGTCCTGCAGCCGCTCGCTGCGCCGCGTCGCGGTGACGATGACGTCGTTGGGATCGCCCGCGTCCTGCGCGTTGGCGGCGGGAGCGGCCGGGGCGGCGGAGCCGGTCTGCGCGGTGGCGGGCGCGGCGGCGGCGATCAGCGCCAGCAGCGACGATGTATAAATCAGCTGTTTCATGTCCCTCTCCTCCTCGCAGCCGCGCCTTGGTGGCGCCGTTTTGCGATGCGCGAGACATCGCACTGCGCAACGGGGCAAGTCAATACTGACTTATTCGTCAGTCAGTTTTATGAAAATGCGAAACCCGGAAAAGCGCCGCATGCCATACGGTTGGGCGGTCGATGTCCGCCGCTAACAAATCTACCTGTTTGCCATCGCAGCTGTGCGAGGTCTGTCGGCCGTCGCCGCCGCCCGGTAATCGGGGTGCCCGCCCCGTCTTTCCTATCGCAATATGTGTCGGACCCGAAACGATCCCATTTAAATCAGTCGTTTAGATTCTTTCGCGCATGGTGGGGGCAGGAGTAAGGAGCGTTGCGCGCGTGCGAGCGAAAGGGCCCAGGACCGCGAACCATTTCAGCAGGCGATTCGTCCTGGCCGTGGTCGTGCCGGTGCTTCTGCTCGCTTTGGGGCTGACCGTCTTCGCCTTCTCCTCGCTGCGATCGGCAGCGCAGCAGGCGGACGGGGTGTCGATCGCGAAACAGGCCAGGGAGGCCGGCGTCGCGGTCAACGCGGCACTCGACGAACTGGCGCAGAGCCAGAGCGGCGTGGCGATCTGGGACCCGGCGGTGAGCGAACTCCGCAAGCCGAAGCCGGACTGGGACTGGATCGACAACAATGTCGGGACATGGCTCAATTTCGTCTTCGCGCACGACGCGGATTTCATCCTCGGTGCCGACGATCGCCCCGTTTATGCCATGGTGAACGGCACGCGCGTGACGCCCGGGCGCTTCGCGCGCTTCGCTGCCGCGTCCGCCGACCTGGTCGACGCCGCCCGTGGCAGGACCGCGGGCCCCGCGAACCCGCATGAGCGCCTCCCGGGCCGGCCGGCCGCTCCAGGTTCGACGGTGAGGACCTCGCCGCGCGCGATCCACGCGACCGACCTGGTCTCGATCGGCGGACGACCCGCTGCGATGAGCGTGATGCGGATGATCCCGGACACGGCGAAGGTGGCGCCGACGCCCGGCAAGGAGCCTTTGCTGGTCAGTGTTCGCTATCTCGACACGAGTTTCACGCACAACCTGGCGAGGGAGCAATTCCTGGTCGGCGCCCGCGTCGCACAGTCCGGGCGGTTGCGGCCGGGCGAGCTTTCGCTGCCGCTCACGTCCGGGCGTGGGCAGCGTGTCGGCTACCTTGCCTGGCAAGCCGACCGGCCGGGGCGGGCAGTGTGGAGCGCGATGGCGCCAACGGCAGGCCTGGCACTGATTGGGCTGCTGGCCGCGCTTGGCGCACTGATCTTCGTCGTCGGCAAGCTGATGGGGCGCGATGCCCGCTCGATCGAGCAACTCGCCTCGGCGCATCTCGAGTTGAAGGCGAAGGAGGCCCAGGCACACCACCTCGCCTATCACGATACGCTTACCGGGTTGCCCAATCGCGCCTTTTTCAATGCCGCCGGAGACCAGGCCGCGGCCGGATCGCCGGGGGAGGTGCCCTGTGCGATCCTGCTGATCGACCTCGACCGCTTCAAGCAGGTCAACGACACGCTGGGACACCTCGGCGGCGACATCCTGATCAAGGAGGTGGCGCAGCGGCTGAAAACGCTGACCGGCGCCAGCGACGTCGTGGCACGCCTGGGCGGCGACGAATTCGCCATCCTGCTGAACGAGCCGGGATCGCAGGCTGAGGTCGGTGCGGTTGCCGAGGCGATGGTCGTGGCGCTGCGCCAGCCGTTCGAGGTGCTTGGCACCACCGTCTATATCGGCGCCAGCATCGGCATCGCCCATTGCCAGACGTGCAGCGGCGATCGCTCGGAGCTGATGCGCAAGGCCGACATCGCGATGTACCGCGCCAAGGCCGAGGGGCGTGACGGCTTTCGCTTCTTCACCGACGACATGGATGCGAGCGTGAAGTTCCGCCGCGAGATCGAGCGGGACTTGCGGGAAGCGATTGCCGACAAGCGAGATCTCCAGGTGCATTACCAGCCCCAGATGGACGCGTCCGGCAAAAATGTGATCGGGCTGGAAGCACTGTTGCGATGGGAGCATCCGGAGCGCGGATCCCTGTCGCCGCAAATCTTCGTTCCGATCGCCGAGGAAACCGGGCTGATTCGCGAGCTCGGCCTGTGGGTAATGCGCGAGGCCTGCGATGTGGCGCGGGCCTGGCCCGATGTGTCGATGGCGATCAATCTGTCGGCCATCCAGTTCCGCATGCGGAACTTCGCGACCGAGATCGCAGCGATCGTTCGCGCAGCAGGGGTCAAGCCGAGTCAGATCGAACTCGAGGTGACCGAAAGCGTGCTGCTGGACGACGACGAAAACGTCAGGACGGCGCTGCGGACGTTGAGGAACGCGGGCTTCCGCATCGCGCTCGACGACTTCGGCACCGGATATTCGAGTCTGAGCTATTTGAGCAAGTTCGAGGTCGACAAGATCAAGATCGATCAAAGCTTCACCAGCCGCCTCGGCCAGACGGACGACGCCGCCGCGATCATTTACGCCGTCGTCCGGCTCGGCCACGCAATGGGCTTGTCCGTTTCGGCCGAAGGCGTGGAAACAACCGAGCAGCAGGCGTTTCTTCAGGGCGCCGGATGCAATGAGCTTCAGGGCTTTCTCTTCTCGCCCGCGGTCCCACACGCCGCGGTCGGCTCGTTCATGCGGCGGCACCGCCGGGCCGCTGCCTAGGCTGTCGCGGGAATCGGTGTCCTCCCGGCCCACGCCGCCGGCGCTCGCCATCAGCTGCTTCATGCCGGAGAGACATTGCCGCCGCGCGCGTTTCGTGAAGGATTGTTCGCCACGGCCGCCCTTGCTATCGCGCCATCATGCAGCAGCCGCCCGAAATCGTCCGTACCGCCCATGCCCGCATCGCCTGTGACGGTGCGAGCGACATTCCCGGTGGCGCGGCGCTCGGCCATCCACGCGTGTTCCTGCAGATCGACGAGCACGGCTATGTCGATTGCGGCTATTGCGACCGCCGCTTCGTGTTGATCGGCGGGCCGGCCGATGGCGTCGATCAGTCGACCTTGCCCGACCATCCGGCTGGCGCCAGCGTTTAACGCGACTATATCGGGGGCATGACCCAGCCCGCAGACCCCCGCGCCTTCCTCTACCATGACGGCCAGCTCTCGCCCGACGAGGCCCAGCGCCTGACCGCCTCCGCCCTGTCGAAGGCTGATGATGGCGAACTCTATCTGCAATATCGCAAGACCGAAGCGTTCGGGTTCGACGACGGGCGGCTGAAGACCGCGAGCTACGACACGCAGAGCGGCTTCGGCCTGCGCGCGGTGTCTGGCGAGACCACCGCCTTCGCCCATGCCAATGAGCTGAGCGGCGCCGCGATCCTGCGCGCCGCCGACACCATGGCGCTGATCGATCCCTCGGCCTCGCCCAAGGCGCCGCCGCCGCAGCACACCAACCGCCACCTCTACACCGATGGCGATCCGCTCGACCTGGTGCCCTTCGCGGACAAGGTGAACCTCTGCCAGACGATCGACGCCGCTGCCCGCGCCCGCGATCCGCGCGTGGCGCAGGTCTCGGTGTCGCTGTCGGGCAGCTGGCAGGTGGTCGAGATCGTCCGCCCCGACGGCTTCGTCGCGACCGACGTGCGGCCTCTGGTGCGGCTCAACGTGTCGATCGTGGTGGAGCAGAATGGCCGCCGCGAGACCGGCACCTTCGGCCTTGGCGGGCGCTATCTCTACGACCAGCTGTTCCAGCCAGAGACCTGGAACCGCGCGATCGACGAGGCGCTGGCCCAGGCAATCGTCAACCTCGACTCGGTCGCCGCGCCGGCCGGCGAGATGACCGTGCTGCTCGGGCCCGGCTGGCCCGGCATCCTGCTGCACGAGGCGATCGGCCACGGTCTGGAAGGCGACTTCAACCGCAAGGGCACCAGCGCTTTCTCCGGCCGCATCGGCGAGCGCGTCGGCGCGCCCGGCGTCACGGTGGTCGATGACGGCTCGATCGCCGACAAGCGCGGTTCGCTGTCGATCGACGACGAGGGCACGCCGACGCAGGAGAATATCCTGATCGAGGACGGCATCCTGAAGGGTTACATCCAGGACCGATTGAACGCCCGGCTGATGGGTGTGGCGCCGACCGGCAATGGCCGGCGCGAGAGCTTCCAGCACGCGCCGATGCCGCGCATGACCAACACCTTCATGCGCGCCGGCAAGGACGATCCGGCCGAGCTGCTGTCACGGGTGAAGAACGGCATCTTCGCCAAGTCGTTCGGCGGCGGGCAGGTCGACATCGTGTCGGGCAAGTTCGTCTTCTCCTGCACGGAAGCCTACAAGATCGAGAACGGCCGGATCGGCGCGC
Organism: Pseudomonadota bacterium; assembly: GCA_040390605.1. GTDB lineage: Bacteria > Pseudomonadota > Alphaproteobacteria > Sphingomonadales > Sphingomonadaceae > Sphingomonas. The sequence continues at coordinate 94,185 of JAZJXZ010000017.1, forward strand.
CGATCAAGGGCGCAACGCTGATCGGCGACGGCCCGACCGCGCTGACCAAGGTGATCGGCATCGGCAACGACTTCGCGCTCGACGAGGGTGTCGGCATGTGCGGCAAGGGCGGGCAGAGCGTGCCGGCCGGCGTCGGCCAGCCGACGCTACTGATGGAAGGGCTGACGGTCGGCGGGACGGCGGTTTAGATCGACACTCGCTCCCCTCCCTGGACAAGGGAGGGGCTGGGGGGTGGGTCGGCCCGTAAGGGAGCGTTCAGTCCGCCCCATACCGACCCACCCCCGACCCCTCCCTTGTCCAGGGAGGGGAGAAAGACAGGGGAACGCGGTGATGACAAACCCATGGCCCGAACTCGACTGGCCCGCCTGGCGCGAGACGGCGATCGGGCTGCAGCTGCGCACCCAGATCATCGGCAAGCTGCGGCTCGCGCTGACGCCGTGGCTCAACCATAGCTGGCATGTGCCGCTCTATCTGACCGCGCGCGGCCTGAGCACATCGTCGATCCCCTGTGGCGCGCGCATCCTGCAGGTCGACTTCGACCTGATCGCCGAATCGGTGGTGTTCGCGACCAGCGATGGCCGTGTCCGGACGATCCCGCTCGCCGCCGGCACGATCGCCGGCTTCCACGCCGCAGTGCTGGCCGCGCTCGCCGATCTCGGTATCGCGGTGACGATCGATCCCAGGCCGAGCGAGATGCCCGACGCCGTGCCCTTCGCCGAAGACGACACAGAGCGACCTTACGATGCCGAGGCGGCGCGGCGCTTCTGGCGCGCACTGATCCAGGCGGCGCGGGTGTTCGGCGAGTTCCGCACCGGCTTTCTCGGCAAGGCGAGCCCGACGCATTTCTTCTGGGGCAGTTTCGACCTCGCCTCGACGCGCTTCTCGGGACGCGTGGCGCCGCGCCATCCCGGCGGCCTCCCCGGCCTGCCCGACGCTGTGACCTGCGAGGCGTACAGCCATGAGGAAGCGAGCATCGGCTTCTGGCCGGGCAGCGACGCTTATCCCCAGGCGGCCTTCTACGCTTACGCCTACCCCGCACCGGCTGGTTACGGAGAAGCGAACGTCGAACCGGCAGCCGCCGCCTATGACACGACGATGGGCGAGTTCCTTTTACCCTACGACGCCGTGCGCACCGCAGCGGACCCCGATGCCGCGCTGCTGGCCTTTTGCCGCTCGACCTATGACGCCGCGGCCGATCTCGGCGGCTGGGACCGAGCCAGTCTGGAATGCCCGCTCGGCCGGCCGCGGGTGCCGCGCGTCGTATGACCGACGATCTCGCCGCCTATCTCGCGCGAATCGGCATCGCCGGTCCTGTCGCGCCCGATCGCGCGACGCTGGCGCGGATCGTTGCAGCGCATACGGCGTCGATCCCGTTCGAGGGGATCGACGGCATGCTCGGCACGCCGGTGGTGCTCGACCATGAGGTGCTGATGGCCAAGCTGGTCCACGGGCAGCGCGGCGGCTTCTGCTTCGAGCAGAACCGGCTGCTCGCGGCGATGCTGGAGGAGATCGGCTTTGCCGTGACCGCACTGGGCGCGCGGGTGCTGTGGAATGCGCCGCCCGATGCGGTGACACCGCTGACGCACATGCTGTTGCGCGTCGACCTGGCCGAGGGGCCGGTGATCGTCGATGCAGGGTTCGGCGGCAACACGCCTACCGGCCCGCTCGCCCTGATCGCCGATCGCGCCCAGGCCACGCCGCACGAGCAATACCGCCTGACCCGCGCCGGCGATTACTGGGTGCAGGCGGTGTCGATCGGCGGCGAATGGCGGCCAACCTATCGCTTCACGCTGGAGCCGCAGCACCGCGCCGATCACGAACTGGGCAGTTGGTACATGTCGACCAATCCGCGGTCGCACTTCGTGTTCGGCCTGACCTGCGCACTGGCCCTGCCCGATCGCCGGCTGGCGCTGCGCAACTTCGACTTCGCCGTTCATCACCTGGGCGGCGAGACCGAGCGCCGCCAGCTCGCCGATGCGGCAGCGGTCTGCGATGTGGTGGAGAAGGAGATCGGTATCCGCCTGCCCGACCGGGACGCGTTCGTCAGGCGGGTCGAACAGGGTATCGCCTGACCCGGCGGGACGATAGACTGCCCGCCATGGCCGATTTCTACGATGCTATCGCCGACGAACACCGCGCCTTCATCGCGAGGCAGCCGGTATTCTTCGTCGCCACCGCCGCCGATGGCGCGCGCATCAACCTCAGCCCCAAGGGCATGGACAGCTTCCGCGTGCTCGGGCCGAACCGCGTCGCCTATCTCGATCTTGGTGGCTCGGGCAACGAGACCCAGGCGCATCTCGCCGCCGACGGCCGCATCACGATCATGTTTTGCGCGTTCGACAACCCCGCGCTGATCCTGCGGCTCTATGGCCGGGGCAGCTTCGTCATCGCGGGCGAACCCGGCTTCGAAGAGCTCGCCGGGCACTTTCCGCGTCTGCCGGGGGCGCGCCAGATCTTCGATATCGCCGTCGACAGCGTCCAGACCAGCTGCGGCTGGGGCGTGCCGCGCATGACGCTGGAGAAGGAACGACTGACATTGGCCAAATACCACGCCCAGCAGCCCCCCGAGGATCGCCTCGCGAAGATCGCCGACCGCACGCGCAGCATCGACGGCCTGCCGGTGCGCGTGCAGCAGGTCATGCCCGCTTTCGACCCGCTCCCGTCATGAGCCTGGTGGAAGTGGGTCGCTTCGGCCGCAACGAGGCAAACATCGTCATCGGCCGGCTCGGCTCCGAGGGGATCATCGCGATCGCTTTCGACGAGGGCGCCAGCATTGCCGATGGCAGCCAGTTCTTCATTCCCGTCCGCGTGATGGTCGATGACGAGGATGCCGAGGTGGCGCGCAGGATCATCGCCGACCCTGCCTGAGAATCGGGCAGCTTCTTCGCAACTGCACAAAATTTACCGCGCGCTAACTTTCGGGCACGCTTTTCCGCGCCCCTAACGCCCTTGTGACGCATTTGTTTCGCAACTGGCACGGCCATTGCTGAGCAGACTTTCGCAACAACGAAAGGGGGCGCGGGTGAAGCTGGTTATCGCCATCATCAAGCCATTCAAGCTCGACGAGGTCCGCGAGGCGCTTACCGAGATCGGTATTGCCGGCATGACCGTCAGCGAGGTGAAGGGCTTTGGCCGTCAGAAGGGCCAGACCGAGATTTACCGCGGTGCGGAATATTCCACCAACATGGTGCCGAAGATCAAGATCGAGGTCGTTTGCGGCAGCGATCTCGCGAGCAAGGTCGTCGAGGCGATCCAGGCCTCGGCCAACACCGGCGCGATCGGCGACGGCAAGATCTTCGTGCTCGATGTCGGTCAGGCGGTGCGCATCCGCACCGGCGAAACCGACGAAACCGCGCTGTGATGAAAGGGGCAGTGATGAAGCAAGCATTGAAATATGCCGGCGTCGCCGGCCTGTGCGCGGTGGCATTCGCCGCGCTGCCGGCCTGGGCGCAGGCCGCGGCCGGCCCGATCAAGGCGCCGAACGCCGCACAGATGGCGACGATGGTCAACAAGGGCGACACCAGCTGGATGCTGATCTCCTCGGCACTGGTGCTGATGATGTCGGTGCCCGGCCTGGCGCTGTTCTATGGCGGCCTAGTGCGCACCAAGAACATGCTCAGCGTGCTGATGCAGGTGTTCATGATCGTGTGCGTCGCGTCGCTCGTGTGGTGCTGCTGGGGCTATTCGATGGCCTTCACCAGCGGCGGCACGAACCAGTTCTTCGGCGGGTTCAGCAAGGCCTTCCTGATGGGCGTCGACGGCACCACGCTGGCGGCGACCTTCTCGAACAACGTCTACATCCCCGAATTCGCCTATGTCTGCTTCCAGATGACCTTTGCCTGCATCACGCCGGCGCTGATCGTCGGTGCGTTCGCGGAGCGGGTGAAGTTCACGCCGCTGATCATCTTCGTGGTGGCATGGCTGACGCTGGTCTATTTCCCGATCGCGCACATGGTCTGGTACTGGGCAGGCCCTGACTTCCTGCCGGACTCGCCCGCTGATGGCGGCTTCCTGTTCCAGAAGGGCGCGCTCGACTTCGCCGGCGGCACCGTGGTGCACATCAATGCCGGCATCGCGGGCCTGATGGGCTGCCTGATCATCGGCAAGCGCAAGGGCTTCAACAGCGAGCCGATGCCACCGCACTCGCTGACCATGACTATGATCGGCGCCAGCCTGCTGTGGGTCGGCTGGTTCGGCTTCAACGCCGGCTCCAACCTCGAAGCCAATGGCGTCACCGGCGTGGCGTTCATCAACACCTTCGTCGCGACTGCCGCGGCGGCGGTGTCCTGGGCGCTGATCGAACAGGTCATCCACAAGAAACCGTCGCTGCTCGGCGGCGTCACCGGCGCGGTCGCCGGCCTGGTCGCGATCACCCCGGCATCGGGCTTCGCGGCACCGATGACCTCGATCGCGCTCGGCTTCGTCGTGTCGCCGATCTGCTTCATCTTCGTCACCACGGTGAAGAAGGCGCTAAAGTATGACGACTCGCTCGACGTGTTCGGCGTGCACTGCATCGGCGGCATCGTCGGCGCGCTCGGCACCGCGATCGTCGCCGCGCCGAAGCTCGGTGGCCAGGGTTACTTCGACTACACGAAGTTCCCCGCCGTGGCGGTCAAGCCCGAGGACTACGACACGGTCCACCAGCTGTGGGTCCAGCTCCAGGCCGTCGGCATCACGCTGTTCTGGTCGGGTGTGGTCAGCGCGGCGCTGTTCCTGATCCTGAAATACACCATCGGCATCCGCCCGAGCGCCGACGTCGAAGCCGAAGGCCTCGACATCAGCGAGCATGGCGAACGCGCCTACAACTATTGACGAGATCGGGGGCGGGACGAGAGCCCGCCCCCTCCAGACGTTCCTCCTGCGGACGACCTAAGGCCGGTGCGGCGACGCACCGGCCCTTTTTTATGTGGCGGTCAGGCGGGCCGGATCGGCGTCGCGGCATCCTTGCCGACAACGGTGACCCACGGCGCGACGCGCCAGCTGCGTACCAGGCCGTTCAGGACATAGGGATCTTCCCCGGCAAAGGCCGCCGCCTTGTCCGCGTCGTTGAACAGCAACAGCGCGGATTCGACCGGATCGCCGACCGGGCCGCCCAGCACGAGACCGCCCTCGTCCGCATAGCGCCAGGCCAAGGCCAGATGCGTCGCGCGGAAGTCGGGGCGACGTTCGAGATAATCGGGCGCGAGATCGTAGATCAGCAGATAGTGATTCATGGCGTCCTCCGACATCGATCCGGATCCGATCGTCGGCGCCACGCCACGCCGGAACGACCCGATTTCCCTGCACAAGCGTGGCAAGCTTTTTCCGCATGACGCCGACGCGTCAACGATTCGTCGATTTCTCGCTTCCCTTCAACAGTTTGACGACCATCGCCAGAGACCGGCTGTTGGAGACGGCAGGGAATTGGCAGGGAAATGGCAGGGAATATCCCGCCGACGCCGAGGCGCGTGGGGGAGGAACGGGCCCGTAGAGGCCCGGGTTCCTGACAATTCACGATGAGAAAGAGGCCGCCGGCAAGGCCGCGGTCATGGATGCGACCATGCCGCACTTTGCCGCTGCATTGAATCGCGGTGCGGCGACTCAAGCCTCCGGCGCATCCTTCGCGGCCTGCTCGGCGCGTTTGCGATAGGCGCGATATGCCAGCAACCCGCCAAGGATCATGCCGCCCGGCGCGAGCACGACCAGCGCGGCGAGGCCGGCCTTGTTGAGGATCTTGCGTTCCACAAGAGCCTGCGTAGCAGAGATAGCTGAACGGCGGCTTGCTTGTTGCTTACTTAACTCCCCTCCCGTTTACGGGAGGGGTTGGGGGTGGGCGCCCGGCCAGTCACGAGCGGTGCGCGCAATGGAGAGCGCGAGCCCACCCCTCGGTCCCTTCCCGTAAACGGGAGGGGAGGCAGAAAAGGTCAGGCGAGATCCGCTGCCACGAAATCGGCGCAGCGTTCGCCGATCATGATCGACGGCGCGTTGGTGTTGCCCGAAACCAGCTTGGGCATGATCGACGCGTCGGCGACGTAGAGCCCCTCGACACCGCGCACGCGGAGCTTCGGGTCGCATACCGCGAGATCGTCGGAGCCCATGCGCGCAGTGCCGACCGGGTGGTAGATGGTGTCGGCGCGCGCGCGGATCAGGCGTTCGAGCGCGTCGTCGTCACTGCGATCGATCGGATAGCGGTCCTTGCCCTTGTGGTCGCTGAGCGGCGGCGTCTCGAGGATGCGGTACATCGCGCGCACGCCCTGTTTGAGCAGCGCCATGTCGCGCGGATCGGTGAGGAAGGCGGGGTCGATCAGCGGCGCGTCGCGCGCATCGATCGAGCCGAGCCGTACCGTGCCATGGCTCTCCGGCCGCAGCACGCAGACGTGGCAGGAAAAACCGTGGCCCTTCACCTTGGTGCGTCCGTGATCCTCCAGCACGACCGGCACGAAGTGCAGCTGGATGTCGGGCGCAGGCGCCGCTGGATCGAGCGTCAGGAAGCCGCCCGCCTCGGCGAAGGGCGAGGTCATCGTGCCGCGCCGTCCGCGCACCCACTGCGCCATCGCGGCCAACATCTTCATATTGCCGAGGAACGACTGGCCGAGGAAATAGCGCCCCCTGGTCTCGAACGCCGCGACATAGTCGACATGGTCCTGCAGGTTCGATCCCACCGCCGGCCGGTCGATACGTACCGCGATGCCCTGCTCGCGCAGATGCCGGCCAGGCCCGATCCCCGACAGCATCAGCAATTGCGCGGTGCCGAACACGCCGCCGGCGAGGATCACCGCGCGCCGTGCGCGGATCTCGCGCGCTTCGCCGTCCTGGACATAGGCCACGCCCCAGGCGCGGCCCTCGTCGAACAGCACGCGTTCGGCGGTCACGCCCGTCAGCACCGCGAGATTCTCACGCTTGCTCGCGCTCTCGACATAGGCACGACCCGAGCTCCAGCGCTCGCCGCCCTTCTGCGTCACCTGATAGAGCCCGACGCCGTCCTGCCGCGCACCGTTGAAGTCGTCATTGTCCGGAATCTGCAGCGACTTCGCCGCCTCGATGAACTCGATCGAGCCGGGATGCGGGTCGCACTGGTCGGAGACGTAGAGCGGGCCGTCGGCGCCATGAAAATCATCCGCGCCACGCATATTGTGTTCGGCGCGTTTGAAGACCGGCAGCACCTCGTCATAGGACCAGCCGGGGCAGCCCATCGCCGCCCAATTGTCGTAATCCCATTTGTTGCCGCGCAGATAAAGCATGGCGTTGATCGCGCTCGACCCGCCGAGCCCGCGCCCGCGCGGCTGGTAGCCGCGCCGGCCGTTGAGACCGACCTGCGGCACCGTCTCATAGGCCCAGTTGGTGGACTCGTTCTGAAAGGCGATGAAACCCGGCACGCGGGTGCGCAGGCCGGTGTTGCGCCCGCCGGCCTCGAGCAAGGCGACGCTGTACTTGCCGCCTTCGCTCAGCCGGCCGGCCGCCGCCGCGCCGCCCGAGCCGCCGCCGACGACGACGATATCCGCTTCTTCCACTAACGCCCTTCCCGCTGGCGCTGGGTCTCCGCCCAGCGCGTCTTGATCGTCTCCGACGTATCCCGGCTGCCGTCGTGGCTCCAGCCCGGCGGCATGACGAGATAGCCCAATTTGGCACGCAGGCCCGGCGCCTTCCACATATCGGCGGCGATGCCGATCCATTCGTGGAACGCCGCCCAGAGCAGGTTGAAGGAGCCGAGATTCTTGACGATGCCGTAACGCGGCCGCTCTTCGTCCAGTTCTGGCGTGAAGGTGCCGAACATGCGGTCCCAGATGATGAACACGCCGGCGTAATTGGTATCGAGATAACGCGGGTTGGTGGCGTGATGGACGCGGTGATGCGACGGGGTGTTCATCACCGCCTCGAACCAGCGCGGCATGCGACCGATCACCTCGGTGTGGATCCAGAACTGATAGATCAGGTTGATGCCGCCGACGAACAGCACCATCGGCACGGGAAAGCCGATCAGGAAGAGCGGCAGGCGGGTGAGGAAGCCGAGCGAGAAGAAACCGGTCCAGGTCTGCCGCAGCGCGGTCGACAGGTTATAATGCTGGCTCGAATGGTGGATGACGTGGCTGGCCCAGAACCAGCGCACGCGGTGCGCGGACCAATGGAAGAAATAATAGGCTAGGTCGTCGAGCACGAAGCACAGCACGAACCAGTACCAGACATAGGGGATATGGAAGAGCGCGAGCTTTGACACCTGATAGGCCAAGGCGATGACGAATCCGCCGGTCAGCACGCCGGCGACGGTACTGCCGGTGCCGAGCGCCAGCGAGGTCAGTGTGTCCCTGGGCTCATAGCGCTTGCGGTCGCGCAGCCACGCCACGATCATCTCGGCCAATACGAGCAGCACAAAGGCCGGCACGGCATAATCAACGGGATTGGGCAGCCTCATCGCACGCCTGCTTACATCAGTGTCAGCGGCGCTTCCAGTGCCTGAACGTCGACCGGCAGCACGCCGAGCAGGGTCACCGCGCCGAACAGCCGCTCGCCGGTCTCCACCGTGACGCCCTCCACCGCCTCGCGGATGCGCAGCGGCGGAAGGAGACGACGCACCGCGACCTGCGCGCCGTGGCGCTTGAGCACGGCGATCGTGCCGTTGCCGGCGACCAGAGCGGCGCAGCCATCGGTGCCGACGATCGCATGGCGCGCCTCGAACCCTGCAAGCGATTCCTCGGCAATGCGCCGCGCATCGGCGGCGGTGGCGATCCTGCTTTCCCCCAGCCGCAGCATCCGCGCGACGCCAGCGAGGGCGAGGATCGCGAGAATCGAGCCGCCGAGCTGCATCCAGTTCATGAGTGTGGATTCCCCCGCAACCAAGCAGCCCAGCCCCACCCCGGTGCGTGCGCACAGGCAAGCAAGACGCCGCTCATGCCTGGCCGGAAAGCTGATCGAGCAACGGCCTGATTCCCGACAGGTCGTAGCCGGCACCGGCACCCCTGGTGACGAGTTCGTCGGGACTCGCACCGGCCTTGGCCGAGGCAAGCGCCCAGAGATTGCACGAGCGCGTGCCCGAGCGGCAAAAGGCCAGCACCGGCCCGCCCGCCGCGTCGAGCGCCGCGGCCATCGCCTCGACCTGCGGAAACGAGAAGCCGGCATGGGTGACGGGGATTTCGGTGTAGCTCAGCCCCGCCGCCTCGGCCGCCGCGCGAATCTCGGCGCCTTCGGGCTGGCCCGGCTCCTCATCGTCGGGACGGTTGTTGACGATCGCCACGAAGCCGGCACGCGCGAGTTCGCTGACGTCCCAGGGCGTGATCTGCGGGGCGACCGAGATGCGGTCGTCGATGCGGCGGATGTCTGCGGTCATGCGGCCTCGCGTATCACTTGCAGAAAGGCGTCGCCATAGGCCTCGAGCTTGCGCGTGCCGACGCCGGTGATGTGCGACAGCTGGTCGCGGTTGCTCGGCTTCATCGTCGCCATCTCGCGCAGCACCGAATCGTGGAAGATGACATAGGGCGGTACCTGCGCCTCCTGCGCCAGTTCGCGGCGCCGCGCGCGCAGCGCCTCGAACAGCGGATCGCCGATCGGATTGGCGCCGCCCGCCGCGCCCTTGCCGCGCCGGCGGCGCTCGCGCCTGGGCGGGACGATCAGCTCGACCTCGACCTCGCCCTTGAGAATCGCGCGGGCGCCGGGCCCGAATTCGAGGCCACCGAAATCATTGGCGCGGAGCGCATCGCGAAGCAGCAGGGCGCGCGACACCGGCTTGATCAGCGCTGCTTCTTCCGCATCCGAGACGATGCCGAACACCGACAGCGCCTCATGCCCGTTCATCAGGCTGCGCTCGCTCGACTGGCCGGTCAGGATCGATTCGATATAGCCGACGCCAAAGCTCTGCCCCGTGCGAAACACGGCGGAGAGGAACTTCCTCGCCACCTCCGTCGCGTTGGTCAGCGCGCCCGGCGGATTGAGGCAATTGTCGCAATTGCCGCAATTCTCCGGCGGCTCCTCGCCGAAATGCCGGAGCAGGATGCGGCGCCGGCAGCCTGCCGTCTCGACCAGCGCGCCTAGTGCGTTGAGGCGAGTGCGCTCGCCCGCCTGGCGGTGCGGCTCAACCTCGCCGATGCGCTGGCGCGCCTTGGCAAAATCCTCAGCGCCCCAGAACAGGTGCGCGACCGACGGGTCGCCGTCGCGCCCGGCGCGGCCGGTTTCCTGGTAGAAACCCTCGATCGACTTGGGCAGGCCGGCATGGGCGACGAAGCGCACATCGGGCTTGTCGATACCCATGCCGAAGGCGACGGTGGCGCAGATCACCATGTCCTCGGAAGCGACGAAGTCGGCCTGGTTCCTGGCGCGCACCGCTGGGTCGAGCCCGGCATGATAGGCCCGCGTCGGGCGGCCCGTCTTCGCCAGCGCCTCGGCCAGCTTCTCGGTCCCGGCACGCGTCTGGACATAGACGATGCCGGGGCCGGGCTGCTCGGCGATCAGATCGGCGATCTGGCGGGTGACATTGTCCTTGGGGCTGATCGCATAGCGGATATTGGGACGGTCGAAGCCGGCGACGATCAGCCCGTTCCGCGGAATGCCGAGCTGGTCGAGGATGTCGGCGCGGGTATGCGCGTCGGCCGTCGCGGTCAGCGCGAGGCGCGGCACATCCGGAAAGGCATCCAACAGTGGGCGCAGCAGGCGGTAATCGGGGCGAAAATCATGCCCCCATTCCGACACGCAATGCGCCTCGTCGATGGCGAACAGGCAGAGTTTCGCCTGCCCCAGCATATCGCGGAACCCGCTGCCCGAGGCGCGTTCCGGCGCGACATAGAGCAGGTCGAGCTCGCCGGCACGGAAGTGACGGATCGTCTCCATCTGGTTGGTGTCGACCGAGGTCAAGGTCGCGGCGCGGATGCCGATCGCCTCGGCGGCGCGCAGCTGATCATGCATCAGCGCGATCAGCGGGCTGACCACCACGCAGGTGCCCTCCAGCGTCACCGCCGGCAGCTGGTAGCAGAGCGACTTGCCCGCCCCGGTCGGCATCACCGCCAGCGTATTGGCGCCGGCCAGCACGCGATCGACTACCTGGCGCTGGACGCCGCGGAAGTCGGGGAAGCCGAAGGTGGATTGCAGGGTAGGGAGCGGATCGATCACAGGCGAGGAAATAGCGCGCTCGCTGCCAAATGCCATGGCTAGTGCGCGGTTGGCGGGGGTGGCGCCGGCGCGCCGGCGGTCTGGTCGTCGATGATCTGGACGATCTGCGCCACCGGGATGGTGAAGACGCCGCCCTGGTCCTGCCGCCACTGCGCGATGCCCGGTTCGACGTCCGGCCATTCGGCCACGGCGTCACTCAACTGCGTGACGCTCGCGTCGAGCGTCGCCTGCGACACCGGCGTGTGGGGAAGAACGCCGGCGATCGCGGTGTTGCGAAAGCCGATGTGGATGACGCTGAGGTGATAGATCGGGCCGAGCTTGCCGCCATCCTCGACCTTCTGGATCTTGAGCAGCGATCCGGCATCCTGCGGGCGATGGCGATATTCCCACACCTGCTCGGCGGCGTAGCGCGACGGCGCCGGTGCAGCGGCGCCCGACAGCAGCGCGCCGAACAGCAGGGCAAGGGTCGTAAAGATCGATCGCACCGCCATTCCTCCCGCCCCGACGCTCGCACCCTATTGCACGCGACGCTCTACCCGGTGCAAGCGACGCACATGGAAATCGTACGCGACAACAAGGCGGAGCATGAATTCGAGCTGGTGGTAGACGGCCACCGCGCGGTCGCCGCCTATCAGCTGGAGGGCGACACGATCGTCTTCACCCACACCATCGTGCCCAAGGCGATCGAGGGGCGCGGCGTGGCCAGCCGACTGATCCGCGGCGCGCTCGACCAGGTGCGCGACCGCGGGCTGAAGGTGGTCCCGCAATGCCCGTTCGTCGCGGCGTATATCAAGCGGCATCCGGATGTGCAGGATCTGCTGGCCTGACTTCTGTTGCTCCTTTCCCCTTCAGGGGAGGGGCTAAGAGAAGCCTCACACCTCCATCAGATCCTTGCCCACCACCGCCTCGCCGGCGAAGTTCTTGCGCACGCCGGCCAGCCACATGTCGTCGGTGATCGCCGGATCGGCCGGCACGAGGTGCGACAGCACCAGCTTCTTCACCCCGGCGCGTGCCGCGACCAGGCCGACATCCTCGGTGACGGTGTGGCTGCGACGCAGATGGTCGCGCAGCGTCGGCGCCGCCTCGCCGCCCATGCGGTTGATCGCCGGGGCGTAGATCGCCTCGTGGATCAACAGGTCGGCGCCTTTGGCCAGCGCGACGAGATTGTCCGAATAGCGCGTGTCGCCCGAGATCACGATCGACCGGCCCGGCGTGTCGAAGCGATAGGCGAAGGCCGGTTTGATCGTCTCGTGATCGACCAGCACCGAGGTCACCGTCACGTCCCCTTCGCGCAGCACCAGGCCGGGTCCGGCGCGTTCATCGACATGGACCAGCGGCGCGAGCGGCACGCGGCCCTCCTCGCGGATCCGCGCCTCGATGTCATAGGCATAAGCGGCGAGCTGATCGTGGACGATCTGCGCGATCGGCGGCGGGCCATGCACCGCGACGGGCGTCCTCAGTCCCGAGGACCAGGCGAGCTCGATCAGCGTGCCGACATCGGCGACATGATCGCTGTGATTGTGGGTGATGAAGATACGCGCGAGGTGCGAGAAGGGCACGCGCGCCCGGACATACTGGTTGGCGACGCCGTTGCCGCAATCGACGACAAAGGCGCGGCCGGCGACCGCGACCAGGGTCGCCGGCGCGGCGCGAAAGGGCGAGGGCGTCGGCCCGCCCTTGGTGCCGAGCAGCACGACGCGGGTCGCGGGTGGCGCCGGCACTGCGGCCGCGAGCAGCGGCAGCGCGGCGAGCGCACCGATCACCTCGCGCCGATCGACGCTCATTCCGCCGCCATCGCCTGTTCGCGCTCCTGCGCCTGGCGCGACCACATCTCCGCGTAGAGACCGCGCTTGCGCAACAGCGCGGCATGGCTGCCGCGCTCCACCACGCGGCCGGCCTCGAGCACGACGATCTCGTCGGCATGGACCACGGTCGACAGGCGGTGGGCGATGACGATGGTGGTGCGCCCGCGCTCGATCGCCTGCAACGTGTCGAGAATCTCGCTCTCGGTGCGGCTGTCGAGCGCCGAGGTCGCCTCGTCGAGGATCAGGATCGGCGGATCCTTGAGCAGGGTGCGGGCGATTGCCACGCGTTGCTTCTCGCCCCCCGATAGCTTCAGGCCGCGCTCCCCGACGCGGGTTTCATACCCCTGGGTCTGGCCCTCGATGAAGCCGGCGATCGACGCCCCCCGCGCCGCGCGCTCGATCTCCTCCTGCCCGGCGCCCTCGCGGCCATAGGCGATATTGTAGCCGATCGTGTCGTTGAACAGCACCGTGTCCTGCGGAACGATGCCGATCGCGGCGCGCAGGCTCGCCTGGGTCACCTCGGATATGTCCTGCCCGTCGATCGTGATGCGGCCGCCGGTGAGGTCGTAGAAGCGGTACATCAGCCGGGCGAGGGTGGACTTGCCGGCGCCCGACGGGCCGACCACCGCCAGCGTGTTGCCGGCGGGGATGTCGAGATCGATACCCTTCAAGATCTCGCGATCGGCGTCGTAGCCGAAATGGACATTCTCGAAGCGGATATGGCCATGGCCGACCTTGAGACTCGGCGCGTCAGGCGCATCGACAATCTCGGAGGGGGTGTCGATCAGGTCGAACATGGCACCCATGTCGACGATGCCCTGGCGGATCGTGCGATAAACCATACCGAGCAGGTCGAGCGGCCGGAAAAGCTGGGTCAGCAAGCCGGCAACGAGAGACAGGTTGCCCGGGGTGAACTGGCCTTTGTTCCAGCCCCAGACGATCAGCACCAGACCGCCTGCCATCACCAGATTGGTGATAAACGACTGACCGATATTGAGCCAGGCGAGCGAATTCTCGCTCTTCACCGCGGCATTGGCATAGGCCACGATACCATTTTCATAGCGCCGGGCCTCGCGTTCCTCGGCGGCGAAATATTTGACCGTTTCGAAGTTGAGCAGTGAATCCACCGCATGCGCGACCGCACCGGTGTCGAGATCGTTCATCCGCAAACGCAGCGTCGCACGCCAGTCGGTGACCAGGCGCGTAAAGACGATATAGGTCACCACCATCACGAGCGTGCCGATGACCAGCCAGCGGCTGAAGGTCGATCCGAAAATGTAGAGGATCGCGACAAGCTGGAGCACGGTCGGCGCGATATTGAACAGCAGGAAATAGAGCATCGTATCGATGCTCTTCGTGCCGCGCTCGACCACCTTGGTGACCGCGCCCGTCCGGCGTTCGAGATGAAAGCGCAACGAAAGCTGGTGGAGATGACGGAACACGCTCGATGCGAGCTGCCGCGTCGCCTCCTGCCCGACCCGCTCGAACACGACATTGCGCACATTATCGAACAGCACGCCCCCAAAACGAGCCGTCGCATATCCCATCACGGCCGCCATCACGAACATGACCGCGCTGCGATCACCCTTCGCCATGCCGTTGATCGCGTACTGCAGGGCGTACTGCGTGCCGATCTGGACGACCAGGGAGGCGACGACAAAGGCCATCGCCGCGACGATGCGCGCTTTGAGCGCGGTTTCGCCCGCCGGCCACAAATAAGGCAGGAAGCGCCGCAGCGTCGGCAGCAGGGGGCGGTCGGCGCTGGGCGTATCGGTCATCGGCGGCATCGGAGGGCAATGTAGGCACGGTCAAGCCCGGCGGGAAGCATTCCGTGGAACAAGTCGGGCATCTCATCGATTTTGACATGCAGGAATCGGGAGACAGGGCATGGAACCGCTCTTCTACGTCATGGCGATCATGGGCTGCGGCGACGGCTCCGACCAATGCGCCCAGGCGCGCGTCGAGCCGGTGCAATATCGCTCGATCCAGGCGTGCCAGGCGGCGATGCCGGCGGCGCTGCAGCGCAACAGCGACCTGTCCTATCCGGTGATCAGCGCGGCGTGTCGCACCAAAGGGCAGTTGCTGACCCAGCAGCAAGGCAGCGACCGCCATAGCGGCTAGGCTCACGCGTTCGCACCGGCTAAGACCCCGGCTTCAAACGCGATCGGGGGCGCGATGATCCGCAAGATTCTGGGTATCGTGGCCGGCATTGCCATCGCCTTCATCATCATCCTGCTGGTCGAGAATTTCGACGAGTGGCTATACCCGGTGCCCGTCGATCTCGATGCCAGCGATGCCGCAGCATTGACCGCCTATGTCTTCACCATGCCGCTGCCCGCCAAGCTGCTGGTCGTGTTCGGCTGGTTCCTCGGGAGTTTCGGCGGCGCATGGCTGTGCCTGCGGATCAGCGATACGCCGTGGACGGCGTGGATCATCATCGCGTTGCTGATCGCCGGCGGGGTGCTCAACATGCGGATGTTCGGGCATCCGCTGTGGATGCAGGCGGGCGCGGTGGTCGCGCCCCTGCTCGGCGGATGGCTCGGCTGGCGCCTGCACCCCAGACCCTATCCGGGCGAGCCGCTACTCGGCTAGTTCGGCGCGCTCGGGCTGCTCGGTGTGCATGGGCAGTGCCCAGCGGATCTGGTCGCGCAACAACGCCTCGAGATCGTCCGCACCGACATTGTGCGCGGTGGCGCGCTTGCGCAGCAGGATCGCGAGCAGGCCGGCGCGACTTTGCGGCGGAGCCGGCACGCTCCGGCCGCGCGACAAGGCACGGGATAGTTTGACGGACAGCGCGGTCATTTCGGTCTCATTTTACGCAACATGCACAGGCACCATCGCTGCATGGCGCGATGCACGTCACTGCTTCGTCACCACTTCTGGTAGCGGCAGCGTTTACCCTGACGGGCTACCCGCGCGGGCGAGTCCATAGATCGGGATCGCGCAGGCGCGGGGGATAGAGCGTGCGCCGGCGCATCGCATCGCCGGCGGCACGCGCGATGAAGCCGAGCTTGGCCGCGGCACCGGTCGAGACCCGCTTGTCCCAGGCATGCTCGCCGCGCGCTGCGACGGTACGCGCGATCGCGCCATAGATATCGGCCGCCGCCAGCACCGCCCAGGCCGAGCGGAAGGTGAGGGCGCTGGTGCCGACCCGCGCGCTCGCCTCGAAATCGGCGGCGCGCGCCGCCAGCCGGCCGGCCAGCACCGCGAGGCGCGGGCGGAAGTGCGGCTTCATATGTTCGCCGGGCGGGATATCCATCTCGGCCAGCCAATCTTCGGGCAGGTAGCAACGCCCGGCCCGGTCATCCTCCTCCACATCGCGGGCGATGTTGGCGAGCTGGAACGCCATGCCCAGGTCGCAGGCGCGGTCGAGCGTCGCGTCGTCGTCGGGCGAGACGCCCATCGCCACCGCCATCATGCAGCCGACCACCCCGGCGACATGGTAGCAATAGGTATAGAGGTCCCCCTCGCTGCGCGGCCGCCACTCCTCGGCATCGAGCGCGAAGCCGGCGATCAGGTCGCGCGCGAAACGCGCCGGCAGGGCGGTCTCGGCGGCGACGATGCGCAACGCGTCGAACGCGGGATCGCCGACCACCTGCCCGGCGAGCGCGGCCTCGGTCATCGTCGACAACCGCGCCAACCGTGCCGGCCCGTCATCGACGCGGGTCATGCCGTGCCCATGGTCCTGCCCGTCCGCGATGTCGTCGCAGGCGCGGCACCAGGCATAGAGCAGCCAGGATCGCTCACGCGTCTTGCGGTCGAACAGCAGGCTGGCGGCGGCGAAACTCTTCGACCCGCGCGCGATCGATTCCCGCGCCGTGGCGACGATCGCATCGCGGGTGGGGAGGCTCATTCCTATTTTACCACCCCGGCGAAGGCCGGGGCCCAGTTGGCATGACAGTTCTTGGGCATACCAACGCCTGCCGCTTCAATCATCAGACTCACCGCAACTGGGCCCCGGCCTTCGCCGGGGTGGAAACAGAGGAACGTGCCTGTCACAAATCGCTCTTCTTCATCCTGGTGATCGTCTCGATCGGCTCGAACGACGCCATCTTCGCCAGCAGCCCGTCGAGCCCGGCGTCGACCAGCAATATCCCCTGGTGCTGCGGGCGCAGGAAACCGACCTCGCCCATTTTGGCATAGAAGGCGATGAGGTGATCGTAATAGCCGGCGGTGTTGAGCAGACCGACCGGCTTGGCGTGATAGCCGATCTGCGCCCAGCTCAGCGCCTCCCACAGCTCGTCCATCGTGCCGGTGCCGCCGGGCAGGTTGACGAAGCCGTCGCTGAGATCGGTAAAGGCCTGTTTGCGCTGGTGCATGGTGGCGACGACGTGCAGCTCGGTAAGGCCGCGATGCGCCACCTCGGCGTCGACCAGCGCCTGGGGGATGATGCCGATCACCTCGCCGCCGGCCGCCAGCGCACTGTCGGCGACGGCGCCCATCAAGCCGAGCCGCCCGCCGCCATAGACCACGCCGATGCCGCGTTCGGCGAGCGTCCGGCCGACCGCACGCGCGGTTTCGATATAGACCGGGTCGCTTGGCGTGGCCGAGCCGCAATAAACCGCGAGACGCTTCATCGTGGTCCTTCCAGCATCAGCGCCGCGGTCGCCTTGGCGCTGCCGACCACACCGGGGATGCCCGCGCCGGGATGGGTGCCCGCGCCGACGAAATAGAGGTTCGAGATCTGGTCGTCGCGATTGTGCACGCGGAACCAGGCGCTCTGCGTCAGGATCGGCTCGAGACTGAACGCGCTGCCGAGATGCGCCTTGAGGTCGTGCGCGAAATCGTTCGGCGCATAATGGAATTTGGTCACGATGCGCTCATGGATATCGGGGATCAGGCGACGCCCGATCTCGTCGAGGATGCGCTTTTCGAGGATCGGACCGATCTCGTCCCAGTCGACCGGGAACTTGCCCATGTGCGGCACCGGGGCCAGCGCGTAGAAGGTCGAATGCCCCTCCGGCGCCATGCTCGGGTCGGTGACGGTCGGGTGGTGGAGGTAGAGCGAGAAATCCTCGGCCAGCACGCCGTGATCGTAGATGTCGGCAAGCAGCCCTTTGTAGCGCGGGCCGAACAGGATCATGTGGTGCGGGATGCCCGGCCAGGTACCCTTGATGCCGAAATGCACCACGAACAGCGACGGCGAATAGCGCTTGCGTTCGAGCTTGGCGCGCGTGCGCTGCGCCGAGCGCGAATCCTTCAGCAGGTCGCGATAGGCGTGCATCACATCGCCGTTCACCGCCACCATATCGGCCGTTGCCGACCAGCCGCTCGCCGTCGTCACGCCGGTCGCGCGGTCGCCCAGCGTGGCGATGTGCGTCACCGGGTCGTTCAGCCGCAGCACGCCGCCGAGCCGTTCGAAATGCGTCACCATGCCGGCGATCAGCTTGTTGGTCCCGCCCATTGCGAACCACACGCCGCCATCGCGTTCGAGCTTGTGGATCAGCGCATAGATCGCGCTGGTGGTGAACGGATTGCCGCCGACCAGCAGGGTGTGGAACGACAGCGCCTGGCGCAGATACTCGCTCTTCACGAAACTCGACACCATCGAATAGACCGACCGCCACGCCTGATATTTGGCGAGGCTGGGCGCCGCCTTGATCATCGAGGCGAAGTCGAGAAACGCGACATGGCCGAGCTTCTCATAACCCTCGTGATAGACCCCGGCCGAATATTCGAGGAACTTGCGGTAGCCGGCGATATCCTCGGCATCGAGCTTGGCGATCTCGGCATTCAGCACCGCATCGTCATTGGTGTAATCGAAGCTGGTGCCGTCGGCCCATTGCAGCCGGTAGAAGGGCGACACCGGTTCGAGCTTCACATCGGCCGCCATGTCGTGGCCGGACAGCGCCCACAGCTCCTGCAGGCAGGCCGGATCGGTGATCACGGTCGGCCCGGCATCGAAGGTGAAGCCGTCCTTCTCCCAATAATAAGCCCGGCCGCCGGGCTTGTCGCGCGCTTCGATCAGGGTCGTTTCGACCCCCGCGGATTGCAGGCGGATGGCCAGCGCCAGCCCCCCGAACCCTGCGCCGATGACAATGGCCTGCTTCATGTTCTTCCCCGGATGGCGGCGACGGCACGGCCGAGCGGCACGGGCGGTTTGCCGGTCAGCACGCGCATCTTGTCGAGCATGGTCGAACGACCTGCATAGAAGCGCCCTATAAGCTGCGGGTCCAACCGATAAAAGCGTTCGAGTATACGATAGCGTTCGTCGGGCTCCGCCGCCTTGAACAGCATGGTGTCGAGCATGCGGTAGAAGCGGCGCGCCTTCCACAGGCGGCGTGCGAAACCGTGAGTCAGGTCGTGCAGCCCCTTGCCCGACAGGTCGCCCGCCTCGGCGATGAGCGACGCGGTGCGCACCGCATCGGGCAGCGAATAGCCGGTGGTCGGGTGGAACAGCCCGGCACGCATGCCCGCCTTGGCGGTCTTGTTGCCGCCGCTTTGCCAATAGGCCTCGAAATCGCCGCCCATCACCACCGGCAGCACGCCGGTCTCCTCATGCGCGACCCGGTCGGCCTGCCAGCCGCGGGCCGCGACATAGGCGTCTGTGCGTGCCCGGAGCGCCGCCACGTCGAGTTCCGGGCTGTCGCTGTAATAGGTGTCCTCGACGAACATTCGCGTCGCGCCGAACGGCAGGCTGTAGACGAAACGATAGCCGTCGCTCTGCGAAACGGTGGCGTCCATCACCATCGGGCGCGGGTCGTCATGCGGCTCCGACAGGCGATAGTCGCGGCCGACGAATTTCTGCCAGCCGAGATCGAACAAGGCGAGATCGCCCGGGCCCCGCGCATCGATCACCCCGCGCGCCTCGATGCGGTCGCCATCGGCCAGCACGACCGCGCGCGGCCCCGCGGCGAGCACCTTGCGGCGCGTCAGCAGCGCCTTTTCGGGCAGCGCGCTGCGCATGACCTGATCGAGCCGCGAGGACTCGATCGAATAATAACCCATGCGGAAGGTGCGCGCATGTGCCGGGAAGGCAACATCATAGGACGTCCAGCCGTAACTGATCAGCGGCGCGACGATCCAGCGGTCCTCGGCCGAGACATCGGCGGCGAAGAACGACCAGATATGGTTGCCGCCGATCGTGCCGGCGGATTCGATGACCCGCACGTCGAGCCCGGGCCGCTTCTTCGCCAGCGCGAGCGCGATCAGCGACCCCGCCAGCCCGCCGCCGACGATCGCCAGGTCGCAAGTGATGGTGGACGGCATCCCCTTGCCCTAGCCGATTCGCGCCGGGGCGCAAATCGGCTAGGGCACGGGAAGGTCACGCCGCCCTGAGCAGCGGCATCTCCTCGCCCATCGCCTGCGCCACCGACGGGCGCGCACGCATCCTGGTCCGCCAGTGCAGCAGCACCGGCCAGTCGGCGATCGCCACGCCGGCATGCTCGCACCAGTTGAGCACGGCGAGGAGATAGGCGTCCGCCACGCTGAACGAGCCGACGACATAGTCCTGCCCGTCGAGATGATCCGACAGCAGCCGGAAGCGCTGGTCGATCAGCGAGCGCGCCCAGTCACGCGCACCCTCGCTCGCGCGCTTGCTCATCAGCGGCGCGAACACCGCCTTGTGGACTTCGGTCGAGATGAAATTGAGCCAGCGCATCAACTGATAACGCTCGTCGGTATAGGGCGCCGGCGCCAGCACGCCCTCGGCGGCGAGATCGGCGATATAGGTCAGCACCGCCGGCCCTTCCGACAGCGCGAGACCGCCGCGCGTCTCCAGCGCGGGGACATAGCCCATCGGGCTGACCGCGCTGAACGGCCGCCCGTCGGGCAGATCGCCGCCGGGCGTGACGGCGACGAAATCACAATCGAGCTCGGCCTCGATCAGCGCAATCCGCGCTGCCAGCGAACAGGCGAAGGGAATGAAATACAGCTGCATGACGACTCCTCCTTGATTTTTATACTATCTCGCATATAAATCAGGGGATCAAGAGATTATTTTGCGGATCGGTACATAATTGGAGCGAATCGAACCCGTGAAGCGCCCGCGCGGCCGGCCCAGAGGCTTCGATCCCGAAGAAGCGCTGAAGGCCGCATCGGAGCGCTTCCGCACCCTCGGCTATGCTGCGACCTCGCTCGATGACCTCGCCGCCGCGACCGGCCTCGCGCGTCCCAGCCTCTATGCGGCGTTCGGCGACAAAAAGGCGCTATACCTTGCCGCCCTCGCCCGCACCCATCACCGGCTCGAGGCGACGTTCGATGCGCTCGAAGCGGCGGCGCTGCCCAAAAACACGCTGCTCGGCACCATCTTCGCCAGCACCATCAGCGGATATCTCACCGGCGAGATCGCGCCGGCGGGCTGTATCGCGGTCACCACGGCGAGCGCCGAGGCGGTCGCGGATCCCGAGATCCGCGCCGCCTTGCTCGCCTTCCTCGCGTTGCAGGACAGGAGGATGGCAGAGATTTTCGCCGCGGCGGGCATCCCGCGACCGGCCGCGTCGGCGCGGATCGCCATGTCGGTGATCCACTCGCTCGCTATCCGCGCCCGCGCCGGCGCGCCGCGCGCCGAGCTCGAGGCGATTGCGGCGGATTGCATCACGCTGCTCGCCTAGCCGCCCTCCACCGGCTAAAGGCGGGCGATGTCCGCCGCCCTCGCCATTGCCCTTTCGGCCATTGCCATGACGCTGATCGTCGGCGGGCGTTATCTCGCGGCGTCGGGCGGGTTCGCACTGGCCACGCGGCTGCGCCACCCCGGGCTCTATGCCGGCCTCGACGCGCAGATGCGCCGCGAGATCGGCTGGAGCCTAGCCTCCGCCGCGATCTACGGCATACCCGCCGGCATCGTCGCCTGGGGCTGGCAGAATCGCGGCTGGACGCTGATCTACACCGACGTCCACGCCTTCCCGCTCTGGTACCTGCCGTTGTCGGTGCTGCTTTATCTCTTCGCGCACGACACATGGTTCTACTGGACGCACCGCTGGATGCACTGGCCGCGCCCGTTCCGCGTCGCGCATGCCGTCCACCATGCCAGCCGCCCGCCGACCGCCTGGGCGGCGATGGCGTTCCACCCGATCGAGGCGCTGACCGGCGCTGTGGTAATTCCGCTACTGGTACTGCTGATTCCGATCCATGTCGCGGCGCTGGGGATGGTGTTGACGATCATGACGGTTATGGGCGTAACCAACCATATGGGCTGGGAGATTTTCCCGGCGTTCATGTGGCGGGGGCGACTGGGGGGTTGGCTCATCACCGCGAGCCATCATCAACGACACCATGAGCGGTACGGGTGCAATTATGGTCTTTATTTCCGGTTCTGGGACCGACTGTGCGGTACCGACGGCGGCATCGGCGGATTCGCCGCGACGCATGATCGCGCCGCTCGCCGCGCGGGTGTCGCTGGCCGCGGCGGGGCTGACACTGCTGGTCGGGGCGGCACCGACCTCTGAATTGACGATCGACGTCGCCAGGCTGCGCAACGCCAAGGGGCTGATCCGCGTCTGCCTGACCGCCGTGCCGAACAATTTCCCGGCCTGCGGCAACGAAGCCGAGGCGGTGACCCGATCGATCCCGGCCGGCACGCACGAACTGCGCATCGCCGGCCTGCCGCGCGGCGATTATGCCATCGCCGTGATCCACGACGAGAACAGCAACAAGAAGCTCGACACCTTCATGGGCATCCCGCGCGAAGGCTTCGGCTTTTCGCGCAATCCGCCGATCGGCTTCAGCGCGCCGCGCTTCGCCGCCGCCCGCTTTTCGGTGCAGGGTGATACCGAAACGCAACAGGTGCTGATGCATTACCTGTTGTAGCGGAGCGAAACACCCGACACAGGCGTTGTCCGCGAAACGAATTTGCCTCGGAATGCTGGAGTATCGTCGGTGAAGTTGCAGTTTGCGTTGCTTGCCGTTTCTCTGGCGCTGTCCGCGCTGCCCGCCACCGCGCAGGATGCGCCGTCGCCGCCCCGCATCGACGTCGCGCAGGCCGACACCAACAACGACACGCTGACGATCGGCGCCGGCGGGGTGATCATGCCGACCTATCAGGGATCGAACGATTACGTCCTGACCCCCGTCGTCGCGGCGCGCGGGCAATATAAGGGCGTCTCCTTCTTCACCCGCGGCGCGCAATTGTTCGTCGATGTCGTGCCCAGCGCGCCGGGCCCCGGCTGGAGCGTTGAGCTCGGCCCGGTGCTCGCCGCCGATCTCAACCGCACGGGCAGGATCGGCGACGCCCGGGTGGAGGCGCTGGGCAAGCGCAAGCTCGCGCTGGAAGCGGGCGGCTATGCCGGCATCACCCGCACCGGCGTGATCACCAGCGATTACGACACGCTGTCGTTCCGCGTGTCCTACATTCATGACGTCGGCGCGGTGCACCGCAGCTATATCGTCACCCCGACGCTCGATTACGCCACGCCGCTGAGCAAGTCGGTGCTGGTCGGCCTGACGCTGTCGGCGGATTATGCCGGCGCCGGCTATGCCGACACCTATTACAGCGTCGATGCGCCGGGCGCGTTGCGCAGCGGCCTGCCGGTCTTCGTCGCGCGCAAGGGCTGGCAGGACGTCACCGTCGGCGCGCTGGCCGGCTTCTCGCTGAGCGGCGACCTGCGCCACGGCGCGGTGCTCGTCGTCGGCGCCGGCTATAGCCGCATGCAGAATGATTTCGCGGCGAGTCCCGTCACGCGGATCGCGGGCAGCCCCGACCAGTTCTATGGCGCGGTCGGCCTGGGCTATACCTTCTAGTCTTGTGTCGGCGGCGCCGACGCGGTGCCGACCCACTCCCCCACCCGGCCTCCCAACAGCGTATTCTGAAATGGGAGGCCGGGTGGGGGAGTGGGCCGGCACCGCCCGTTCAGCTTTGCTGAAGCAAATAGCGCGCTGATTCGTCGTAATTTCCGCGCAACCGCCCGATCCACGCATGACGGCGGTTGATGTTTGCCTGCCAGTTCGGCTACCTCGCCATTCGACGTGTCGTCCGGTGCCCGCTTCTTTGCCCTTTTCGGCAGATGTTGAACCCGGTGGACGCGACCAACACCGCTTCCGCCTGTTAGCGGACGACATAGTATTCCAAGGGAAGGTCCGCCCCCCATGACCGACGACCAGCAGCCGATCGACGCCCCCACGGCGGAGCGAGCGAGCGAGCGCCGCCAGTTCTTCCGCACCGCGCTCGGCGCGGCGGCCGTCACCGTGGCCGGCGCCACCGCGCTGACCATCGGCCCGCGCGCCTTTGCCGACACCACCAGCGACGTCGACAATCTCAACTTCGCGCTGCAGCTGGGCTATCTCGAGGCGCAATTCTATAATTTCGCCGCCTTCGGCACCGGCCTGCCGGCCAGCCAGCTCACCGCGGGCAGCGCCGCGACCGGCACCAAGGTGGCGGGCGACGCCACCGGCGCGCGCCAGGTGACCTTCACCGATCCGCTCGTCGCGCAATATGCCGCCGAGATCGCGCAGGACAAGGCGGCGCATGTCGCGTGGCTGCGCGGCGAGCTCGGCACCGTCACCTCGCCCCAGCCGGCGATCGACCTCGGCACCGCCGCGACCGGCGCGTTCAGCACCGCGATGCGCGCCGCCGGCGTGATCACCGGCGCGAGCGCGACCTTCGATCCTTATGCCAGCGACGCCAACTTCCTGCTCGCCGCCTTCCTGTTCGCCGATGTCAGCGCATCGGCGCTGCGCGCCGTGGTCGCCGTGATCACCGATGCCGGGCACCGCGAAGTGGTCGAAGGGGCGATGATCACCAACGCGCACCACGCCGCGACCATCCGCACCACGCTCTACGCCAAGGGTGCGACGACCGCGTCGCTGCGCACCAATGCCGACCTCATCTCCAACCTGCGCGACGCGCTCGACGGTACGAGCGAGGACGATCAGGGCATCTCGCCGACGGGCGCCACGCCGGTATCGAACGTCATCCCGACCTATGCCGACGGCACGATCTTCGCGCGCGATGGGCAGCATGTTCTCAACATCGCGTATCTCAATTCTGCCCAGGTCACCAAGGGGGGCTTCTTCCCCAACGGGGCGAACGGCACCGTCGTCACCAGCGCGGCCAATTGAACCCGGCGACTTCGCCCAGGAGATTATCTGTGACCGACACCCCTTCCCCTGAGCAGCTGGCCCCAGAGCAGCTGATCGGCGCGCTCACCGAAAGCCGCGCCGCGCGCCGCCGCTTCCTGCTCGGCGCGAGCCGCACCGGGCTCGCGCTCGGCACCGTCGCCCTGCTCGACGCCTGTGGCGGCAGCAATTCGGGCACCGCGACGCCGACGCCCACCGATACCACCACCGCGACACCATCGCCGACCGCGACATCGGTGATCATCGATCAGAACGCTCTCAACTTCCTGATCAACATCGAATATCTCACCGCGCAATTCTATGCCGCGGCGACCGCCACGCCGCTTGCCGCCTCGCTGCTCACCGGCACCGGCACGCCGGGCGTCGTCACCGGCGGCCGCGCGGTGACCTTCACCGATCCGCTGGTCGCGCAATATGCCCGCGAGCTGGCGGCGGACGACCTCGCCCATGTCGGCTTCCTGCGCTCGATCCTCGGGTCGCAGGTCGTCGCCCAGCCGGCGATCAACATCGACGGCGGCGCCAGCGGCGCCTTCACCCAGGCGATGCTCGGCGCCGGCGTGATCGGCAGCGGCACGTTCGATCCCTATGCCAGCGACGAGAATTTCCTGCTCGCCGCCTATTTCCTCACCGATGTCGCGGTCACCGCATACAAGGGCGCGGGGCTGCTGTTCACCGACGCGATCCGGCTCAACGCCGTGGCCGGCATCATGGCCGCCGAGGCCTATCATGCCGGGCTGCTGCGCACGACGCTCTATGCCAAGGGCGCGACGACGCCGTCGCTGCGCACCAATGCCGATCTGATCAGCAACTATCGCGATTCGCTCGACGGCACGACCGATCTCGACCAGGGCATCACCGGCACGGCGACCGCGTCGAACATCACCCCGGCCGACGCTAACGGCTTCGCCTTTACCCGCACCGCGGGCCAGGCGCTCAACATCTTCTACCTCAACCACGCGGCAGTGGTCGGCGGGGGCTTCTTCCCCAACGGCATGAACGGCGTGACCCGGACCAGCGCCGCGAGCTGATCCTTACCTCCTTCACGATAACGCCGTCGCGGGGCGGCGGGGCCGGTGCGTTTCCTCCCTTGGGCGCACCGGCCTTTTCTTTGTCCGATCGGCCGCTAGGTTAGGGCCATGACGTACGGGAAAAGCGATGTCAGCGGCGTCGGCGGGTGGCTCGCCATCTTCCTCGTCACCTTCGCCCTGATCCTGCCCCTCGCGCCGATCGTCGTGATCGTGCGCGGCGTGCTCGGCCATCCCGCCGGGCTCGCCCTGCCCGGCCTGCCCGGATGGCTGAGCTACCGGCTGGTCTCCATCACCTGCTGCGCCGCACAGGTGATGCTGTGCTGGCTCGTCACCTGGCGGCTGTTTCGCGTCCGCCGCTGGAGCAGCGTGCGCTTCGCGATCGTCGGCATGCTCCTCGTCGCGCCCGGATTCGTCGTGCTCGACATGGTCGCGGCGACGGTGTTCTTCGGTCTGGCGGTCGACGCCCTGCCCGACAGCTACGCCATCAGCCTGCTGCGCGCGGCCGGTTACTGCGCGATCTGGATCGCCTATTTCCTCAGGTCGCGCCGCGTCGCCAACACCTATCCACGCAGTGTCGAGGAACAGCGGCTCGCCGCGGTGTTCGCCTGAGTTCTTTGCGCCGTCTCTTTTCTCAGATCGCCGGCACGGACCCGATCGCGCCCGGCCGACCGGCCTTCCCTTTGCACGATCATGCGCTAGGCTGATACTGGGCCTGCAGGGGAGAGAAGGGCGATGGCGACCGGTCGCGAACGCAAGACGATCGATGGATCGCTGCTGGTCTTTCTTGTCATATGCTGCGTGACCTCGCTCGCCTATATCGTGAACTTCGGCACCGGATTGCTGAAGGTTGCTGCGTTCGAGCGCGTCTATGGCCCTGAGCCGTTGCACATCGTCCTATGGAGCGATGGTTTGGCGCTGCTGCAGATCACCATTCCCGTGCTGGTGGTATGGCGGATGGTGACCGACAAGCGGTGGGCGACGGTGCGCCTGGCGATCACGCTCATCTGGCTGTTGTTCATCGGCCTGCCGCTGATCGACATCGTAGGTGCGCAGCTTTTCTACGGCATGTCGCGCGCTCATTGGCTTCAGAGCATCGTCCCGCAAATGTCACGCGGGATGTTCTTCGCCTTTCTCGCCACGCTTTATCTGCTCCGCTCGAAGCGAGTCGATAATACCTATCGCCACGGCGAGATCGCCGAAGTGTTCGACTGACCGCCCTTCCCTTTCCCCGCCCGAGCGCCTAGCATCCGGCCATCCCCGGGGTGCCGCTATCGTCGCGGCTGAGAGGGAAGCGCAAAGCTTCCGACCCGCCGAACCTGATCCGGTTAGCGCCGGCGGAGGGAGGGAGCGGTTTTCACCCGAAATCCGTGGCCTCGCTCCGACATTTGGAGCGAATGACCATGGCCGATATCCCCGCCCGCACAGAGATTGGTGTCACCACCGGCCCGATCCGCGGCAGCCGCAAGATCCATGTCGGTCCCTTGCGCGTCGCGATGCGCGAGATCGATCTCGAGCCGAGCTGCGGCGAGCCCCCGTTGCGCGTCTACGACACCAGCGGCCCGTACACCGACCCCAACACCCGGATCGACATCCAGGCCGGCCTGCCCAACCTGCGCCGCCCCTGGATCGAGGCGCGCGGCGACGTCGAGAGCTACGACGCGCGCGAAACCCGCCCCGAGGATAACGGCCTGTCCGGCCCCGACCGCTCGGCCGGCGTGCCGCAATTCCCCAATGTCGTGAAGCGCCCGTTGCGCGCCAAGGCCGGCATGAACGTCAGCCAGATGCATTATGCCCGGCGCGGCATCATCACGCCCGAGATGGAATATGTCGCGATCCGCGAGAATCTCGGTCGCGCTGCCGCGAAAGAGGCGCTGATCCGCGACGGACAGGATTTCGGCGCCTCGATCCCCGATTACGTCACGCCCGAATTCGTCCGCGACGAGGTCGCCCGCGGCCGCGCCATCATCCCCTCGAACATCAACCACCCCGAATCCGAGCCGATGGCGATCGGCCGCAACTTCCTCGTGAAGATCAACGCCAATATCGGCAACTCGGCCGTCGCCAGCGACGTCGCCAACGAGGTCGACAAGATGGTGTGGTCGATCCGCTGGGGCGCGGACACGGTGATGGACCTGTCCACGGGGCGTAACATCCACGACACCCGCGAATGGATCATCCGCAACAGCCCCGTGCCGATCGGCACCGTGCCGATCTACCAGGCGCTGGAGAAGGTCGGCGGAGTCGCCGAGGACCTGACCTGGGAGATCTTCCGCGACACGCTGATCGAGCAGGCCGAGC
>JAZJXZ010000018.1:0-34963 GCA_040390605.1 Pseudomonadota bacterium
ACATCTGGTCGTAGACGCGGCGCAGCGCCGGGGCCATCTTGTTGCACAGCGTGCCGGCGACGATCATCACGTCGGACTGGCGCGGGCTCGCGCGCGGCGCGGCGCCGAAGCGCTCCAGGTCATAACGCGGCATGTTGACGTGGATCATCTCGACCGCGCAGCACGCCAGGCCGAAGGTCATCCACCACAGGCTGCCGGTGCGCGCCCATTGGAACAGGTCCTCGGTCGAGGTAACGAGGAAGCCCTTGTCGGTCAGTTCGCCGTTCAGGTCGCTGAAGAACGTCTGGTCGGGCGGGATGATCGCGCCGCCGGAGGCAGCCGGGGTGAGTTCTACTCCCACTCGAGCGCTCCCTTCTTCCACGCATAGATCAGGCCGAGCGCCAGTTCGGCGATGAAGATCATCATCGCGATCCAGGCAACCCAGCCCAGTTTGAACACCGTCACCGCCCAGGGGTAGAGAAACGCCGCTTCGAGATCGAACACGATGAACAGGATCGCGACGAGATAGAAACGCACGTCGAACTGGCTGCGGCTGTCCTCGAAGGCGGGGAAACCGCATTCATATTCGGTCAGTTTCTCCGGCGTCGGCTTGTGCGCGCCGGTGAAACGCGCCGCGATCATCGGCAGCACGACGAACGCACCCGACAGCAGCAGGGCGATGCCGAGGAACAGCAGGATCGGCAGATATTGTGACAGGTCGACCAAGGTTATCTCGCAGCTGCGAAGTTATGCGGCGGCTTTAGGAGCATGGAGGGAGTCGGGCAAGGCGTCGAACCATTGAGAATGACTCGCAATTTGGCGCTTTTGTCCTATGGCATCCGACATCCGTGCGGATAGGATATCGAAGCGTTCAACCTGGGGGAAACCATGAAACCGATCCACAGCCTCGTTACCGCCGCCGCGCTGGCCTTGACCATGGCGGCCGCCGCGCCGGCCCAGGCGCAGGCGCAGGCGCAGGCAATCGTCACGGCCGATCCTGTCACGATCCAGAGCGTGCTCCAGAGCAAGGGTTACCGGGCGGAAATGTCCAAGGATGGTTCCGGCGATCCGATGATCACCAGCGGCGTCGCCGGCGCGAAGTTCGTCGTGCTGTTCTACGGTTGCACCAACCACCTGAAATGCACCAACATCCAGTTCTACGCCGGGTTCCAGGGCACCAAAATGACGGTCGGTGACATGAACGAGTGGAACAAGGCCCACCGATACAGCCGCGCCTATATCGACAAGGACGGGGACCCCTGCATCGAAGGCGACCTCGATCTCGATTCAGGCGGCATGTCTCGTGCGCTGTTTCTCGACAATCTCGACACCTGGAGTTCGCTTGTCGGCACCTTCAAGGCGAAGGTCTACGGCTCCTGACCAGTCCTTGGTGTAACGCACACCCCGCCTGTCAGCGCGGCGCCGGCGCCATCGCGATCGGCGCCGGCCAGGAAGTGGAGCTTGGCGCGCGCCATCGCGATCCGGGTCGATCGCGGTGAGCTACAGGCAATCGGTTGCGATCCACAGCCAGCGCCGCCGGCAGGATCACCGCAGGGCGCCGGCCAGCAGCTTGTGCAGTCGTGTCTGCAACCCGTCATTGGCGGCGAGGAACTCGCTGCGCTCCATCATCTTGTCGCCGCCGCGGAAGTCCGTGACGAAACCGCCAGCTTCCCTGATCAGCAGCATACCCGCCGCGACGTCCCACGGCTTGAGATCGGATTCCCAGAAGCCGTCGAACCGTCCCGCCGCGACCCATGCCAGATCGAGCGCGGCCGAGCCGAGGCGCCGGATGCCGGCAACCTCGGGTGCGATCGCCCCGAAGATGCGGCTCCACTGCGCGAAGTCGCCGTGCCCGAGAAAGGGGATTCCGGTCGCGATCAGCGCGTCCGACAGGTCGCGCCGCGCCGAGACGCGCAGCCGCTGCTCCTGCACCCAGGCGCCGCGGCCTTTCTCGGCCCAGAAGGCTTCGTCGGTCAGCGGCTGATAGACCATCGCCGAGGTTATCTCGCGCTTGCCGTTGGGCAGCGTCTCCTCGACCGCGATCGAGATGCAGAAGTGCGGGATGCCGTGCAGGAAGTTGGTCGTGCCGTCGAGCGGATCGACGATGAAACGCGGTTTGCCGGGGTCTCCGGCGATCTCGCCGCGCTCCTCCATCAGAAACCCCCAGCCCGGCCGCGCCCTGCTCAGTTCCTCGTACAGCGTCTGCTCGGCGCGCTGATCGGCCATGGTGACGAAGTCGGCCGGGCCCTTGCGGCTGACCTGCAGCTGCTGGACCTCGTTGAAGTCACGCCGCAACCGCGGCCCCGCCTTGCGCGCGGCGCGATCGATGATCGTCATCAGGCCGGAATGGGATGGCATCTATTTTAACTCCTCCCCTCCCGCTTGCGGGAGGGGTCGGGGGAGGGCGTTCAATCTTGGCGGGGACCCCGGGGAGGACCACCTCCCCTAACCCCTCCCGCAAGCGGGAGGGGGATTTTAGTCCGCGCGTCTCACATAGGTCTGTTCGTACACGTCGACGACGATCCGCGTGCCCGCCCCGATATGCGGCGGCACCATCACGCGCACGCCATTCTCGAGGATCGCGGGCTTGTAGCTCGACGAGGCCGTCTGGCCCTTTACCACGGCATCCGCCTCGACGATCAGCGCCTCGATCGTGTCGGGCAGCTGCACCGAGATCGGCTTGTCGTCGTAAAGCTCCATGACCACGTCCATGCCATCCTGCAGGAAGGCGGCGGCATCGCCGAGCAGGTCGCGCGGCAGCGTCATCTGCTCATAGGTCTGCTTGTCCATGAAGGTCAGCTGGTCGCCATCGGCGAACAGGAACTGGAAGTCGGTCGTGTCGAGCCGGACCTTCTCGACCGACTCCGCCGAGCGGAAGCGGATGTTGTTCTTGCGGCCGTCGATCAGGTTCTTCATCTCGACCTGCATGTACGCGCCACCCTTGCCGGGCTGGGTGTGCTGGATCTTCACCGCACGCCAGATACTGCCTTCATATTCAAGGATGTTGCCGGGACGAATCTCGACCGCGTTGATCTTCATGATGTACCTGCTGGAAAGAGCGAAGGCGGGCCTTTAGCGAAGGGGCTGCTTTCGGGCAAGGTAGGGCCAGGGATCGACATCCTCTCCCTGATACCATCTTTGGTCGGGCGTGGTGCGCGTCAGACCGAAATGCAGGTGGTAGTTGCCCGCACCCGCGTCGCCGGTGTCGCCGACGAAACCGATCACATCGCCGGTGCGCACCGCCTGCCCTTCGTGGAGGCCCGACGCATAGCCGGCGAGATGGGCGTAATAGAGCGTCCAGTCGCGTTGCGGCGTACGCTGGTAGATCGTCGTGCCCCCGGCCTTGCTCTGGAACAGCTTCTCGATCGTTCCCGACGCGGCCGCACGCACTGGCGTCATCGACGGCGCGATGATGTCGGTGCCGTGATGCTGGCGCAGGCCGTTGTCGCGCGGATCGCCCCAGCTGTCGGTCAGCGCATTGCGGGCGATGCCGGCGATCGGCATTTCGAGAACCGATCCTGACGGAGCGGGTGCGGGGTCATTGGCGATCGTCCGCGTCGCCTCGACGCGCGCGTCCGGCAGCAGCGTGAGCGCGCCGATCCACAACAGCAGGATCGCCAGCAACACTCCGCCAAGGACGATCAACACGCGCATCACGTCATTCCTGAAACACGGCCGGCGTACCCGGCTTGATCATCAGCGACAGCCGCGCGGCGTCCCAGTTGGTCAGGCGAATGCAGCCATGGCTCTCCGCGCGGCCGATGGTGGTGGGCTCCGGCGTGCCGTGGATGCCGTAATGCGGTTTGGACAGATCGATCCAGATCACGCCGACCGGCCCGTTCGGCCCGGGCGGCAAGAGGGCCGCCTTGGCACTGGCCTTGGCGTCCCAGAACAGGTTGGGATTGTAGTGGAATTTGGGATTGTAGGAGAAGCCCTGGATCTTCCACCGCCCGATCGGCAACGGATCATGTTGACTGCCCATCGTCGCCGAGAACTGCGCGACGAGATGGTCGTCGGCGTCAAGCACCCGGAGCACCTGATCGGACTTGTCGACCACTACCTTCACGCCCTGGGGTTGAACGGCATCGACATTGAGATCGCT
This sequence comes from Pseudomonadota bacterium, assembly GCA_040390605.1. Lineage (GTDB taxonomy): Bacteria > Pseudomonadota > Alphaproteobacteria > Sphingomonadales > Sphingomonadaceae > Sphingomonas. Next base: position 4,082 of record JAZJXZ010000018.1, read on the forward strand.
CAAGGTCTTGCGCCAGTCGGCCGGCAGCTTCGCGTCGTACGCACGCGAGGTGGGCAGTGCGTTGGGGAAAACCACCGGCGAGCCAGGGTCGAGCGGCGTACCCTTGCCGTTCAGCGCGAGCAGCACCGCCGGCGTGGTGTGGAACATCTCGGCAAGCTTCTCCATGACCGAGGCATAGCTCAACGCGGGCAGCTTCGCCTGGTCTTCGGGCTTGTTCGGCAGCGGCTTGACGAACGGTCCGGCGAGCGAATCGGCGCTCAGCCGCAAGGTCCGCACGGCGCGCCAGCCGCGATAGCGATCGAGCGCCGCCGAGGTTGCCGCATCGATCTTGCCCGTCTTCGGCAGGCCGCGCGACTCCTGAAATCCCTTCAGCGCGGCGGTCAGCGACTGGCCGCTCTTGCCGTCGAGTACACCCGGCGCGAAGCCGAGATGATCGAGGACCACCTGTATCTGCAGGATCGATTGATCGACATTCGATTTGGATTTGGTTCCCGGCGCGGCGCCAGCTCCGAGACAGAATGGGGCGAGAACGAGCCAGGCTGCGCGAAGCGGTGTTTTTCTGGGCAATTCAATTTCCTAGATAGGGTGCATGACTACAACGACGCAGCACCCGCTTGTTTCCGAGACCCCAACCCGGCGGCAGGTGGTGGCGGGTGCGGCGATGGGTGCCGCATTGTTCGCCCTGCCCTTCCCCGCCTTCGCCGCAACCGGCGAGTTGCGGCTAGCCATTCGCAACGTGCACAACAACGACAGCGTCGATGCGGTATTCGCGCGTGACGGGCGCTTCCTGCCCGATGGTCTGGCCGAGTTGAATCATGGCCTGCGCGACTGGCGTACGGGTCAGGCGACGGCGATGGACCCGCGCCTGCTCGCGCTGCTGGTGCAGCTGCGCAAGCGGCTCGACGTGCCGGGCAACCGCAAGATCGATCTGATCTCGGGCTATCGCTCGCCGCGCACCAACGCGATGCTACGCAGCGCCGGCGGCAGCCACACCGGCGTCGCCAGCCAGAGCCAGCACATGCTCGGCAAGGCAACCGACATCATGATCCCGGGCGTATCGCTCGAGCGCCTGCGCGGCGCGGCGCTGTCGCTGGGCGGCGGCGGGGTCGGCTATTACCCGCGCGACGGCTTCGTCCATGTCGATAGTGGGCCCGTGCGCCACTGGTGATCAGGCTGGCGGGGCGCCTACCGCCTCGTCGCCGAGCCTGACCGCGCCGATGATCGCGACCGCACCGGCCAGAGCAAGCAAATAGAGGCCGGGGAAGCTCGCGCCCAGCACCAGGAACTGCGCGATCGCAGCGGCGATCGGGATGAAGGCACTGACCACCACCAGCGGCCGGAGCAGCGACGCACCGCCATATCCGGCGGCGAACCAAAGGCTGGCGACGATCACCCAGTCGATCGCCAGGCTGAACCAGAGCAATCGGGCGATCTCGCTCGCGTCGCCGGCGAATTGCGTGCGTACGAAGCCCCACGACATTGCGTGGAGGAATGCCGTTCCGGCGAGGATCGCGCTGGCGATCCACAGGAATGTCCGTGCTTTGGGCATGTCGTTACCTCCCCCCGCCGAGCACTGCCGCGAATGCCTTGACCGCAGCGGCCTCGTCGCCACCCCATATCGCATGCGACACGGCAAGGAAATCGGCGCCCGCCTTGACCAGCGGCGCCGCGTTGGCCGGGGTGATGCCGCCGATCGCGACGCAGGGCAGCTCGAACACGGTCGACCACCAGCTGAGCAACACCGGATCGGCATGATGGCTGACCGTCTTGGTGGCGGTCGGGTAGAAAGCGCCGAACGCGACATAGTCGGCCCCCGCCTCGCCCGCTTCCATCGCGAGGTGGCGGCTGTCGTGGCAGGTCACGCCGATCTGCGCCTCAGGGCCGAGGATCGCGCGCGCCTCGCGCGGATCGCCATCGTCCTGCCCGAGATGCACGCCGTCAGCACCGAGTCGCTTGGCCAGCGCGATGCTGTCGTTGACGATGAAGGCAACCTCGCGATCGGCGCAGATGCGCTGCAAGGGGTCGGCCAGCGCGGCCGCGGCATGTTGATCCAAGCCCTTCACGCGGAACTGGAAGGCGGCGACCGGCCCGGCATCGAGTGCGCGGGCCAGCCGGTCGGGAAAGCCGCCGGCCACGTCGAGCGGTGAGACGAGATAGAGCTGGCATGGGGGCCGACGCTGATCGCGGGTGAAGGCGGCCGCGAAATCGGGGTCCAGCGGGCCGAGGGGATCGTCGTCAATCATCACTGCACCACCGCCAGAAGAAAGCCGTCCCACTTCTTCGCACCCACCGTCTGCACGGCGGTGGCAGACAGGCGGGGCTCGGCGGCGACCGCCTCGAACAGGCGACGCGAACCTTCGATGCGCTCGTCCGCGCCCGAGCTGTCGAGCACACCGCCCTCGCGCACGACATTGTCGACGACGATCGTCGTACCCGCGTGTGACAGGGCCAGCGAGGCGGTCAGATAAGCGACGTTGCTCGGCTTGTCGGCATCGATGAACACCAGGTCGAACGGCGACTCGCCCGCCGCGATCATTGCGTCCAGAGCGTCCATCGCCGGACCGACACGGACGTCGACGCGATCGGTGAAACCGGCCCGCGCGATGTTGCCGCGGGCAACCTCGGCATGGTGCGGTTCGAGTTCGAGCGTCACCATCCGGCCGCCCTCCGGCAGCGCGCGGGCGAGCCAGATCGTCGAATAGCCGCCGAGCGTGCCGACTTCGAGGATGCGCCGTGCACCGCACATGCGGGCGAAGAGATGGAGCATCTTGCCCTGCGCGGCCGAGACGTCGATCGCCGGCAGACCACCGGCAGCATTGGCCGCGAGCGTCGCCTGCTGCACCGGGTCGTCACCGAGCAGGTGCCCGGCGATGTAATCGTCGACGTCGGTCCAGCGGGGATCGCTCACCGCGACACGCCTCCGACCGGGCGCGTCTCGGCGATCTTGTCGAACCCGGCGATCAGCGGCCGACCGCGCTGGATCGCGTCCTTGACCGCAGGGAGTGCGAGCGACGCCTCATGCGATGCCTTGCTGTCCCATATCTCAGTGACCAACAAGGCATCGGCATCGGCGAGATCCTCGGCGACGACATAGCTCAGGCAACCCGCCATGGTGCCGGAGCCCTGGGTCAGGATCGCGGCCAGCGCGGCACGCTGCCCCAGTTGCGCCCTGATCCTGGCGATCATGCCGTACATCGCCGTTCCTTCCGCCATCGCCAAAGCTCCCTTGCCCAGCATCGCCAATGCGAGGCCGCCGCCGACGAAGGATCGCCGCGCGACGGCCACGAGCTTATTCCTCGCCCTTGTAGATGCGAACCAGCTTGCCGAGCATCGCCAGCGCTTCGTCGCGCGGACGCTGGAAGGTGTTGCGGCCGATGATCGAGCCGTTGCCGCCACCGTCGCGGATGTCGCGCGCATCCTGATAGACCGCATCGGCCCCCTTGGCGGCACCACCGGAGAAGACATTGATCCGGCGGCCGGCGAAGCTTGCCTGCACGACGTGCGCGACCCGCTTGGCCATGGTCGACCAGTCGCCGCCCTCATACGCCTTCTTCGCGTCCTTCTGCTCGATATGGTCGGTCGGCAGCTTTGTCTTGATGATGTGTGCACCGAGCAACGCGGCCATGTGCGCGGCATAGGCGCCGACATCGAGCGCCAGTTCGCCGTCCTTGGACAGGTCGCCACCGCGCGGATAGGACCATAGCACCGAGGCGAGACCGACCGACTTGGCCTCGGCGGAGAGCTCGCGGAACTCCTCCATCATCTCGAAGATATTGTCCGAGCCGGGATAGATGGTGAACCCGATCGCGGCGCAGCCGAGCCGCAGCGCGTCGTCGACGCCGGCGGTGACGCCCTGGTCGATCGAGGTCGCCCAGCTGTTCGAACTGTTGACCTTGAGGATGGTCGGGATCTGACCGGCGAAGGTCTCGGCGCCGGCTTCGAGCATGCCGAGCGGCGCGGCATAGGCCGACAGGCCGGCATCGATCGCCAGCTGATAATGGTAGTGCGGATCATAAGCCGGCGGGTTGATCGCGAAGCTACGCGCCGGACCATGTTCGAAACCCTGGTCGACCGGCAGGATGATCAGCTTGCCGGTACCGCCGAGCTTGCCCTGCATCAGGATGCGGGCGAGGTTGGCCTTCACGGCGGGGCTGTCGGATTCATACTTGTCGAGAATGGCTTTGACGGTCGGCGTCATCGGGTTCCCCTGTGCTGGACGAGCGTGGTGTTGGCGCGGCTGTTAGCCGGGACCCGCGACCGGGGCAACGCCAGCGAGACCAAAGGATCGCGCGCCGGCAAAACAGCGGGTTTTCTCTGTTTCGGTGCGCATAACAGAGGAAATAACAGAGGCCGCAAATTTTTGCGCGGCCCCTCGCGTCCGAAATCAACATTTTCCCTAATAAGTTCAATCCATTGCGTACGGCTTGCAGTACCGAAGAACAGAGAGTGCGAACAGAAGAAAACAGAGCGCCGGAACAGAGCGAAACAGAGCCGGGAACAGAGAATGAAATGCGGTGCCGGGCCGAAGGCAATGATCGGAGGGCAAGGCGCGCGCATAAGTTGACGCTAGGAGCCCCGCGCCGCGGGTTGAATCAGCTTCGCGCCACGCGAGGCCATAGTGGCTGCGATGTCACTTGACGTGACGGCGACCGCCAGCAATCTTTCGGTAAAACAAGGGGGTATGTCATGTCGCGATTTTCTGTTCGCTGGGCCAGATTGCTGGCGCTCGGCGCGGGCGCGATACTGACGATCGGGGCGGCGCCCAAGGTCGGCGATGTGGCGCCCAATTTCCAGCTGACGATGATCGACGGCAGCAAGGTGACGCTCGACCAGTTGCGTGGCCAGGTGATCGTGCTCAATTTCTGGGCGACATGGTGCGGCCCCTGCAAGCGCGAGCTGCCGTTGCTCGATCGCTATTACGACCTGCAGAAGAGCCATGGCCTCAAGGTCTTCACCATCGCGACCGAGGATTCGCTCCAGCCCTATCAGCTCAAGAAGCTGTTCGCGGTGATGAAGATCCCCTCGGCCAAGCGGATCAAGGGCAATTATCCGGTGCTCGAGGGCGTGCCGACCAACTATGTCATCGATCGCTCGGGGCATGTTCGTTACGCCAAGGCGGCAGCGTTCGACCTCGATGATCTCAACCGGGAACTGGTGCCGTTGATGAACGAGCCGATGCCGGCCGGCGCGGTTACGCTGGCGGGGTAAGTAGAGCGTAACTCTTTAGTCGACCGGTTGATCTGTCGAATCCAAGCGTTTCGACGGCGATAAAATGGATGGCGTACCCAGAGAGGTCGCCGAGGCTCAGCAGGATGCGCGACGCGAATAACTGCACTCGCCCCCCGCAACACGCAGCCGCACGGCGCGCTGCTCTTCTGTTAATCGGCTGCTGCGCGATTGATGGCTGATGGATCCTCGTGGGGCACGCGCTGGGACGTATCAATGATTTGATGTCGAACATAAAATCAGCCCCCCTTCTGACTTGAGCTCGTCGACATGTTGCTTCTCTGCAACAGCGGGAGAATATCCGTTCCGGCCATTTACAATGGTGTCGGCCCATAGCACCCTAACACGCATGAGGTGCTGGAGGGGTATCTGCACCTCCGCCGGCGATCGCCGGCTTTCCATTGTTCCGGGGAGTTAAATCACGATGAAGTTTCTTAACCGCAGCCGCGCGCTGCGTTTGCGCGATAGCGTCGCGCCTGTGGCGCTCGCTCTGGCGATTGCGACCCAGCCTGCTTACGGGCAAACGGCCAACGCCGCACAGCCGGCACCCAGCGCCGCCCAGGACCCGGCCACTGATAGCGCCGACGTCGTTGTCACCGGCTCGCTGTTCCGTCGCGCCAACACCGAGACCCCGTCGCCGGTCACCGTGCTGACCTCGGAAAACCTGTCGCGCGCCGGCATCACCACCGCGACCGAAGCGATCCGCTCGATCTCGGCGGACAGTGCCGGTTCGATCGGCACGGGCTTCCAGACCGGCTTCTCCGCGGGCGGTTCGGCGGTTTCGCTGCGCGGCCTCGGCGTTTCGTCGACGCTGGTGCTGGTCGACGGGCTGCGCTCGACCAACTTTCCGATCAACGACGATGGCCATAACGCCTATGTCGATCTCAATTCGATTCCGTTCAGCCTGGTCGACCGCATCGAAGTCCTGAAGGACGGCGCCTCGTCGACCTATGGCGCGGACGCGATCGGCGGCGTGGTCAACCTGAAACTCAAGAAGCACTTCACCGGCGTTTCTGGCCTCGTCGAGGGCGGTGTCGCCGAGCGCGGCGACGCGACGCACTCGCGCGCCGAGCTGACCCTTGGTTATGGCGATTATGCCGAGAAGGGTTTCAACGTCTATATCAACGGCGAATATCAGCGCGACGGCCGCGTCACCAGCAGCAGCCGCGGCTTCCCGTACAACACGCAGGATCTGACGCCGATCGGCGGCACCGACAACAACACCGCCGACCAATCGCTGGTCGTCAACACGCCGACCGCTTACGTCACGCGGATCAACCAGACCGATCTCAACAACCCGCTTGCCGGCGGCACCGCGCCGTTCACGTCGCAGTACGCGGCACTCGGCCTCTCCAACTGCACGCGTGGTACCTACACCGTGGCCACCGGCTCCGCCCAAGGCACCGGCTGCAAATACGACCTGACCGACATGTACCGCGAGCTGCAGCCGCTGCAGGAGCGCTACTCGGTCAACGGCCGCATCAGCTTCCGCTTCTCGGACAGCGTCGAGGGTTATGTCACCGGCAGCTACAGCCGCAGCTATGTCAGCATCCACGGCCTGCCCTCGGCGATCCGCCAGACCCAGCCGTTCGGTGCGGCGCCGCTGACGGCGTCGTCCAATCCGGGCATCGTGCTGCCGGTCTATATCTGCGCCAGCGGCAACAACTGCTCGACCGCGGCCGACCGTACGCTCAACCCGAACAACCCCTTCGCGTCCGCCTATTCCGCCGACCCGGCCAACGGCGCGGCGCGCATTTATTATCTGTTCAGCGACATCCCGGCCGGCAGCGACCGCACCAACAGCGTCTATCGCTTTACCGGCGGCCTGAACGGCAGCTTCATGGGCGACGGGGCGTGGCGGATCGACGCGGTCTATGCCCGCGACAATCTCAGCATTACCCAGCACGGCCTGCTCAACATTGCCGCACTGCGGCAGGCGATCAACACCGGTTCGTACAACTTCGTGAACCCGCAGAACAACAGCGCTGCGGTACGCGCGGCACTGGCGCCGGACAAGACCACGCCGTCTTTCTCCGAAATGTACAGCCTCGACGCGTCGGTGACCAAGTCGCTCGCCACGCTGGCTGGCGGCCCGCTGCAGGTCGCGATCGGCGGGCAGGTTCGTCGTGAGAAGCTGGAAAACAACAACCAGAACGTCAACCTCGACACTTATGGCCTGACCACGGCGTCGGCATTCGGCCAGCACACCGTCGCTGCCGCCTATTTCGAGCTCGACGCGCCGATCCTCGACACTCTCGACGTCAACGTGTCGGGCCGGTACGATCATTATTCGGAAGGCTTCAGCCACTTCTCGCCGAAGGTCGGCGTGAAGTTCACTCCGATCAAGCAGATCGCGTTCCGCGGTACCTATTCGCAAGGCTTCCGCGCACCGACCTTCGCGGAATCGGGCCCGCGCAGCCAATATGCCGGCTTCGTGACGACGACCGCACCGTGCAACTTCATCGTCGCGCATGGTGGCATCCTGGACCCCGCCACCGGCAAATGCTCGGCAAACGGCAACCCGTACAACAATCAATATTCGCTCGGGCGCGGCGTGGCCGGAAATCCGAATTTGCAACCGGAAACGTCGCGCAGCTTCACGCTCGGCACGATCATCCAGCCGACCCCGTGGCTGAGCTTCACGGTCGACTATTACAATGTGAAGAAGTCGAAGCTGATCGTGGCCGGTCCGGACATCGGCAAGGCGGTTGCGGCCTATTTCGCCGCCGCTAACCCGGCAGCTGCCGCAGCGGCCGTCGCCGCCGTTGGTCCAGGCTATTCGGTCAACACGGTCGATGGCATCGATCCGCTGTTCCCGACCGCACTGCCTCGCGTGCTGATCATCAACGTGCCTTATGTGAACGCCAATTACGCGATCACCTCGGGCATCGATTTCGCAGCCAACCTGAGCGTTCCGCTCAGCGACGGTATCCGGTTCAGCAGCCGGATCGAGGTGACGCATGTACTCAAGTATGACTTGCACACGCCAGGTGGCGACGTGCAGCATTATGCCGGCACGCTCGGGCCGTATGATCTCTCGTCGGGCAACGGCACGCCGAACTGGCGTGGCAACTGGCAGAACACGCTGGAGGCCGGGCCCTATTCGCTCAGCCTGACGGCCTATTACGTCGGCCGGATCAAGGAAGTGGCGACCGATCAGGGCAACCTGTCGACCGATTGCTCGGCCAACCTGTACAAGACCGGGGACAATTTCTGCTATGTCAGCCCGTTCATCACCACCGACCTGAACTTCACGGCACGGGTGCACAACGACTTCACGTTCTTCTTCAACGTGAAGAATCTGTTCGATGCACACGCACCGGTCGCTCCGGCAGCCTATGCCAGCGCACCGAACTTCCTGACGACGTGGCATTATGCCGGCCTGATCGGCCGTCAGTTCCGCGCCGGCGCGACGTTCAAGTTCTGATCGATCTGCCGGGCCCGGTCGGCCCGGCAAGCGACCAAAAGCAAGGGGCGGTTCCGTTTAGCGGAGCCGCCCTTTGGCTTTGTCGGGAGAGTGCAGCGAAAATTCGATTGCCGCAGTGTCACTGAAGCATCACCTTGGGTACCGAACGCCCTGTCGTGCGTTCGCCGCCAGGATGAGGGATACCGCCATGGCCACTGCCCACATGGTTGAGAGCGACCTCGAGGAACGCGCGGCGTCGCTCGGTATCGTCATAACGCCAAGCACACCGACGATTGGCGCCGAGATCATGGGCCTCGACCTCAATCGCCTGCTGACCGATGCCGAAGCCGACATCCTCCGGGCGGCGTGGCTGCACTACAAGGTGATCTTCTTCCGCAACCAGGATGTCGATCACGACAGCCATCTTCGGCTGGGGCGGCTGTTCGGCGCGCTGGAAGGGCATCCGGTCATCCCCCATGTCGAGGGTTATCCGGAGATTCTCCTGATCAAGGGGGTCGAGGGAGTCGAGTTGACGTCGGAGAGTTTCACGCCGTTCAAGGCGTATAACAAATGGCACACCGACGTGACCTTTCGCGCACGCCCGTCGATCGCCTCGGTGCTGCGTGCCCGGCTATTGCCGGCGCTTGGCGGAGACACGATCTGGTCGGACGCGGCAGCGGCCTATGAAGGCCTGCCCCAGGCGGTGAAGGACCGGATCGCCCCACTCGATGCAGAACACGATATCGTCGCCAGCTTCGGCGGCCGGGTCAGCGAGGAGCGTCGCGCCCAACTCGCCCGCGATTTTCCCGCAGTGACGCATCCCGTCGTCCGCACCCATCCCGAAACGGGCGAGAAGATACTCTACGTCAACTACACCTTCACGACGCGCATTCTCGGCATTCCGGAGGAGGAAAGCCGGGAGCTGCTTCGCCTGCTTTACGACCGCATCAAGGTGCCCGAATATCACGTCCGGTTCCGCTGGACGCCCAATGCCATCGGCATCTGGGACAATCGCTCGACCCAGCATTATGCGGTCGGTGATTACTGGCCCGCCGAGCGCGTGCTGGAGCGGGTTACGGTGTCAGGCGACGTGGTCGAACGCTGACCGTTCCCGCCAGCTTCTCAGCCGCGTTTGCCCTTGCCGTTCAGCGCCACAGCCGCGCGGATCAGCGCGACCAGAGCCGCCTCGTCGATCTCCTCGCCTTCCTGGAAATCGATCGCGCGCCGCACATTTCCATCGAGGCTCGAGTTGAACAGGCCCTGGGGATCGTCGAGCGCGGCGCCCTTGGCGAAGGTCATCTTGACGACCTTCTTGTAGGTCTCGCCGGTGACGACCATGCCTTCATGGTACCACACGGGAACACCACGCCACTTCCATTCCTCGACGATCTCGGGCTCGGCCTGCTTGATCAGGCTGCGCAGCCGGGCGAGCATCTCGCCGCGCCAGTCGCCGAGGTCGCGGATGCGCTGGTCGATCATCTCGGAGGGAGACGGTGCTTGCGCAGCCTCGTCGGTGCTCATCGCGTTGACTCCTGTATCCCGGTGTGTCGCTCACTTCGCGCCTTGGCGGCATAGGGCAGGACGAACATGTATAGTCCGCTGAACAGAAGCAGGAAGAGCGGCGGCAGCGGTGCGTAGACCACCAGTGCGGGAGGTTGTCCCAATGCCATGGCGACGAAGTTGGCGATGACGGCCAGCGTAAAGGCGATGGACAACCAACGGTGACTCTGCCGGATCCATTGATTCCGGTTCATGGCAGTTTCTTTCAATGTGTCTGGCAGCGTCAATCGATCCGAGCCAAGGCTTGTTCGAGCGCAGCGAAGAAGTGCCGCCAACCGATCTTCGCGCCCTGATAGGCCTGTTCCTGATCGCGCCGGAAACCGGCCTGCTCCATGCGTAGATGGGTGCCCGAACCAGATGGCGTGAGCGTCCAGGTGACGGTACTTTCGAGCCCCATGGCATCCCAGCTATAAGCCAGGGTACGGTTCGGCTCGACCGTCTGGACCTGGCAATCGACCGAGCCCCAGTCGGCAGTGAATTTGAAACTGTGGTCGACCACAGGCGCGAAATCGTTGTTCATCAGCCACTCGGCGATGAGATGCGGCTGGGTGAGCGCGCGCCAGATCTTTTCCGGCGGATAAGCGATCTCGCGCTCGACGGTGACGGTGCGTAGTTCGGTCGCGGTGTCGGTCATTGGTCCATCCTTTTGAGGAGATCTTCGAGGTCGTCGAACCGGCTCTGCCAGAAGCTGTCCATGCGATCGGTCCAGTCGACCAGCGGGGCGAGCGCGCCGCGTTTCGCACTGTAATGCGTTTGCCGCCCCTCGTGGCGATCGAGCACCAGCCCGGCTTGTTTGAGCGCGCCGAGATGCTTCGATACGGCAGGCTGCGAAACGCCCGCATGTGCGGTGAGCGTGCCGACGGTCTGCTCTCCGTCGCGGCACAGCCGCTCGAAAAGGGCGCGCCGGGTCGGGTCGGCCAGCGTCTTGAACAGCAATTCGTGGGTGATCGTCATGAAAACTTATAACTCGCTGGCTATTGATTGATCCGATAACCTGTCAGTTATGAGTTCGTCAAGCCGGAATTTAGATACGTGCGACCGGGGTCAAGATCGGCTAGCCTTTCATGCCTGTTCTGCCCGAGGTTCCATGCGCACCATCCTTCCCTTGCTTGCTCTGATCGCCGCGCCCGTGGAAGCGCAGCGCGTCGCCCCGATCCTGAGCGGGCCGCAGGCACACGACGTGCTGAGCTATGCCGAGCCGGAAAAGGCCCGGGTCACCCATGTCGATCTCGACCTGACGACCGATTTCGCGCGCCAGCGGCTGTCGGGCACGGCAACGCTGGATATCCTTGCAAGGCCTGGTGTGTCGGAGATCGTGCTCGACGACGACGGGCTGGTGATCGATCGCATTACGGACGGCGCCGGACACAGGCTGCGCTGGTCGGTCGGCAAGGCCGAACCCGACAAGGGCGCGCCGCTGACCGTGACGATGGGCGCTGCGCGGCGGATCGTGATCCACTACACGTCGGCACCGGGAGCGAGCGCGCTGCAATGGCTGCCGCCATCGCTGACCGCCGGCAAGAAACAGCCCTTCCTGTTCAGCCAGGGCGAGCCGAACAACAATCGCAGCTGGATCCCGACCCAGGACAGTCCGGGTATCCGCCAGACCTGGTCGGCGCGGCTGACGGTGCCGGCGCGACTGATGGCGGTGATGAGTGCGACACGCGCGACGCCACACGGTGTTCCCGCAGGCAAGGGCATGAAGCGCTACCGTTTCGACATGCCGCACCCGGTGCCGCCTTACCTCATCGCAATGGCGGTGGGCGACCTCGATTTCAAGGCGCTGGGGCCCACGACGGGCGTCTATGCCGAACCGGTGACGCTGCCGCGCGCGGCGGCTGAGTTCAGCGATACCGAGAAGATGGTGAAGGCGGCGGGCACGCTGTACGGGCCCTATCGCTGGGGCCGGTACGACATCCTCGTGCTGCCGCCGTCCTTCCCGTTCGGCGGGATGGAGAACCCCACCCTCACCTTCGCCACGCCGACCATTCTCACCGGCGACAAGTCGAACGTCGACGTGATCGCACATGAGCTGGCGCACAGCTGGTCAGGCAATCTGGTGACCAACGCGACCTGGTCCGACGTCTGGCTCAACGAGGGATTCACGACCTATTTCGAGAACCGCATCGACGAGGCGGTATACGGCAGGGAACGCGCCGCGACGCTGGCCGACCTGAGCTGGGACGATCTGCAGCGCGACCTGACGGCCGCGGCGGCAAACACCGGGGCGACACGGCTGCATGGCGACCCGGGCGGCACCTTTGGCGAGCTCGATTACAATAAAGGCGCGACCTTCCTGCGGACGATCGAAACGAGGGTCGGTCGCGCGCGGTGGGACGCCTATCTGCGCTCCTATTTCGACCGCCATGCCTTCCAGCCGCAAACCACCGCGGGCTTCCTCGCCGATCTGCGCGCCAATCTGATCAAGGGCGACGCGGCGCTGGAGCATGACCTGATGCTCGACCAATGGGCCTATGCACCAGGACTGCCGGACAATGCGGTGCATGTCAGGTCGACGACGCTGGCGGCGATCGACAAGGATCTGGCGGCGTTCAATGCCGGCGCGGCGGCATCCTCGATCGATGCACGCAAATGGAGCACGCAGGAATGGCTGCGTTTCCTCAATGGCCTGCCACGCCAGCAGAGCGCCGCGCGCCTGGCCGAGCTCGACCGGAGCTATGGCCTTTCGGCCTCGCCCAACGCCTATGTGCAGTCGGCGTGGTTCGTGCTGGCGATCGCCAACCGTTATGAGCCGGTGGTGCCGTCGCTCGACCGTTACCTGCACCGCATCGGCCGCGGGTTGCTGATCTTCCCGCTCTACAATGCCCTCAAGGCGCAGGGCGACTGGGGGCTGCCGATCGCGCGGCGCATCTACGCCACGGCGCGCGCGACCTACCACCCGACAATCGCCGGCGCGCTCGACAAGCGTCTGGCGAAATAGCCGGGCGGCTCCCGCGACGAGGGTGCGCCCTGTCACCGGAATGGCGATTTAGAAGGACAAGGGCACCCGCGCGGCGAAACTCGCTCATTGATCGAGTCGGGTATATGGTGGCGGCGACCGACTCGCCGATGATCGGCGCGCGGCTGGGGCGATCTCATGGTCATCCGGAACGGCGTTGCGGCCTTATTTCTCATCCTGTCGGCGACGCCTGCCGTGGCGCAGATCGATCCGCTCGATGAACTCGACTCACTATCGCGGGCCACGGCCGATCCACGGACGGGCCTTGCGCTGGCGCGCCAACAGGTGACGCGCGGTGACCTGACCGGCGCGGTGGCCACGACCGAACGCATCATCGCGCTTCACCCCGAATCTGACGACGCCCTGTTGTTCCATGCCAGCCTGCTGTGCCGGCTCGACGATCCCGAGGGCGCACGCGCCGAAATCGCCGAACTGCCCGCCGGGCGCGGCGGCGGCGACTGGGGGCCGGTCGTCGCGGCGTGCGGTCCAGGTTTCCGGGGGAGGGGCTGAGTCATGGCCAGCGCATTGCGACGCGGCTTCGGCGGCACATTCGTCATCGCCATGGCGGCTCTTTCGCTCGGCGGCGTGGCAATCGGCGCCGACAGCGCCGGCACCGTCGGCATCAATGCCGTGGTCTACAATAATGTCCGCCTGAAGAGCGCCGGTGCGCCCCAGGCGCATGTCGCGGTGGTGCGCGAGCGCGTCGGGCTGGGCGACGAGGTGCAGACCGGCGGCCGCAGCCAGCTCCAGGTGCTGCTGCTCGACAAGACGACCTTCACCGTGGGTGCCGGCGCGCGCGTCACCATCGACCGGTTCGTCTATGATCCGAACCGGGGTACGCGGTCGATGACGGCGTCGGTGGTCAAGGGCGCGTTCCGCTTCATGTCCGGCCGGCCTGACCGCGCCGGGACGACCAGCATCCGCACTCCGATCGCCTCGATCGGCGTGCGTGGCACGATCGTCGAGGGTGCCGTCGGCCCGGCTGCGGCGGAAATCGCCGCCGGCGAGGATGCCATCGGACCCCGTGTGCGCATCGACCCCGCAACCGCCTCACTGATCCTGCTGCGCGGCCCCGGCGCGCATACCCAGGGCCGGCTGAGTCCCGGCGCGATCGACGTGACCGCCGGCGGCCGCACCGTCTCGGTCACCCAGCCGATGCGCGCGGTGTTTGTGCCCGCCGCCGGGATGGCGCCGATCGGGCCGTTCGTCATCTCAGCCCGCGGTTATGCCGGGATGCGCGCCCTGCTCTTCCCGCTGCTCGCGCAGCGCCTCGGCATGACTATCCCCGGCGAGCGCCCGTTTACGCCCTATGGCAACGGGCAGCGCGACGATCGACTGCCACTGCCGCCGCCCGGCTATGGCTATCCCGGCGAGCGCCCGGGACAGGGGCCGCGTGGGCCACAATATGGCACGCCCGGATTCCCGGCTAGCGGCCAGGGCTTCCCCGATGTCCCAAGCCAGCCACAGGGAACGCAGGGCCAGCGCACCATGTCGACCACGACGCAGCCGACCGGCCAGCCCGCTCCGGCGCCAAGCCCGGCACCATCGCCGTCACCGACCTACAGCCCGCAACCGTCGCCATCACCGAACGGAAAGCCCCCGGGCAAGCCCTGAGGCGATCAGTTCGGGGCAAGCGCGAAGTCGACGCCGACCGTCACCTCGCTGGTGTTGGTACCGGCCATCACGGGCGCCGGGCCGGGAGCAACCTTGTCGGCCATTGCCGTTTCCATCGGCATTCCAAATGAGGGCGGCGGCGATCCGCCGCCATCGCGGATCGTCAGCACCCGCACCACCTTGAGCCCGGCCGCCGCGGCATAGGCATCGGCGCGCGCCCGCGCCGCCTTGAATGCGGATCCGGCCAATGCACGCGTCGCGGCTTCGGGATCGCCGGTACGCAGATCGGGGCCGGACAGCACATTCGCACCCGCCCCCGTCGTCGCGGCGATCGCGGCGCCGGCCTTGTCGACCTGATGTAGCCGTACGCTGACCACGTTGTTGGCTTCGAACTTGCCGCGATTCGCGCCGTAATCGATCCGCGAAATGGTCAGCGTCTGCGTCTGCACGTCGCTGTCCTTGACGCCGAACTGCTTCAACGCGTTCGTTACCGCGCTCATCCGCTGGTTGTTCTGCGCACTGGCGAGCGCGGCGGTTGCGCCGATCGTAGAGACGCCGGCCGAGAAGCGCGCCTCGTCGGGCTTGGCCTCACCCCTTGCCGTGGCGCTGACCTGCAACAAGGTTTCGTCGGGACCGAGCCGGTTAGACCCACCGCCATGGCGTCCACAACCGGCAAGGGTCACGGCAAGGGCAAACATGAGCGCAGGCGGCACGGCACGCATGGTGGTTCTCCCGATCAATTGTTCGCGGCGCCGGCGATCACCGCGCGCACCGCCTTGCTCCAACCTGCCAGCCGCACCTCGCGTCCCGCGGCATCACGCATGGGGGTGAAGGTCTTCACAGCGCCGCGCATCGCGCTGGTCGCGGCAAGATCGGCAAACAGTCCGCACCCGACGCCCGCCAGCATCGCTGCGCCGAGCGCGGTGGTCTCGGCCATGGCGGGCCGCTCGACCGGTACATCGAGCATGTCGGCGAGGTCCTGTGCCATCCAGTCGTTGGCGACCATGCCGCCATCGATCCTGAGCGTCGTCCAGTCGACCCCATCCGCGGCGAAGGCGGTCTTCAGATCGTGCGCCTGATGCGCCATCGCTTCCAGCGCGGCACGGACGATGTGCGCACGCGTGCTGGAAAAACTCAGCCCAGAGATCGCCGCGCGCGCCTCGGCTTCCCACCACGGTGCGCCCAGCCCGGAGAGTGCCGGCACGAGATACACCCCGCCATTGTCCGCCACCGATCGCGCCAGCGCCTCGGTCTCCGCCGCAGTGCCGATCAGCCCGAGCGAATCGCGCAGCCATTTGATCAGGCTGCCGGCGACGAACACCGATCCTTCCAGGGCATAGGCACGCCTGCCGCCGAGCTGCCACACCACCGTCGACAGCAGGCGGTTGCGCGATACCGGCGGCGTCGCTCCAGCCTGGGTCAGCACGAAAGCACCGGTGCCGAAAGTCGCCTTGGTCTCCCCAACCGCCAGGCAGGATTGGCCGATCGTCGCTGCCTGCTGGTCGCCGGCGATACCGCAGATCGGGATTGCCGCGCCGAACAGGGTCGTCTCGCCGAACGTGCCGGCGCAATCGATGATCTCGGGCAGGGCGGCGCGCGGTGCGCCGAACAGCTCGATCAGACCATCGTCCCAATGCCCGCTGCCGATCGCCATCAGGGCGGTGCGGCTGGCGTTGGTCGCATCGGTGACGTGCAGCCCGCCGGTCAGCTTCCAGATCAGCCATGAATCGATCGTGCCGACCGCCAATCGACCGTCGGCTTCCTTCAGCTGCGGCCAGTTGGCCATCGCCCAGCCGATCTTCGAACCCGAAAAATAGGGGTCGAGCAGCAGTCCGGTCTTGGCCTGCACGCCCGGCTCTTCACCGGCCTCTTTCAGCATCCGGCACATCGCCGCAGTACGCCGGTCCTGCCACACGATCGCGGGCGCGAGCGGTTCGCCGCTCTCTTTGTCCCAGAATACCACGGTCTCGCGCTGGTTGGTGATGCCGATCGCCGCAATGCGTTCCGCGCCGCCGACCGTCTCGATCGCGGCACGGCAGCAGGCGAGCGTGCGTTCCCAGATTTCCGCCGCGTCATGCTCGACCCGGCCGGCCTCGGGATAATACTGCGTGAGTTCGGCGCCGTGCGTCGCCCGCACGGCACCGTCGGGAGCGAAGACCATCGCCCGGGTGGAAGTGGTGCCTTCGTCGATGACGAGAATGAGTTCGCGCATGAAACGAAGCTAGCGGCGATTGCGCCGGAGGGGAATGCCGCTAGGAGTTGGTCATGGCGGAGAGTGATCACAGCAGCGTAACGGAAGACGCGTCGGTCGAGGACAGCACCGCCGAACAGCGCGCCACCCTGCGGCGCGACCGGTTGCTGGCGGCGTTCACGCTCATCGCCGGCCTCGGCCTGGCCATCGCCATGCCGTTCGCGCTGAAGGAAGGCGCCGAGTTCTTTTTGCCGACCACCGCCGCGCTGGTAGTCGCCATCGCGCTGGTACCGATTCTCGAATGGCTGGAGCGGCGCCACATCCCGTCGGCGATCGCCGCCTTCGCCTGCGTGCTGGTGTTCGTCGCTGCGGCGGGAACGGCGATCGTCGCGATCGTGCTGCCGGCGACGGAATTCTTCCGCAAGCTGCCCGAGCGAATCGATCGCATCCAGATGAACCTCGCCCCGCTTATCGAGCTCTATGCGTCGCTCGAAAAGAGCGTGAACCGCACCGTGCGTCATCTGGCCGCGGCCGGTCCGGTCAAGCCCGCCGCGACCACCGCGGTCTCGCCGCCGGGCTCGATCGTCGAACTCGCCGCGACCACCGCGCCGGGCGTGGTCATCCAGCTCTTTTTCGGCATTCTGGTGGTTTACTTCTTCCTGTCGCACTGGACCAAGCTGCGCCGTCAGACGATCAACAACCGCTCCAGCTTCGGCGGCGCGATGGCGACCGCGCGCGTCATCCAGGACGTGGTCGACGACACCGCCGCCTATCTCGGCACGATCACGCTCATCAACGCCGCGCTCGGCGCGGTGATCGCCTTTGCGCTGTGGCTGATCGGCATGCCCTATCCGGTGATGTGGGGCGGCATCGCGGCCTTGCTCAATTACGTACCCTATTTCGGCCCGATCGCCGCGGCGATGCTGCTCGCGGTCGGCGGGCTGATGACCTTCAACGACATCTGGCTCGCGCTGTTGCCGCCGGCGATCATGATCGGCTGCCATCTGCTCGAGGCCAACGCGATCACCCCACTGATCGTCGGCCACCGTCTGACCATCAACCCGGTGCTTATCCTCATCTCGATCAGCTTCTGGAGCTGGGTATGGGGCACGCCGGGCGCGGTGCTCGCCGTGCCGCTGCTGATCATCCTGCAGACCGTGGCCGGCGCCGCCGGCAAGCCCGATATCGCCGGTTTCCTGTTCGAACATGGCACGCTGACCCAGCAACGCCGCGCGCGTTTCGGCCGCGACCGCGATGGGGATGATACGGGCGGTTGACAGGGTATGGCGGCTCGCCTAGTTGCGCCGCCTCACGCTTTCCAAGCGGGTGTAGCTCAGTTGGTTAGAGCGCCGGCCTGTCACGCCGGAGGTCGCGGGTTCGAGCCCCGTCACTCGCGCCATTCTTCACGAATGCGCTGTCCGAAACTCACCGCCAGTTGCCGGTTTCCATCCAGGCCAAAAGGCGGCGCATCGGCAGCAGCCAGATCCACACGATCCCGGTGACGAGATAGAAGCCGAGCTGGACCAGCACGGGCCAGCCGCCGACGATGCGCGACAGGCTCGCCACCGCAATCACCCAGATCGCGATCAGCATCAGGATGAGCAGCATACCGAAGGGTTTGCGCCAGCTTGGGGTCATGCCGTGATCCATTCCTGTTCGGTGACGACCGCGTGGAGCGGCACGTCCCAGCTTTCCGCGGGCAGCGCCTCGACGCGCTGCACCGACCAGGCGATACCGATTCGCCACGCTCGCGGAAAGGCGGCGAACGCCTTGTCGTAATAGCCGGCGCCCTGGCCGAGACGGTTGAGCTTGGCGTCGAACGCCACCAGCGGCGTCAGCACGATATCGGGCGCCAGCGCGACCGCCTCATGGTGTGGCTGGTGCAATCCGAACGGTCCGGGGATCAGATCGGCCTCGCTGTCCCAGGCGAGAAAGCGCATCGGCGCGTCGCGGGTCGTGACGTGCGGCAAGGCGATGACGCAGCCCGCATCCACCGCTGCACGCGCCAACGCGGACGGATCGGCCTCGCCGGCCATCGGGACATAGGAGGCGACCGTGAGGCCCGGGCCCAGGCGTGCGAGAAATTCGGGCGAGGGCATCGGCGCCCGATGGGTCGTGCCGGCAAAGGCGATGCGTGCCGCCCGCATCCGCGCGCGCAGCGCCACCTTGTCCTCGGTCATGACGATATCCGTGAAGAAGCGGTGGCGGGACCGCCGTGGCCGTTTGCCGGGTTATCCTCTGACGCACGGTACGTCAGGTGGGAACCATGTGCTTCAGGCCAGGGCCCGGGCAGGGACAGTCCCCTTGGATGATGAATAGCCTCAGGGATAATAAAGGCTCGTACCGGGCAGTGCCCGCCACCCTTTACTTAGGGATTTCCCACGCTTTTCTCAAGGGTCGCAGCGAGCGCCTCGAGCTTCTCGGCAATGCGGGTCGCGACGGCACTCTCCGCGGCGCCAGCCGGGCGCCGTTCGGCCTCGTCGAGCGAGTCGGCCAGCATCAGCGCGACGAACAGCATCGCCCGTTCCCCGCCGACATTGCCCGCCGCGCGCTGCGCGGTTGCCCAATGCCGGTCTAGCATCCCGCCCAACCGGCGCAGCTGGTCTTCCTCGCCGTCGCGGCAGGCGACGGTATGGCGGCGATCGCCGATGGTCAGCGTGACGTCGGCCATCAGTCGTCCGATCCCTGCGCGATCAGCGTGTCGAGCGCCGCGATCGCCTGCGACACGCGGCTGCGCAGCGCCTCGTGGCGGCGCGTTGCCGCCGCATCGGCGCGCACCCGTGCCGTCACTGCCGCCTCGATCCGTGCGATCGCGCTGTCGATCCGGTCGAGCGCTGAAAGGCTGTCATCTGCCACACCTCCGGATAGCATGGCTTTACCGCCGGGCAAGATCGATTTGGTCCGTTACGGTTGACGCGGGGCCCCACCCACCGCAAAGGCAGCGCGCTTTACAGAATCGCCGACCATCGTCGCGACGCACCCATTCGCGCGACCGTCGGCACCGCCACGGCGAAGGGAGTCACGATGACGGTCAAGGTTGCGATCAACGGTTTCGGGCGCATCGGTCGCCTTGTCGCACGCGCGGTGCTGGAGCGCGGCGATACGGGTCTCGAACTGGTCGCGATCAACGACCTCGCCGATGCCAAGGCCAATGCCTGGCTGTTCAGCCGCGACAGCGTACACGGCAAATATCCCGGCAAGGTGTCCGCGGAGGGCAATGACCTCGTCGTCGATGGCAAGCGCATCCGCGTTACCGCGGAGCGCGACCCGGCCAACCTGCCGCATAAGGAACTCGGCGTCGACATCGTGCTCGAATGCACCGGCTTCTTCACCGATCGCGAAAGCGCGCAGAAGCATCTCGATGCCGGCGCCAAGAAGGTGCTGATCTCGGCCCCGGCCAAGGGCGTCGACTTGACCGTGGTCTACGGCGTCAACCACGACAAGCTCGAGGCCGGCCACCACATCGTCTCGAACGCGTCCTGCACCACCAACTGCCTCGCACCGGTCGCCAAGGTGCTCAACGACAGCGTCGGCATCGAGCGCGGCCTGATGACCACGATCCACGCCTATACCAACGACCAGAAGATCCTCGACCAGATCCATCCCGATCTGCGCCGTGCCCGTGCCGCCGGCATGTCGATGATCCCGACCACCACCGGTGCTGCCCGCGCGGTGGGCGAGGTGCTGCCCGAACTGAAGGGCAAGCTCGACGGCTCGGCGATCCGCGTGCCGACCCCGGACGTGTCGCTGATCGACCTGACCTTCACGCCGAAGCGCGACACGACGAAGGAAGAGGTCAACGCGATCCTCAAGGCGGCATCGGAAAGCGGTCCGCTGGTCGGCATCCTCGATTACACCGATGAGCCGTTGGTCTCGGTCGACCTGATGCACACGCCGGCCAGCTCGACCGTCGACAGCCTCGAAACCGCGGTGCTCGACGGCAAGCTGGTGCGCGTCGTCAGCTGGTACGACAATGAATGGGGCTTCTCCAACCGCATGGTCGATACCGCCGGAGCGATGGCCGCGTTCATCTGACCCTATGACCCCTGACAAAATTCCGTCATGCCGGCGAAAGCTGGCATCTCGCCGTACCGGAGAGACCCCGGCTTCCGCTGGGATGACGGCATGAGGTGGCGCTGATGGGAACGCTCGCCGGCATCGCCCGCCACGCGCGCCCGAAGGCGGCGATGGAACTGCTCGACCACGCCCTGGTGACGATCGATGGCGGCATCGACGGCGATTTCCGCGGCGCGGTGAAGCCCGGCGGCAGAGGCCGCCGCCAGGTCACGCTGATCGAACGCCGCGACTGGGACGCCGCCATGGCCGATCTCGACCGCGACATTCCGTGGCAGGAACGTCGGGCCAATCTGCTGGTCGATGGCCTCGATCTGCCGCAATCGGCCGGCACGGAGCTACGCATCGGCGCCTACGTGCTGGTCAGGGTAACCGGCGAATGCGATCCGTGCAGCCGCATGGAAACCATCGCTCCCGGCCTCAAGGGGGCATTGACGCCCGACTGGCGCGGTGGCGTTACGGCAAAGGTAATCAGCGGCGGCGAGATCGCCGTGGGCGACGAGATCAGGATCGAACAACCATGACCAAGCCTTTCAAGACGCTCGATGATATCGGCGATGTGCGCGGCAAGCGCATCCTCGTGCGCGAGGACCTCAACGTGCCGATGGCCGAGGGCGCGGTGACCGACGACACCCGCTTCCGCTCGACCTTGCCGACCGTCACCGAGCTCGCCGACAAGGGCGCGATCGTGTTGATCCTCGCGCATTTCGGCCGCCCCAAGGGCCAGCGTAACCCGGAAATGTCGCTGGCTTTGGTGACCCGGCCGTACAGCGAAGTGCTCGGCCGCTCGGTCCAGTTCATCGACGACTGCCAGGGCGACGACGCGGCGGCCGCGATTGCGACGCTGCGGCCGGGCGATGTCGCGATCCTCGAAAACACCCGCTTCCACGCCGGCGAGGAAAAGAACGATCCTGCGCTGGTCGCCGCCATGGCGAAGCTCGGCGACGCCTATGTCAACGACGCCTTCTCCGCCGCGCACCGTGCCCATGCCTCGACCGAGGGGCTGGCGCATGTGCTGCCGGCCTATGCCGGCCGCGCCATGGAGGCCGAACTGATCGCGCTCGACAAGGCGCTGGGCAATCCCGAGCATCCCGTCGCGGCGGTGGTCGGCGGCGCCAAGGTGTCGACCAAGCTCGACGTCCTCCAGCACCTCGTCACCTTGGTCGATCACCTGATCATCGGCGGCGGCATGGCCAACACTTTCCTCGCCGCGCGCGGCGTCGATGTCGGCAAGTCGCTGTGCGAGCATGATCTTACCGCCACGGCCGAGGCGATCTTCGACGCCGCCGAGCGCGCCGACTGCACCATCCATCTGCCGTACGACGTGGTCGTGGCGAAGGAATTCCGCGCCAACCCGCCGATCCGCACCGTCAACGTGCATGAGGTCGCCGCCGACGAGATGATTCTCGACGTCGGTCCCGCCGCGGTCGAGGCGCTGGCCGATGTGCTCAAGAACTGTCGCACCCTGGTGTGGAACGGTCCGCTCGGCGCGTTCGAGACGCCGCCCTTCGACACCGCGACCGTCGCGCTCGCTCGTACTGCCTCCGCGTTGACCCGCGACGGCTCGCTCGTCTCGGTCGCGGGCGGTGGCGATACCGTTGCGGCGCTCAACCAGGCGGGC
This sequence comes from Pseudomonadota bacterium, assembly GCA_040390605.1. Classification (GTDB taxonomy): domain Bacteria; phylum Pseudomonadota; class Alphaproteobacteria; order Sphingomonadales; family Sphingomonadaceae; genus Sphingomonas. Next base: position 26,733 of record JAZJXZ010000018.1, read on the forward strand.
GCTGCCGGCGATTTCACCTTCGTTTCGACCGCCGGCGGCGCCTTCCTCGAATGGATGGAGGGCAAGGAGCTGCCCGGAGTTGCGGCGCTAACGCGCTGAAATCCCGACGCGGCCTGCGATTATCGTCAGCTGGCGTCCGATCGGGTGCCTTCGAAATGCCCTTTCATGTTGGCCAGCCCGGCCGCCATCATCGGCGCGAAGCGTTCGACAAGGTCGGCCGGTAAAAGGTCGGCCGTCCAGGTGACCCGCGTGCCGTTGCCGGCGTCGAACACCTGCATCGCGCCATTATGATGCTCGACCCCGACGATCGACCATACCAGCCGGCGGCGTTCATCATCGAGCGAGACGATCTTCTCGTCGGCCGTCACCCCGTTCACGAAGGTGACGCGCCGTGTCGGCGTCGCCGTATCGGTCAGCATCTCGGTCCCGGCGACGAAGCCGGGGACAAGGCGGGTGTGCAGTGCGCCAACGTCGCGCACCGAGTCCCAGACCTGCGCCGGCGCTGCATCGATGATGATTTCGAGATGGATGGTCGGCATGCCTGTTCTCCGAATGTTGTGACGATGGATGCCGGATAGGCCGATCGATTGCGCTCCGCTGGCAGGAAACGGACCTGGTCATCCACAAGCGCGCGACAGCGCCTGCGCCGATCGTTAAACATCGCCCGATGCACGCGCCGCTTCACGATCTGCCCGGGCTCGATTTCGACGCGTGCGAGCGCGTGCGTTATGCGCGTGACGCCAGTTTTGACGGGGTGATATTCATCGGCGTCACCTCGACGCGGATCTATTGCCGGCCGGTTTGTCCTGTGCGGCAACCGCTGAGCCGCAACGTCCGTTACTTCGCCAGCGCTGCGGCGGCAGAGGCGGGTGGGTTTCGACCCTGCCTGCGCTGTCGCCCCGAAACGGCGCCGCATTCCCCGGCATGGAACGGTGCGCGCGCCACGGTCAGCCGCGCTTTACGCCTGATCGACGAGGGAGCCCTTGATCAAGGCGATGTGGATCATCTCGCCGATCGGCTGGGCATCGGCGCGCGGCATCTCGCCCGCCTGTTCCGGCGTTATCTCGCCGCCACGCCGACCGCGGCGGCGCGTACCGCGCGGGTCCAGCGCGCCAAGCGGCTGATCGACACGACGCATTGCACGATGACCTAGATCGCCAGCCTGTCGGGCTTTCGCAGCCTGCGCTCGTTCAACGCGGCCTTTCGCGACATCTATCGTAAGCCACCAAGCGCCTTGCGTCGCCCCGCGCCCGTGATCGACTGATCACCGGCGCGGGGCTGACTGCTCAGCGGCCCGGGAAATAGCCCGCTTGGTCCACGTCATCCAGCAGTGTCGGGCCGTCCGGTACCCAGCCCAGCAGCGCGCGCGTGCGGGCGCTCGATGCCGGTACGTCCATCCCGGCGAACATCGTGAACCAGCCGAAATGCGCTTCCGCTTCTTCGGGCGCGCGCGATTCGACGGGCAGGCCGAGATGCCGTCCGATCATCTCGGCAATCGCCTTGAACGGCACGCCTTCTTCGGCGATCGCATGATAGGGGCCACCGGTCGCGCCGCGTTCGAGCGCGAGGCGATAGACCTTAGCCGCATCGTTGCGGTGCGCCGCCGGCCAGCGATTGCTACCGTCGCCGATATAGGCCGACACGCCCTTGTCGCGTGCAATGCCGATCAGCGTCGGTACGAAGCCATGGTCGCCGGCGCCGTGCGTCGAGGGGGGCAAACGTACGGCGGTCGCCCGCACGCCGCGCTCGGCGACTGCCGCGGCGGCCTGCTCCGAGCTACGCGGGAAACCCGGACTCGGCATATCGCGCTCATCCGCCAGGCGTCCCGGGGCGATCAACGCCAGGCCCGAGGTCACCAGCAACGGCCGCTGCGACCCTTCGAGCACCGCGCCCAGCGTCTCGATCGCGCGCCGGTCATCTTCGCAATTCTGGGCGAATTTCGAGAAATCATGATTGAAGGCCAGATGGGCCACTGCATCGGCCTCGGCCGCGCCGCTTTTCAGGCTGTCGAGATCGGTAAGAGATCCGCGATGCGGCACAGCGCCGGCCGCGCTGAGCGCTGCCGCACCTTCCTCCGACCGCGCCAGGCCGAGCACGTCATGCCTCGCCCCGAGCAATTCCCTGACCACCGCCGACCCGACGAACCCGGTGGCACCTGTAACGAACACACGCATGACAATCTCCTTGCTGCGTGGCGCATGTCGGGCGATACTCCATCATGTTAAAGTAGTGATCTTATCATGGTATAGAGAATAACAGGATGAGTACTGCCCAGCAGGATAACGCGCTCGGCGCCTATCTCAAGGATCGCCGCACAAGGCTCGACCCGGCGGCGTTCGGCCTGACCGGCACGCGCCGCCGCACGCCCGGCTTGCGCCGCGAAGAGGTCGCCCAGCGCGCCAATATCAGCCCCACTTGGTATACTTGGCTGGAACAGGGCCGGGGCGGCGCTCCCTCCGCCGATGTGCTCGACCGAATCACCCGTGCGCTGATGCTGACCGACGTGGAACGCGAACATCTTTTTCTGCTCGGCCTGGGTCGTCCGCCCGAGGTGCACTACAAGCCTGCAGAGGGCGTCACGCCGCGCCTGCAACGCCTGCTCGACGCCCTTGAGGTCAGCCCGGCACTGATCAAGACGCCGTTATGGGACGTCATCGCCTGGAACCGCGCCGCGGCGGCGGTGCTCAACGACTATGCCGCACTGCCGCCCGACCAGCGCAACATCCTGCGCATGATCTTCCTCGATCCGCGCGTTCGCGCCGCTCAGTTCGAATGGGACAAAGTGGCGCGTTTCGTGGTCAGCGCCTTTCGCGCCGATGCAGCGCGCGCCGGTGCCAATGTCGAGATCGAGCCGCTGGTCACCGAGCTCTGCGCCCGCAGCCCCGAATTCGCGGCGATGTGGCGCGACAATGACGTGCGTAGCTACGGTGAGGGCGTGAAAAACATCCGGCATCCCATCCTCGGACGGGTCGCCTTCGAATATTCATCCTTCGCCGTCGACGGCCGGGCCGATCTCACCATGGTCGTGTACAATCCGGCGACACCCGAAGATACCGCGCGCGTGCGTACCTTGCTCGCCTGAGGCGCGGGCTGGCTTGCCAATGGTGCCATAGGCCTCGATCCGCTTGGCCCAGGCGCGGCCTTCCGGCTGCTCGATGGACAGAGCCTCGGGCAGGATGAGGATGCTTTCCTCGGCGGGTTCCACATCCATGAGGGTCTCCGCGCGCACGGTGAATTCGACACCGCCGCGCGGCGCGGGTCGAGGTTCGCTTTCGCAGCGGGGACGCGATAGGCTGTCACCGCACGGATGGACGGGAGCACATCATGGCGAACGAAACGCAGCGCGTGGACATCGTGACGATCGTCGGCCTGGGCATGCTGCTGATGCCGGCGCTGACCATGTGGCACGAGATTGGCGGCCATGCCGCGGCCTGCGCGGTGCAGGGCGGCCATGTCGCGACGATCGGTGCTTTTTACGTAGCGTGCGAAGGGTTGAGCGGCGCGGCGCGATTGCTCGTGTCGTGCGCCGGCGTGATGGTCGACAGCGTGCTGGCGCTGGCCGCCTTCGCCCTGTGGCGGCGTGCACGGGGCGACCTGGCGCGGCTGACGCTGTGGCTGATATGGGTGACCAAGGCATTCGTCGCGGCGGGCTATTTCTGCTTCTCCGGCGCGACGGGCGTGGGCGATCTCGGCCCCGGTGTCGGTGGTGGGATCGGCCCCCTGCCCCTGCCCTATCTTTGGCGTGTCGCGGAGCTCGCGATCGGCATCGTCGCCTATGTCCTGCTGGTACGCGCGGCGATCCGCACATTGACCAAGATGCTCGGCGACAGCGCAGCGACCGGGCCGACGCGGCGCGTGATCGCACACGGCTATTACGCCACGATCGGAGTGGCGGCGGTGCTGGTCGGACTGCTCAACCCGATCGGCATCTTCATCACCATCATGTCGGCGGCGGCCTCGTCGTTCGGCGGCAATGCCGGGATGATTTCGGTCGGCTTTGCCGTGCCGGGCGGGCCGACGACGAAGCCGTTCGTCATCCGCCGAAACTGGGCGATCGTCGCGGCGGGCGCGCTGCTGTTGATCGGCTTCGCGCTGGTGCTCGGACCGTCCGAGCATTTCCGCTAGGCGGCGACGCGATCCTCGAACAGCACCTTGAGATCCTTCTTCAGGATCTTGCCGTTGGCGTTGCGCGGCAGGGTCTCATCGACGAAGCGGATCGCCACCGGCATCTTGAATGCCGCCAGCCGCGCGCGGACCCAGGCCTGCAGCTCCGCCTCGGTCGCCGTCATGCCCGGCGCGAGATGGACCACCGCCGCCGGCTCCTCGCCGAGCGTGCGGTGCGGGATACCGATCAGCGCGCAGTCAGTGACCGCGGGGTGTTCGTAGAGCACGTTCTCGACCTCGGTCGAATAGATGTTCTCGCCGCCGCGGATGACCATGTCCTTGGCCCGGTCGACGATATAGACGAAGCCCTCCTCGTCGAGCTTTGCCAGGTCGCCGGTGCGTACCCAGCCGTCGACGAACGTCGCCGCGGTCGCCTCGGGCTTGTTCCAGTAGCCGCGCACGATCATCGGACCCCGCGCCCATAATTCGCCGACCTCACCCACCGGCAATTCGGTCACGCCGTCATCGGCGACGATCTTGAGATCGGCCACCGCAACGGGCGGGCCGGCGCTGTCCGGGCGGTTGAGATAATCCTCGGCGCTGTGACTGGTCACCGTCGCCATGGTCTCGGTCATGCCCCAGCCATTGCCGGGCAGCGCGCCGAATTCGCTATGGATGCGCCGCACCAGTTCGGGCGCCGATGGCGCACCGCCATAGGCGATCGCCTCCAGCGAGGAGAGATCATACTTCGCGCGGTCGGGATGTTCGAGCAGCTGCCAGGCGATAGTCGGCACACCGCCGGTGACATGGACCTTCTCGGCCTCGATGATCTCCATCGCGCGGACCGTGTCCCATTTGCGCATGAAGATCATCGTCGACCCGCTGGCCATCACGCCCATCATCGTCGCGCTGCACGCGGTGACATGGAACAGCGGGATGCAGGCAAGGAAGGTGCGCGGCTGCGGCGCCGGCGCTTCCTCACCACGCCGCAGCGCCGCGCGCCCCGCCGCGTAGCCGGCCGACATGATGTTGGTCATCAGATTGCGGTGCGTGCCCAGCGCCCCTTTGGGATTGCCGGTGGTGCCGCTGGTGTAGAAGATCGTCGCATTGTCGTCGGGCGCGATCGCCACCTCGGGCAGGGGGATGTCGGCGAGATCGGCATAGCCGGCCGGCGTGCCGATGATGTCCTCCAGTCGCGAAGCACGGCCATCGAGCGGGGTCGAGGCGCGCGCCACGACGATGCGCTCGATCCCGGGCAGCGCCGGCATGTCGGCGGACAGGCGCTGATGGCGTTCGTCGTCGAGGAACAGGATGCGCGCGCCCGAATCGTCGATGCCATAGGCAAGCTCGCCCGATGTCCACCACGCGTTGAGCGGCACGACGATCGCCCCGATCGACGCGGCGGCGAAGAAGATCACCGGCCATTCCGGCAGGTTGCGCATCGCCAGCGCCACCCGGTCACCCTTGACGATGCCGATGTCGCGCAGCCACGTCGCCAGCGTCGCGATGGCGCGATGGTTCGCCTCATAGGTGACGCGCTCATCTTCATAGATGCTGAGCTCGCGATCGCCATGCGCGCGCGTCGCCGCCACCAGCCAGGCGAGCGTCGGCGGCGCGTTCTTCCATACGCGCGTCGGCACGCCGTGCACGTCTACCGTCTCCATCTCGAACTTGCCGCCGGCTGCGGTCAATGTATCGCGCGCCTCTCCCAGTGAGACCTTCGGCCAGGTGGGATCGAGCACGATCAAAGGTTCGGTCTGCACAGGCGCTTCTCTCCTCGCGAATTGAAAACCGGGTTCGGCTGCCCGGCGATTTTCCGCAAGGTTAGTGTTGATTCGTGGCGCGCTCAAGGCAATAGGGACCGATCGTTTCGAAATTGGGGTATGGAATTTTTATGCGAATCGCCGACGCCGCGAAGCACGGTTTCGATGCCGCCCGACTGGCGCGGATCGATGCCCTGCTGGATGAGCGCTACATCGCCTCGGGGAAGCTGCCCAACGCGCAGTTGCTGATCGCGCGCGACGGCGAGATCGTCCACTTCTCCAGCCAGGGCGCGGCGCGCGAGGGCGGCAAGGCGATCGACGAAAGCTCGCTGTTCCGTATCGCGTCGATGACCAAGCCGATCACCTCGATCGCCTTCATGATGCTGGTCGAACAGGGGCTGGTCGCGGTCGACACACCGGTCCACCATGTGCTCCCGGAGTTCAAGGGCATCGGCGTCTATGAAGCCGGCGGCGGTGACGCGCCCTTTACCACGAAGCCGACCGCCGAGCCGATGCGCATGGTCGACCTGCTGCGCCACACCTCAGGCCTGACCTACGGGTTCCAGAACCGTTCGAACATCGACGCCGCCTATCGCAGCAGCAGACTCGAAAACTGGCACGGCAATCTCGACCTCGACGGCTTCGTCGCCGCGCTGGGCAAGCTGCCGCTGGAATTCTCGCCCGGCACGGCGTGGAATTATTCGGTGTCGACCGATGTACTCGGCGCCGTGGTCGAGCGCGTCTCGGGCATGAGGCTGCCCGACTTCTTCGCCACGCGGATCTTCCAGCCGCTGAAGATGGACGATACCTTCTTCGCGGTGCCCGAGGGCAAGATCGACCGGCTGACCGACTGCTACACCTTCGTGCCCGGCAAGGGGCGCGTGATGTACGACCGCGGCGCGGAAAGCGCGTGGAGCCGGATGCCCAAACTGGTGTCGGGCGGCGGCGGGCTGGTGTCGACCGCGCTCGATTATGATCGCTTCTGCCGCATGTGCCTGAACGGCGGCGAACTGGACGGTGCGCGCATCGTCGGGCGCAAGACGCTCGATTTGATGACGCAGAACCACCTGCCGGGGAAATCCGATCTCGCCGCCATGTCGAAATCGCTGTTCAGCGAAGCGGCCAATGCCGGTACCGGCTTCGGGCTGGGCTTCGCGGTCAATGTCGACGTGGCGCGGTCGATGATTCCCGGCTCGGTCGGCGAATATTATTGGGGCGGTATGTTCTCGACCGCCTTCTTCATCGATCCCGTCGAGCGCCTGCATATGGTGTTCATGACGCAGATGTCGCCGTCGAACGTCTACCCGATCCGCCGCGAGCTGAAGACGATGATCTATAGCGCGCTGACTTGAGTTTGTGCTCCTGCGCACGCAGGAGCCCAGTGTTGCACACGCCGCGCTTGCGGCTCTGGACCCCTGCTTTCGCAGGGGAACAAGGAGAAGAAGAATGACCTCGCCGATCACCACCGAACGCCATGACGATGTGCTCGTCATCATCTCCAACAATCCGCCGGTCAACGCGCTCGGCGCGGCGGTGCGGCAAGGGCTGGAGGCCGGCATCAAGCAGGGACTCGCCGACGCCAGCATCAAGGCGATGGTGATCCGCTGCGACGGCCGCACCTTCTTCGCCGGCGCCGATATCACCGAGTTCGGCAAAGCGATGCAGGAGCCCGGACTGCCGACCCTGGTCGACCAGATCGAGGCGTCGGACAAGCCGGTCGTCGCCGCGATCCATGGCACCGCGCTGGGCGGCGGCTGCGAGGTAACGCTGGGCTGCCATTACCGCATCGCCGTGCCGTCGGCGAAGATCGGCACGCCCGAGGTGAAGCTCGGCCTGCTCCCCGGCGCGGGCGGCACGCAGCGCATCCCGCGCGTCGCCGGCGTGGCGCTGGCGCTGGAGATGACTGCCAAGGGTGATCCGATCTCGGCCAAGCGCGCGCTCGATGCGGGCCTGATCGACCGGATCGCCGGCGAGGGCAGCCTGGTTGACGACGCGATCGCTTTTGCCCGCGAAGTCGCCGACGCTCGCCCCCTGCCCCGCGCCAGCCAGAAGACCGCCAAGGCCGATCCGGAGGCCGTTGCCGCCTTCAAGAAGGAGAACGCCAAGCGCTTCCGCGGTTTCGACGCGCCGGCCGCCAACATCGCCTGTGTCGAAAAGGCCGCCGACGGATCGTCGTTCGAGGAGGGCGTGGCTTTCGAACGCCAGGAATTCATGAAGCTGATCATGGGCGTGCAGAGTGCGGCGCAGCGCCACATCTTCTTCGCCGAGCGCCAGGCCGCCAAGATCGACGGTGTCCCGGCCGACATCAAGCTGCGCGAGATCAAGCGCGTCGGCGTGATCGGCGCCGGCACGATGGGCGGCGGC
>JAZJXZ010000019.1:0-25338 GCA_040390605.1 Pseudomonadota bacterium
GGAAGCTCTCGCCGCGGCGTTAGAGCTGGTCCTCGGCCGAGGAACGGTTGACGCTGGTGCCCATCGCGTACTGGTTGTTCTCGATAACGTAGACGACCGGCAGCTTCCACAGCTCTGCCATGTTGAAGCTCTCATAGACCTGGCCCTGATTGGACGCGCCGTCGCCGAAATAGGCCAGGCACACCCCGCCATCGCCGGAATATTTGTGGGCGAAACCGAGCCCGGTGCCAAGCGAGACCTGCGCGCCGACGATACCGTGTCCGCCATAGAATTTATGCTCGACGCTGAACATGTGCATCGAGCCGCCCTTGCCCTTGGAAATGCCGGCCTGGCGACCGGTCAGCTCGGCCATGACGTCCTTGGGCGGGATGCCGCACAACAGCATATGGCCATGGTCGCGATAGCCGGTGATCACGCTGTCCTTGTCGGACAAGGCGGACTGCAATCCGACCGCGACCGCTTCCTGGCCGATGTAAAGGTGGCAGAAGCCGCCGATCAGCCCAAGCCCGTAAAGCTGCCCGGCCTTTTCCTCGAAACGGCGGATGAGCAGCATCTGCTTGTAGAATTCGAGCAACTCGGCCTTGGTCGCCTTGTAGAGCTGCGGTTCGTCGGGCCGTTCGCGGTTGGGTGTCGCGGGCTCGGCGGAGCGCTTTTTGGCAGGAGCTTTGGCCAAGAGGAAACCTCGTTTTCCGTAAGGGAGGAACGCGCCTATAGGCCCGTTCCACGCCACGTTTCAATCTGGCAGCGCGCAGATTTCAACTCACGGCACGCCATATCGATGCGCGCCATCGCAAAGCTTTGCCCCGGTCAAGCAAAGGTCATTGCCCGCCGCGCCATCTGCCGCCTAAAGCGAGCGCGATGTTCCCCATCGACCACCCCTTCCGCATCGCCAATTTCCGCGCCTATTGGGCAGCGCGCCTCGCGATGACGATCGCGCAGAACGGCATGATCATCATTATCGGCTGGCAGGTCTACACGGTTGCCCGACAGACGATGAGCATAAGCGCCGCCGCGGCCCAGCTTGGCCTGGTCGGCCTGCTGCAGTTCGTCCCGCTATTCATCACGACACCGATCACGGGATGGGTCGCCGACCGTTTCGACCGGCGATGGATCGCGCGCTGCACGGTTGCACTTCAGTTGCTGTGCGCGCTGATCCTGGCGCTCGCGACCGCTGGCGGGTGGATTTCTCTACCCATCCTCTTCGGCATCGCGATCCTGCTCGGACTGGCGCGCGCCTTCGCCGGCCCAGCCTTTTCCGCGCTCGCTCCCAATCTCGTTCCGCGCGAGGTGTTACCCACGGCGATCGCGTTGAGTTCCATCTCCTGGCAAGTCGGGGCGATCATCGGGCAAGGGATCGTTGGTTTCATTTATGCCCAGGCCCATTCGGCAGCCTATTGGCTCGCGACCGCACTTTTCGGCATCGCCCTGATCTGCATTTTCGCGATCACCAAGGTCGCGCAGCCGTCTCGATCGAGTGCGCATCCAATTCGGCAGATCATCGACGGAATGGTCTATGTGTGGCGCAACAAGTTGGTGTTCGGGACGATCACGCTCGATCTGTTCGCTGTCTTCCTCGCCGGCACTACGGCGCTGATGCCGATCTACGCCCATGACATTTTCAAGGTCGGTTCTCAGGGTCTGGGTCTGCTGACCGCTGCCCCGGCCGTCGGCGCTTCGGCCGTCGCGTTGCTCTTTTCGATACGGCCGCTCAAGCATAATGTCGGACCACGCATGCTGATCGCGGTGATGGTATATGGTGCCAGTACCGTGATCTTCGGCATCGCCCACTTGATCGTGCCGGCCTACGCCTTCCAGATCGGCATTGCCGCACTGGCCATTGCGGGCGGCGCCGACATGTTCTCGGTGTATGTCCGCCAGTCGCTGATCCAGCTACACACGCCCGACGAAATGCGCGGCCGGGTCGGCGCGGTGTCGCAGCTGACCATCTCCGCTTCGAACGAGCTTGGCGAAGCCGAGTCCGGATTTCTCGCCGCCCTGCTCGGCCCGGTCGGCGCCGTGCTGGTCGGCGGCGGCGGGGCGATTGTCGTTACGATCCTGTGGACCTATCTCTTCCCCGGCATCCGGGCCGCCCGAACTTTCGATCCACCTGAACTGGAGACCGCGTCATGAAGGCCAACACCATCCTCGAGACGATCGGCAACACCCCCCATGTCCGTGTTTCGCGACTGTTTCCGGACGCCGAAGTGTGGATCAAGTCGGAGCGCTCCAACCCGGGCGGGTCGATCAAGGATCGCATCGCGCTGTCGATGGTCGAAGCGGCCGAGCGCGACGGACAGCTCAAGCCCGGCGGCACGATCATCGAGCCGACCAGCGGCAATACCGGCGTCGGCCTGGCGATGGTCGCCGCGGTCAAGGGCTACAAGCTGGTGCTGGTCATGCCCGAGAGCATGTCGATCGAACGCCGTCGCCTGATGCTCGCCTATGGCGCGAGCTTCGACCTGACGCCGCGCGAGAAGGGCATGAAGGGCGCGATCGAACGCGCGTTGCAGCTGATCGACGAGACGCCCAACTCATGGATGCCGCAGCAGTTCGAGAATCCCGCCAATATCGAGGTGCATCACCGCACCACCGCGCGGGAGATCCTCGAGGACTTCGCCGACACGCCGATCGATGTGATCATCACCGGTGTCGGCACCGGCGGGCACATCACCGGCGTCGCCGAGGTGCTCAAGAAGGAATGGCCCGGCCTCAAGGTCTATGCCGTCGAACCCGACGCCTCACCGGTCATTTCCGGCGGCCAGCCGGGCCCCCATCCGATTCAGGGGATCGGTGCAGGCTTCGTCCCCGCCAACCTCCATACCCAGGCGATCGACGGGGCGATCAGCGTCAATGCCGCCGATGCCAAGGAAATGGCGCGACGCTCGGCGCGTGAGGAAGGAATGCTGGTCGGCATCAGCTCCGGCGCGACGCTCGCTGCGATCAAGCAGAAGCTGGCCGAATTGCCCGCCGGTTCGCGCGTGCTCGGCTTCAACTACGATACCGGCGAACGCTACCTCTCGGTACCGGACTTCCTGCCGGAAAGTTGATCTCGCGCAAGCCCCTGAAGCAGGTTATGCTCACCACGTCATGCGGGGGCGTGACGTGGGGGGCAAGGATGCGCAAGTGGATGATCTGCGCCAGCGTGGTGCTGGCGATGTTTCAGCTTTGGCCGATCGTATTCGGGCACAATTCGAATAGCGAGGCGTCGGCGTCGATGCCCGCGCCGCACATGGTGGCAGCCATCGCCACGACGTCTCGGGCACCGATCAAGGTCGCCGCGAGCAAGCCGGCGGGCCCGCCGCAAAGCTGCTACAGCCATTATCGCGCGGTCTATTCCGCCTGTGCGGTCGGGGACCGCGCATGCCATCTGCACGCTGCCGACGCATGGGATTTGTGCGAAGCTACAGGGACTTGGGCCAACTAGGCCGATTGTCCGCGCGGCATCCACGCCGCCCGCGCTAACCAGAAGATTGCGCGCCGGTCGCGCGACGGCGCAGTGCTTCTCGGCGTTGTGTCGGGCCGCGCCCGCGATCCGGGCAAGCGATGCACAGGCGATGCGACTGCCTGAATTCGTTCGGCGCGGAGGCACCACGGCGCGATCCGCATATGCATCCCCGGCTGGGCGTTGAGGGCTGTCCCGCGGCGTCTTCCGAGTCGCACCGAATCGCCAGCGACTCGGAGATATCCCCGGTCGGTCGATCGCGCTCGGCGCGGTCCCGTGGCAGCGATCATGTCCAGCTTCGAGACTCCGCGGCACGACTTCGCTTTCCGCGCGTTATCGGTTAGAGAGCCCGACCCGTCCGCCCGGAGGTGCCGTTGACCCCCTGCCCGCATGGCCTGCTCCGCGATTAATGTCTCGAGCCATGCCGATCCCTTTCGTGAAACCCGGCCTCGCCTTGCGCGCGCTGCTCGCGATCATCGCCGTCCTGGCGATCGTCGTGCCTGCGGCGATCGTGCTGCGCGCGCCGCCGGTCGTCCCGCACCGCCACCTTCGCCTTCCACCTGCGCGCATCGTTCCGAAAGCCGAGTTGCCGCCGGTCGAGCCCGTCGCTCTCGCGGATATGTCGATGGACGAGGCACGCGCGTTCAACGCGTCGATCCCCTTCGTCGGTGGCCCGTATGCCGCTGCGCGCCCGTTCGTGTTCGGCGGCTCAACGGAACAACGCGCCCGTGCAATCGACTGTCTCGCCGTTGCGATGCTCTACGAGGCCGGCGACGATCCGCTCGGGCAGCGCGCGGTGGCGCAGGTGATCGTCAACCGCGCCCGCCACCCCGCCTTTCCCAAGACGATCTGCGGTGTGGTATTCCAGGGATCGGAGCGCAGCACCGGCTGCCAGTTCAGCTTCACCTGCGACAATGCGATGAACCGGCATCATTTCGCCGATGCCGCCTGGGTCCGCGCGCGCGGACTTGCGGCGACGTTCCTCGACGGTGCGGTGTTCCGCCCGGTCGGCTACGCCACGCATTATCACACCGATTGGGTGGTGCCGTATTGGCAGGCGAGCCTCGACAAGATCGCCGCGGTGCACACCCATCTTTTCTTTCGCTGGACCGGCTGGTGGGGCACGCCGGCAGCCTTTGCGCGGGGCATCTCCTCCGACGAGCCGGTGATCCCCGCGCTCGCGCAATATTCGGACGCGCACAAGGCCGGCCTGCCGCTGACCGAAGCGGCGATCGCCACGGCGACCACGACCGCGGTCACAGGATCGGTTTCACCCCTTGCGGGAGGCGACAATAACAGCTTCCTGATGACGCTGGATGCCAAGATGCAGCCCGAGGCTTTTGCCGCGATCGCGACGCACGCCTGTGGCGACCGGCCCTATTGCAAGGTGATGGGCTGGACCGACAAAAGCAAGGTGCCGACCGCGCTGCCGCTGCAACAGGCACAGGTCGCGACCATGTCGTTCAGCTACCTGCGCGACCGTCCCCATGGCTTCGACAAGGCTTTGTGGAATTGCGCGGAGTTTCGCCGCGCCGACCTCACGCAGTGCATGAAGCTGCAGGTGATGGTCCCGGTGACGCGGCAGCAGACCGACGGGTTCAAGTTGGAAGGCTTGCCGGGTGCGCGACGGACGGTGGCGCCACCGGTCGTGCCGGCTGCGACGTCACCGGCTGCGCGGCCAAAGGTGGAGGCGACGCCGGTGGCTAAGGCGACGCCTCTTGTGAAGGCTACACCGGAGGGGCGTTAGTTACCGCTCGAACGGTTTGGCGTTCACCCTTTTCCGTCATGCCGGACTTGTTCCGGCATCCACCGTCCCGCACATGGATCGGCCGCTTCTTTTGCCGCGCGGTGGACCCCGGAACAAGTCCGGGGTGACGAAGTAGGTTGGGTCGCGCCCGCCCTACTTCACGCAGCGACAAACATCTCCGGCGGCAAGGCCATCATCGCCTCGGAACCACCCTCGATCTTGCGCCGCAGCGCGCCTGCCTCCGGCATGATCCGTTCGGCGAAATAGCGCGCGGTGACCAGCTTGGCATCGAGGAAGGCGGCATCGCCCTCCCCTGCCGCCTTCAGCTTCGTCGCGGCGACCGCCATGCGCAGCCACATCAGGCCGACCGCCACGATGCCCATCAGGTGCATATAGGGATGCGCGCCCGCACCGACATTGTCGGGGTTCTGCAGGCCGTTCTGCATGAACCACACGGTCGCGGCCTGGAGCTCGCCATTGGCCTTTTCCAGCCGGGCCGCGAAATCAGCGGTGGCGGGGTCGGTCTTGGCAGCGGCGACCTCCTCGCCGACGATACGGAACAACGCCTGCACCGCGCGGCCACCGTTCATGGCCAGCTTGCGGCCGACCAGATCCATCGCCTGCACGCCGTTGGTGCCTTCGTAGATCATCGCGATGCGGGCATCTCGGACATATTGCTCCATACCCCATTCGGCGATGTAACCATGGCCGCCATAGACCTGCTGGGCGTTGGTCGCGATGTCATAGCCCTTGTCGGTGCCGTAACCCTTGATCACCGGGGTCAGCAGCCCGATCAGGTCGGCGGCGAGTTGACGCTCTTCCTCGCTCGGAGCGGCATGTTCCAGATCGACCTGCAGCGCCCCCCACAGGCACAGCGCGCGAAGCCCTTCCGTCAGCGCCTTGGCGTCCATCAGCATGCGACGCACGTCGGGATGGACGAACAACGGATCGGCCTTTTCCTGCGGCTCCTTGGGACCGGTCAGCGCGCGGCCCTGGCGCCGGTCATGGGCATATTGCACCGCGTTCTGATAGGCGACCTCGGCGACGCCGAGCCCCTGCAGGCCGACGCCGAGCCGCGCGGCGTTCATCATGATGAACATCGCGGCGAGACCCTTCATCTCTTCGCCGACCAACCAGCCTTTCGCGCCGTCATAGTTCATCACACAGGTCGAATTGGCGTGGATGCCCATCTTGTGTTCGATCGACCCGCAGGACACGGCGTTGCGTTCACCGAGGGACCCATCGTCATTGACCATGAACTTGGGCACGACGAACAGCGAGATGCCTTTCGAGCTTTCCGGCGCACCGGGCGTCTTGGCCAGGACGAGGTGGATGATGTTCTCGGTCAGGTCATGCTCGCCCGAGGAGATGAAGATCTTGGTGCCGGTGATGGCGTAGCTGCCATCGGCCTGCGGCTCGGCGCGCGTGCGGATCAGGCCGAGGTCGGTGCCGCATTGCGGCTCGGTCAGGTTCATCGTGCCGCCCCATTTGCCGGACACCATGTTGGGCACGTATTTCGCCTTTTGCTCGTCGCTGCCCTTGACCAGCAATGCGGCGATCGCGCCGTGCGTCAGGCCGGGATACATGGCGAAAGCCATGTTCGACGAGATCATGAACTCCTGGAACGCGGTCGAGACAACATGCGGCATCGCCTGCCCGCCGAATTCCTCCGGTGCCGACAAGGTGCCCCAGCCCGATTCGACGAACTGGGCATAGGCTTCCTTGAAACCCTTGGGCGTGGTGACCGAGCCATCGTCGTGGCGTGTGCAGCCTTGCTGATCGCCACTGTGGTTGAGCGGGAACAGGACCTCGGCGACGAACTTGCCGCCCTCGTCGAGCACCGCGTCGACCACATCGGGCGTGGCGTTCTGAAAGCCTGGCAGATTGGCGTGGCTGGTCAGGCCGACGACATGATCGAGGATGAAGCGCGTGTCGCGCACGGGGGGTGTATATTGGGGCATGTCGGCTCCTAGCCTTGCTGCTGTTCGAGCAGCGCGACGAACGCATCCAGTTCGCCGATCGCGGCATCGATATCGTGTTTCTGGGTTTCGAGCAGTGCGATGCGATTGCGGCAACGCTGGATCGTCACGACGCGCTGGCTCCTCCGTCCGTCGCCGAGATCGTAAAGGTCGATCATCTCGCGAATCTCGGCGAGGCTGAAGCCGACGCGCTTGCCGCGCAGGATCCAGGCCAGCCGGGCGCGATCGCGGTGCGAATAGATGCGCGCGGTGCCGCGCCGCTCCGGCGCGATCAGCCCCTCATCCTCGTAGAAACGCAACGCACGCGCCGTCACGCCGAATTCGGCCGAAAGGTCGGAGATGGAGAAATGCTCGCGGTCGGGATGACGCTCGATCGAAGCATAGGCGGCGACGCTCGACATGGCGCCTTCCCTAAATGCCCTTTACGTGAACGTCAACCTCAGCCGCCGCCAGCACAGAGCAGCCTGCCCTTCCCGTCGCGCAGGGTCGCGGCTTCGGACACCGACTCGCTCAGCCGGTCGACATCGAGTGCCGCCATCGAGGCACGGTGCACGCAGATTTTCCGGCAGGCGTCGGGCACGCGCGCCGGAAAGACGAGACGATCCCCCTCGAAGCGCGCATCGAAGCCGCATCCTTCGGCGCCGTCCATCTCGACATGGACATGTTCACCAACCCGCGTCGCCGTGCCCGAGCCACCGCAATTCTCGCGCTCGTCATAGGCGACGTACACGCCGATGCGGTAAGCGTTGGCGGCGGGCACAATGCACACCCGGTCGGTGTCGCGGGCATAGAGGCCGGTGATGTCGGTATCGTTGGGATCGGGGATGACCCCGGCCTGGATTGCCGCAGCTTCCAACCCCGTCGCCGCCTTGGCGGACTTGTTCTCGACCGGCGTGTTGCCGCGCGAGCAGGCCGCCAGCAGCATCAGCGCGGCCAACGCGATGCGCTTCACGCGATCCGTACCAAGCCGGCACCGTCGATGCGGCGATAGAAGCAACTGGGCTCGCCGGTGTGGCAGGCGGGGCCGGCGGCATCGACGATCAGCCAGACGGCATCCTGATCGCAATCGATCCGCATCTCCGCGACGCGCAGGACGTGCCCCGAGGTCTCGCCCTTCTTCCACAGCCGGCCCCGGCTGCGCGACCAGAAATGCGCCTCGCCGGTGGCGACGGTCTTCTCCAGCGCCTCGGCGTTCATATGCGCCAGCATCAGCACGTCGCCGCTGACGCGATCGGTCGCGACGGCGGTGATCAGGCCGTTGGCGTCATATTTCGGATCGAGGGCAAGGCCGGTTTCGCGTGAGTCGGGCATGGCGGCGGGTGTAGCCGCCGCCACAAGCGCCGTCACGCGGCGTGGTTACGTGCCGTCGCGAATCGCATCGACCAGTTCGCCTTTGTCCATCTTAGAACGGCCCTCGATACCGATTTCGGCCGCTTCATCCTCCAGATCGTCCTTGGTACGATCCTCGAGATGGCTGCCGCGATGGTCGAGCGTGCCCGCCGCCTGGGCATTGGCGATTCGCGCTGCTTTCTCCTTCGACGCGCCGTCGCGCCGCAGATCCTCGTATAATTTGTCGTTCTTGACCGTCGGTCCGTGGTCCTTCGCCATGACTTTCGCCTCCTGACATCGACGGAAAACCGCCAATGCGGCGAAACGCTCCCGGCGATGTGACAAAAGCGCGACAAGCGGCACCGTTGCCACTATAGGCCCCCTCGACGCTACCTCCGCTTGAAGGGCGCCATGCTGACGACACACCCGTTCGACGACGACACGCTGCGCGAAGAGTGCGGCGTATTCGGCATATCCGGCAATGCGAGCGCCTCGGCGATCGTGGCGCTGGGCCTCCATGCCTTGCAGCATCGCGGGCAGGAGGCGGCCGGCATCACCAGTTTCGATGGCGCCGAATTCCATACCCACCGCGCGATGGGCCATGTCGCAGGCAATTTCGACCGCGACGAAATCATCCAGGCGCTACGCGGTACCGTGGCCTGCGGCCATGTGCGCTATTCGACCACCGGCGAGACGGCGCTGCGCAACGTCCAGCCGCTTTATGCCGATCTCGCCTCGGGCGGCTTCGCCATCTCGCATAACGGCAATATTTCCAATGCGATGCGACTGCGGCGCGACTTGGTGCGGCGCGGTTCGATCTTCCAGTCGACCTCCGACACCGAGACGATCATCCATCTCGTCGCGACGTCCAACTATCGCACCGTGGTCGACAAGTTCATCGATGCGCTGAAGCAGGTCGAAGGCGCCTATTCGCTGATCGTGATGACGCCCGAGGGCATGATCGCCTGCCGCGACCCGCTCGGCATCCGTCCGCTGGTGATGGGCAAGCTCGACGATGCGATCATCTTCGCCTCGGAAACGGTGGCGCTCGACGTGGTCGGCGCGACCTTCGTGCGGTCGATCGATCCCGGCGAGCTGGTGATGGTCAAGGGCACCGAGATCAGCTCGCACCGGCCGTTCGCGCCGGTCAGCCCGCGGCCGTGCATCTTCGAATATGTCTATTTCTCGCGGCCCGATTCGATCTCCGAGGACCGCAGCGTCTACACCGTGCGCAAGGCAATCGGCGCGCAGCTCGCCATCGAGAGCCCGGTCGATGCCGACCTCGTCATTCCCGTGCCCGATTCGGGCACGCCGGCGGCAATCGGTTACGCGCAGGAATCGGGCATTCCGTTCGAGCTCGGCATCATCCGCTCGCATTATGTCGGGCGCACCTTCATCCAGCCGGGCGACAAGGTCCGCCACCTCGGCGTGAAGCTGAAGCACAATGCCAATCGCGCGCTGATCAAGGGCAAGAAGGTCGTGCTGATCGACGATTCGATCGTGCGCGGCACGACCAGCCTGAAGATCGTGCAGATGATGCGCGAGGCGGGCGCGGCCGAAGTGCATATGCGCATCGCCTCACCGCCGACGCGGCATAGTTGCTTCTACGGCGTCGACACGCCTGAGCGCGCCAAGCTGCTCGCCGCGACCAAGAACGTCGAGGAAATGAACAGCTTCATTCAGGCCGACAGCCTCGCCTTCGTGTCGATCGATGGCCTGTACAAGGCGCTGGGCGAGGCCAAGCGCGCGGACATCCGTCCGAGCCATTGCGACGCCTGCTTCACCGGCGACTATCCGACGACGCTGACCGACCAGGACGACGTCGCCTCGGTCGATCAGTTCGCGCTTTTGGCCGAACGGGTAAGCTAAGTCGGGCTTGTTCCCGCGCGCTGGCTGGGGCAAGCGCGCGGCCATGACCGACAAGCCACTCGCCAACCAGACCGCCCTCGTCACCGGCGCCAGCCGCGGCATCGGTGCCGCAACAGCCCTCGCGCTTGCCGCGCGCGGCGCGCACGTCGTGCTGACCGCGCGCACCGCGTCGGGCCTGGAGGAGATCGAGGAGACGATCTTCAACGCCGGCGGCTCGGCGACGATCGCGCCGCTCGACCTGACCCAGACCGATGCCATCGCGCGCCTCGCCACTGCGGTCGGCGAACGCTGGCAGGCGCTCGACATCATGGTGCTCAACGCCGCCACGCTCGGCAGTCTCGGCGCGGTGCCGGCGATCGAACCCAAGGAACTGGCGACGATCATGACCCTGAACGTCAGCGCCCAGGCCGCCCTTATTACCGCCTTCGACCCGATGCTGCGCAAATCGGCCGGCGCGCGGGTGATCGGCCTGACCTCCAGCGTCGCGCGTAACCCACGCGCTTATTGGGGCCTGTACGGCGCCTCCAAGGCGGCGTTCGAGACACTGCTCGCCGCGTACGGCGCGGAGATGTCGCAGGTCAGCAAGGTACGTACCGCGCTGATCGATCCCGGCGCGACGCGCACCGTGATGCGTGCCCGTGCCTATCCGGGGGAAGATCCTGCTTCGGTCAAGGACCCGGCGGTCGTTGGCGAGCGCATCGCCGAACTGGCCGTGGCGGGCTTCGCCACCGGCCATTTCGAACGCGTCGACGGCTGACCCCTACTTCGCCGCCGCTTCCAGCAACTTCTGGTTGAAGGCCAGCCGCGCCAGCGAATAGGCGCGGTCGCTGGCCTTGGGCGCGGCGCTGACCATGGCGATGACGATATGGTGCGCGCGGTCGATCGTGATCGTCTGGCCGAAAATGCCCTGCGCGCCGAACAGGCCAGCGGGATAGGTCCACCATTGATAGCCATAACCGAAGCCCGGCCGGCCGATATCGGCATGCGCGGCGGTCGCCTGGTCAAACCAGCCATCGGGGACCACGCCCTTGCCGCCATCGAGCACGAACTGCCCCATGCGCGCATAGTCCCGCAACGACACCGACAGGCAGCAGCCGCCGATCTCGTGGCCGGCCTGGTCGATCATCCAGAAGCCGTCCTGCTCCATGCCATAGGGCTTGAAGATCTTCTCACTGAGATAATTGGCCAGCGGCTTGCCCGTGGCCCGTTGCACCAGCGTGCCGATCAGATTTGTCTCGCCGGTCTTGTAGACCCATTTCGTGCCCGGCGCGTCGGCCCGTGGCAGCGTGCGCATATAGGCGACGGTCGGGTCCATGCCGGCGGGCACGGGTTTGGAAAACATACGGGCGACGTCGGAATTGGGATCGGTATAATCCTCGTTCCAGCGCACGCCCGAGGTCATCGTCAGCAGTTGTGCGATGGTCACGCCATCATAACCGCTGCCCGCCAGATCGGGGATGTAGCGCGTCACGGGCTCATCGACCGACTTGATATAACCGTCGCGGATGGCAGCACCGACGAGGGTCGAGGTGAAGGACTTGGCGACCGAGAAGGACGTCCAGCGCCCGTCGCGCCCAAAACCACGGGCATAACGCTCGAGACGGATCTTTCCGTCCTGCAGCACGATCATGCCGGCGACGTTCTGTGCCGTCATGAAGGTGTCGATGTCCTCATCCGCGATCGGCAGCGCGGCGCCGGCCGGCAATGGATGGACGCGCGCACCGGCCTTGACGACATGGCCGGGAAACTTCGCCTCCATATGCGGGAAGTTGGCATCGCGCTGCGCCTGATCCCAGAACAGGATCTCGGCACCGGCGAGACGGATATGCGCCTCGGCGGCGGGATCGAGCGGTGGCCCGGCCATGATCGGCGTCCAGCGCGAACTGGCGCCAACGCACCCGGCCAGCGCCAACGCGGCGAGCAGCAGCTTCGCTTTCCTCATCACCCCTCCTTGACCAACGTCACCTGCACGACGTCGATACCACCGCCGCGAAAGCCGCCTTCGCAATACATCAGATAATAGCGCCACATCGCGACGAAATCCGCGTCGAACCGCGCCGGCAACCGCCGCTCGGCGACCGCCTGGTCGAACGCGACACGCCAGCGCTTGAGCGTTTCCGCATAATGGAGGCCGAAACCCTGGCGGTCTTGCCATGTCAGCCCGGTACGCGCCGCGATGGCGCGGAAACGGCTCTCCGAGATCAGCATGCCGCCAGGGAAGATGTAGCGCTGGATGAAATCGACGCTCGACGCATAGGCCTCGAAGATCGCGTCATCGATCGAGATCAGCTGGATCGCCGCGCGGCCGCCAGGTTTGAGCGCGGTGCCGACGGCGCGAAGATAGGCCGGCCAATATGCTGCACCGACCGCCTCGACCATTTCGATACTGGCGACGGCATCATATTGCCCGGAAACATCGCGATAGTCGGTGAGCGAAACGGTGACGCCGGGCAGGTCGCGCGCGTCGACGAACGCCTTCTGCTCCTCCGACAACGTGATACCATGAACCTTTATGCCAGCGGCCGACGCGGCGGTGGCGAATGAGCCCCAGCCGCAGCCGATCTCAAGGATCGTGTCGCCGGGTTTCGCGGCCGTGCGGGCGAGGATCGCAGCAAGCTTCGCTTCCTGTGCCGCCTGCAGCGACTCGGTTGCGGAGATCGGTTGGGCGAACAGCGCGCTCGAATAGGTCAGCGAGGGATCGAGCCATTCGCGGTAGAAATCATTGCCCAGGTCGTAATGCGCCGCGATGTTGCGCTTCGCCCCGGCACGGTGGTTGCGCCGCAGCCAGTGCCAGGCGCGCCGTGTCAGCTTCGACACGCCGCGTGCGCGCGCCGCGTTGCCCAGCGTATGGCGGTTGAGCATGAACAGTTCGAACAGGGCGACCGGATCGGGACTGGTCCAGTCTCCGGCCGCCCACGCTTCATACCAGCCGGCCGAACCGCCCGAAGCGAGCCTGCGCAATGCACGCCAGCGCACGACATGAACCACCACGCGCGGCCCTGGTGCATGATCGCCGATGATGCGCCTCTCGCCGCCCGGCAGGGTCGCGTCGATCGCCCCTTGCGCCAGCCCGCGATGAATTCGTTCGAGCACACGATCGCCAATCGGCGCCACCATTCTCAACCCCGTGTCCCGCAAACCGCGTCCCGCTTATCGCGCCGCGCGCGCCGCCGCCAGCGCCCGTTCGCGTGCTTCGCGATGGCCGATGATCTTGGCCGGGTAGTCGTCAGGGCGGCAGCCAGCCTCTTCCGGGTCGTGGATCGCCGTATCGGGTAGGTTGACCAGCTCGGGCACCCATTTGCGGATGTAATCGCCGGCGCAGAATTTCTCCGACTGGCCGAGCGGCGCCATGATCCTCACGAACATGTTCGAATCGACGCCAGTCCCCGCCGTCCACTGCCAGTTTACTGCGTTGCTGCCATAATCGGCATCGACCAGCGTATCCCAGAACCATTGCTCGCCCTGCCGCCAGTCGATCAGCAGGTGCTTGATCAGGAAGGAGGCCGCGATCATCCGCACACGATTGTGCATCCAGCCCGTCGCCCAGAGCTGGCGCATGCCGGCATCGACGATCGGATAGCCGGTCCGCCCCTGCTGCCAGGCGCGCAATTCGGCCGTCGCGGCTTTGCCCGATCGCCATGGCAGGTCGTCGAGCGCCGGACGCCCATTGCGCATGCCGTAATCGGGGAATTGCAGGATGACGTTCTGGGCATAATCGCGCCAGCCGATCTCGCCCAGAAAGGTGCCTACCGATCCGCCGCGATCGGCTGTGCGATGCCATATCTGCGCCGGCGTGATCTCGCCGAAATGGAGGTGAGGCGACAGGCGCGAACTGCCCTCGATCGACGGCAGGTTGCGCGTCGCTTCGTAGCGTGGAGCCTCGTCGCGGAAATCCTCCAGCCGCTCATGTGCACCGGTTTCACCCGGCGTCCATTCCTTCGCAAAGCCCGCTGACCAGTCGGGTTTGCTCGGCAGCAGGCCCCAATCGGCCAGCTTGTCGCTCTTCGGCCATGTCATGGGTGCAGGAATGCCCTGAGGCCGGCGGAGCGGCGCCGGCGGGGGCATATGCTGGAGCAAAGCGCGCCAGAACGGTGTGTAGATTTTATAGGGCTGCCCCGCCCCGGTCGTCACCGACCCCGGCGGCATGAGATAATTGCCGTCATGGGAGACCAGATCGAGCCGCCTGGCCACGGCATGCTCGGCATTGCGCCACCACGGCTCGTAATGACGGATGGCATGGACACGCGCGGCGCCGGTTTCGTCGGCCAGCGCAGCCAGCACTTCATCCGACCTGCCACGCCGCAGGATCAGCCGCGATCCCTTCTCGCCCAGGCTCGCATCGAGCGCGGCAAGGCTGTGATGCAGCCACCAGCGCGCGGCACCTCCCATCTTGCGATGCTTCGGCGTTTCATCGTCGAGAATGTAGACCGGCACGACCGGCCCCTCTCCGGCCGCGGCGACCAGCGCAGCCTGATCGGACAGGCGCAGGTCACGGCGGAACCAGAGAAGTGTCGGCGTTTTCAAATCTCGTGCGGTTGCTTCTCGACCACCCAGGTCTGGCCCTGGCTGAGCAGCTTCTGGAGATTGGGCGTCTTGCCCTGCGCGGCGGCGGTGTTCTGCGCGATCACCGCTTCATCGAAGGTCGGCGCGGGATCGTCATAAATCACGCCGAGCGCCATCGGGAAGGCGCCGAACGGCATCTCGACCAGCATATGCGCGAGACCGCGATTGGTCTGGTCGTGCACCGCGACACCGACCGCTTCCCAGTCGCCATCGACCACGTCGACCACCTTGAGCGTCAGCCGCGCCAAGTCCATCGCCAGCCCCTTGGTGCCGTTCGCGAACAGCAACGGCTTGCCATGCTCGACCCACATCTGGTTGGTCGCGGCATTGGCCTTTTCGGTGAAGGCGCCGAACACCTCGTCATTATAAACGATGCAGTTCTGGAAGATCTCGACGAAGCCCGTGCCCTTATGGGCATAGGCGGCCTTGAGCACCGCCGGCAGGTTCTTGTTGACGTCGATCGCCCGGGCGATGAATCGCCCGCCCGCGCCAAGCGCGAAGGCGCAGGGTTTGGCCGGGTGATCGACCGAACCGAACGGCGTCGAGGGTGATCGCGTGCCCTCGCGGCTGGTCGGCGAATATTGGCCCTTGGTCAGGCCGTAAATCTCGTTGTTGAACAGCAGCACCTGGCAATCGAGGTTGCGGCGGATCAGGTGCATGGTGTGGTTGCCGCCGATCGACAGCGCATCGCCGTCGCCGGTGATGATCCACACGTCGAGCTCGGGGTTGGCCAGCTTGACCCCGGTCGCCACCGCCGGCGCGCGACCGTGGATGGTGTGGAAACCATAGGTCTCCATATAATAAGGAAAACGCGACGAGCAGCCGATGCCGCTGACGAACACGGTGTTCTCGGGGCGCGCGCCGATCTCGGGCATGGTGCGTTGCACCGCCTTTAGGATGGCATAGTCGCCGCAACCCGGGCACCAGCGCACTTCCTGGTCGGTTTCCCAATCCTTGGGCGTCGTCTTCGCGATCGGTGTCATGTCGTTCATGCGCGTGGTTCCGGATTGCGGTTGGCGCCGACATGGATCGCGGCGGTGTCGAGATCCTCGTCGCCCATCGAGTTGGGAAGCTGTGTGGTGTCGGCCGGCACTTCACCGCCGACCGGTCCGCCGCCGAGCGCAGCCTCGATGGCATGCTCGATCTCGAAGATGCGGAACGGCTGGCCGGAGACCTTGTTGAGCGGCTTTGCATCGACCAGAAACTGGTCGCGCAGCACGGTCTTGAGCTGGCCCGTGTTCATCTCGGGCACGATGATCTTGTCATAGCTCCTGAGCAGATCGCCGAGATTGGCAGGCATCGGCCAGATATGGCGGATATGGATGTGGCTGACGTCGAGCCCCTTGCGGCGCGCACGGCGCACCGCCTGGTGGATCGGCCCGAAGGTCGAGCCCCAGCCCACCACCGCCAGCTTGCCCGAGCTCTCGCCCATCGCCACGGCCTGATCGGGCACCTTGATGCCCGCCACCTTGTTCTGGCGCATCTCGGTCATCGCCTGGTGGTTGGCCGCGCCATAATCGATATTGCCGGTGCCGAGCTGCTTCTCGATGCCGCCGATGCGGTGAAGCAGGCCGGGCGTACCCGGTCTGACCCACGGCCGGGCGAGCTTTTCGTCGCGTCCGTAGGGCAGGAAACCGGTCTCCGGCGCCACGTCCATGAATTCGACCGGGAACGGCGCGAAGCTGTCGATCGACGGCACCTTCCAGGGCTCGGCGGCATTGGCGATATAGCCGTCGGTCAGCACCATCACCGGCGTCATATATTGCGTCGCGATGCGCACCGCCTCGATCGCCACCTCGAACGCGTCGGACGGCGAGCATGCGGCGATCACCGGCATCGGCGCATCGCCGTTGCGGCCGTAAACCGCCTGATAGAGATCCGACTGTTCGGTCTTGGTCGGCAGCCCCGTAGAGGGGCCGCCACGTTGCGAATTGATGATGACCAGCGGAAGCTCGGTCATGATCGCCAGACCCATCGCCTCGCCCTTCAGCGCGATACCCGGGCCGGATGAGGACGTGACGCCGAGTTGCCCGGCATAGGAAGCGCCGATCGCACTGGCGATCGCGGCGATCTCGTCCTCGGCCTGGAAGGTCGTGACGCGATATTCCTTCAACCGCGACAGATGATGCAGGATCGCCGAGGCAGGCGTGATCGGATAGCCGCCGAAGAACATCGGCAAATTGGCCAGCTGCGCACCGGCCACCAGCCCGAGCGAAATCGATTCCGCGCCGGTCACGGTGCGATAAAGGCCCGGCTCGGCCGGTGCCGCCGCGACGTGATGCTGGCGCAGTCGCGCATCGCCCAGCCCGCTACCCGACAGTTCTGCCGTCTCACCATAAGCATGGCCGGCGTTGAGCGCCGCAATATTGGCCTCGGCCAGCGTCGGGTTCTTGGCGAATTTGTTCTTCAGCCAGGCGACGATCGGCTCGCGGCTGCGGTCGAACATCCACAGCGCCAGGCCGAGCGTCCACATGTTCTTGCAGCGCAGGGCTTCCTTGTTGCCCAGGCCGAACGGCTTCACCGATTCGAGCGTCAGCTGCGAGATGTCGAACGCCAGCATCTGCCATTTGGCCAGGCTGCCGTCGGTCAGCGGATTGACGGCGTATTTGGCCTTGGCGAGGTTGCGGTCGCCGAACTCCCCGGAATCGACGATGATCAGCCCGCCCGGCTTGAGGTCACCGACATTGGTCTTGAGCGCCGCCGGGTTCATCGCGACCAGCACGTCCGGCGCGTCGCCCGCCGTCTCGATCGCGGTCGAACCGAAATTGATCTGGAAGGCCGAGACACCGAACAACGTGCCCTGCGGCGCGCGGATCTCGGCCGGAAAATCGGGGAACGTCGCGAGGTCGTTACCGGCCAGCGCGGTCGACAGGGTGAACTGCCCCCCGGTCAGCTGCATGCCGTCGCCGGAATCGCCCGCGAAGCGGACGACGATCGACTCGGCTGGAGGATTGGCAGACGCCTCTTGCGGCGTGATCGTGTGGGCGGCGGTCGCCATCAGCATCTTCCCGTGGATTTCATTGCCCGTCCTTATGCCCGGGACGGTGGGTGTCCAACCTAGTTTCATGCGCGGCCGGTGCAACCGCTACTTTCCCGTCATATGCCTCGCCAAGGGTCAGAATGGCGGTCACATGGCGCCGTGCGATGGCCAGCGCGTCGTCGCCATAGCCGCCGCCCACCGTGCTCGCGAGCGGTATCCCACGGGCGATCATCAGACCCGCGATCAACCGCTCACGTGCAACCAGCCCTTCCTCACTCAGCGCCAGCCGCCCCAGCCGGTCGCCGCCGAACGGATCGACCCCGGCCTGATACAATATGATATCGGGTCGTTCGTGATCGAGCATGGGCGCGAGCGTGGTTTCCAGCGTTTCGAGATAGGCGGCGTCGCCGGTCCCGTCGGGCAAGGCAATATCGAGCGTCGAGCGCGCCTTTCGCGCGGGAAAATTCTTCTCGGCATGGATCGAATAGGTCGTGATGCCCGGACACCCTGCGGTGAGCGCGGCCGTGCCGTCGCCCTGATGGACATCGCAATCGACGATCATCACACGATTCACACTCCCTTCGTCGATCAACCGCATCGCCGCGATCGCGAGGTCGTTGAATACGCAATAGCCCGCACCGGTCGCGGCCAGGGCGTGGTGGCTGCCGCCGGCGCTGTTCGCCGCATAGCCGCGATCGAGCGCGAGTCTCGCCGCCAGCCAGGTTCCGGCGACAACATAGGGGGCACGCCGCGCGACCATGTCGTTCACGCAAAAGCCGATCCGTCGCTCCTTTTCGCGCGGCACGCGCGCCGTCAGCACCTCGGTGACATAGTCGGGATCGTGCGCCGCCTCGATCCAGGCGCGCGGTATCGCTTCGGGCATATGCCATGAGATCGCATCCCCTTCCGCTACCAGCAGGTCGCGGATCAGGCCGTTCTTGTTCCAGCGATAGGCGCTCGGTGACGGCGTCGCCGCGACATAGTCTGGGTGATGGACGACGGCGATCACGCCGCTTACCTAGGGCGTGACAGCGGCCGGCGCCACCTGCCGGTCCGAGAGGAACGATGATGACCGAACCCTTTGTCCGCCCCGACGCCCGCGCCTTTCTCGATTTCCTCAATGCCATGCCCGGGCCGAAGATGAACGAAATGGACCCGCCCGCCGCACGTCAGGTCTATATCGCGATGCGCGACATGACCGATCCGCCGATCGGCGATCTGGGCACGCGGCTCGATCTCATCATTCCCGGTCCAGCAAGCGACATCCCCGCCACCTTGTTCGATCCGCGCGCCAGTCGAGAGCCAGGGCCGGCGGTGGTCTTCATCCATGGCGGCGGATTCGTCATCGGCAATGTCGAAAGCCATGCCAGCTTCTGCGCCGAGATGGCCCGCACCCTCGATCTGCCGGTTATTTCAGTCGACTATCGCCTCGCGCCCGAAGCGCCATGGCCCGCGGCGCCCGACGATTGCGAAGCAGCCGCGCGGTGGGTCGCAACCAGCCCGGCCGATCTCGGTCGCGCGGTCACGTCGCTGGTTCTGGTCGGCGACAGCGCCGGCGGCAACCTCGCCATCGTCACGGCCATGGCACTCCGCGATGACCCTGCGCGGGTCCCGGTGATCGCCCAGCTTCCTTTCTACCCCGCGACCGACGCGAGCGCAGAATACCCATCCTACAGCGAATTCGCCGCGGGCTATCTGTTGACCCGCGAGAGTATGGAGTGGTTCGATGCCAATTATGCCGCCGAGGCGACGCATATCCGCACCTCGCCTTTGCTCGGCGAACTCGCCGGCCTGCCGCCGGCCGTTGTCGTCACCGCAAGCCTCGATCCGATCCGCGATCAGGGCCGCGCTTATGCCGCCGCGCTCGCGCGTGCCGGCGTGCCCGTGATCTTCCGGGAAGCGCGCGGCAATATCCACGGCTTCATCACGCTGCGTAAGGCCATCCCCTCGTCGACAGCGGACGTCACCGCGGCGCTGGCGGCGCTCAAGGGCCTGATCGTCGAGGCCGAGGGCGAACAGGTCATGGCCCAGGCCGCCGAATGATTGACCCGACATTGCTTCCCTACCGCCCCTGTGCCGGGGTTATGTTGCTCAATGCCCAGGGCCAGGTGTTCGTCGGCCAACGCTTGGATTCGACGCTCGAGGCGTGGCAGATGCCGCAAGGCGGGATCGACGACGGCGAGGACGCGCTCGTCGCCGCGATCCGCGAACTCGGCGAGGAAACCGGCATCATGCCGGACAAGGTCGCGTTGATCGCGCAGGCACCCGACGAGTTTATTTATGACCTGCCCGAGGACATGGTCGGCAAGATCTGGAAGGGGAGATGGCGCGGCCAGCGGCAGCGCTGGTTCCTGTTCCGCTTCCTCGGCAGCGACGAAGACGTGGACATCGCAACCGAGCATCAGGAATTCCGCGCCTGGCGCTGGCTCGATCCACAGGACCTGCCGGCGACGATCGTGCCGTTCAAAAAAGCACTCTACGAACAGGTGCTCACCGCCTTCGCGCCCTATCTGCGCTAAGGTTATATCGTTTGTAACGGCGCCGGGGTGGAGCGCAGGGTCGCGACCGGCTAGGCTCATGGCATGACGATGCTTTCCACGATCGAACAATCCGCCGTCGAGCAGGTCGCCGATGCCCCGTTGCTGGCACAGGTGCAGGATTGGGCGGCGATCAACAGCGGCACGCGCAACCTCGCCGGTGTCGCGGCGGTCGGCGCGCGTCTCGCCGATGCCTTCGCCGCGCTGCCGGGCCAGGTCGCGATGGTCGATCCGACACCGGTCGACGCGGTCGACGGTGCCGGCGTCGCGCAAGCGCTCGATCATGGTCGCCATCTTCATGTCACTGTCCGCCCCGAGGCGCCGGTACGGATCCTGCTCACCGGTCATATGGACACGGTCTACCCGGTCGAGCATCCCTTCCAGGCCCAGCGCTTTCTCGCCGATGGCACGCTCAACGGCCCCGGTGTCGCCGACATGAAGAGCGGCCTGGCATTGATGCTCGCCGCCTTGAAAGCCGTCGAGACGACGCCGCTCGCGGCGCGGATCGGCTATGAAGTGGTGATCAATTCCGACGAAGAAACCGGCTCCCTGTCGTCCGCGGCGCTGCTCGCCCAGGCCGCGCGCGGCAAGGTCGCGGCGCTGACCTATGAGCCGGCGCTCCCCGACGGCACGCTCGCCGGCGCACGCGGCGGGACGGGCAACTTCTCGATCGTCGTGCGCGGCCGCAGCGCTCATGCCGGACGCAATCCGGAAGAGGGCCGTAACGCCATCGTCGCTGCGGCGGATCTCGCTTTGCGCCTGTCGCAGGCATGCGGCCCCGGCCTTGCCGTCAATCCGGCGAAAATCGAAGGCGGCGGGCCCAACAATGTCGTGCCCGACCTCGCCATATTACGCGTCAACTTCCGCCCCGCCACGGCCGACGATATCGCCCGCGCGCAAAGGCGTATCGAGGAGGCCGTGGCAACGGTCGCCGCCGGGCACGATGTCCGGATCACGGTGCATGGCGGCTTCAACCGCCCGCCCAAGCCGATCGACCCGGGCGCAGCGAAGCTGTTCGACCTGGTCAAGGGCGCCGGCGCCGATCTCGGCCTGACGATCGGCTGGCGCGCCACTGGCGGCGTGTGCGACGGCAACAATATCGCCGCGTGCGGCGTACCCGTGGTCGATACGATGGGCGCGCGCGGCGGCGCGATCCATTCATCCGACGAATTCCTCATCGTCGAAAGCCTGGCCGAACGCGCCGCGCTCTCGGCCGTGAGCATATTGCGAATCGCCGAACGAGGTGGCCTGTGACTTTCCGTATCCGCGCCGCGCGCGACTCCGACCTGCAGCATCTCTATGAGATGGCCAAGCTGACCGGCGGCGGCTTCACCAACCTGCCCGCCGATCGCACCGCCTTGCAGGCGAAGCTCGATCGCAGCAGCGCGTCCTTCGCGCGGGAGCAGGACATATTGGGCGACGACGTGTTCGTGCTGGTGCTCGAGAATGTCGACACCGGCGAAGTGCGCGGCACCTGCCAGATCTTCACCCAGGTCGGGCAGAAATACCCCTTTTACAGCTATCGCATCAGCACGCTGACCCAGCACAGCCGCGAACTCGGCCGGACTTTCCGCGCCGACCAGCTCAGCCTGACCACCGATCTCGAAGGGTCGAGCGAGGTCGGCGGCCTGTTCCTCCACCCCGGCGAGCGGGCTGGCGGGCTCGGCATGCTGCTCGCCCGCAGCCGTTATCTGTTCATCGCCGCGCACCGCGCACGCTTCGCCGACCGCATTCTCGCCGAGCTGCGCGGCATCATCGACGAGGCCGGCGGATCGCCTTTTTGGGACGGCCTGGCCGGCCGCTTCTTCGGCATGAATTTCCAGGACGCCGACCAGTTCAACGCGATCCATGGCCATCAGTTCATCGCCGACCTGTTCCCCAAACACCCGGTGTACGTCGCCATGCTGTCGGAAAGCGCCCGCGCCGCGATCGGCCTGCCCCATCCATCGGGGCGCGCGGCGATGCGCATGCTCGAAAATGAGGGCTTCGCGCACGAGCAATATATCGACATCTTCGATGGCGGCCCGACGATGACCGCGCGCACCGACAACGTCCGTACGATCCGCGACGCGCGCCCCGCCCGGGTCGTCGCGATCGACGATGATGGCGGCGAGCAGGCACTGGTGGCCTATGGCCGGCTGAGCGATTTCCGCACCGCTTATGGCCGCATCCGCCCATGCGGCGACGGCATTGCATTGAGCCGCGCCTGCGCCGCCGCGCTGGGCGTCATCGAGGGCGACGATGTCAGCCATGTCGCGCGGATATGATCTGTCGGATTAATTGACAGGTAACCATGTTCCTTAAGGCGAAGGCACGCGAATCCGCGATTGGCCCGGTCATTGCTTAATATCCGTGCATGTGGACAAGGTTCGCCCGCCTCTTCGTCATCAAGACCAAGTTCGAGGCCTTTGCCGTGATCTACGGCCTCGGCACCGGCGCGGTGGAGCGCGGCGTGCATTATCTCCAGCAATATCCCGGCTTCGGCGGCTGGCTGTTGTTCGCGATATGCCCGGTCGCGGTGTTCATGGCCGGCGGACGAATCCTCGACTCGGTCGAGCGAAGCAACGCGTCATGACCGCCACTTGTGCGCCGGACAGGAATCGTTGGTCGCGTGGCGGGCAAAGCGCGCTATTGAGCGCGGCCATGACCAAAACCCCTCCCGCTCTCGCCCCATTGACCGATAACCAGCTCGCCCGAGACGTCGCGCTCGATGCCGCCGCCCTGCTCCGCCAACTCGGCGCGCCGGGTCATTGCCCCGACGCCGATCTGCGCGCGCGGGGCGACCGCGAGGCCAATGCACTGATCATCGATCGGTTGCGGAGCGCGCGGCCCGACGATTTCATCCTGTCCGAAGAAGCTCATGACGACGGCTTGCGCTGCGCCGCGCGACGCGTGTGGATCGTCGACCCGCTCGACGGCACGCGCGAGTTCGGCGAACGCCGCGACGATTGGGCGGTGCATATCGGCCTGGCGATCGACGGCGCGCCGGCCATCGGCGCGGTCGCGTTGCCGGCCCAGGACAAGGTGTTCGCCACCGACGACCCCGCCCCCCCCTTCGCGCCGCTGCCCGATCGCCCGCGCATGCTGGTCAGCCGCACCCGCGCGCATGCCCTCGTCCAGTCCGTGGCGGCGACAATCGGCGCCGAACTGGTCCCGATGGGCTCCGCCGGAGCCAAGGCCATGGCCGTGGTCGAAGGCCGCGCGGAGATCTACCTTCACGCCGGCGGACAATATGAGTGGGACAATTGCGCCCCCGTCGCGGTCGCCGCGGCGGCCGGGCTGCACACCTCGCGCATCGACGGGTCGCCACTGGTCTATAATTGCCGTGACCCGCTCTTGCCCGATCTGCTGATCTGCCGGCCGGAATATGCCGAAGCAGTGCTCGCGGCGGTCGCCGCCTGGGCTCCGGCGGAATGACGGGAAGCATCCGATTCGATCATTTCATTCCATGATTTAGGAAAAAAACGTGAAGGCCTCCGGGGGGCGGCCTTAACCAGGGGGGAGATCATTCTTGCAATTGTTCGGCGGCCTGTACGCACGTCTGACGGCCCAGGCCCTGCTCGCCGCGGCACTGCCCGGTGCGCTGCTGGTATGGAATCTCGGGCGTGGGCATGACAGCTATGTCGCAGCGCAGGATCATCATGCGCTGGCCGGTCTCGGCACGCTCGTCGCCACGGAAATGCGCACCGGCACGCCACTGTCGGGCGCGCTGGCCGCGGCGCAGCGCGATTTTCACGACGGCCGGACCAGCGGCGACCCCACCGCACCGCTGATCGACCGCGTTGCGCTCTATACGCCGGCCGGCGTGCGGATCGAGGGCGCGACACCGGACACAGGGCGCGTGCACGACGAACGGCCGGTCAAGCTGAACGGCGCGACCGTCGCGCTGCTGCGCATCGTGCGTGCGCCGACGACGGATGGCGCGGGTTACAGCTTCATGCGCGACCAGGTCGTCGGCATCGTCGCCGCGATGGCCGCGATCCTGCTGATCCTGCTCGTCGCCGGCTACAATCTCGCGGCCGCCTGGACGAGACCGCAGCGCGCGCTCTACCGCGCCAGCCGCGCGATCGCGCAGGGCGATTACGACGCCGATGTGAGCGAGGAAGGCCCGGCCGAGACGCGCGCGACGATGCGCAATCTCGGCCGCATCGCGCGCTCGTTCGACCGGCTCGAAACCGCGCGCCGCACCTGGCTGGTCAACGTTTCAGAAGAGTTGCGCAAGCCGGTGCAATTGCTCGGCGACAAGCTGATCGCGCTGCACGAGTCCTCGCCGGTCGACGACCAGGTCGCGTTCGAGGACATCATCGGCGACGTCCAGCGCCTGTCCGAAATGGCCGAGGATCTCCACGCCGTGGCGATGGCCGATCTCGGGCGCCTGCCGGTGACCTTCGCCACGGTGGATCCGGTCGCGTTGATCCACAATGCGATCTGGACGAGCAAGCGCCGCGCCGAGGCGCAACGCGTGACGCTCGAGCCGGGCCAGTTGCCGCCGACCACCGTGCCGGTCAAATGGGATGGCGCGCGCATCGAGCAGCTGTTCACTGCGCTAATCGAGAATAGCCTGCGCTACACGCCCGCCGGTGGCCGCATCGCGCTCGGCCTGGAGGGGCAGCGCGGCGCTTGGCGGCTGATCGTCGACGACAGCGCGCCCGGGGTCGATGTCGATCTCGCGCGCGAGCTGTTCGAGCCCTTTTACCGCACCTCGCTGTCGCCGGGGGAATCGGTCACCACCTATGGCCTGGGCCTGGCCACCGCCCAGTCGATCGTCGAAGCCCATCACGGCCGCATCGAGGCCAGTCCATCGCCACTCGGCGGCCTGCGCGTCACCGTCATCTTGCCCAGCGGGCCACCTACCGCCTGACGCCTGACACCAAAACGGCGCGCGCTCGGGG
>JAZJXZ010000019.1:25348-30771 GCA_040390605.1 Pseudomonadota bacterium
CGGGGAGCGCGCGCCGCTTGGCATTCCCGAGAGATCAGCGTCCCTTAGAACTTGACCTCGGCCTGAATGGTGAACGAGCGCCCGCGCGGATCGGCCACGCGCGGCTCCCACGAACTGCCCGAGCCGGTGTTCGAGTCATAGGTGATCGCGAAGGGCGGATCGGTGTCGAACAGGTTCTTGACGCCTGCGGTGAGCGTAAGCCGGTTGGTGAAGCGCTGCGAGATGGTCGCATTGTAGATGATGTACGGCTTCACGCGCGGATTGAAGTCCGGGCGCGTCGCGCTCGCAGGCAACGCCTGGTTGGTATAGCTGCCGCGATAGATTTGCGACAGCGACAGACCGAACCCGCCGGGCGTCGAATAGGTCACGAACAGATTGTACTTGAACTTCAACCCGAGATCGCCCGCCTGGGTGAAGACGCCGAGGATGTTGCTGTAAGCCAGGTTGGGCAACAGCTTCTCCTTCTTGCGCAGGAGCAGCGAGCCATCGAAGCCCGCCGCGATCGTGCCGCCGAGCGCGCCGATGTTGCCGTTCGCCGTGAACTCGATCCCCTGGGTCCGGCGAGAACCGAAATTGCCGGTGCGCAGATCGACCAGCGTGATGATGCCGTTGGTGCGTTGAATGCGATCGGGGAACGCGCCGATATTGGCGAGCAACTGGGTAAGCGTGATGGTGCCGATCACATTATCGACATTGATCGACCAGAAGTCAGCGGTAGCGCTGAAGTGCCGTGATGGCGTGAACACCGCGCCGACGCTGTACTGTTTGGAGGTTTCCGGATGAAGCGTCAGGTTGCCGCCGCTGAGCGAATCCGGGGTGATCGCCGTACAGCCCGGTATCGTCTGATCCACCTTGCCACCCGCGCACGTCGTCGGATCGACCAGCGTGTTGCCCGGGTTGGGCGACTGCGTCACGCCATTGAAAATCTGATTGAAGCTCGGGACCCGGAAACCGGTATTGTACGAACCGCGAAACATCAGCCAGTCGACCGGCCGAAACTTCGCGGTGAACTTCGGATTGAAGGTCGAGCCGAAGCCGGTGTAATCGTCGAGGCGGCCCGCCGCGGAAAATTCCAGCATGCTGAACACCGGGAACAGCACTTCGCCATAGGCCGCCTTCACGGTGCGCGACACGCCGCTCAGCGCATTGACGTTGTCGAACGCGACGTTGAAGATGTCGGGGGACTGGGTCGGGTCCGCCGCCGATGAGCCGTTGAAGCTATAGCTCTCGCGGCGATAATCGACGCCAAGCGCCACCTTCACCTCGCCGCCGGGCAGACGGAATAAGCCGCCCGACACCGAGGCATCGAACTGGCGCACCTCGTACTTGCCGCCATAAAGCTTGACGCCCTTGGCCGAGACCGCATCGAGCGCGGCAAGCGCCTGCGGCGTTTGCGTGGCCGAGAATGGGTTGATGATGCCGCTATTGAACAGGCCGACAATGCCCGGCGCACTTGCGCCCGGCGCGGTGGGGGCGCGGGGATCCGGACCGTTCAGAACCGCGGCAGGGTTTCCATGCGCTTTCGCATAATCCACCGCCGCCTGGGTCGTATATGTGCCGCGGTAGCTGTAACCGGAGCCCAGTGTCGAAACCGCCTCGCTGCTCGCATAGGAGGCGCCGGCGCGATAGTCCCAGCCGGCGAACAACGGCCCGTCGATACCGACCGCGGCGCGGAAGGTCTTCGTGGTGGTGTTATACTCGCGTGGGCCGCAATCGAGGCAGCGCCAGCGAAACGCGATCGGCTTGCCATAGTTCACGGCAACGCCGGGCAACACAGCGACGATGCTGTTATAGACCGCGTTGTACGTCGCCGCCGTCAACCCGTTGAGCGGGTAAGCGATCGGCATATTGGTGTTGTTGGCGCTGTACTGGTTGTTCGAGAAAATCTTGTGCGATTCTGCCCTCGACCCGGTAACTTCGGCAAATATCTCGTGGCTCCCACCGATCCGGGCGGTGGCGCGACCATAATAGGTCAAGGTCTGGATCGGCTGCTGCAACGTGGCAGCGCGGCCCGTATCCCAGGCACAGGCAAGGCCGGCGCTGGCATTTGCCCACAGCACAGAATCGTAGTTCATCCCGCCATCGACAGAGTCGCAACCCGCGCCTCCGGGCAGGCGCAGTGGGTTGACCCCACCGATTGCAGCGGTCGTCGTGCCCGGCACGACGAAGCCTGGAGCATTGCCGAGATAGGCGGGATTGAAGGTCGTGCAGTTGGGGGCGGTACCTGTCAGGCACTGGCTCGTGCCACCCAGCAGCGTGCCGCCCTGGGTGATACCCACCCCGGCAGCGGTCGGGTTGATCGGGAAGGCCGTCGCGACCGGCGTGCCGCGGGTGTCGATCGACAGGCCGCGATTGGGCTGGTTGCCGTTGACGAAGTCGCGCTGGTTGCCGAACAGCGCGCTGTTCCAGCTCTTGCTGACCGCCCCCATGACATTGAAGCCCTGCTCGCTGAGATTGCCCCAGCCGGCCGTCGCGGACAGGCGATAGATCGGGCTGTCGCCACGCTGCGTGATGTCGGAAAAGCCGCTGATGTCGATGCCGGTGAAATTGGTCTTGGTGATGAAGTTGATCACGCCGCCGACCGCGTCGGTACCATAGATCGCCGAGGCGCCGTCCTTGAGGACCTCGATCCGCGAGATCGCCGCGAACGGGATCTGGTTCACATCGACCGCGGACCCCTGCAGGCCATGCGCCGCAACGCGGCGCCCGTTGAGCAGGACCAGCGTCGCAGCGCTGCCCTGGCCGCGCAGATTGGCGGCCGACAGGCCGTTGGTGCCGCGCGCCGCGCCCGAGACCACGTCGGAGTTGGAGGCGAGATTGTCGGCGCCGTTGCCGTTGGCCGAGAGGAAGGAGATCAGCTGCTCGGGGCTGTTGATCCCCTCGCGGCTCAGATCCTGGTTGGTGATGATCTGCAGCGGCAGCGCGCTGTTGTTGGGATCCTGCTTGATGCGCGATCCGGTGACGACCACCTCGGGGCTCGTATCGGCGGCAGGTGCCGCGCTTGCCGGCTTGTCGGGGGGCAGCGTCGCCTGTGCCGAAGCGGCGGCCGGGATGAGCAACGCCGCGAGCGCGCAGCCCGACGAAAGCACGGACTTGAGATTGGTCGAGCCAAGCATATTGAAACCCCCTGAAGCGCAGCCCCCTGCGAAGGCCGCATTAAGTAACAAGCCTGTCACGAACTGCCATAGTTTCTGTTGGTCGATCCATAACCGGATGGCATTTTCTGCGGCCAAACCCGGCAAAACGTGACCCATGCGCAACAGTTGCGCGAACGATCGCCATTGACCCGCGGCGCCGGCCGGTCGAGCGTGTCCGGCAACGCTGCGGGGGATGGTGAATGACGGCTGTGGCAAGTGACGTATCGGCAACGACGGCGGGAGAAATCGCGATCGCGCCGCGCCAGCCACGCGCGCGGCTGCTGCTGTACCTGCTGCTCGGATTTTCGGCCGGCCTGCCCTTCTACATGTTCTCGACCGTGCTTTCCGCGCGGCTGGCCAAACATGGCGTGGACATCGTCCTGATCGGCTTCTTCGGCTGGGTGTCGCTGCTGCCCACCGTCAAATTCCTCTGGGCGCCGCTACTCGATCGCTTTCCCGTGCCCGGCTTCGCGCGCTTCTACGGCAAGCGGCTCGGCTGGATCATGGTCTCGCAGCTCGGCATCTTCCTTTCGATGGTGGCGATGGCCTTCACGTCGGCGGATACGAATTTGCCGGTGGTCGCGTTGTTCGCGGTCCTGCTCGCCTTCTGGACGACCACGCTTGAGGTGTCGGCCGACGCCTGGCGTATCGAGCTGGCGCCGACCGCCGAGCAACAGGGGCCGCTGACCGCGGCCAATCTGTGGGGTTATCGCACCGCGATGGCGGTTTCCTCGCTGGCGGCGCTGGCCGTGGCCGACCATGCCGGCTGGGTATGGGGCTATCTCGCCGTGGCGCTGGGCGCGTTCCTGCCGCTGCCGATCCTCGCTGCCATGCGCCGCACCGACATCGGCGAAGAAGACGGTCGACGGGGCGGCGCGCTGGCGACAGGCCTGGTGGCGAGTGCGGTCATCTTGCTCGGCTCGTTCCTGTTGACGCTGGTCGTCGGTTGGCTGGTGCTGCGCGGCGCGTCGGCGATCGGCATCAGCGCCAAGACCGACGTGAAGACCGCGGTGCTGGTGCTGTGCCTGCTGCCTTTCGTGCTGATGGCGGTGGCTTTGCCGTGGATCGTGAACCTGCCGTCCACGCACTGGGCGCGCCGGTCGAGCTGGCTCGGGCCGTATATCGATATCTTCTGGCGCTTTCGCTACACCGTGCTGCCGCTGCTCGGCTTCGTCACCTTCTACCGGATGGGCGACGTGCTGACCCTGTGGGGCGTCAAGCCGCTCGAGATCGCGGCGAAATACGACCTGACGACGATGGGTATCGCCGACGGCTTCATCACCACGCCGTCGAGCATGGCCGGCGTCGCGCTCGGCGCCCTGCTTGCGGTCCGCGTGCGCATGACATGGGCGCTGGTGATCGGGGCGATCGGCTCCACGTTCGGCAACTGGATCTTCGTGTGGCTGTGGTACGCGCCGCCCAGCGGCCTCGCCATCTACACCGCCACCGCGATCGACCAGTTCGCCCATGGGTTCCAGGGCGCGATCTTCGTCGTCTATCTGTCGTTGCTGGTGAACCCCAAATACCCGGCTGCGCAATATGCCTTCCTGTCGGGCTTCGCCTTCCTGCTGCCGCGCCTGCTGCAAGGCGCGGGTGGCAATATCGTCGAGGCGGTCGGTTATGACGGCTTCTTCTGGCTGTCGGGCAGCCTGAGCCTGGCGGCGGTCGTGTTCCTGCCCCTCATGGCGGGAGCGAAGCCCCGACCGGACGACGCATGATCGATATCGACCGCGCCTTCGCGCCCGCCGCCCGCTATGTCGCCGAAGGCCGCCTCCCCGGCGCCACCCTTGGCGTCGTCACCGCCGATGGCCGCCGCGCGGTCAGGCTGGTCGGCCACGCCGCCCTGGTACCGGAGCCGGAACCGCTGACCGAGGATCACTGGTTCGACCTCGCCTCGGTCTCGAAGGTCGTCGCCACCACGACGATGATCCTCACGCTCGCCGACCAGGGCCGCCTCGATCTCGACCGCCCTCTCACCGACGCCATCCCCGACCTGCGCCAGTATGACGTCGCCAATGCCGCGGAACGCAGGCTCACCTTTCGCGACTGCCTCTCGCACCGCACCTTCTTCCCCGCCGTCGAGCCGGTCTACACCTATGGCGATGATCCGAACCGCCTGCGCGCCTTCGTGCTGCAGCGCGAATGGAAGCACGGTCCGCCGGTCTATTCCGACATCAACTTCATCCTGCTCGGCATCGCCATCGAGCGGATCACCGGCCGACCGCTCTCGGCCTGGCCGCTCGGCCCGGGCCTCAGCTACGGCCCGCCCCCCGGCCCCGGGGGGGG
>JAZJXZ010000019.1:30781-60947 GCA_040390605.1 Pseudomonadota bacterium
CCACCGAGCGCTGCCCGTGGCGCCGGCGCGTGCTCAAGGGCGAGGTCCATGACGAGAATGCCTCGGCGATGGGCGGCGAGACCGGTCATGCCGGGCTGTTCGGCACCGTCGCCGGCGTGCTCGATTTCGCAGCCGGCCTGCTCGACGGCAGCAGCGCCTCGGAGGCGATGCTGTGGGCGATCCGCACGCCCTTCTACGAACACCGCACCTGCGGCTGGGAACGGCGCTTCGCCGGCTGGTCCGGCGGCCAGGCCTGCTCGCCCGAGACGATCGGCCACACCGGCTTCACCGGCACCGGCCTGTGGATCGATTTCGAGCGCGGCCTGGCCTGGACGCTGCTCACCAACCGCGTCCACCCGACGCGGCATTTCGACAGCGGCATCTTCGTGCTGCGACCCGAGACGGGCGATGCGGTGATCAGAGCGTTCGACGCCGCGGGGAATTAAGCCGCCCTCCCTTTCCACACCTCCCCGGCGGAGGCCGGGGGAAGATAAGGGGATTAGACGCTCACCCCCGCCCCATCACATGCAGCGGCGTGAAGCAGCCGACAATCAGCCGCTTCGCATCGAACGGAATCTCGTCATGTACGTCGAGCACCCCATCCGCATGCATCCGCTCCTCGGCCGCATCGAGGCTCTCCTTGTCGGGCCAGATCTGCCAGGTGAAGACGATCTTGTCGCCTTCCTTGGCGGCCACCGCCTTGCGGAAATCGGTATGCTTGCCGTCGGGGACGTAATCCTCCCAGGATTCGACGATCTCGAGACAGCCATACCTGCCGAAAACAGCCGCGCTGTTCTCGGCCCAGCGGCGGTAGGCTTCCATCTTCTCCTCGGGTACCGGGATCACATAGCCCGCGATGTACATGGCACCGCCTCCCTAATTCTCCGCCGCGACCGTCAGCACGGCCTTGTCCATCGCCTCGATCGCGCTCGTGCCCGCGGGCACGTCATTGGCGAAGATCGAGAAGGTCAGCGTCCGCCCGCTCTTCGTGATCATATAGCCCGACAGCGCATTGGTCGCGTTGAGTGTACCCGTCTTGGCGAACACCTTGTGATCGAGCGCCGTTCCGCCATAACGCCTGGTCAGACCGCCCTCCCCGCCGACCGGCAAGGTCGCGCGCCATGCGGCACCCCAAGGCTGTGCCGCGATCCAGCGCAACATCCGCACCGCCCCGCGCGGCGCCACGCGGTTGTAGCTCGACATGCCCGAGCCGTCGGAGAAGTCGAACTCGGTCCGTGCCACGCCGGCCTTGGCCAGCATTGCCCGCACCGCGACCTGCCCGTCGGCGATCGAGCCACTGCCATTCAGCCGCGACACGCGCCGCAGCATCAGATCGGCATGCAGGTTCTGGCTGACCTTGTTGATGATCGTCAGGTCCTCGGTCAACGGTCCCGGCGTCAGCCTTGCGAGCGCCTCCGGTGCCGGCGGCCGTGCCGGCGGCGCGCCCTTGCGGATCGCGGGGTCGTCGGCCGGCATTAGCGGCCGATGGCGTGCGCCGATCGTCCCGGTGACGCGGACGCCCCGCGCCGCAAGCAACTGGCGTAAGCGCCACGCGGTATATCGCGCCGGATCGTCGATCCCGAAATGCACCGCCTCCGGCTTGGCGCCGAGCGCGATCGTCCCGGTCACCCGCACGACATAGCCAAAGGGGTTGCGATCGGTCTCGATATGCGTCTCGCCCGACGGCACCGTCACCGCAAGATTCTCGACGGTGTAATAGTCCGGGATGTCGACCTTCGGCGGCAAGCCCAGCGGCCCGGGCACAACCGTTCCGCCGATGTCGTTATCGTCGAGCGTCAACGCCGAAATGGCCGTGCCCGATCGCGTCTGGATGTTGTTCCAGCTCATCCCCTGGCCCCAGCGCTCGTCGGGATACCAGCTGTCGTCGCCGATCACATCGCCGACCACCCGCGTCTTCGCCGCCACCGCATCGGCCAGTTCGGCGAGGCAATCGGTCTTGCAATCGGCCGCACTCGACAGGCGCGCATCGCCGCGTCCCTCGATCACCACATCGGGCGCGCCGTGCCCGTTGCGCTCCAACCGCACGCCGGTGCCGCCGGCGGGATCCGACTGATCGAGCCCGGACAAGGTATCGAACGCGGTCGCGGTGGTGAACATCTTGGTGTTCGAAGCCGGGATGAAGCGCTGATCGGGGTTGATCGCGACGATCTCGCGGCCGTTCTCGTCCACCACGACCATGCCGAAGCGCGTCCCCGACGGCGCAGTCGCCAGCACCGCGGCCACCTTCTCGGCCAGCGACGGCGCCTGTTGCGCGCCGAGCGGCATCGCCGTGCCCAGCATGAGAAACGGCACCGCGGTGCGACGGACGAGCGGGGATCGTATCATGGGCGCAACGGTAGACCCAATTGCTCGCGGGGCAATCGTGTGCCGCACATTCAGAGTGTTGGCGTGGCCATAACTGGCACGCATGGCGGAGCCATCGGCGCTTGCTCCTGCGCGCCGCATGTCCGTAGCATCGCGACATGATCCAGCGCCCCGGACTGACCTTCGCCCTGTGCCTTTCGGCACTGTTCCTCGGCTCGACGGCGCTGTCCGCGCAAGGCCCCGACGACCTCGCCGCGCAACTCGCCATGCCGACCGCCAGCAATCTCGCCGGCGCCCGCGACGTGCCGCGCTTCGCCTGGATCGAGAATGCGGCGGGCGCGCGCAACCTCTGGGTCGGCGGTCCCGACATGGTCGCGCATGCGCTGACCAACAACGGTGAGGATGACGGCGTCGAACTCTCCGACGTCACGTTGAGCAACGACGGCACGGCCATCGCCTTCGTGCGCGGCGGCGACAGCGAATATCCCGACGGTTCGCCACCCAACACGGGCAACGCGGCCAGCACGCCGCGCCAGGAACTGTTCGTCGTGCCGGTAGCGGGCGGCGCAGCGGTCCGCATCGGCGAAGGCCACACCCCCGCTTTCTCTGCCAGTGGCGACCGCATCGCCTTCACGCGCAAGGGCGAGATCTGGCTGTGGGAACGCACCGGCGGCGCTGCCCGCAAGCTCGCCACGCTCAGCGGCGAGGTCGATCACCTGACCTGGTCGCCCGACGGCACCCGCCTGTTGTTCACCGACGACCGCGGCGACCATGGGTTCGTCGGCCTGCTCGATGTCACGACCGGCAAGCCGACATATCTCCAGCCCGGTCTCGGCTCGGCCGAGGAACCGACCTTCTCGCCCGACGGCACGCAGGTCGCCTTCATCAGCAACATCGAGCCGCCGGCCGATGCACCGCGCGAGAGCGGCAGCTATTGGTCGCTGAAGGTCGCCGATGTGGCCAGCGGCGCCACGCGCGCCGTGTGGACCGCCCCCGACGGCATGGGTGGCCGCTATTACGGCACGCGCAGCCGCAACCTGTTCTGGAGCGCCGACGGCAAGCTCGTCTTCCCGTCGGAACGGAGCGGCTGGGTCCACGCCTGGGCGGTCGATGCGAAAGGCGGGGAAGCGCGTGACCTGACGCCGGGCGCGTTCGAGGTCGAAGCCTTCCTGCTCGGCGCCGACGGTCGTTCGATCATCTATGCCGCCAATGCCGACAATCTCGACGGTCGTCATCTGTGGCGTCGCCCGCTCGACGGTGGCGCAGCGGTGCGGCTGGCCGGCGGCAGCTTCGCCAACACGCCGACCCTCGGCGGCACCGTGCTCGCCGCTTTGGTCACCGACGCGACCCATCCGGCGCACATCGTCGCGATCGGCAAGGCGGAAACACCGCTCGGGCCAGCACCTTCGGCGCCCGGCTTCGTCGCACCGGAGGCAGTCACCTTCACCGCGGCCGACGGCGTCGTCGTCCATGCCACGCTGTTCCACGCGCGCGGCCCGGGCAAGCATCCCGCGCTGATCCACGTCCATGGCGGCCCCCGCCGACAGATGCTCCCCGGCTTCCACCAGTCGCTCTATTATTCCAACGCCTATATCCTCAACCAGCACTTCGCCGCCCAGGGCTATGACGTGCTGTCGGTCAATTATCGCAGCGGCACGGGCTATGGCCGCGCCTTTCGCGACGCACCCGAAATCGCCCGCGGCGGTGCCTCCGAATATCGCGACGTGCTCGCCGGGGCGAAATGGCTTGCGGCGCGCGGCGATGTCGACCCCGCGCGGATCGGGATCTGGGGCGGCAGCTGGGGCGGTTACCTGACGGCGCTCGCACTGGCCCGCAACAGCGACCTGTTCGCCGCAGGGGTCGATTTCCACGGCGTCCACACCATGGTCCGCCCGGTCGAGAAGACGTTACCGCCCGAGGCTGAGGCGGGGGTGCAGCAGCTGCAATGGCAATCCTCGCCCATGGGTTCGATCGCGACATGG
Source organism: Pseudomonadota bacterium (assembly GCA_040390605.1). Taxonomy (GTDB): domain Bacteria; phylum Pseudomonadota; class Alphaproteobacteria; order Sphingomonadales; family Sphingomonadaceae; genus Sphingomonas. Next base: position 35,089 of record JAZJXZ010000019.1, read on the forward strand.
CGTTCGCCGGTGCTGCTGATCCATGGCGATGACGACCATAATGTCGACTTCCAGCAATCGCTGCTGCTCGCCCGCGAGCTGACCGCGCGCCACGTCCCGTTCGAGCAATTGGTCTTCCCGGGCGAGCGCCACGATTTCTTCCGCTATGCCGACTGGCTGACCAGCTACCGCGCCGCCGACGCCTTTCTCGATCGCACCCTGAAGAAGAAGCAACCGTTGCCATGAAGATCCTGCGCGCGGTCGCCCTGGCAGCCACCCTCTTTGCCGCGATCGGCGCGAAAGCCGCGCCCGAGCGCCCGATCCTGATCCGCGGGGCGCGCGTGTTCGACGGGACGGGCGCGCCGGCGGTGGTCGGGAATGTCCTGATCCGCGGCGACCGCATTGTGGCCGTCGGGCCGAGGATCAAGGTGCCGGGCGATGCCCGGGTCATCAACGCGCGTGGACTGACGCTGACCCCCGGACTCCACGACCTGCACACCCATCTGCGCTCGCCCGCCTATGATGCGCCCGACGATCTCGGCAAGAGCTGGGCCGGCTATCTCGTCAACGGCGTCACCTCGGTGAACGACTATTCGGTGTCGGGCGAAATGCTGCAGCCGATCCGCGAGATGACCGGGCCGGGCGGCATTCCCGCTCCGCACCTCCAGCTCGCCATCCGCTTGGGCGTGCCGGGCGGGCACGGCACCGAGTTCGGCTGGGGCAATTTCTTCACCTTGCAGGTCGCCACACCGCGTGCCGCGCATGCCGCGATGGCCCAGGCGCTGCCCTACCGTCCCGACGTCATCAAGGTGTTCGCCGATGGCTGGCGCTATGGCCGCGATGCCGACCTCAACAGCATGAACGAACCCACCCTCTCGGCGATCGTCGAGGATGCACACAAGGCCGGGCTGCCGGTGATCACGCACACCGTGACGCTCGAAGGCGCCAAGGTCGCCGCGGCGGCGGGGGTGGATTCGGTCGGCCACGGCGTCGGCGACGCGCTGGTCGACGAAGAGCTGATCGGCCTGATGAGGGCTCACCACACTGCCTATATCCCGACGCTGGTCGTCTACGAGCCGCAGGAGAATCGCACCTTCGATCCCGGCGAATGGGCAAGCTTCACGCCGCCGGAGCGCGCCCGCGAAACCGAACGCATGGCGAAACCGCTGGAGGCGATCCCGACCTATGAGTCGAAGCGCTGGACGATCATGCAGGAGAATATCCGCCGCCTGAAGGCGGCCGGCATCCGCATCGGCATCGGCACCGACGCCGGCATCGGAGGTGTCTATCACGGTCCGGGCGCCTTGCGCGAAATCACTTGGCTGAGCCGGCTCGGCTTCACCCCCGCCGAAGCGCTGGTCGCGGCGACCAGCACCAGCGCCAATATCATCGGTCAGGACAAGGATCATGGCCGCATCGCCCCGGGGATGCGCGCCGATCTCGCGCTGTACAGCGGCCAGCCCGATCAGCGCATCGCCGATCTATGGACCGTCAAACGCGTGTTCGTCGCGGGTCGCGAAGCGTCCCTCCCGGCGCTGCGCCAGTTGCTCGACGGCGCCGCGCCGACACCGCTGCCGGTGCACAGGATGGCCGGCCCGATCGACACCGGCGCGCGGAGCGATGGCCGCACCGACCTCGACACGCTGCCGGTCGAAAGCACCGAAGCCGGCGTCGACCACAGCGATCTCGCCTACGTCCGCCCCGACGAGGGCACCGACAAACGCCTATTCCTGGTCGCCCATATGGGCTGGCGCCCCCGCCCCTTCGCACAATTGATCCTGCCCCTGACACGCGGTGCGATCCAGCTCGCCGACGCGCGCGGCTTCACCGGCATCGCCTTCAAGGCACGCGGCGCGGGCGACTACACCATGTTGTTCGACAATTACGGGATCGATGGCGACGAGCGCTTCAAGGCAAGCTTCAGCGCCGACCAGAACGCGCGTGAGATCAAAATCCCATTTGCGGCCTTCAAGGCTGCGAAGGGCACGGCACCGCTCGACCTCGCCACGCTACGTGCACTGATCGTGCGGTTGCAGGGCGATCCCGGCGGCGACGCGTGGCTGCAACTGGAGAATCTGCGCTTTTATTGAGCGTCATCAGGCGATTATCCCCGGCCCGGTGCTCTCAGTGGCGTGTGATTTCCCGTTGCCGGCCGCTCTTGGCAGGAGCCACCAGCCGGTTGAGGACATATGACATAATTATCTCGCCCGGACGGTGCGCGCCGCGGCGCCAACCCGGCTTTCGCGCCTTGGGGAGCGCGTGAATTTTGTCAGTACGCATTGTCGCGACATGACCGGCCGCAATACGCGTCAGGTGTCGCGCATCGACCGGTAGATTTCCTCGTCGAGCTCGCCTTCCAGCCGCGCGACCGTGGTCGCGACGGCGAGGTTGGCGCAGACGCTCGGCACGGTGCGAGTCATGTCGAGCAGCCGGTCGAACGGCAGCACGAAACCGACCACCAAGGCGGTCTGCTCGGGCGGCACGCCGACCGCCGACAGCACGGCAGCGAGCATGAACAGCGACGCCGAGGGCACCGGCGCGGTGCCGAAAGCGGCCAGCGCGCCGGTCAGCAGCACCAGTCCATAGACCGCCGGCGTCAGCGGCGTACCGAAGGCCTGCAGCGCGAACATCGCGAGCAGCCCGACATACATCGCGGTGCCGTCCTTGCCGATGCTCGCGCCGAGCGGCAGCACGGTCGAATAGACCGGGCGGCCGACACCCAGGTTTTCCCCGGCGACGCGCATCCCGACCGGCAGGGCGGCCCCACTCGATGCGGTCGAGAAACCCACCACCAGTGCGTCGATGATGCCGTGGAAGAAGGGCAGTACCGGCAACCGCGCGACGAGGCGCAGCAACAGGCTGTGCACCACGACCATCTGGATCAGCGAGCCGATCACCACCGCCAGCGCGAGCCAGCCGACATGCACGAACACCGCGGCACCGTTGGCGGCAACGGCATTGGCGATCAGCGCGAAAACCCCGAACGGCGTCGCCTCCATCACGATGGTCACCAGTTTGAGCAGCACCGACGAGGTGGACTGGAGCAGATTGGCGAAGGGCTTGCCCGGCTCGCCGGCCACGACGGTGGCCACGCCAATCATGATCGCGACGAAGATCAGCGCGAGCATGTCGCCCTTGGCGAGCGCGTCCACGATGTTGAGCGGGACGATGCCGATCAGCTGGTCATAGGGCGTGACCGGGGGGCCGAGCGGATGGGGCGCGGCAGTGCCCAGGGGGGCACCGACTCCGGGGTGGAGTACCACCGCAACGATTATGCCGACCGATACGGCAATGAACGTCGTGAGCGCGAACAGGCCGACGGTGCGGCCGCCCAGCCCGCCGAGCCGCTTCGGATCGCCCAGCGTGGTGATCCCCGAGGCGATGGTCACCAGCACGATCGGGGCGACCAGCATGCGGATCGCACGGACGAACAGATCGCCCATAAAGGCCACCGCCGGCGTGGCGGAGGGCCAGACCAAAGCGAAGATCAGGCCCAGCGCGAGGGCGCCAAGTACGCGCTGCCACAAGGGGATGGCGAACCAGCGACGCATCAGGCGCACAAAACCCTAACCGTCATGCCGGACTTGTTCCGGCATCCACGGTGCCACGCACCCAGCGGCGTGAGGGAATGCAGCCCGGTGGACCCCGGAACAAGTCCGGGGTGACGTTGTGGTTTGGGCTCGGTCACGAGCGACAGCTGCCCGGCGTCGGTGTGTGCGGCAGGGCGCGGCCGGCGGCGCGGCCGGTCATCTTGCCGCGATCGACGGCCGGCACGCCGTTGACCAGCACGGTCTGCACGCCCGCGGCGAGCAGCGTCGGCGCCTCATAGGTGGCACGCGGCGCATAGCTTTTGGGGTCGAACACCACGACATCGGCGAAGGCACCGGGCTTGAGGTGCCCGCGCCCGGTCAGGTGGAACCAGTCGGCGGTCACCGACGAGCTGCGCTCGATGAACTCGCGTAGTGTCAGGACATGATCGGCGACGACATATTTGGCGTATTTGCGCGCAAAGGTGGCGTACATGCGCGGATGGCCGCCGGAGGCGTCGGAATCGGTCATCACCCAGGGCTGACGCATGAAGGCAGCAATGTCCGCCTCGCTCTGGTTGAACGACACCGTGCCCGAATCGCCGAGGCGGATTGCGGCGATCGCCGCGGTGACCGGATCCACGCCCATCGCCTTGGCCACCGCCGACAGTCGCTCGTTGCGATACTTGCCCTCGACGATCAGCAGCGAGTCTGCCCCGCCCCGCCGGCGCATGTTCTCCGTAATATCCGCGCGCAGCTTTTCCGCCAGGCTCGGATCGTCGAGGCGCTTGAGCAGTGCCGGACGCCCGCCGTCCTGCGCCCAGAGCGGGATCAGCGAGGCGATCAGGCTCGTGCCGCTGGCCGACCACGGATATTGGCTGGCCGTGATATCGAGCCCCGCGGCGCGCGCCGCCTCGATATGGGCGATGACCTCGGGCGCCTTGCCCTGCAGGTCGACGCCCAAGGCCTTGATATGCGAGATATGCACCGGAATATGCGCATCGCGCGCAATCTGGATCGCCTCGTCGATCGCCGCGAGCAGGCCGATATTGTAGCTCGATTCGTCACGGATATGGCTGTCGTAATAGCCGCCATATTTCGCCGCCTCGGCCGACAGCGCAACGACCTCGTCGGTCTTGGAGAAGCTCTGCGGCGCGTAGAACAGGCCGGTCGAGAGACCCAGCGCGCCCTGGCACATCGCGCTCGCCACCATCGTCTTCATCCGCGCCAGCTCGTCGGGGGTCGGGTCGCGCTTGGCCTGGCCGACCACCGCCGAGCGGATCGTGCCGAAGCCGGTATAGGTGGCGTAGTTGATCCCCACCGGCTTCGTCCTGGCGCCGTCGAGTATCTTGGCCACGTCGATGGCACCGCCGCCGTCATTGCCGATGAAGGCGGTCGTCACGCCCTGCATCAGGAACATCGGGATCAAGCGGCGCTGCGGGTCTGACGAGGCGAGATCGCCGCCCATATGGGTGTGGGGATCGATGAAGCCGGGCGCGACGATCATGCCATGCGCGTCGATCGTCCGCGTCGCCCGCATCGCCAGGTGGCGACCGACCGCGACGATATGGTCGCCGCGGATCGCGACATCGCCGGTGAACGGCGCATCCGTACCCGTATAGACCGTGCCGCCCTTGATCAGCAGATCGACGCCCCGGGGTGCGGCACTCGCGCCCAGCGTGAGAGCGGCGACCGCGGTGGCGGCCAGCATCCGTGCGATCATGCGCATGTCGTTCCCCAAAATCCTGGTGCCGGTGGGAGCATATAGCCGTGATCGTCGCGCACGCCGCCCTCGCGATCCTCCTTAAGCCACACCGGGCCGTCAAGGTCGACGAAGTCGCTCATCCGGGCAATGTGCAGTGCCGGGGCGATCGACAGCGAGGAGCTGACCATGCAGCCGGTCATGAGGCCCAATCCCCGCGCCCGCGCCGCCCTGGCGAGGTCGAGCGCCTCGGTCAGGCCGCCGGTCTTGTCGAGCTTGACGTTGACCACCTGATAGCAGCGCGCGATGCGCTCCAGATCGTCGGCGACATGCAGCGATTCGTCGGCGCAGATCGGCACGCGCGGGGTGAACCCTTCGAGCCAGGCATCCGTATCGGCCGGGACCGGTTGCTCGAGCAGGTCGACGCGCAACTCCACCAGCAAGTCCTGCATGCCGCGGACCAGCGCCTCGTCCCAGCTTTCATTGGGGTCGACGATCAGCTTCGCGTCAGGCGCGGCGGCGCGGACCGCGCGCAGGCGTGTCACGGGATCATCGGCATTGACCTTGATCTTCAGCAGCGGCGCATCGGCGATCCGGGCTGCCTCGGCAGCCATCACCTCGGGCGTATCGATGACGATGGTCAGCGCGCTGGCCAACCGCGTGGGTGCGGGCGCGCCGATCATCGCGGCGACATCGCGACCGGCGAGCCGCGCTTCCAAGTCCCACATCGCACAGTCGACCGCGTTGCGCGCGGCACCGGGCGGCAACAGCGTCGCCAGCGTGGCGCGGCCGGCGCCGGCCTCCAGTGCCGGCCGGATCGCCTCGATCGCCGCGATCGCGCTCTCGATCGTCTCGCCATAGCGCGGATAGGGCGCGCCCTCCCCGCGTCCCTGCGCACCGCCCTCTCCCAGCGTCACCGTGATCACGTCGGCGGCGATCTTCTCGCCGCGCGCGATCCGGAACGGGCGGGTCAGCGCGAAGCGGTCGTGCTGGATGTGGAGGGTGCGAGACATAGCAATTCGTCGAGAATCGCCTCGACGCCAAAGGCGATCGGATCGGTGCAGGGCAGCCCCGTTTCATCCTCGATCCGCGCGCAAAGCTGGCGCGCGGCGAAGGCGTCCATGCGCGAGCTGTTGAGGCACACGCCGACCGCGCGAACATTCGGGCTGGTCAGGCTGGCGACCTGAAGGTTGGCGGCAAGGCATTCCGCCAGGTCGGGCAGCGCGCGGCCCGGGATGCCGCGCATATATTCGCGTACCGGGTCATGGCACATCACCAGCGCTTCGGGCTGCGCACCGTGCAGCAGGCCGGTCGACACGCCGGCGAAGCTCGGATGGTACAGGGAGCCCTGCCCTTCGATCACGTCCCAGCCATCGTCGGTCCGCGCCGGCGCGAGCTGTTCGATCGCGCCGGAGATGAAATCGGCGACCACCGCATCGACCGGCACGCCCGCGCCGGCGACGAGGATCCCGGTCTGGCCGGTGGCACGGAAATCGGCCTTGATACCGCGCGCCTTGAGGCCATCGACCAGCGCCAGCGAGGCATACATCTTGCCCACCGAGCAATCGGTACCGACGGTCAGCAGGCGATGCCCGGGACGGGCATAGCCATTGCCGACCGGCAGATTGGCCGGTGGCTCGCGCACGTCGAACAACTGCAGCCCGCGCTCGCGCGCCAGATCGGCCAGGCGCGGCACGTCACGCAGCCGCTGGTGGAGGCCGGCGGCAACGTTCATTCCCGCCTCCAGCGCGGCGGCGGCGTCATCGACCAGCACCGCGCCCATGACGCCGCCCTGATTGGCGATGCCGAGCACCAAGGTGCGTGCGCCGGCGGCCGCCGCCTCGGCCATGGTCATGCGCGGCAGGCCGAGCGTGAGCGTACAATCGTCATGGCGAAACTCGCCGACGCAATCGTCGGGGCGAAACGTGGCGAGGCCGCGCGAGGTCTTTATGCCGGCAAAGTCGGTGCTGCTGCCGAGATAGAGGAGGAAGGGTGCAGGTATCATCGCAACGATGGTACGCGCGGCCCCGCCTGTGCGAGGCATAGTGAGTGCGCGCGCGCCCATAGCCTCGCTTTATGGCGCATCGATCACCTGAGCCAGGGTTTTGAGGAACTCGGTGACCAGCGCCGTCGGTGGCCGGTTGAGCAGGAACATGGCGTGGACGTCGAAGGTGATCTGGGGCTTGAGCGGCCGCATCGCCATGCCCGGCGCCAGCGCGGCCTGCGCGGTGAAGCTGTCGACCACGGTCATGCCCACGCCGAGCCGCACCAGGGTCGCCGCGATATGGAAGGTGCGCGCCGACACCACCTCGTCGAGCTCGATCTCGAGCCGGCCCAGTTCCTGGGTGAACAATTGCCCGATCGGCCCGCTCGCCGCGACGGTGATGAAGCGCCGGCCGCGCAGGCACTCAAGTTCGAGTCGCGGCGGTGCGTCGGGCATGTCCTGCTCGCGGTACAGCACGACCAGCTCGCCCTCGCCGAGCCAGCGGTTGCCGAGCGGGGCGGCGGGGGGCACCTCATAGGCGATCGCGACATCGGTCTCGCGCTCGTAGAGCTTGCGCAGCAGGTCGTCGTGATGGACCGTCTGGAGGTCGAACTTGACGTTGGGGTGGGCGCGCAGGAAGCGCGATACCGCCGTCGGCAGCGCATCCAGTGCGAGCGAGGGCAAGGCCGACAGGCGCAGCGTGCCACCGGTGGCGCGGCGCAGGTTCCGCCCGGCCTCGCGCAGCGCATAGACGCGATCCTGGATCTCGCGCACCTCGGTGAACAGGATATGCGCGTCCTCGGTCGGCACCAGCCGGCCCGCGGTGCGCTGGAACAGCGGGAAGCCGAGCAGCGACTCGGCATGGCGCAATGTCTTGGACACCGAGGGCTGCGAAATGTTGAGCGCCCGCGCCGCGCCGCTGACCGAGCCGTTGACATAGACGGCGTGGAAGATCTCGATGTGACGCAGGTTCATCGCGTGCCCCGCGCGAGCATTTCCTCAGCCGGGGTATAGGCCGAGTTGGCCGCGTGCGGCCGGGCCGGCACGTCGGTCGCGAAATAGGCCACACCGGTGCGTGTGGCGAGGTCGATCCATAGGCCGGACTTGAGACCATAGGCGTCGCCGGCATGGCCGAAACGGCGATGGCCGTCGCCGAAGGGATCGTCGCGGCAACCGCTCGCCTGGGTGGCGAGGAAGGTTACCGCCAGGCCATAACTGCAGGTAAAACCGTCATCGGTAACGCCATTCGCCCCCGCCCCGCTCTCACCGTTGAAGATCCACAGCGGCGATTCGAGCAGCGTGACCGAACCGGGGGTCAGCAATTGCACGCCGTCGACACGCCCGTTGCCGAGAAACAGCCGGCCGATCTTCGCCAGCCCGCGCATCGAAATGCGCAAACCGCCCTGCGGCGCGAACATCGCCCCGTTCACGCCGGGCTGCCAGCGCGACAGGTCGCAGCTGCCGTCGCTCGCCGGCGTTACCGGGCAGGCCGGCATGGCACCCTTGTTGTCATCGCGTACCGCCTTGCCGTCACGATATTGCACCACCGCCCGCGCCGCCGTTGCCGGGCTGCAGCTGGCCCAGTTGTAACAGGCGTCCAGCTTGAGCGGCGCCAGCACCAGTCGCTGCATCAGCTTGTCGAAGCGCTCGCCGGTGGCGCGCTCCATCACGGCCGCGATCACCGGGAAGTTGAAATTGGTGTAGTGGAACCAGTTGCCCGGCGCGTGTGCGGCATCCCATGCCTTGGGATCGGTCAGGATCTTCCGCATGTCGGCGTCGAGCGGCAGGACATAATCGATGTTGTCGGTCAGGCTCGAACGGTGCGACAACAGCAGGCGCAACGTAATCGGCGTGTCGGGAAAGGCCGGGTTGCGCAGCGGCCAGCCCAGCAGGGTCGAGACATCGGCATCGAGATCGAGCTTGCGCTGTTCGACCAGCCGCATCACCGCAATGGCGGTGACCAGCTTGGAGATGGAGGCGATCCGTGCAGGGTCATCGACGGTAACGCGGCGCTGCGCGGCGATATCGGCGAGGCCGGTGGCACGAGCCGAGGTTTCGCCGCGACGATCGAAGGTGACGCGGACGGTGGCGACCGGTTGCGCGGCGGCGGCGAGGGCGAGGATGGGGAGCAGCATGGCCATAACCTAGCCCTATGGGCCGGTGCCGCACAATGGCTGGCGCAATTTGCGTCCAACGCAGAATCTGCTTGCCATTGGCGACGATACCCGGTCGCTTGGCGTGACAACGCGGGAGAGGACATGTCGCAGGCTACACGCATCTTGTTGTCGCTGATCGCCGGCCTGCTGATCGGCGCTGCCGCGGCGGCGTACATGCCCGACCGGGCAATCGACATCGCCAAGATCACCGACCTGATCGGCCATGCCTGGATGCACGGGCTGCAAATGGTCATCGTGCCGCTGATCGTCGGGCTGCTGGTCACAGGCGTCGGCGCCACCGCCGCGGCGGCGCGGGCCGGACGCATCACCGCGATCGCGGTCGGCAGCTTCGTCGTCATCCTGTGGGTCAACACGATCATGTCGGCCTTCGTCATGCCGCTGCTGCTCAGGCTGTGGCCGCTGTCGGATTCGCTGGCGCAATCGCTGCGGCATTCGCTGGTCGGCGCCAAGCCGGTCGGCGCGCCGCCCAGCCTGCTCGACTTCTTCGACACGGTCGTGCCGTCCAACGTCGTCTCCGCGGCAGCGTCGGATGCCTATCTGCCGCTGACGATCTTCGCCCTGGCGCTCGCCTTCGCCGTTACCAGGCTCGAACCTACGCAGCGCAAGCTGCTGTCGGACGTGATCAGGGCATTCACCGACGCGATGATCATCATCATCGGCTGGGTCTTGAAACTCGCCCCGATCGGCGTGTTCGCGCTGGCCTATGGCGTCGGCGCCAAGACCGGCGTCGCGGCGATCGGCGCGCTGCTGCACTATATCATCATCGTCTCGTCGGTCGGCTTCATCGTGCTGCTATCGGCCTATCCGGTGGCGCTGCTCTACGGCCGCGTCTCGCCCTTGCGATTCGCCCGCGAGGTCGCGCCGGCGCAGGCGATGGCGCTCAGCACGCAGTCCTCGCTCGCTACCCTGCCGGCAATGCTCGCGGCCTCGGAGAAGCTCGGCGCGTCGCCCGCCACGGCGGGCATCGTGCTGCCGATCGCAGTGGCGATCTTCCGCGCCACCAGTCCGGCGATGAACCTGGCGGTAGCGCTCTATGTCGCGCATCTGCTCGGCGTGCCGATCGGGCCGGGCGCGCTGTTCTTCGGGGTGGTCACCGCCGCGATCACCACCATGGGGTCGATCAGCCTGCCCGGCACGATCAGCTATATCGCCTCGGTCGCCCCCGTGGCGGCGGCGATGCACGTGCCGCTGGAGCCGCTCGGCCTGCTGATCGCGGTCGAGACGATCCCCGACCTGTTCCGCACGATCGGCAATGTGACGATGGATGTGGCGGTGACGCTCGGCGTGGCGCGGCGGTCGGGCGGTGCGGTCGAGGCATCGGATGAGGTTCGCGCGGTGGTGCTCGACTGACGGCGGTTTCGATTACAAGGGATCGCCGCCCCAAGCCTTGAGGGTCCAGCCTTTGAGGTGAAGGGCGTTGGCCACGGATTCGCTGACAACGCCAGCCGGGCTCGCGCAATACCACTCCATATAAGAACCGCGACCTCGGATTCTCGCGATCAGGTCACCGGCTTCGCGAAAGGAATATTCGACCTCACGGCCATCTTCGTGCTGCCATTCCTGATTTGTCAGTGCAGACCAAACTTGTTTGGCAGTGTCGTCGCTAGCTCGAATTTTGGAACCGAGTACGCAGTCGAGCGCCGCCTCAAACGAATCAGACGCCTGATCTGCATTCAAATCGGCCATGCTGCTCTCCCGATCACGAACCATGATAGGGACACCTGATGTATTCAGGCAATCCGATCACTCTCGACTAATCGATGCCACAAAAACAAACCCCCGCCAGGTCGGAGACCTAAGCGGGGGATGTTGGCGCGCCCGGAACGATTCGAACGTCCGACCCTCAGATTCGTAGTCTGATGCTCTATCCAGCTGAGCTACGGGCGCTTGGGAAGTGGGTCCCTAGCGGCGACATTCGCGGAGCGCAAGTGCGTTGCTTGTCTCTTTCGCGCGCAATAGACGGGTCGGCGATGAAGCATGGCATTCCCCTCCTCACCCTGACGCTGCTGATCGGCGGCTGCACCGGCGCCGATACCGCGCGTTACCCGTCGCTGCTGCCGCGCCCGATCGAGGCGCGCAGCGACGCGGAGCCGACGGCACCGCCACCGGCCGCCGCCGTCGCCGATCCTGCGCTCGACGCGAAGCTAGCCGGTTATGCAGCCGTGCTCGACAAGACCGAGAAGGCGTTCGCGCCGGCAGCGGATCATGCCGAGGCAGCGGCGCGGGCGGCGCAAGGCCAGGCGGTCGGCAGCGACCATTGGCTCGATGCCCAGACGGCGCTGGCCGAACTCGATACCTATCGCTCCGACCTGTCGGCGATGCTGACCGATGTCGAGCAGCTGGCGATCGACCGCGCCGCGGCGGGCGAGCCCGACTATCCCGGGGTGGAACAGCTGCGCGACAAGGTGAAGGCGGCGTTCGATGCCGAGTCAGCGCGAATCGGCGCGATCCAGGCGATGCTGCCCGCCGCCTGAGCCGTCAGGGCAGCGCCTTGATCAGCGGCAAGATGGTCGAATAATCGTCGCTCCAGGCGGTGAAGCCGGGATAATGTGCCATCGGCTGCCACGTCGCGTTCAGCGTGTGCAGCGCCTCGATCTTGGCCGGATCATGCGACAGCGCCACCCACAAGGAAGGCGTACCGCCCGGTGAGCCACCCTGTGGCGGGAAATAGAGCAGCCGTGCCGCATGCCAGCCGCCTGCTGCGGCGGCGGAGGAAACGACCGGCTCGAGGTCGAGGAAACGATTGGAGATGTGGACCAGCAACAGGCCGTTCGGCGCGAGCACCCGTGCGTAGCTCGCAAAGGCCTCCCTCGTCATCAGATGCATCGGCACCGAATCGGACGAGAATGCGTCGAGCGCCAGCAGGTCGAGCGACCCGCCGGGCTCGGTCAGCAGGTTCAGGCGCGCGTCGCCGATCTCGATACGCGGATTGGGCAGGCAGCGCCGCAGGAACGTGAACTGGCCGGTGTCGCGCGCAATGTGCACGATCGCGGGGTCGATCTCGTAGAAGCGCCAATCCTGGCCCGGCCGCGCATAACAGGCCAGCGTTCCCGAGCCGAGACCGACGACGCCGATGCGGGCATGATCCCCATAGAGCAGCGGCACTGCCTGCATCGCCTGGCCGACGCCGGATTGCGGAACATAATAAGCGGTCGGCGTGCGCTCGCGCTCGGGGCTGCCGAGCAGCTGCGTACCATGGACGGTGGTGCCGTGTTTGAGCTGGCGGACACCGACCGCGTCGCTGCCGAGAACGGTATAGATGCCGAAATAACTGCGCGTGCGGGCATTTGGCTGGAACGACAGCACGATCGAGCGATAGCCACCGAGCGCGATGAGTGTGCCCGCGAGCGCGATCACAAAGGCCGGCCGGACCCCGATCACCAGCACGCCGATCGTCACCAGCGCCGCGAACAACGCACCCTGTAGGGGGCCGACGGTTTCGGATGCCGTGCCCGGGAAGGACAGCGCAAGCAGGATGACGATCAGAATGACAAGGGCGGTGGACAGCATGACGATTCGCCGCTGTTGCGCCGACCCGCCCCACAATTGCGGCACCCAGCGCAACAGCGGGCTTTGCGGCACCAGCGCGCCGGCGGCGAGGATCAGGATCGGATATTCATAGGTCCAGTCGAACACCAGCGGCGCGATCAGCGCGGCGAACACGCCACCGAGCGCCCCGCCGATCGACATGGCGAGATAGAAGCCGGTCAGCCGGTCCGGCGCCGGACGCAGCCGGTACATCGCTGTGTGAAGCGCGACCGCGACGACGAACAACAGGGCCAGCGCGAGCCCGCAATCGAGATAGGGCATGCCCTGATTGCCGCTGACCACCACGCCACCGAACAGCAGGATGACGATCGGCGCCATGCGGGTGATCATGTCCGCCGCGGCGCGTCGTGCGGAGAAGGCGATGGTGAAACTCAACAGGTACAGGCCGAGCGGCAGCACCCATAGCAGCGGCATCGCGACAATATCGGTGGTGATATAGGTCGAGGTGGCGAGCATCAGACCCGACGGCACCAGCGCCAACAGGATCCAGTGCGTCACCCGCCCTCCACGCGGCGCGGGGCTGATCGGCGCGTGCTCGGCGACCACGGCGACAGGCGCGCGGCGCAAGGTCAGCGCACAGCCCAGGACGAGCAGCGCGACGAGGATATAACCGCCGCTCCACAGCCAGCGCTGACCGAACAAGGCGAGGCCGGGCTCGACGATCAACGGATAGGCGATCAAGCCGGCGAAGCTGCCGAAATTTGACGCGGCATAGAGCGCATAGGGGTCCTGCCCTTCGCTCGAGATGCTGAACCAGCGCTGCAATAGCGGCGCCTGGGCCGAGATCGCGAAGAACAGCGGCCCGATCGACAGGCCGAGCAGCCATGGCACCCAGATCGCCGGCTGGGCATCGGCGGGCAATTGCATCGCCATCAACCCGATCGGCAGCCACAACGCCGCCACGGCCAGCACGGCGAGATGGATTACCGCCTGCCAGCGTGGCGCGATGCGGCCAAGCCAATGCGCATAGGCGTAGCCGCCGAGCAGCAGCGCCTGATAGACCAGCATCGCCGAGTTCCACACCGCCGGCGCACCGCCGAGCCGCGGCAGCGCCATACGCGCGACCATCGGCTGGACGAGGAACAGCAGGAACGATCCGGTGAGGATCGTCACGACGAACAGCGGCCGGGCGAGGCGCGCCGGGCTCCCGATGGCGGCCATCAGGCGGTGCGGCCGATACGGTAGAGGATGTGTGGGTTGAGCTCGGCTGGGGCCAGCGGATGATCGAACTCGCCACCTTCGACCCGTGTCATGCCGAGCCGCTCCATCAGCCCCCAACTCGCGCTGTTCGCCTGTACCGTGATGGCGGAGATCAGTGGCGCATCGGTGTTGGCCCAGCCCCAGGCGAGGCTGGCCTGTGCCGCCTCGCGGGCATAGCCCTGCCCCCAATAAGGCCGGCCGAGGCGCCAGCCGATCTCGACATCATGTTCGATCGGCGTGTCCGGCGCACCTGGTTTGATGCCGCAAAAGCCGAGAAACGCCCCGTCCTCGCGCCGCTCCAGCGCCCAGAAGCAATAACCCAGCCGATCGAGATGATCGTTCTGCCGTGCGATGGCGGCGGCGCTCTCCTCGCGACTGGCGAGCGGGCCGAGATATCGCATCACATCGGGATCGCGGCACATCGCGTTGAACGGATCGACATCGCCGTCACGCCAGCCGCGCAGGATGAGACGTTCGGTTTCGATCATGGTCGGGCGATCCGGTAGGTGACGGTGTCACGCAATGGATCATCTATGGTAAACAGAGGATGAGCGAAATCGAGCTCCGGCACATGCGTCATGCCGAGGCGCGACATCAGTCCCCGGCTCTTCGCGTTCTGCCGCGAGGTGATCGCCACGATCGCAGCATCGTCGCGGTTGCGCCATGCCCAGTCGATCGAGGCAGCGGCGGCCTCATAGGCAAAGCCCTGCTTCCAGAACGGCACGGCGAGCATCCAGCCGACTTCAAGCGCGCCGGCGATCGGCGTGTCGGGGGCACCGGGCTTGAGCCCGACAAAGCCCATCACGGCGCGGTCGGCGCGACGTTCGACGACCCAGAAGCCCAGGCCTTGAGGGTGATAGCTGTGGTGCTTGGCGAGCGCCGCATCGCTCGCCTCCGGTGTCTTGACCGGGCCGAGATCGGCCATCACCCGCGGATCGGCCCACATCGCGTGCAGCGCGGCCCGATCCGCCGGCGTATCGCGGCGAAGCGTCAGTCGTTCGGTTTCGATCACCGCGCCAGCAGCCGCGCCGCATGCAGCGCGTGGTAGCTCAGCACGCCCGAACAGCCGGCGCGCTTGAACGCCATCAGCGTCTCCAGCACCATCGCATCGCGCTCGGCAGCACCCGCGGCGACCGCTGCCTCGATCATCGCATATTCGCCGGACACCTGGTAAGCGAACACCGGCACCTGGAACTCCGACTTCACCCGCAGGATGATGTCGAGATAGGGCAGCCCCGGCTTGACCATCACGCTGTCGGCACCCTCTGCAAGGTCGAGCGCGACCTCGCGCAGCGCCTCCTCGGCATTGGCCGAGTCCATCTGATAGGTCTTCTTGTCGCCCTTCAGGAGCCCGCGGGAACCGACCGCGTCGCGGAACGGGCCGTAAAACGCGCTGGCGTACTTGGCGGCGTAGGACATGATCTGCACGTTGATATGCCCGGCTTCTTCCAGCGCATTGCGGATCAGGCCGATGCGCCCATCCATCATGTCCGACGGCGCGATGATGTCGGCACCGGCGGCGGCCTGGTTGAGGGCCTGGCCGACCAGCACCTCGGCGGTGGCGTCGTTCATGACATAGCCGGCGGCGTCGATCAGCCCGTCATGGCCGTGCGCGGTATAGGGATCGAGCGCGACATCGGTCAGCACGCCGACCTCGGGCACCGCATCCTTCAGCGCGCGAATCGCCCGGCACATCAGATTGTCGGGATTGAGCGCTTCCTCGCCGCCATCGCTGCGCAGCGCGGGCGGCGTATTGGGGAACAAGGCGACACAGGCGATGCCGGCGTCACGCGCTTCCTTCGCCCGGGCGACGATGCCGTCGACCGACCAGCGCGACACACCGGGCAGGCTGGAGATCGGCTCCTCGACCCCCTGCCCTTCGGCGATGAACAGCGGCCAGATCAGGTCGGCCGGGGTGAGCACGGTTTCGGCATGGAGCTTGCGACTCCAGGCGGTGGCACGGGTGCGGCGCAGGCGGAGCGCGGGATAGTGACTCATGCCGCGCTCAATGCTCGTTTAGCCCGTCGGCTGCAAGCGGCCGGCGGGCTCAGTCGATGCATGGGCGTGCTCCTCGGCGTCTTCCGGATCGGGCGGCACGACGAGTACCTGGCTGCGCCATGTGCCGCGCCGATAGAACCAGATCGCCAGCGCCAGCGACACCGCAGATCCGATCGGGAAGGCCCACCACAAGGCATCCGGACCGATCGCGCGCTGACCGAGCAGCGCGATGCCGAGACGGATCGGGTAGAGCGAGATGATCAGGATGACGAGCGGCGCGATGGTCGAGCCATTGGAGCGCACGGTCGAGAACAGCACCATCGTCGCGCCGAACATCACGAAGGTCCAGCTGGCGATCAGCTGAATGTGGCGGGCGATAGGGATTGCGGGGCTCTCGCCGCCGACGAACAGCGACATCACCGGCCGGTCGAACAGGATGATCGCGGCGATCACCACCAGGGTGATGATCGTGTTGTAGAGCAGGCCGGCTCGCGTGATCGCATCGACCCGGTCCCATTTTCCCGCGCCGATATTCTGTGCGACCATCGAGCTGACCGCGACGCCGATCGCCATCGCCGGCATCTGGATATAGGTCCATAGCTGCTGCGACACGGCATAGGCCGCCGCAGTATCCACGCCGAGCCGGTTGACCAGCCCGACCATGGTCAGGCCGGCGGTCGACATGACCAGCATCTGTGCGCCCATCGGCAGGCCCTTGGCGACGATCACCCGCACCAGCGCAGCCTCAGGGATCAGCCATTTAAGCTCATGCCCGCGCAGCCGGATCGGCAGGTCGCGGGCATAGACATAGATGACCAGGCCGAGCGACGACACCGCCGCGGCGAGCAATGTCGCGGTCGCCGAGCCGGCAATGCCCATGCGCGGGAACGGCCCCAGCCCCTCGATCAGCACCGGGTTCATCGTGCTGTCGATCACCACGCTGAGCACCATGAACCACATCGGCGTGATCGAATCGCCGGCGCCGCGCAGCCCCATCTGGATCAGCACGCCGAGCATCGACAGCGGCAGGCCGAGAAAGATCACCCGGAGATAGATCAGCGCCAGCGCCTGTGCGTCGCCCGGGGTGGCGAGCAGGCGCAGGATGGCGGGTGCGAAGACCCAGCCGAGCAGCGCGATCAACACCGCACCCCCGACGACCATGCCGACCGCGGAACCGAAGGCGCGCCGCGCCGCCTCGACATCGCGCCGCCCCATCGACTGGCCGATCAGGATTGTCGCGGCCATGCCGAAACCGAACACCGCGCTGAACATCAGGAACATGATGATGTTGGCGTTGGAGGTCGCAGCCAATGCGCCCTCGCCGAGGAAACGCCCGACCCAGATCGAGTTGATCGAGCCGTTGAGCGACTGGAGGATGTTGGACGCCAGTGTCGGCAGCGCGAACGTGAGCAGCGTCGCGCCGATCGGGCCGACGGTCAGGTCCCTCCGGCCTTTGGGTGGCTGGGCCATCATCGTTTCCTTTCATGGCCGAGCAGACCGCGTCGCGCTGACGCGGTTCGTGCGTGTCGATAGGCAAGGCGGGCGCTTTCGCCTAGCCCTGCAGGCGGCCGAATTCGACCACCTTTGTCCCCGCGTCACCCCGGACTCGTTCCGGGGTCCACCGTCCCGCAAAGGTAAAGATCGATGCATTTGCGGAGCGGTGGACCCCGGAACAAGTCCGGGGTGACGACTAAAGCCGATCGCGAGCGAGCCTAAGAATCGCCTAACCCAGCCGCGACAACGCCGCCGACAGCCGCTCGGCCTCGGCCGCCTTGTCGTCATGATCGGCGCGCGCCTTGTCGACCGCCTCGGGCTTCGCACGTTCGACGAAGCTCGGATTGTTGAGCCGTCCGGCCAGGCCGTCACGTTCCTTCTCCGCCGCCGCGATAGCCTTGGTCAGGCGCGTACGTTCGCCTTCGAGATCAATTACACCTTCCAGCGGAAGAACGAAGGTCGCTTCGTCGACCACCACCTGCAGAGCTCCGCCCTGCGCCTCGCCCTCGGCAACATTGATCCGTGCGAGCCGTGCAATCACCGCCGCTTGGGACGCGAGGCGCGCCCTGGTCTCGGGACCAGCATCGCGGACATACGCCGAGAGGCGGGCACCCGGCGGCACGTTGAGCTCGGTGCGCGCGCCGCGTACCTCGCCGACCAGCCGGATCAGCCAGTCGATTTCCTTGCTCGCTGCCGGATCGATCGCGCGCGCATCGGCCATCGGCCACTTCGCGACGATCAGATCGTTCTCGCGCGGCCCCATGGCATGCCACAGTTCCTCGGTGATGAAGGGCATGAACGGGTGGAGCAGCACGAGGATCTGGTCGAGCACCCAGCCGGCGACCTTCTTGCTCTCCTCGTCGATCGAGCCGCGTTCCTCGCCGCTGAACACCGGCTTGATCAGTTCGAGATACCAGTCGCAGAAGCGGCTCCACACGAACTGGTAGATCGCGTTGGCGGCACCGTCGAAGCGGTAATCGGCCAAAGCGAGGTCGACCGCCTGTACCGTCGCGATCGTTTCAGCGATGATCCATTTGTTGACCGCGAGCGCCGCGTCGGGCGCCTCGAGCCGGTCGCTCGCGCCGATGCCATTGGCCTGGCAGAAGCGCGCCGCGTTCCACAGCTTGGTGGCGAAGTTGCGGTAACCCTCTACCCGCTTCTCATCCATCTTGATGTCGCGGCCCTGGCTTTCCATCGCCGCCATGAAGAAGCGCAGCGCGTCGGCCCCGTACTGGTCGATCAGCCCGAGCGGGTTGACGACATTGCCCTTCGACTTGGACATCTTCTGCCCGTCGGCGGCGCGCACCAGGCCGTGCAAATAGAGCGTGCGGAACGGCACGTCCTTCATGAAGTGCATGCCCTGCATCATCATCCGCGCGTCCCAGAAGAACAGGATGTCGAAGCCGGAGATCAGCACGTCATTGGGGTAGCGGCCGTGGAGCTTGGGATCGGTTTCCTCGGGCCAGCCCATCGTCGCGAAGGGCCAGAGGGCGGAGGAGAACCAGGTGTCGAGGACGTCGGGGTCCTGCCAGATGCCAAAACGGCGCGCAGTCTTGTCCTCGGATAACGCCAGCGCCTCTGCTTCGTTGGCGACGATGGTGACTTGCTGAACGTCACCCTCTTTCCATGCCCGGCCATAATAGAACACCGCCTGTTCGAGCAGTTCCCGTTCGTTCTCGGCAACGAAAATCTTTCGTTCGCCGGGAGATTCCAGGCTCGGTCCGAACCACGCCGGGATGCGGTGCCCCCACCATAGCTGGCGGCTGACGCACCAAGGCTGGATATTCTCCATCCAGTTGAAGAAGGTCTTCTCCCAGCTTTTCGGCACGATCTTGATCGCACCGGACTGCACCGCCTCGATCGGCCCCTTGGCCAAAGTCGCGGCGTCGACATACCATTGGTCGGTCAGCCACGGCTCGATCACGTCGCCCGAGCGGTCGCCATAGGGCGTCTGGATGGTGCGCGGCTCGGCGTCATGCTCGACGCCGTCCTTGTCGACATGGGGCACGAGGAAGCCGCCTTCCTTCAGCCGATCGACCACCTGCTTGCGCGCCCAGAAGCGGTCGATGCCGAGCAGCTCGTCGGGGATCAGGCCATCGGCGGTTTGCGTCACCTGCGCCTTGGCATCGAGCATGTTGAGCATCTCGCCGGCCTTGAACCCGGCGCGCTTGCCCACCTCGAAATCGTTGAAGTCGTGGCCCGGCGTGATCTTCACCGCGCCGGTGCCCAGCGTGGGGTCGGCATGCTCGTCGGCGATCACCGGGATCAACCGGCCGGTGATCGGTAGCTTCACCTGTTTGCCGATCATCGCCTTGTAGCGCGCGTCCTCGGGATGGACCGCGACCGCCATGTCGGCGAGCATCGTCTCCGGCCGCGTCGTCGCGACGGTGATCGAACCCGAGCCGTCGGCCAGCGGGTAGCGGATCTGCCAGAAGCTGCCCTTGGTCTCACGCGTCTCGACCTCGAGGTCGCTGATCGCGGTGCCGAGGCCCGGGTCCCAGTTCACCAGCCGCTTGTCGCGGTAGACAAGCCCCTGATTGTAGAGGTCGACGAACACCTTGAGGACAGCCTTGGAAAAACCCTCGTCCATGGTGAACCGCTCGTTGGCCCAGTCCATCGAGCAGCCGAGCCGACGCAGCTGGCTGGTGATCTCGCCGCCGCTCTCCGCCTTCCATTCCCACACCTTGGCGACGAATTCGTCGCGCGTGAAATCGGTACGCTTCTGCTGCTTCTCCGCCATCTGGCGCTCGACCACCATCTGCGTGGCGATGCCGGCATGGTCGGTGCCGACCACCCACAGCGCATCCTTGCCCTTAAGGCGGGCGTGGCGCGTCAGGATGTCCTGCAGCGTGTTGTCGAGCGCATGGCCGATGTGCAGCGAACCCGTCACATTGGGCGGCGGGTTGACGATCGTCCACGGCTCCGCGCCGGGGCGCTCGGGGCGGAATTGGCCGCTCGTTTCCCAATGGGCGTACCAGCGGGATTCGATCTCGGCAGGGTCGAAGGTCTTGGAGAGCTCGGTCATGATGCGCCGCCTTTAGACAAAGCGACGCCCCTTCGTCACCCCGGACTTGTTCCGGGGCCCACCGTTCCGCAAAATAAACGCTCGCGGCGTTCGCGGAACGGTGGATGCCGGAACAAGTCCGGCATGACGGGTAAGGTTATTTGGCGGCCGTCCACTTGCCCATCCAGCCCAGCACCTCATGATACCACTGCCGGCTGTTCTTCGGTTTGAGCACCCAGTGGTTCTCGTTCGGATTGACCAGCAGCCGTGACGGAATGCCGCGCCGCTGCAGCGCGGTGAACGCCGCCAGCCCTTGCGTATAGGGGATGCGGAAGTCGCGCTCGCCGGTGATGACGAGCATCGGCGTCTTCCAGTTCTGGACGAAATTGACCGGGTTCCATTTCTCGAACGCGGCGGGGTCTTCGTAATAGGCCTTGCCGCCATGTTCCCACTCGTCGAACCACAGCTCCTCGGTCTCGTACGCCATGGCGCGGGCGTCGAACACGCCGTCATGCTGGACGATGCACTTGAAACGATCGGGCCACTGCCCCTCGATCCAGTTCATCATGTAACCGCCATAGGACGCGCCGAGCGCGCAGGCGTTGTTCTCGTCGAGCCAGTCGAACTTCGTCGTCGCGGCCTTGAGGCCCTTTTGCAGATCCTCGAGCGGCCAGCCGCCCCAATTGTTGCGGATCGCGTCGCTGAATGCCTGGCCGTACCCGGTCGAGCCGTGGAAATCGATCGCCACCAGACCGTAACCGGCGCCGGCGAACAGCGCCGGGTTCCAGCGATAGGACCAGCTGTTGCTGCTCGATCCCTGCGGCCCGCCATGGACCATGAAGGCGATCGGCACCTTGCCGGTCGAACCCGCCGGCTTCACCGCATAACCCCACACCGTGTCGTTGTTGGCGCCGGCGAAACTGAAGCGGGTGACGGTCGGCATGTCGATGCTGGCGAACTTCTCGGCATTGACCGAGGTCAGCCGCGTGACCTTCTTGCCCGACAGAATGTAGAAATCATCGGGCGCGAGCAGGCTGTTCATCGAGAACACCGCGCCCTTCGCGGTCGGAACGACGGCCGTGACGTTGCCCTCACCCGTCAGTCGCGTGACCTTGCCGCTGGCAGGATCGACCGACCAGATCGGGTTTTCCTGCGTATCCTCGGCGGTGACCAGGATGCGTTTCGAGTCGGGCGACCAGACGATCGAGCCGACCGAGCGGTCCCAGCCCGCGGTCAGCGCGCGGACCTGGCCGGTGGCGAGATCGCGCAGCATCAACACCTGGCGATCGGCCTCATAACCGGCGCGCGCCATGGCGAACCAGGCGAGGCTGCGGCCGTCCGGCGAGACGGTCGGCAGGTTGTCCATGCCCTTGTTGTCGGGCGTGAGGTTGGTCGGCGCGGCCGAGCCGTCGGCGGGCGCAGCGAAGATGTCGAGATTGGTCGACAGCGGCTCGATTCGGCCCGCTTCGCGCAGCGCGAAATAGACCGTCTTGCCGTCGGGCGACCACGATACTTCCTCGCCCCCGCCATAGGGCTTTGAGGGCGTATCGCCGACCAGGCCATGCTCGATCGCGACGCCATCACCCGGCGCACCATCGGCTGTCAGCGGCAGCACGAACAGCTGCGAGCGCGTGCCGTCGGCCCATGTGTCCCAGTGCCGCACGAACATCTGGTCATAGGTTCGCCCCGCCCCGGCATCGGCAGCCTTCTTGACCATCGCCGGTGCAAGACTCGGCGCACCGGGCAGGCGATCGGCCCACACCAGGATCTTGTCGCCGGTCGGCGCGACCTTGAAGCCGCTCAGGCCGCCCTGGAAGCCGGTCAGCTTCTTCGGCGCGCCGCCGGTGACGGCGACCGCCCAAATCGCGTCGTCGCCGCCCTTGTCGGACTGGAAATAGACCGTGCGGCCATCGGCGGAGAATTGCGGCGCACTTTCGTTGACGTCGGCCTCGGCGACCAGCTTTTCGGGCTTCGCGCCGCGCTTCGACAGGTCGAGTCGCCACAAATCGAGTCGCCCCTTGTCGGCGGCGATATCGGTCTCGCGCTGTTGCCAGACGAGCCAGTGCCCGTCGGCCGAGACGGTCGGCGCGGCGACGCGCGACAGCATGGTGACGTCTTCGATGGTAAGTTGGCGGGCGGCGACCGGAGTCGCGACGGCGATGGCGAGCAGGCTCGCGAGCGACAGATATTTCATAAGGCGGGTAAAGCAGATGCCGCGCGCGGCGGCAATCTCGCCAAGCCTAGCGCGGCTGCCCGGTAATCCGCGAAATCTCGCGCGCGACCATCGTTTCCACCAACTGCGGCAGATTGGCGTCGAGCCAGTCCCGCAGCATCGGGCGAATCATCTCGCGCACCATACCCTCGAGCGTATCGCTACCGGCGACCTCGGGCTTGACCACCATGCGCGATAGCGCGTCGAGCGGCCCGCGCGACGCCTCGGCAGTGCGCGGCGACAGCAGCGACGAGACAGGGGTGGCCGCGGGTGTGGGCACAGGCGCGGCGGCGACCGGCGTCGTCTCGCTCGATGAGAAGCGCGGTTCAGCAACGGGCTCGGGTTCAGGCGCCGCCTCGGCCGCGACCTGATCGCTCAGCTCGAGGATTTCCTCGTCGTCATACTGCTCGGGCTCGGGCAACGGTGTCGGGGCGGGGCGCGTCTGGCGCCGGGCCCGCGCGGCCGCCATCGCCCCGTCGCCCTCTTCGGCGATGATGCGTTTGATCGACGAGAGGATTTCCTCCATCGACGGTTCGGCGCTGATGTCCCCCATCGGCAGACCCCTAAAACCCCCAGCTCGTAAAGCCAGGCAGGTCGAAAAACGACCTACTTTGGGGCAACTGGCGGATTTGGGGTGTCCGTGTCAACCGGCGTGGTTAGCAAAGGGTCAAGTTTCGTCGTCACATTGGCGTTCTGCGCCGGCGTTCCAACGGTGCTGGTGCCGACCGGTTTCGGCGCCGGACCATCGCTCCAGTCGGAAATGCGATGCTGCACCGAATTGAAATGCGCCACCGGATCGTAGAGCGCCCCGCCGTCGAGGCCGAGGTCCCGCGCCTCGGCATGGCCCATCGCCGCGAGCAGCGCGAAGCCGGCGACATAGGCGTCGCGCTGCGCCGTCACCAGCGTGACCTGCGAGTTGAGCAATTCCTGCTCGGCATTGAGGATGTCGAGGATCGTGCGGTTGCCGACGCTGTTCTCGGCGCGCACGCCCTCCAGCGACAGCTTGTTGGCGCTTACCGCGGTCTGCGACGAGGCGATCACCTCGAGCGATGACTGCCACACGGCATAGGCAGAACGGGTGTCGGAGATCACCGTACGCTCGGCATCGGTCGCGCGCTCGATCGCCTGACCGCGCAACGCCTGCGCCTGACGCACCTCGGCGGCCGGGCGACCGCCCTGGAACAACGGCACGGTCAGCGCGAGGCCCGCGGTGCTGGATGTGCCGGTCTGGCCGACCCGGACGCCCGTCCCCGCACCGAGCGAGCCGAGATAATTGTAATAATTGCCGCCGACCACGACGCTGAGCTTGGGCAGGCGCTGCGCACGCGCGGCATCGACGTCGAAGCGCGTTGCGTCACGCTGCTTCTGCGCCGCGAGCAGGGTCGGATTATCCTTCAGCGCGACATCGACTGCCGTGTCGGGCGACGACGGCAGATTGGGCAGTGCCGGCGGCGTTTCGAGATTTGCCGGCGGCGAGCCGACCAGCCGGATATAATTTTCCCTGCTGCCGATCAGCCGCGACTGCGCCGTCTGCAACTGGCTGCGCGCCACGGCGAGGCGAGCGTCGGACTGGGCGACATCGGTACGGGTCAGGTCGCCGACCTGGAAGCGGTCCTTCGACGCCTGAAGATTGACCTCGAGCACATGGACGTTCTGCAGGTTGAGGCTGACGATCGCCTCGTCGCGGATCACGTCCATATAGGCGCCGACCACCGCAGTGAACAAATCGCCCTCGGTGCCGCGCAGCGTGTCGCGCCCGGCATCGACGCGCACCCGCGCCGCCGCCACCGAATTGCGCACGGCACCGCCCGAAAAGATCGGGATCGACAGATTCGCCGAGCTCAGAATCTGCCGCGCAGGATTGGCAAAGCTGTTCGAGCTGCTCGACGCATTGCTCGAGCTGTTCGAGAGATTCTCGGTATAATTGCCCGTCGCATTGACCGACGGCAGGCCGCTGGCGCGCGCGATCGGCACATTCTCGTCATTGGCGCGCTGCGCCGCACGCTGCGCGTTGATCGTCGGGTTGGTGTTATAGGCCTTGACCAGCGCGTCGCGCAGCGTGTCGGCCCCGGCCGGCGGCACGATCAATGCGAAGGCGACGCTGCCCAGCAACAGGCGGCGCACGGGCGAGATGCGATCAGTCATCAGAACGTGAAACTCCTCGGCCGGGCGAACCCGGGCAACACAACGCAATCGATATCGGCGAAGGGCAGCAACGCGAAACCACCCTCGCTCCGCCGGCCATAGGCCAGCCGCGTGACGCCGCGATCGGCCAGCCCCGCCACGACGCGGCCGCCGACCTTGACCTGCGCGACCAGCGCGTCGGGCAGCTGCTCGACCGCACCGTCGACGATCAGGACGTCATAAGGCGCGCCCACGGCATGGCCCGCTTCGAGCGGTCCCTCGATCAGCGTGACCGCCGCATAGCCGGTCAGCGCAGCACGTGCGATGCCGCTCAGCACCGGATCCACCTCGACCGCAACCACCTCGGCAACCAGTTCGGCGAGCACCGCCGCGGTATAGCCGCCGGCTGCGCCGATCAGCAGGACGCGATCGTCGGCACGAAGTTCCGCCATGGTGAGCAACCTGCCGGTCGCGATCGGAAGATTCTGTGCCCGGCCATGCGCCAGCGGCACCGCCGTGTCACGATAGGCCAGCGCCGCCACGTCGTCGGGCAGGAACGCCTCGCGCGGCACGCGCGCCATCGCCGCGACGACACGCGCGTCGTTGACCGCGTTGGTGCGCAACTGGCTGGCCACCATCGCATGGCGCATCACGGCGAAACGATCGGTCTGTGTCGCGGTCGAATTCATGAATCACCCTGTCGCACAACTGTTTTAGTCGTGCAATACACTTATGCACGCAGCGACCATGTATAGCGACCATCGCCCGGCGCCAAGCAGCACGGGTGATTTTGTTGCGCCTGCTCCGCGTGGCGGTTGACATGAACGCCGGTCCCGCGCATCTGCGCCCGCCTTGGCCCGATGGCGGAGTGGTGACGCAGAGGACTGCAAATCCTTGCACCCGGGTTCG
>JAZJXZ010000020.1:0-15426 GCA_040390605.1 Pseudomonadota bacterium
ATGATGTAGGACAGGATCGCGCCCGACGAGCCGACCAGCGCGCCGGTGATGATCATCGCGGTGTTGTGCAGCGTGAAGCCCATCGCCGCCGCCGCCCAGCCCGAATAGCTGTTGAGCATCGACACCACGACCGGCATGTCGGCGCCGCCGATCGGGATGATCAGCAGGAAGCCGATCGCGAAGCTTAGCGCGGTGACGGTCCAGAAGATCCACGGGCTCTGGTCCTGGGTGAAATAGGCGATCAGGCCGAGGATGCCGGCGAGCACGCCGAGGTTGATGACGTGCCGGCCGGGCAGCATGATCGGCTTGCCGCCCATATTGCCGTTCAATTTGAGGAAGGCGATGACCGAGCCGGAGAAGGTGATCGCGCCGATCGCGATGCCGAGGCCCATTTCGATGCGGCTCTGGGTGAAGATCACGCCGTCGACGGCGATGCCGAACGCGCCAGGATTGAGGAACGCCGCCGCCGCGACGAGCACCGCGGCGAGGCCGACCAGCGAATGGAAGGCGGCGACGAGCTGCGGCATCGCGGTCATCGCGATCTTGCGCGCGGTGGTGAGGCCAATCGCCGCACCGATGGCGATGGCGACGAGGATCTCGCCGGCCGTGGTCGTATCGATCGTCGTCGCGTCGATCCGCGGCAGATGGGTGACGAGCGTCGTGCCGACGGCGAGCACCATCCCGATCATGCCGAAGCGGTTGCCGCGCTGGCTCGAGGTCGGGCTCGACAGGCCGCGCAGGGCGAGAATGAAACACACGCCGGCGACGAGATAGGCCAAAGCCGCCCAGGGATTGATCGCGACTGCTTCTTCCATCTTACCTACCCCGTCATGCCAGCGAAAGCCGGCATCTCCCTGTTATCCGCGCGGCGTACGCGCCCGACCGACTGTCGCCGGCGCGCACGTGCTACTTGTGGCCAGCGGCCGGTCGGTCTTTCTTCTTGTACATCGCCAGCATGCGCGCGGTGACCGCGAAGCCGCCGAAGATATTGACGCTGGCCAGCGTCACCGCGACCAGCCCGAGCCATTTCGAGGTCGCCCCCGTGCCACCGATCCCGATCGCCGCCGAGGCGATCAGCGCGCCGACGATGATCACCGAGGAGATCGCGTTGGTCACCGCCATCAGCGGCGTGTGCAGCGCCGGCGTGACCGACCACACGACATAATAGCCCACGAAGCAGGCCATGACGAAGATCGACAGGATCGAGATGAAGTCCATGGCTAGTATGTTGCCTCCTGTGGATCACGGATCATCCGGACAGCCAGTTTGCCGTCTTCCAGCTTTCGATAAGCGAATGATCCGCCCATGAAGTCGGTCGTCTGTTCGATGTCGGACGGCTTGATTCTCGGCGCTTTCTGCAGGCAGACGTCCGAAATTCCCAGACAATAGGTCAGCATGCCTTGCGCATAGCGAATCGTGAAATACCCCCATGGCGCGAGCGCGCGGACCTTTTCGGGCGAAAGCTCGGTGGCGCTGACCGGCGGGATCGGCCGGATACTACCCCTTTGGAGGTGACCATGGCAGCAGCCCCAGACGAGCATGATGCTGTCCTTGAACCATCCGTCGAACTTGCCGTCATGATCGAGATCGACCAGGCAGACCGGCACCCGTCCGGTGCCGACGAGTCCTGCTGAAATGACCGTGCCATTCGGGCAGGCGATCAGCGCATCGCTGATGGCGACCGTCAGCACCGTCCCACGCGCCAGCACGATCGGCGTACCGGTGATCGGCACATCCGCATCGAGAGTCATCGCCCGCACCGGCACCACCTTGCCGGAGAACCAGCCGTCGTTCTTCGAGACGGTCCGTGATCGTTCGGTGGGTTTGTCGGGCACGAGCAGGGTGGGGAATATATAGCGGATGGAGCCGGTGTCGGCCGCCTTCTGCGGCAATGCCGCGCCAGGGATGAGCGTCAGCATCACAGCGAGTGCCAACGCCGCGAACCTCACGACGTCAGCCGCGCATTGACGACCTTGCCGTCCCTGGTCAGCCGGATCGCATCGCCGATCTCGGCGTCGAGCACCGGCTTGCCGGCCTCCTTGTCCCAGAAAGCGCTGAGGAAGTTGAACAGATTGCGCGAAAACAGCGCCGAGGCATCGGCCGGGAGGCGCCCGGCGACGTTGCGATGGCCGACGATCGTCACGCCGCCGACATTGACGACCTGGCCCGCCACGGCGCCTTCGACATTGCCGCCCGCCTCGACCGCGAGATCGACGATCACGCTGCCCGGCTTCATGCTGGCGACCTGCGCCGCCGAGATCAGCCGCGGCGCCGGGCGGCCGGGGATCAGCGCGGTGGTGATGACGATATCCTGCTTGGCGATATGGCCCGAGACCAGCTCGGCCTGCGCCTTTTGATATTCCGGGCTCATCTCGCCGGCATAACCGCCCGCGCCCTCGCCCTCGATGCCCGCGACATTCTCGACGAAGATCGGCTTGGCGCCGAGCGACTGGATTTGCTCCCTGGTCGCCGAGCGCACATCGGTCGCCGAAACCTGCGCACCGAGCCGCCGCGCGGTGGCGATCGCCTGAAGGCCCGCCACGCCAACGCCCATCACGAATACGCGCGCCGCCGAAACCGTGCCGGCCGCGGTCATCATCATCGGGAAGGCGCGGCCATATTCGGCCGCGGCGTCGAGCACCGCTTTGTAGCCGGCAAGGTTGGATTGCGAGGACAATATGTCCATCGACTGGGCACGGGTGATGCGCGGCATGAATTCCATCGCCAGCGCCTCGACGCCGAGCTTGGCATAGGCGTCGACCCGCGCGCGCTCACCGAACGGATTGAGCCCGGCGACCAGCCAGGCGCCCGCCGCCATGCCCTTCAGGCCGGCGGGATCAGGCCCCTGCACGCCGAGGATGATGTCGGCACCCTTCAAGGTCGCCGCGCGCGTGCCGAGCTTGGCGCCGGCCGCTTCATAATCGGCATCGGCATAGGAGGCCGCCGCGCCCGCGCCGCTCTCGACCGCCAGTTCGGCGCCCAAAGCGGCGAATTTCTTGATCGTCTCAGGCGTCGCGGCAACGCGCCTCTCGCCCTCGGCTTGTTCCTTGAGGACGGCGATCTTCATATCAGCGCCTATTTATGTGAGATCAGCCAGATCACCCCGAAGGCGATCACGAAACAAGCCACCGCGCCGTATTTCAACAGACCGATCACGCCGTGATAGGTCGATTCATGCGCCTTCATGTCACCGTTGCCGGCCATCGTGAAACCCCTGCTTTGCGCCCCTGCTCCTGCCGAGCCTTAGCCCGGCTTCCCCGCTTCCTTCAAGTCCTGTCCCGCCCGTCCCGTAGCGGGGCAGCTTAAGGCCGCTTTTACACCTAATGGCTATGGTTACCCGCTGGACCAGAGTTTGCATGACGGGAAACGCGGCAATGACGCGCAACGGACAGAGACTGTTGATGCTGATCGACGAGGAGCCGGCGCAGCGTCGGCTCGTCGCCGCGATCGCTGCGCGGCGCGGCTGGCGCGCGGTGTTTGCCGCCGATGGCGAGATGGCGATCGCCATGCTCGGCACACAGGACGGCATGCAGCTCGACGCTATCCTGCTCGACCATTGGGCGCCGGATGCCGATGCCACCGCGCTGATCAACGAAATCCGCTCGCGCCGCCCGCAGCTCCCCTTGCTGATGCTGACCGCCAACGGTTCGGTCGCCCAGGCCGTCGCCGCGATGCGCGCCGGCGCGACCGATTTCCTGGTCAAGCCGCTTGCCGCCGAGCGTCTGCTCGCCGCGCTCGACGCGGCGGTCGCCGGCATGGCCGCGGGCGAGCTGCGCCCGCTGACCGAGAAGATCCCGGCACTTCTGGCGTTCGACGAGATCGTCGGCTCGGCCCCCGAATTCCGCTCCGCGCTGGCGATTGCCGCCAAGGCGGCACGGGCGCGCGTGCCGGTCCTACTCGAGGGCGAGAGCGGCGTCGGCAAGGAGGTGGTCGCCGAGGCGATCCATGCCGCCTCCCCGCGCAACAAGAAGCCGATGGTCGCGGTCAATTGCGGCGCGATCCCCGCCAACCTCGTCGAGAGCGAGCTGTTCGGCCATGAAAAGGGCGCCTTCACCGGCGCGTTCGAACGCAAGATGGGCCGCTTCGCCGAGGCCGATGGCGGCACCTTGTTCCTCGACGAGGTCGGCGAGATGCCCTTGGAGGCGCAGGTCAAGCTGCTGCGCGTGCTGCAGTCGGGCGAGGTGCAGCCGATCGGCGCGCGCCACCCGCGCGAGGTCGATGTCCGCGTCATCGCCGCGACCAACAAGCGCCTGATCGAGGAGGTCGAGGCCGGCCGTTTCCGCGAGGACCTCTATTACCGCCTCAACGTCGTGCAGGTGACGATCCCCCCCTTGCGCGAACGTGCCGGCGACATTCCCGCGCTTGCCCGCCACCTGCTCGCGCGGATCGCGCAGCAGCCCGGCCTGTGCCAGCTCGGCATCACCGACGATGCGCTGACGCTGCTCGGCAAATATGACTGGCCGGGCAATGTCCGCCAGTTGCAGAACGCGCTGTTCCGCGCCGCCGTGCTGTGCGAGGGCTCGGCGCTGACCAGCGCCGACTTCCCGCAGATCGCGGCGCTCGGCGCCGCACGCCACAGCGTCCCCGGC
Organism: Pseudomonadota bacterium; assembly: GCA_040390605.1. Classification (GTDB taxonomy): domain Bacteria; phylum Pseudomonadota; class Alphaproteobacteria; order Sphingomonadales; family Sphingomonadaceae; genus Sphingomonas. The sequence goes on from JAZJXZ010000020.1 coordinate 4,590, forward strand.
CCGGCACCGATGGCGACCTCGGGCGGGGTTACCTTGTTTCATGCCGACGGCAATCTGCGCGCGCTGGAGGAGATCGAGGCCGACGTCATCCGCCTCGCCATTGGCCATTATCGCGGCCGCATGACCGAGGTTGCGCGGCGGCTCGGGATCGGACGCTCGACGCTGTACCGCAAGCTCGGCGAGCTGGGGATCGACAACGCCGCGGCGTGAGCGTCGTGTGACATAATTATCCAACGTCCATCGCAGCGTCGCCCGCGGAAATTCGTGAGGCGCGATCTCGCGCCGCGTGAATTATGTCAGGGGTCTACCGCCCGACCAGCGCCTGATCGCGCAGGCCGCGCCAGACATGGATCGCCTGCACCGTCTCGGCCACGTCATGGACGCGGAGCAGCTGCACACCAGCCTCCACCCCCTTCATTGCCAGCGCCAGACTGCCGCCGAGCCGGGCGTCGGTCGGCGCTTCGTTGGACAGCGCACCAATCATGCGCTTGCGGCTTGCGCCGAGCATGATCGGGCAGCCCAGGCCGTGGAATAAAGTCAGCCCGTTGATCAAAGCGAGATTGTCGGCAAGCGACTTGCCGAAGCCGATGCCCGGATCGACGATGATCCGTGACCGTTCGACGCCCCCGGCGACCGCGGCGGCGATGCGGGCCTCGAGCCAGTCGAACACCTCGGTCAGCACATTGGTGTAGCGGCTCCCGCCATGCGGGCCCTTTTTCGGGTCGGGCGAGTGCATCAGGATCACCGGGCAACCGCCCTTGGCGACGACCGCGAGCGCGCGGTCATCCCACAGCAGCGCCGACACATCGTTGACGATCCGCGCGCCGACGCCGAGCGCGGCCTCCATCACCATCGCCTTTCGGGTGTCGATCGAGACCAGGGTGCCGCTGGCAGCGAGGCGCTCGACCACGGGCACGACGCGCTTCGCCTCATCGCCTTCCCACACCAGAGGCGCGTTGGGACGGGTCGATTCGCCGCCGACATCGATCAGCGCCGCGCCGGCCGCGGCCATCGCGACGCCGGCCGCCGCCGCCGCTGCGGGGTCGTCCTGCAGCTTGCCGCCATCGGAGAAGCTGTCGGGCGTGACGTTGAGGATGCCGGCGACCTGCGGCTGGTCGAAGCGCAAGGTGCGGTCGCCGAGCGTCAGCGCCGGGCGCGGCGCGGTGATCGCGGCGTGGAGCGCGGCGGCGCGGTCGTTGCCGCGCAGTTCCTTGTCGAAATCGGCGATCGCGACGGTGCGGCACCGGTCTCCCTCGATCAGCTCATAGGCGGCGAACCACAACATGCCGCCCGCGAGCCGCGCGACCTCGCCGTCGCGACCGATCGGCGTATCGACGAACTGGATCGGGCGGAGGTGCATTGGTTCGCTTCCTTGTTCCCCGGCGGAGGCCGGGGCCCAGTCGGAGAGGCCGGTGTAACGGAGCTCAACGCTCGATCAACCAGCGCTCCGTAGCTGGGCGCCGGCCTTCGCCGGGGGAACAGTGAAATTAAGGCTGTGTCGCGAGCAGATATTCCTGGCGCAGCGCGTCGATCGGCTTGAGCCCGTCGGGCGTCTCGTAATGCCAGAAGGTCCAGCCATTGCACGCCGGCGCGTTCTGCACGGTGGAACCGAGTTTGTGGATCGAGCCCGTCGTGCCATCGGCGCCGAGCACCGAGCCGTCGGCGCGCACCGTGACGCGGTAGCGGCGCTTGCTGTCGGTCAGCACCGCGCCGGCGGTGAGCATGCCGTTCTCGACGATCGTGCCGAAGGCGACGCGCGGCGCGGCCTTGGGCGACTGCATCGTGGTCAGTGCGGATTCATCGAGCGGCAGCGCGGCGGCGATGCGCTCGCGCGCGGCATCGACATAGACGCCTTCGCGCTCGATGCCGATCCAGCGGCGGCCAAGCCGCTTGGCCACCGCACCGGTGGTGCCGGTGCCGAAGAATGGGTCGAGCACCACATCGCCCGGCTTGGTGCAGGCGAGCAGGATGCGATAAATGAGTGCCTCAGGCTTCTGCGTCGGATGGACCTTCACGCCATCCTTTTTCAGCCGTTCCTGCCCGCCGCAGATCGGGAATTCCCAGTCGGAGCGCATCTGCAGTTCGTCGTTCAAGGTCTTCATGCTGCGATAGTTGAAGGTATATTTCGCCTTCTCGCCCATCGACGCCCAGATCAGCGTCTCATGCGCGTTGGTGAAGCGCGTGCCCTTGAAATTGGGCATCGGATTGGCCTTGCGCCACACAATGTCGTTGAGGATCCAATAGCCGAGATCCTGGATCGCAGCACCGACCTTGAAGATGTTGTGATAGCTGCCGATCACCCAGATCGCGCCATTGTCCTTGAGGATGCGGCGCGCCTCGGTGAGCCAGGCGCGGGTAAAGGCGTCATAGATGGCGAGGCTGTCGAACTTGTCCCAATCGTCGGTCACCGCATCGACATGGCTGCCGTCAGGCCGGCTGAGATCGCCGCCGAGCTGGAGGTTATAGGGCGGATCGGCGAAGATCATGTCGACCGACTTGGCCGGCAATGACCGCATCGCGGTGATGCAATCCTGCATGATGATCGTATCGAGCGGCAACGCCGTCGGCGGCGCTTCCGCCACCGGTGCGTCGGCGCGCATGCTCGCGCGCGAAATCGTCTCGATAAGCCCCATTTGTCGTGTCCCCGCGTTCGTTACGCCCATCCAATGAGAATGTGCGGACTCCGGTCAAGGAGAACTTAGTTAACGAGGATGCCTCACAAATGGTTAACAAACCGGAACATTTTAGGACGTGCGCCAGATGTTGAGTCCGGACTTATCCACAGGCACCAAACATGGTGTGTGGCGAAAAAGACTCATAATGGCAGCGAAGCTTGCGCGACCGGTGCGTAAGATCGGCGATGCAGCGGACAGGGCCCATGTTCGCGCAATGCGCGGAGGTGATCGGGCGCGCCATAGCCCTTGTTGGAATGCCATCCATAGTGCGGATGTGATTCGGCATGGGCGATCATGATCGTGTCGCGCGTGTGCTTGGCGATGATCGAGGCGGCGGCGATCGACAGGCTGATCGCGTCGCCCTTGACGATCGCCGTGGCGGCATGGCCCCAGCGCGGCAGGCGGTTGCCGTCGACCAGCACATGGCCGGGCGCGCAGCCCAAAGCCGCGACCGCCAGCTCCATTGCCTTCATCGTCGCCCAATAGATGTTGAGCCGGTCGATCTCATCGGCCTCGACGATGCCGATGCCGACGATCGCGCAGTCCTTCAGCCGGTCGTGCAGGCGGTGGCGTTCGGCGGCGGACAATTGCTTCGAATCGTTGATGCCGCGCGGAATGCCCCTGGCCGGCAGGATCACCGCCGCGGCGACCACCGGCCCGGCCAGCGGCCCGCGCCCGGCCTCGTCGACACCAGCGACGGGGGCGAGGCAGAGTTTCTCATGCTTGAGACTAGGCATCGGTCAGCCGCCATGGCGGGAAGCGCCGATTCTCGTCGGCCTGGTAGAGGCAGACGGCATTGCCGGCCGGATCGGTCAGGCGCGCCTCGCGCCACAGCCAGCTTTGGTCGGTCGGGAGTTGATCGAAGGTCACGCCGGCGTCTTGCAGCCGCGCGACCTCGGCATCAAGGTCCTCGCACTCGAAGAACAGGGTGGGCCGTGCCCCGGATTCGATCGACAGCGTCGCGCCGCCCGCCGCCTCGAACCGGGCATAATGCGCGTCGTCGGTGCCGACGATCTGTTTGAGCCCGAGCAGGGTGTAGAAATCGCGCGAGGCGGCGTAATCGGCCATGCCGATGGTGACCTGGTTGAGTCGCGCGCCGGGGCCGAGATCGAGGCGCACCTTCTGATGGCCCATCGGACCGTGGCCGCCACCGAGGCTGGGCGCGTCCTTGAGCGCCATGCGGACGAACTGGCGGGCACGGACTACCGCCTTCTTCAGCGGATCGCCGCGCGCGAGATAGGTGGCGATCGCCGAGGCGAGCGTGCAGCCGGTGCCATGGGTGCTGCTGGTAGGAATGCGTTCGGCATCCCATCGGGCGACTTCCTCGCCGTCGATGAGAAGGCGATCCGTGATGACGTCGCCATCTCCGTGCCCGCCCTTGATGAGGAGCGCCTTCACTCCCTCTCCCTTTGGGAGAGGGAAGGGGCCCGCGCCGAAGGCGTGGGAAGGGTGAGGGTCGTGGGCGAGGTCGCGATCCCCTCGACCCTCACCCTTCCGCCGCTGCGCGGCTCCCTCCCTCTCCCAAAGGGAGAGGGAATTCAGCGCGTCCAGTTCCGGCAAATTCGGCGTCGTCAGCGTCGCGACGCGCATCAGCCGCTCGAACGCCGCAATCGTCTCGCCATCGGCCAGCGCATCGCCGCTGGTCGCGATCATCACTGGATCGAACACGATCGGCACGCCGCGCAATGCCTCCAGCCGATCCGCCACGGCATGCGCCGTTTCGGCCGAACCGATCATGCCGATCTTCACCGCATCGACGCCGAGATCGCTCACCACCGAATCGATCTGAGCGATCACCATGTCCGCCGGCACCGGCATCACCGCCTGCACCCCCAGCGTGTTCTGCGCGGTGATCGCCGTGATCGCGGTCATGGCGTGGCCGCCGAGCATCGTCACCGTCTTGATATCGGCCTGGATGCCGGCACCGCCGCCCGAATCCGAGCCGGCGATGATCAGGACGCGCGGCGTCTCCATCAGCTGGCGAACTTGCGCCCCGTCGCGGCGGGGTGGCGTTGCAGCGCGCTGCCGATGCGCGTCGGGCGGTCGGTCAGTTCGCCGCCGCAATTGGGGCAGCGGTCATCGAGCGCATCGGCGCATTCGGCGCAGAAGGTGCATTCGAACGAACAGATGAACGCGCCGCCGGCATCGGCCGGCAGGTCGGCACCGCAGCGTTCGCAGTCGGGGCGCATTTCGAGCATGGGTGGTCCTTATCATCACCCCTCTCCCATTGGGAGAGGGGCAAGCTGCGAAGCAGCGCGGGGTGAGGGCAGGGTCGGTGACGCGTGCTGGCGCCCTGCCCTCACCCTTCCGCGCCTTCGGCACTCCCTCCCTCTCCCACGGGGAGAGGGAATTATGCCGCCGCCGCCTTCACCGCATCGCAGATCCGGTCGACCACCCGCTCGACCTGCGCCGGATCGTCGCCTTCGGCCATCACGCGGATCACCGGCTCCGTCCCCGATGGCCGGATAACCAGCCGGCCCTTGCCGGCCAGTTCGACCTCGGCCTCGGCGATCACCGCCTTGACGCTCTCCGCCGCCAGCGGCTTGCCGCCCGAGAAACGCACATTCTTGAGCAATTGCGGCAACGGTTCGAAACGGTGGAGGAATTCGCTCGCCGGTGCGCCCGACCAGGTCAGCTCGGCGAGTACCTGGAGGGCGGCAACGAGGCCGTCGCCGGTGGTGGCATAGTCCGACAGGATGATGTGCCCCGACTGCTCGCCGCCGACATTGTAACCCTGCGCGCGCATCGCCTCGAGCACCTGGCGGTCGCCGACGCCGGTGCGCACCAGCCCGATGCCCTGTGCCGCGAGATGCCGTTCGAGCCCGAGATTCGACATCACCGTCGCGACCAGCCCGCCGCCCTGCAAGCGCCCGGCGCGCGCCCAGCCGCTGGCGATCGTCGCCATCAACTGGTCGCCATCGACGACCTTGCCCTGGTCGTCGACGACGATCAGCCGGTCGGCATCGCCATCGAGCGCAATGCCGAGCTGCGCGCCCGAGGCGACGACCGTCTCGCACAAGGTCTGCGGCGCGGTCGAGCCGACCCCGTCATTGATGTTCTTGCCATTGGGCGTGACCCCGATCGCCACGACATCCGCGCCAAGTTCCCACAAAGCGGTCGGCGCGACGCGATAGGCCGCGCCATTGGCGCAATCGATGACGATGCGCATGCCGTCGAGACGGAGGTTTTGCGGGAAGGTCGACTTGGCGAAATGGATGTAACGCCCCTGCGCGTCGTCGACGCGGCGGGCACGGCCGATATCTTTCGAACTGGCCAGCGGAATGTCACTGTCGATCAGCGCCTCGATCGCCAGTTCGTCCTCGTCGCTGAGCTTGTAGCCGTCGGGGCCGAACAGCTTGATGCCGTTGTCGGCATAGGGGTTGTGGCTGGCCGAGATCATCACGCCGAGATCGGCGCGCATCGAATGGGTCAGCATCGCCACGGCGGGTGTCGGCATCGGCCCGACCAGCACGACGTCCATGCCGACCGAGGTGAAGCCCGCGACCATCGCGGATTCGAGCATATAGCCGGAGAGCCGTGTGTCCTTGCCGATCACCACGCGATGCTTGTGATCGCCGCGCAGGAAATGCGCGCCCGCCGCCATGCCGACCTTCATCGCCATCGCCGCGGTCATCGGCGAGACGTTGGTCGCGCCGCGAATGCCGTCGGTGCCGAAATATTTCCGTGCCATGCGTTCGCGTCCATCCCCGTCGTATCGGTCTATAGTCCCAATGCCTGATAGCGCTGGAATATCCGGCAGGCGAGCGTTGCGCGGTAGGTCCCGAAGAAAGGGGATTTGTTCGCGCAGAGGCGCTGAGGCGCAGAGGGTTTGTGGGCACGGTCACCGCGCCTTCGTTCGGTCAGATTGATTTCACGCGAAGGCGCGAAGGCGCGAAGAGGCAGCACGTGGCGCGATCGTCTCGCGTCGGCGAGAGCGTCCCAATGCCTGTGCAGCCATAACCTGGCTTGCGCTTCGCGCGAAACGGTCGCGCAAGCGCAACATCTCTGCGCCTCCGCGCGAACAAATATCTTCTTCGCGCCGTCGCGCCGTCGCCCGAACCTAAATAGAGATCCACCGCCACACGCCCGCCGCCATGCCGGCAAGCGGGATATGCGCCCAGGTCGCGGCGAGCCAGATCACCACGCCGCCGGCAATGTCGTGCGGGCGGAAACCACCGAAGCGGGCGCGGCCTGCGGCAATGGCGGCGAACGGCCAATAGCTGGTCTTCGCCTCCCATGTGCGCCAGCGATCGGCTTGCAGCGCTTCCTTCTTGGCGTCCTGCAACCGCGCGCCGACCAGCGCAAGGAAGGTGATCGCGCCGGCGACGATGATGTTGGCGGCGACCGGGAACACCGCGATGTGGCACAGGCCCCACAGCGCGAAACCCCACATCATCGGGTGGCGCGTCACCGCGAACACGCCTTTCGCTTCGGCCGGCAGCTCGCCCGGCGGGCCGGGCAGGGCGGGATTGCCGATCAGCGACCCCATCAGCAGCACGCTGGCGACGAGCATGACGACCGTCACCAGCGCCCACAACCCGTCCCCGACCGCCCAGAGCGGGTCGGTCATCGGCGCGGCGCGATAGGCCAGAACGAGCCAGCCCAGCGTGACTGCGGCGACCAGTGCGTAGACGCCGGCAAAGCCTTTCTCACCGATCCGCGCGACGATCGGCTTGCGCAAGGGATGCGACAGCAGGAAATGCGTGCCGACGAACGCGGCCGCCGCCGCGAGCACTTGCCCGGTTCCGTTCATCACACCCCTCCCTAGCTTGCGTCTATCGCACGCCGTGCATCATGTATTTGAGTGGCCAGGACAGCGCGAACAGCAAAATGCCGAGCCCGATCGCGATCCACGAGATCAACGTGAAGGTGCCGGTATAGGTGTCGAGGCTGACCTTGAGATTGGTCACCTGCCCACCGACCGTCTCGACGCTGGCAAGCTGGGCCACCGCGCCGGCGACGTACTGCGCCACCGAGATCGACAGGAACCACACGCCCATCATCAACCCGACGATGCGCGCGATTGACAGCTTGGTGATCATCGACAGGCCGACGGGCGAGATGCACAGTTCGGCGATCGAATGGATCAGGTAGAGCCCGGCGAGCCAGGCCATGCCGACCTTGTAGTCGGCCCCGACAAAGGTCGTGCCCCAGACGAGGAACAGGAAACCGGCACCGACGCCCATCAGCGCAAAGGCGAACTTGAGCGGGATCGACGGTTCGAGCCCACGCTTCGACAGCGCGTTCCACAACACGCTGAAGATCGGCGCGAGCAGCACGATGAAGATGGCATTGAAGATCTGCGTCTGGCCGGCCGGCATGATATAGACCGGCTCGGTCGCGAAACCCTTCAGCCGCGCATAATACATGCCGAGGAAACCGAGCACGCCGACCACGCCGAAGCCGATCGCCATGATGCGCCGCGTCTTCGCCACCTCGCCGGCGGCAAAGAACCAGAAGGCGAGCCAGGCGACCCCGCCGATCAGCACCCCGAAGAACAGATAATAGGTGATCGGCGTCGCCTGGAACATGGCGAACAAAGGCGCGGTCCAGCCGATCGCCAGCACGGTGTTGCGCTCGGCGAACAGGGTCAGCGACGAACCGGCCTGTTCGAACAGCGTCCAGAATACGACGTTGAAGACGATCAGCACCATCGCGGCGATCATCATCTGCATTTCGGTCTTGGTGCCCTTGATCGCCGACCAGATCAGGATGCCCGGCACCGAGATGAGGAAGGTGCCGAACAGCGCCTTGCCCATGATCGGCAGCGACAGGACGTAACCGATAATGCCCGAACCGGCGGCCGGGGCGACATAGTTCATCAAATTGGAGAACAGGAAGATGACCACCGGCACGGCGAGGAACGCGCCGCCATAGATATACCAGTCCTTGCCGGAATCGGCCCCGGCAGGCCGTTCGCCATGGCCGTCGAGGCGGCCGCCGTCGAACTGGAACAGCAGCCAGGAACAGGTCATGCCGATCGCGGCGAGGCCGAAGCCGGCCCACCAGCCCACGCCCTGGGCGAGGATCGGGCAGAAGAATTGCGAGATGAACGAGCCGAGATTGATGCCCATGTAGAACATGGTGAAACCGGAATCGCGGCGTCGATCACCCTCGGCATAAAGGCCGCCGACGATGGTCGAGATATTGGGCTTGAAGAAGCCGTTGCCGACGCTGACCATCGACAGGCCGAACAGCAGGACCAGCACGAAGAAGCTCGAACGTTCGCCGTCCGACTTGAAGGCGTCCGCGGCGAGGTGCCGTGCTTCATGGCCATCGGCCGCGAGCAGCGAGACGCTCTTGTCGTCATTGCCGCGGATCTGCAATTTCTGGCCACCGGCGGTGACGAACTGCTTGCCCGCATCGCCCGTACCCTCGACCGTCACCTCATAGCGCTGGCCGTCGATCGTCGCGAACGGCTTGGCCTGATCGCCGCCGAAGCAGAGGATGAAATAGCCCGCAGCCATCATGATCGCGCCGAACTTCACGGAACGCTTCGAGCCGAGATACTGGTCCGCGATCAGGCCGCCGACCAGCGGGGTGAGATAAACCAGCGCGGTGAAGCCGCCGTACAGGCCGTTGGCGATCTTGTCGCCGAACAGGAAATGCTTGGTGAGATAGAGGGTGAGGATCGCCCGCATGCCGTAATAGCCGAAGCGTTCCCACATTTCGGTGGTGAACAGGCGTTTGAGCTGGGCGGGGTGGCCGAACCAGACAGCGCCGGTGGCCGGATTGACGTGGCTGATATCCGGCTCTCGCGGGCTGTCCGCGGTCGGGGTTTCCACCATTTTGATTGCTCCCAAGACAATATTTGATGCGCCGTCGCAGGCAGCGCTGATGATGGCGAGACTAGCGGCATTAACCCGGGTGTAAATACGGCCCGCCGTCGCTAGATGACGGCCATGCTCAACGACGCCTCCACACCACTCTCGCTCCTCGCAACACGCCGCTCGGGGAAGCCGCGCGACCTGGTCGCGCCCGGACCCGACAGCGATCAGTTGCACGCGATGATCGAGATCGCCGCACGCACCCCCGACCATGGCAAGCTCGCCCCTTGGCGCTTCGTCATCGTGCCGAGCGAGAAGCGCGGCCGGCTGAGCGAGGTGATCACCACCGCCTATCTGGCGGAGCGCCCGCAGGCGGCACGGCTCGAGATCGAGGCTCTCCAGCAATTCGCGCATCAGGCGCCCGCACTGGTCGTGGTGCTGTCGTCGCCCCGTACCGAAAGCTATATTCCGCTGTGGGAGCAGGAATTGTCGGCGGGCGCCGCGTGCATGAATCTGCTGCACGCCGCACATGCGATGGGTTTCGCCGCAGGGTGGTTGACAGGCTGGTCGGCCTATAGCGACGCCGTACGGGATGCGTTCGGCGCTGCGCCGGAACGGATCGTCGGGTTCGTGTTCATCGGATCGCCGGCCAAGCAATTAGAGGAACGCCCCCGCCCCGATTTGGGCAAGATAATTTCGGTCTGGAATGGTTGAAAGTCTGGACTCCGCCGTCAATTGCTGTATTAGAGCAGCATGACAGCCCTTAGCAACGACGATAGCCCGGTCTACATCAAGCTCCGCGGGACGATCTCCGCGGCGATCCTGCGCGGGGACTATCGCGCGGGCGACCAGCTCCCGTCGGTGCGCGCGCTGGCCGCCGAACATGGCGCCAATCCACTGACCGTGGCCAAGGCCTATCAGAGCTTCCAGGACGACGGTTATGTCGAGGTGCGCCGCGGCGTCGGCATGTTCGTGCTGCCAGGCGCAGCGGAAAAACTGCGCATCGCCGAGCGGGAATATTTCGTGACCAACACGTGGCCGCGCGTCGCCGAGCATATCAACCTGCTCGGGCTGGATGCGGCGGACCTGCTGGAGCGCGACCTAGCCTAACCTACCCTCTCCCGTCCCCGGGAGAGGGCCAAGCTGCGCAGCAGCGCGGGGGAGAGGGCTAGGTCGTTGCCGGACATTATCGGCTCCAACGCTCGTTCCAACCCCAATTCAGAAGAAGATTTGTTCGCGCAGAGGCGCGGAGGCGCAGAGATGTGGCGCCTCGAACTAAGGCTTGGCGCCAGCGAGAAATCCACGCCCGCTGCAACATGACGATGCCTCGCGCTTCACGCGCTAGAGCGTGCTGCGAATAGCTTGAATCGGATGTGGATTCCCAAGGGGTTCTGG
>JAZJXZ010000021.1:0-105876 GCA_040390605.1 Pseudomonadota bacterium
AGTGCTTCCCAACTGGGCCCCGGCCTTCGCCGGGGTGGTGCGTTATTTTATCTCGCGGGAAGCGACGTTGGATAATTTTGTCAGTACGCCTCGTCACGGCCCGACGCGCTTGCCCAGAACCGCCGCGACATAATTGATCGGCGCATGGTCGGCGCCGGTGCGGAACCACACGCTGCCGCGCTTGAAGGTGCGCTTGATGGCATAAGACAGATCGGCGAGGAGGCGGTCCTTCAGCCGGCCGATCAGGCCCGGCGGCGGGCTGTGCACCGCGCCGTGGCGATCGACATAATGCATCTCCGCGACGTGCCGAAACCAGATCGGCGGCGGCAGGTTGGTGACGAAATCATAGCAGTCGACGTAACGCCTGACCGTCCGTCCGGCGAACTGCGCGGCAAAGTCGCGCCCGCCGACACGCGGCGAGCCGAAGGTGACCAGTTCCGCCTCGGGATAACGCGCCGCCATCAGCGTGGCCATCGCGGCGCCAAGGCTATGGCCGGTTATGACCAGCCGGGCAGGCTTGTGCTCGCCCAGCCAGACGTCGATTTGCTCGCGCAAGCCCTCATAGGCGCGCAGGAAACCGCGATGCACCCTGCCCGCTCCGACCCATCTGCGCGGCCAGAACTGGATATCGTCGAGCACGTTGCTGAGGTTCTGCGGCTGCGTGCCGCGGAACACGACGACCGCTACGCCGTCCGCGTTCGTCGTGCCGAAGGCATAGGACCAGAAATCGCGACCGCGAAGGATCGAGCGGCCGACGAACGGCGTCGCCGGCCGGTAGCCTGCCGCGCGCAACGCGGCGTTCGCCTCCTCCTTGTGCACATCGCTGGACTCGATCCTCTTGTAGGCGAGCCGCGAGAGTTCGGCACACAGCGCTTCCGGCTGCCAGGCGGGGTCGAACGGCAATGGGGGCTGCGTCTCCGGCGTCAGCAGCGCCGCCTTGCTCGAATCATACTCCATCCCCCAAGCCCCCCGGCTATTTCGACAGATCCGTGAACAGCGAGAGATAATAGGTGATACCCGGCGCGATGTTCGAGACCGGCGTGCGCTCGTTCAAGCCGTGGCTGAAATCGTCCGAATCCTTGATGAAGGTCGGGCTGGCGCCGTAGCTGGATATGCCCTTGTTGCGGAAATACATGGAGTCGCTGGCGCCCGAGGCCATGCTCGGGAACACCGGCACGCCTGGACGTATCTTGCCCATCGCCTTGTTCACGGCGGCGATGAAATCGGGGCGCATCGGCGAGGCGTCGGAGGGTAGCGAGCCTTCGGTCACGTCGCGGATCGTCACGCCGGGCTCGGCGGCGACACGCTGCAGCTCGGCCATGATCTCGGCCGGCTTGTGGCCCGGAAAGATACGGCAGTTGATGTTGGCGGTAGCACGCTGCGGCAGGGCATTGAGCGCATGGCCGCCACTCACCATGGTCGACACGCAGGTCGTGCCGATCTTGCCGACCGTCTCGTAATTGGCGGTCAGCGTGGCGATCGCCGCCTTGTCGGTCGGGTCGGCGGCGAAGGCGCGCATCGCCGCGGCGATCGCCGGTTCCTCATATTTCGCCGCCTGGACGAAATAGGCGCGGGTCAGGTCGCTGACCTCGGGCTTGAACTGATATTGCCCGATGCGCACCAGCGCCGCGGCAAGCTGGTTGATCGCGTTGACCGGGCGCGGCGCCGAGCTGTGGCCGCCGGGATTGGTCACGCTCAGCTCGAAATCGGCATAGGTCTTCTCGGCACCCTGCCAGGTGAAGAACAGCGGTGCGCCGGTTTTCTCGTCGAACTTGCCGCCGCCGCCATCGATGTTGAGCACCAGATCGGCGTTTGCGAGCTGATCGGCGATCATGCCCGAGGTCTTCATCACCGTTTCCTCGTCGCCCGAGAATTCGATGACGATGTCGCGGCGTGGCTTGTAGCCCGAGCGCCTGAGTTCGATCAGTGCGGCGATGGCGATGGTGCCGTCGAGCTTCATGTCGGTCGCGCCGCGGCCGTAGAGATAACCATTCTCGACCACCGGCGTGAACGGATCGCGCTGCCAGTCGGCGGGCTTGGCCTCGACGACATCCATATGGCCCGAGATAACCAGCGGCTTGAGCTTCGGGTCCGAGCCGTGCCAGCGGGCGATGATGAAGGCGGTGTCGTCGACCGGGGTGATCGTCACATCGGCATCGGCGAAGCCGCCCGCGACCAACGCCGCCTTGTAGAGCGCGGCGACCTGCGGCGTCTGGTTGCCCGGCCCGCGCACCGAACGCAGCGCGATCGCCTGTTTGGCGAGCTCGAGCGCCTGCGCCTCGGCCTGGGGATGGCCGGCGGGCGCGGCTGTTGCGTAGATTGGCACCGCCAGGGTTGCCGCCGCCAGTATCGCTATCGCCGCTCGTTTCATGCTCGATCCCTTGTTGCCGCACGCCCTATGGCGCGCGATGCCATGTCTGATCGCGGCAGATGAGGATGAACGCGCAGCCATGCACGGCCAGCGTTCCATCCGCATTGCGCGACAACGTCCCTTTGACGAACAAGCCGTCCTCCGGACTGTAGAGCTTGCCCTGCCACTTGTCGCCCCGCTCCACGAAATCGATGATTACGGGCAGGCCGACCAGCGGGCGCAGGCGCTGGCTGTGGTCGGGATTGCGCGTGTCGGTGGTCGGCGCATCCTTCACGCCCGACAGCACCCGGACGATATGCCCGCACATGCGCGTGCCGCACGCCGCGATTTCGACCAGCGCCTTGGTGTCCTTGGTGATCCAACGCCCGGTGATCGGTGATGCGGCTTGCGCGGGGACGGCAAAGGACAGCATGAGCAAGGCAGCAAAAACGATTCGCATCGGGGAATCCTGTTGTGGTCGCGTATTTCATGGAGCGTCGGCGATGAACGGTAAATGGCGGATCGGCATTATCGGCGGATCCGGCCTTTACGCGATCGACGCGCTGGACGATCCGACCTGGCGCCGGATCGAGACGCCATGGGGTGAGCCGTCCGACGAATTGCTGTTCGGGCGGCTTGGCGATGTCGAGCTGGTGTTCCTGCCGCGCCATGGCCGCGGGCACCGTATCGCCCCGTCCGACATCAACTTTCGTGCCAATATCGACGCACTGAAACGCGCCGGCTGTACCGACATCCTCGCCCTCTCGTCGATCGGTTCGTTGCGCGAGGACCTGCCACCGGGCCATTTCGTGGTGGTCGACCAGTTCATCGACCGCACCGTCGCGCGGCCCGCGAGCTTCTTCGGAAGCGGCATGGTCGCGCATGTCTCGATGGCCGAGCCGGTCTGCCCGCGCCTGTCGGGCATCGCGGTCGAGGCGGTGCGCGCAGCGGGCGGTGCGGTCACGCACGGTGCGACCTATCTCGCGATGGAGGGGTCGCAATTTTCCAGCCGGGCGGAGAGCCGGCTCTACCGGCAGTGGGGCGCCGATGTGATCGGCATGACGGCGATGCCCGAGGCGAAGCTCGCGCGCGAAGCGGAACTTCCCTACGCGCTGGTCGCCATGGTCACCGATTATGATTGCTGGCGCGACGAAGGCCCGCATGTCGAGGTGAGCGAAGTCATCGCGCAGATGCACAAGAACGGTGCGATCGCGCGCGCCACCATCGCCGCCTTCGCCGCCGCCTTGCCCGCGGAGCGCGCGCCCTCGCCGCTCGATACGGTGCTCGACCAGGCCCTGATTACCGCGCCCGAGGCGCGCGACCCGGCAGTGCTGGCGCGGCTCGATGCGATCGCCGGCCGCGTGCTGGGAACGCGCTGACGCTGATGGCCAGTGCACGCCCTTCCCTCGCCGAAAGCTATCGCAGCGTCGCGGTCCCGCTCGGCCGCGGCCGCTTCTGGGGCAAGTTCGCGGCGTTTGCGGGGCCCGGCTATATGGTCGCGGTCGGCTATATGGACCCGGGCAACTGGGCGACCGATCTCGCCGGTGGGTCGGGCTATGGCTATGCCCTGCTGTCGGTCATCCTGCTCTCCAACATCATGGCGATGGTGCTGCAATCGCTCGCCGCGCGGCTCGGCATCGGCGCGGACCTCGATCTCGCCCAGGCCTGCCGCGCCTGGTATCCGCGTCCGGTCACGATCGCGCTGTGGGTGCTATGCGAGATCGCGATCATCGCCTGCGACCTGGCCGAGGTGCTCGGCACGGCGATCGCGCTCAACCTGCTGTTCGGGCTGTCGCTGGTCGCGGGCGTCTGCCTGACCGGCTTCGACGTATTGCTGATCCTGGCGCTGCAACGCTTCGGCTTCCGCAAGCTGGAGGCGTTCATCGTCGCGCTGCTGGTGGTGATCGCGGGGTGCTTCGCCTATGAATTATGGGTCGCCCGGCCCGATCTCGGCGGCATCGCGCGCGGCCTGATCCCGCAGGCGCGGATCGTCACCGACCCGGCGATGCTGTACATCGCGATCGGCATCCTCGGCGCGACGGTGATGCCGCACAATCTCTATCTGCACAGCGCAATCGTGCAGACGCGAGCCAATGGCCGGGACGACGAAGGCAAGCGCGACGCGCTGCGGCATGCGACGATCGACAGCAACATCGCACTGTTCCTGGCGCTGTTCATCAACGCCGCGATCCTGATTCTCGCCGCCGCCGCCTTCCACCGCAGCGGTCGCACCGACATTGCCGAGATCGGCCAGGCCTATCATCTGCTCAGCCCCGTACTCGGTGCAGGTGCGGCGAGCGTGGTATTCGCCATCGCGCTGCTGGCGTCAGGGCAGAATTCTACCGTGACGGGCACGCTGGCCGGGCAGATCGTCGCGGAAGGGTTCCTCGACCTCAACCTGCCGATCTGGCTCAGGCGGATGGTCACGCGGCTGCTGGCGATCGTGCCGGCGGTATTCGTCGTCGCCGCCTCGGGCGATGTGGGCGCGACCAGGCTGCTCGTACTGAGCCAGGTGGTGCTGAGCCTGCAACTGCCCTTCGCGGTGGTGCCGCTGGTCGCCTTCACCGCCAGCCGGGCGAAGATGGGGGCGCTGGTCAGTCCGGTGTGGCTGCGCGTCGCGGCGTGGACGATCGCGGCGGTGGTGATCGGGTTGAATACGACGCTGCTGGTGGGGTTCGTGGCCTGACAACGCCCTTTCGTCACCCCGGCCTTGTGCCGGGGTCCAACGTGCCACGAGAGAAGCAGCTGGTGCGTTTGCGGGACGTTGGATCCCGGCACAAGGCCGGGATGACGGTTTAGGTTTGAGGCGCGCGAGCGCTTTCAACCACCCGCTCGGCCTCCGCCAGATGCAGCCGTTCGATCATCTCGCCGCCCAGCTGGATCGCGCCCTTCCCAGCGTTCTCCGGCAAGGCGAAGGCGGCGATGATACGCTGCGCCCAGGCGATGCGTTCGGCCGAGGGTGCGAACGCCGCGTTGGCTGCGTCGATCTGACTGGGATGAATCAGCGTCTTGCCGTCGAACCCGAAGCGGGCGCCTTGCGCACACTCCGCCTCCAGTTGCGCCGCATCACCGATCGCGTTGCACACCCCGTCGAGCGCGATCAGCCCATAGGCGCGCGCCGCCGTGACGATGGCGATCAGGTGCGGTTGCAGGGGCAGGCGATCGGCGCCAGGCGTGCAGCGCATGTCCTTGGCGAGGTCGTTGGGGCCGAGGATCAGGCAGCGCAGGTCATGCACCTTCGCGGCACCGACGATCGCGGGCAAAGCCAGCATCGCGGCGCAGGTCTCGATCATCGCCCATAGCGGCACCGCGCCGAGCAGCGCGCGTGCCGCGCTGAGATCGTCGGGGCGTGACACCTTGGGCAGCAGTACGGCGTCAAAGCCCGCATCTGCCGCCGCGCGACAATCCGCCTCGCCCCATTCGGTGTCGAGCCCGTTGATGCGCAACACCAGCGGCCGCGCGCCGAAGCCGCCCTCTCGCGCCGCGCCGATCGCCTGCTCGCGCGCCAGCAGCTTGGCATCGGGCGCGACCGCGTCCTCGAGGTCGAGAATGATCGCATCCGCCGCAAGGCTGCGCGCCTTCTCGATCGCGCGGGCGTTCGAGGCGGGCATGTAGAGCGCGGAACGGATCGTCATGGCGCCTGCCTGGTCGGTGCGGGCGCCTCTGTCCAGCCACCGCCGAGCGCCTTGAACAGGCTGATCTGCGCATCCGCCACCGCCGCGTCGGCGGCGGCGCGCGCGGCGCGGGCATCGGCGCGGTCGCGCTCCGCCGTGATCAGCAGCAGGAAGCTGTCGGCACCGTAGTCGAAGCGCAGCCGCGACAATCGCGCCGCCTCGCCACTCGACTGCTCGGCGCGGGTCAGCACCGTGTCGCGGTCGAGCGCGCCGGCATAACGCGCCAGCGCCTGCTCGGTCTCGCGCAACGCGCCGAGCACCGTGCCGTCGAACCGCGCAAGCTGCGCATCGGCATCGGCGCGCGCCTCGCGCACCCGCGCGCGGGCGGCGGTCATGTTGGGGAAGCTCCACGAGATCAGCGGGCCGAGCGAGTAGGAGAAGCTCGAGCTTTTGAACACGTCGCCGGCCTTGGGCGCGCCGAAGCCGATGCTGCCGAGCAGCTTGATCGAAGGATAGAGATCGGCGGTGGCGACGCCGACCCGCGCGGTATCGGCGGCGAGCGTACGCTCGGCCGCGCGCACGTCGGGGCGGCGCGCAAGCAGCGCGGCACCGTCGCCGACCGGCAGCACCTCCTTGAGCCTGGGTGGTGCTACGCACGCATCGGCGGCAGGATCGACCTGTTCCGGCGGCTTTCCGGTCAGCACGGCGAGCGCATAGAGCGCCGCCCGGCGCTCGGCCTCGAAGCCGGGAATCTGCGCCTGGCTCTGGGCGAGCAGCACGTCGGCGCGCTCGACATCGCGCCTCGTGCCACGCCCGGCGTCGAACAGGGTTTTAGTGAGGTCGAGCGTCTTGCCCTGCAGCGCGACGGTGTCGACCGCGACGGCCTTTTGCGCGGCATTGCTGCAGGCGGTGACATAGGCGCGCGCCGTCTCCGCCGCGACCGACACGCGCGCCGCGTCGAGCTGCGCCACGGCCGCATCGACATCGCCATGCGCCGCCTCGATCGCGCGGGTCACGCCGCCGAACAGATCGACCTCGTAGGAGGCATCGAAACCGAGCTGGAAATAGTCGCCGGTGACCGCCGCGCCTACACCGCTCTGCGCCGCATTGACCCGGCTACGGGTATATTGCGCGCTGGTGTCGGTGGTCGGCAGCCTTGCGCCGCGCTGTTCCGACAGCACCGCCCGCGCCCGTGCCAGGCTGGCGGCGGCGACGCGGATGTCGGTGTTGTGCGCCAGCGCCTCCTCGACCAGCCGGTCGAGCGCGGGATCGTCGTAGAGCCGCCACCAATGATCGGGCAGCGGCGTGGCCGCGGTAGCCGGCGCTGGTGTGACGAAGGATCCGGCTGCGACGGTAGGCGTGGCGGGGCGCTGATAATTGGGGCCAACCACACAGGCCGACAGCAACAATACCGGCATCAGGGCAAAAGCGCGCTTCATGCCGGCACCTCTTCGCTCTCTGCGGCCGGGCGGCCGCGCAGGCGCCTGATCCTGTTCGCGACCCAATCGCCGCCCTTACGGCTGATCACGTAGAAGCTTGGCGTGAACAGCAGGCCGAAGGTGGTCACGCCGATCATCCCGAAGAACACCGCCACGCCCAGCGCGCGGCGCATCTCGGCACCCGCCCCGCCGCCGATCACCAGCGGCAGCGTGCCGAGGATGAAGGCGATCGAGGTCATCACGATCGGGCGCAGGCGCTGTTCGGCAGCATGTTCGGCGGCGGCGTGCAGCTCCATGCCGTTCTCCTCATTCTGCCGGGCGAATTCGACGATCAGGATCGCGTTCTTCGCTGCCAGGCCGATCAACACGACGAGGCCGATCTGGGTCAGGACGTTATTGTCCATGCCCATGATGTTCACGCCGAGGATCGCGGCGAGCAGGCACATCGGCACGATCAGGATCACCGCGAAGGGCAGCACCAGGCTTTCGTAATTGGCCGCCAGCAGCAGGAACACGAACAGCACCGCGAGCCCGAAGATCAGCGCGCCGGTGTGGCCGGCCTGTTGCTGCTGGAAGGCAAGCTCGGTCCATTCGAAGCTCATGCCCTTGGGCAGGGTCTCGACCGCCAGCTTCGCCATGGTCTCGAGACTCTGACCGCTCGAATAACCGCGCGTCGTATCGCCCTGCAGCTCGGCGGAAGGGTAGAGATTGTAGCGCACCACGCGGTACGGCCCGCTGTCATTCCTGATCTTCAGTACCGCATCGAGCGGCACCATCTCGCCCGCCGCCGAGCGCGTCTTGAGATGGCCGATATCCGACACCTGGTCTCGATATGGGGCATCGGCCTGGGCGGTGACGCGGTAGGTGCGGCCGAGGAAATTGAAGTCGTTGATATAGCTGGAGCCGAGATAGGTGCCCAGCGTCGAGAAGATGTTCGACACCGGCACGCCCAGCTGCTCGGCCTTCTCGCGGTCGATATCGGCGAACAGGCGCGGCGTGCGCGTGTTGAAGGTGGTGAAGGCAGACGTAATGCCCGGCGTCTGGTTGGCCTTCATCATCATGCCGAAGGCGGCACCCTCCAGCGCCTTGTAGCCGAGGTTCGAACGATCCTCGATCAGCATCTTCCAGCCGCCGCCCGTACCGATGCCCGGCACCGGCGGCGGGGCGATGACCAGCAGCAGTCCGTCATTGATCGAGCCGAGCGACTGGCGGATCTGGTTGGCGATCTCGTCGGCATGGGCGCGCTCGCCCTGCGGCTTCAATGCCAGGAACATCGCGCCGCCGTTCGAGGCGGTCGAGAAGGTCGCGCCGTCGAGCCCGGCAAAGGCCACGCTGCGCAGCACCGCCGGGTTCTGGCGGGCGAGCGCGCCGGCGCGCTGCATCACCTCGGTGGTGCGCTGGAGCGAGGCGCCCGGAGGCAGCTGCGCGGCGATGATAAGGTAGCCCTGGTCCTGCGCCGGGATGAAGCCGGTCGGCGTCGCGGTGAAGCGCCAGCCAGCCAGCCCGATCAGCGCGACGTAACAGATAGCGACGATCGCCAGCGACCGGACGGCGCGCTGGGTGAGCTTGCCGTAGCGCGCGCCAAGCCTCGTGAAGCCGGCATTGAAACCGCGCGCGAAGCGCGTCGGCAGGCCGCGCCAGCCGTCTTTCGGTTCACCCTCATGCTTGGGCTTAAGGATCAGGGCGGCGAGCGCCGGCGATAGCGTCAGCGAGACGAACGCCGAAATCGCCGTGGCCGAGACGATGGTCAGCGCGAACTGCTGGTAGAATTGGCCCGAAATACCCGGGATGAAGCTGGTCGGGATGAACACGCCGCACAGCACCAGCGCGATCGCGATCAGCGCGCCCGACACCTCGTCCATCGTCTCGTGCGCCGCCTCGCGCGGGGAGAGGCCCTTTTCCTCCATCAGCCGCTCGATATTCTCGACCACGACGATCGCGTCGTCGACGACGATGCCGATCGCCAGCACCATGCCGAACAGCGACAGGCTGTTGAGGCTGAAGCCGAACAGCGCGATCAAGGCGAGGCTGCCGATCAGCGACACCGGAATGGCGATGATCGGGATCAGCGCGGCGCGCCAGCTTTGCAGGAACAGCAGCACGACGAGCGCGACCAGCACGATCGCCTCGGCCAGGGTATGCTGCACCGCCGTGATCGATTCCTGGATATATTCGGTCGGGTTGTACGGCACCGAATAGGCCAGCCCGGGCGGGAAGCTCTGCGCCGCGCGTGCCAGCTCGGTCTTGACCGCCTCGGCGGTGGTCAACGCGTTGGAGCCGGGCAGCTGGGTGATGGCGATGCCGATCATCGCCTTGCCCGACAGGAAGGCGTTGATGCCGTAATCCTGCGCGCCGATCTCGATCCGCGCCACGTCGCGCAGCCGCGTCATGCGGCCCTGGTCGTCGCGCTTGACGATGATCGCGCCGAACTGCTCGGGCGTGCTCAGCCGGCCGGTCGCCTGGATGCCGAGCTGGAAGGCGGTGCCGCCCTGGTTGAACGGCGGCTGGCCGACCGCACCGACCGCCGCCTGGGTGTTCTGCGCGCGTACCGCGGCGGTGATCTCGTCGACCGTCAGGTTGCGCGACGCGGCGCGATCTGGGTCGATCCACACCCGCATATTGTAGTCGCGTCCGCCGAACGCGCGCACGCCGCCGACGCCTGGGATGCGCGCCAGCCGGTCGACCATCTGGGTCGTCGCATAGTTGGAGACATATTTCTGGTCGAGCGAGCCGTCGGGCGAGGTCAGCGCCGCGACGAGCAGGATGTCGGGCGAGTTCTTGAGCACCGTTACGCCGATCTGGCGCACCTGATCGGGCAGGCGCGGCTCGGCGGTCGCGACGCGGTTCTGCACCAGCACCTGGGCCTGGTCGATATTGACCCCGGCCTTGAAGGTGACGGTAATCTGCAGGCTGCCGTCGCCGGTCGCCGAGGAGGACATGTAGATCATGTTCTCGACGCCGTTGATCGATTCCTCGAGCGGCGCGGCGACCGTCTCGGCGAGCGTCTCGGCATTGGCGCCGGGATAGGCCGCCGTGACCACCACCGTCGGCGGCGCGATCTGCGGATATTGCGCGACCGGCAGGGAGGGATAGGCAACGGCGCCGAACACCACGATGAGGATCGCCAGCACCGCCGCGAAGATCGGACGGTCGATGAAGAAATGGGGGAATTTCATCGCCGGCTCAGCGGGTCGTGGCTTCGGCCGGGGGCGGCGCACTGGCCGGCGCCGAACCGGGCGAGGTATCCGGCGCTCGCGGCTTCAGCGGCACGCGCTTGGCCACCACCGTCATGCCGGGTTGCAGCGTCGTGATGCCCTCGATCACCACCTGTTCGGTCGGCGCGAGCCCGGCCTTGACGACGCGTAGGCCCTCGACCTGCGGCCCGGTTTCCACGGGGCGCGGCACGACCTTGCCGTCGCGGCCGACGACATAGACGATCTTGCGCGTCTGGTCGGTGAGGATCGCCTCGTCCGGGATCAGCATGGCGCGATAGGTACCCGAGCCGAGCAGCCGCGCGCGGCCGAACATGCCGGGGGTCAGGAAGCCGTCGGGATTGGCGACGACGGCGTGGGCGCGGATCGTGCCCGAATTGGTGTCGATCGTGTTGTCGACGAAATCCATGCGGCCGTGCCAGCGAAAGCCGCTCTCGTCGGCGAGCTGGATCTCGACCGGATTGGGCGTGTCGCGCGACGAGCCGCGCTGGCCGGCGCGATCCTGGCGCATATATTTGAGATAGAAGCTTTCCGCGCCCTCGAACGAGAACCAGATCGGGTTGGTCGAGACGACGCGCGTCAGCACAGTGGTGCCGTCCTGCGCATAATTCCCCTTGCTGACCCGCCGATCCGACACGCGGCCGCTGATCGGCGCGCGCACCGTGGTGAAGCCGAGATTGAGCCCGGCGGTGCGAACACTGGCCTGGGCCGCGGCAAGATCGGCGGCGGCGGAACGCACCGTCGCCTGCTTGGTCTCATATTCTTCCTTGGAGATGGCCTGGGCGGCGAGCAGCTTGTCGGCGCGCGCCAGTTCCGAGCGCGCGTTGATCAGCGCGGCATTGGCCTTGGCGGCCTGCGCGCGTGCCTGTGCCAGCGCGGCGGCATAAGGCCGGGGATCGATGATGAACAACGCCTGGCCCTGGCTGACGCGCTGGCCATCGGCAAACAGCACGCGATCGATCGTACCCGATACGCGCGGGCGCAGTTCGGCATCCTGGATCGCCTCGAACCGGCCGACATATTCGTCCCAGTCGACCACATCGCGCTGAAGCGGCGTCGCCACGGTGACGTGCGGCGGCGGTGGTGCCTGGTTCTGGTTGCCCTTGCCGCATCCGGCCAGCCCCAGTGCAATCGTCATGGCGAGCGCGACCCGCCTTTGGCCCATGGCCTTCGTCATCAGCGTCTTTCCCCAACAAGCGCCAGGTCGTTTCAGCCGCTCCCAACATACGTGGTCCCGTCGATCTTCGTCGCGGGTTGCATCGCCTGCCACAGGTGCGGTGGCGATCGGCGAGATACAAGGGACATTTCGAGCGACTTCGACTAACTATTTGTTACGCAAACAAAATTAACATGATCCAGATTGAGGGCGATAGGCCGTGCGTGGTGCGCGATGATCAGCGCCATTGCCGCTTTTCGAGCGAGCCCGTAGGACATCGACAATGCCGATCGCCCCCCGTCTTCCCGCCATCAAGCCAATGTTGCGGGCGACGCGCGACTTCTTCGGGTCATTCGCCCGCTATGCCGGCATCAGGGGCTGGATCGGTGGCGGACTGGTCGGGCTGGGCGCGATCCTCGACGGCGCCGGCCTGCTGCTGCTGATCCCGATCATCCAGGCGGTCGTCTCGTCGCCCGGCAAGCCGTCGCGCACCACGCTCATGCTGGAATCGGCAGGCGCCCATACGCCGCTGGCCAGGTTGGGGGCGATGCTCGTCCTGTTCGTCATCCTGGCGCTGGTCCGCGCGGTGGTACTCTATACCCGCGACATGACCCTGGCGCGGCTGCAGGCCGGATTCGTCGAGAATTTGCGCAACGGCCTGATGCGCCGCCTCGCCGCCGCCCCCTGGCATCGCATCGTCGCGCTGCGTCACGCGCGTATCACCAGCCTGATGACCAGCGAAGTGGCGCGCATCTCAAGCTCGGCGCAGTTCCTGATCCAGGGCAGCGTGGCGGTGGTCATGCTCGTCGTACAGGCCGTGGTGGCCTTTTCGCTGGCGCCGTTCCTCGCGCTGGCGACCTGCGGCCTGGTGCTGTTCGGCGCCTTGCTCGCGCTGCTCGCCCAGGGTCGTATCCGTGACCTCGGTGCCGGGATGGTTGGTGCCAATATCGCCTTGATGGGCAGTACCAGCGGCTTTCTCGGCGGGCTGAAGGCGGCGGCGGCGCAAAACGCCCAGCATGCCTTTGTCGACGAGTTCGAGGCGATCCAGCGTGACGTGCGCGACCGCGGTCTCAGCTTCATGCACCGCCAGGCGTCGAGCCGGCGTATCTTCTCGATCGGCTCGGCGGTGATGGGCGCAGCGGTGATCGTCATCGGCTTCGCCACGGGGGTCGAGCCGGCGGTGCTGATCATCATCGTGCTCATCTTCTCGCGGATGAGCGCGCCGGCGCAAACGCTGCAGATGGCGGCGCAGAACTTCTTCTTCGCCCTGCCCGCGTTCGAAGCGGTGCGCGCCTTCGAGGCCGAACTCGACATAAGCGACGTCCCGGCACCCGACCATGTCGCGATTCCCGACGGCGCGATCGAGGCGCGCGGCCTGACCTATCTTCATGCCGGCGGTGGCGGCGTGCGCGACATCGACCTGACCATCGCGCCAGGGAGCTTCACGGGTATCGCCGGGCCGTCAGGTGCGGGCAAGACGACATTGGTCGATCTGCTCATCACCCTGCTCACGCCGCAATCGGGTGAAATCCGCGTTGGTGGCGCCGAACTACACGGCGCCAGCGCGACCGGGTGGCGCGATCGACTCGCCTATGTCCCGCAGGAAGGCTTCCTGTTCCACGACAGCGTCCGCCGCAACCTGAGCTGGGGTGCGGGCGCGCCTGACGACGCCTTGCTGTGGGATGCGCTGGCGCTCGCCGGAGCCGACGCGTTGGTGCGGACCTTGCCCGAAGGGCTCGACACGGTGGTCGGCGAGCGTGGCTCGCTGTTGTCGGGCGGCGAGCGGCAACGGCTCGCCATCGCCCGCGCGCTGCTGCGCCGCCCGCGCCTGCTGGTGCTCGACGAGGCGACCAACGCGATCGATGCGGCGAGCGAGGCGGCGCTGCTCGCCCGCCTCGCCGCACTCGACCCGCGCCCGACGATCGTGATGATCTCGCACCGTGCCGAGACTCTGACCGTGTGCGATCAGGTCATCTCCATCGAGCGCGGTACCATCGCGTAGTGATGTCGGCTTGCCATTGGCAGCAAAGCGCGGGACGATCGGCAACGCGCGAACAGGGAATGTGAGGGGAATGGCGATGACATTGGCGGCCGATACGATCCTTTCCCGATCGGGCACCGCGCTGTCGACCGAGGTCGATGGTGAGGCGGTACTGATCGGCATCGAAACGGGCCGCTATTATGGTCTCGATTCGATCGGCACGGCGATCTGGAACCGGATCGAGGAGCCATGCCGGTTCGACGCGCTGTGCGCCGGCCTGATCGAGGACTTCGACGGCGACCCGGCGGTGATCGAGCAGGAGACCCGAGCGTTCGTCGACATGTTGGTCGAGCGCGATCTGGTTCGCGCCGCGTAGCGGTTACAAATATCCGAAGCGGCGCATCACCGCGCCATGGTCGCGCTCGATCGTCGCGACCTGGTCGGGGGTGAGGATGTCGCGCCAGCCGCCAGCACGGCCCGCACGGAAAAAGCGCTCCGCCGTGTCGGGGTTCTCGCCGAAGCCGTGACGACGCTCCTGCTCGGCCAGCCGGTCGAACTGCGTCGCGGCGACCGCGCCCGCGGTCGCCACGTCCCCGGCGCTCCAGCCGATGCGCTCGGCGATGCGGCGCAGGATGGCGGGGAGATCGGCGTGCATGTCCTCGTAACGCACGACCACGGGGCCGAGGTCGGAATCGTCGATCCAGCTCGTCACATGCGTTGACCAGTGACCGACAGCCTGTGGCACGATGCTGGAGAATTGGCGCGGGGCGTTGCGTATGACGGCCCCCGGATTTGCCAGGTAGGCGATCGCCCAGTCGATCGAACGGTTCATGAAGCGCGCCCAGGAGATTGCGACGTCACGCGGATCGCGCAGGATGTAGATCGTCGCATGAGTGTGGTGCCTGTCGAACAGCGGACGCCCGGCGGCGGTGCGGAGCCACATGTCGTGCACCTTGACCAGGCTCGGTGCCTTTCCCGCGGCGAACAGCGCATCGTGCAGCGTCGGGCGAAGCAGGGCGATCTCGGCATCGGTCAGGTGCCCGCTTTCGGTTTCGAGAACCTTGTCGAACATGTCGCGGCTGATCACGACGGTACCGAAACGTGCGATGTCGGTCAGGGCGACCTCTTCGCCCTCGCCCACCAGCGAGCGCAGTGCCAGGCGCATCCAGGTATTCCCCGACTTGGGGTATGACGCCAGCCAGATCGCGCTGCCGGGCATCAGCGATCCTGGCGGGAGGCGCGCACCGTCGCGAGGATATCGTCGACCGACTCGTCGAGCAGACCGAAGGCGAGCGGTCGTTCAATGATGAAATGGTTGGGGATGCGCGCCGCCGCGCTGGCGCTACGCGCCATCGCTTCGGGCTTGCCGACCAGCCCGACGAGCGAGCGCCAGCGATAGACCTGCCGGCGGAGCTGCTCCGCCGCCGCCCGCCCGCGCAGGCGGCGGAAGCTGGCGCCCCCGCGCTTTTCGGCGTGCCGGCGCAGGTGAAAGATGGCGCGCGGCGGTAGTGCCTCGGCCTGCGCCGCGTCCTTCAGCGAGCGGCTATACTTCTCCAGCCCGATACGGCAGCGCTCAAGCGTGGTCGTATCGAACCCGGCATTGTCGAGCGAATCCGCCCACATCCGTATGCGTTGCAGGCTGGGGAGGATAACCCCCTGCGTAAGATCGACCGGCGAAACGTCATCCGACAACACGCGGTGACCACGGCGTGCAAAGGCGTCGGCCAGGGTGGACTTTCCGGCGCCCGACTGTCCGGCGAAGGACACCGCCTCGCCATCGACCTCGACCGTCGCGGCGTGCAGCGGCACGACGCCGCGCTGGTGGCAGAGGTAACCCAGGCCACTTCCCAGCAGGAACAGCCGGATATCGGACGAATCCGCGGGCAGCACCGGCGCGATGGTGATGCGCCGTCCCTCCTCGATGAGATAGTCGGCCACCCCTTCCACACCAAAACGCGCGCGGCCCGCATCGTCGATCTGGACCAGCGGCGTCGTCGCAATCGGCGCCTCGAACGTCGGCACCTCGCCCAGCGCGATCGTCACGTCGGGTGCGCGCGCATCGCCCTGCCAGCGCGGCAGATCCGGCAGCGGCACGGCACTGGCGACGCGCCAGCCGCACAGGTCGTAATCGTCCAGCACCCGCTCAGCCATTGCCGCCCTCATACCAGCGCAGGAAGCCACCCAGCGCGATGCCGCGCTGCAGCGCATGCCCGAGCACCTGTTTGTGCCCCTTGGCCGCTTCCGCGTCCGCCGGCCAATCGGCGAGCAGCGCCTTCATGCGCGGCACGTCGACCACGCCGCTCGCCAGCGGCGACCGCTCGATCCGTTCGACCGCGGCGACCATGTCGTCGCGCCGTGCCGATACCACGTCATACCATTCCGGACATTGCAGGCCGCGCCGCGTCTCCGACGTGATGATCGGCGGGAGGCGATCGGCGAGCACGCGCCGCGCCAGCCAGCGTTGCTCGCCACCGCGCGAATATTGTTCGTCGGGCAGGCCGAGGGTGAATTCGACCAGGCGCCAGTCGGCAAAAGGATCGCGCATGTCGAAGCGCCAATGCCTGCGTGCCGCACCGGTGACGCCATCGCGTTGCGCGCGGCCCCGCACCATGCCCAGCCGGGTCAGCCGGGGATCGCCGCGTCGGGCGAAGGGTATGTCAACGCCGGTCGCCCGGGCGTAGCGCTCATAGTCAAGGCGTGCGAGCAGATCGGGCGATACCATCGAATAGGTCGCCCAGGGCGTCAATGCACCGGCGGGGCGACGAACGCGCCAGCGCGCGACGGGACGCGGCACCAACGGGCGCAGGAAATACGCGGCCGCCGCAGCCGCGAGCGGGCGGCGTTGGTGATGGGCCAAGCCGCGCAATCCGTTCCACGCGCGCGCCCAGCGACCGTGCAGCAGATCGCTGCCGACGCGCGGCAGGCCTTCCCATGTCAGCGTTGCATTGCCCGCATCACCGACCAGCAAGACATCTGGCGCGCTGCCCGCCACAGCCTCCATCAGCGTGTCGAACCAACGCCCATTGACGCCGCCGAGGCGTGGCATCTGGGTATAGGGCGCCTCCGCCTCAGGCTCCGCAGCGAAGCGCGACCCAACCATGTCGTCGATCATCGTCAGGTCGAGATTGGGGTAACGCGTGGCAAGCGCCTCGACCAGCGGCCGCTCGTCCAGCGCTCCGCGATAGGGGTGGGCGGCGGCGGGCGCGCGGTGAAAGGCGGCGACCCGCCCCGGCGCGCGGAGCCGCGCTGCGGTCGCCGCGATGCCGGCCGAGTCCAGCCCGCCTGACACGGCGATCGCCACGGAGGCCCGATCGCGCAGGCGCGTCGCCACCGCCTGGTCGAGCAGTGCTCGCCCCGCCTCGACATAATCGGCGTCGCTGCGAAACCGCACCGGCGCGATGTCCTCGACCGTCCAATATTGGCGCACCTGACTCGAGGCGGCCGAGAAGGTTGCCAGCGCACCCGCCGGCACCGGTTTGATATCGCGGTAGAGCGGCCGACCTTGCCCGCGGCGTTCGATCGTCAATAACTGCGCCAGCGCCAGCTCGTCGAGCGCGCGCGAAACCATCGGCAGCGCGAGCAGCGAGGTCATGGTCGTGGCGAACAACACGTCCTCGCCATGCTCGACATAGAAGAGCGACTTGGCGCCGAGTTGATCGCGCGCGAGCGTCAGCCGGGCGCGATCGGGTTCCCAGGCGGCGAAGGCGAAAGGGCCGGACAAATGCGAAGCCGCGCCCGCGCCCCAACGCATGAAGGCCGACGCGACGAGCGCGCCATCACCTCGGCGCGCGGGGGCCGTTTCACCAATTTGGGTAGCAAGGTCGTCAGGTGCATCGAGCAGCGCGTCGACCGCGACGACGCTGCCATCCGCGTTCTCGCGCGGCTGCGACGCCGCATCGGTCGATTCATAGGCACGCGCGGCGCGATGGATCAGAACAATTTGATCGGAACACCATCGGCGCGGCCTGCCCAGGCCGGCAAGCGTGTTCGACAACCGGTCGACCAGCGCGGGATCGATGCCGCCGCCGCGCCGCCGGAACAGCCCGATAAACTCACCCATAACGAAAACACACCACAGGGGCAGCAACTGCCCCGAGCTGAGACCAGCTCAGCTCAAACCGTAATTGGCGTAATGGGGATCGATGGTAGCGAACTGGTCGATTCCGTCGTCACCCGGCGCGGGATATGCAGTCATCGTGATATCGGCGATCGCGTCTTCGGTGAGCGAAGGCGTCCGCCATGGCGTCCGCTTGGCAAAGCTGCTGCCGCTCTGGTGGCTGCTGGCCGTCATCCCGATACCCCCCTTATCATTCCACGTCCGAATCGAGCGCATCCCGCTGTTTAGTGATGCTTCCCCGCTTATCACCATGGATGTGCCCGAAATTCGTGCCCGAAACAATCGCAAATCGATACGGAAATGCGTAGCGAAATGGATCGATAATTTGCTTGACTGCACCCCGTGATCCGAGGCTACATCATGCGGCCTGTGGGGGGCACGGTTGGGTAATTCTCCTCACGCGTTCATATTGTCCAGCGCGTCGGCAAGTATGCGTGTCGCTGGCGGGATTTGGTCGCGATACGCTGCGCCGAAGTGACGCCGATCCGGCGCCATCGTTCGGAGCGGGGATTCGCGTTTCATGATGGGGAGAGCCGATGTCAGCACCATTTCTTGGAGAGATTCGCGCCTTCGGCTTCAACTTCGCGCCGAAGTCCTGGGCGATGTGCAACGGCCAGCTGCTCTCGATCCAGCAGAACGCGGCCCTGTTCTCGCTGCTCGGTACCTTTTACGGCGGTAATGGCGTGACGACCTTCGCGCTGCCTGATCTGCGCGGTCGCGGTGCGGTCAACCAGGGCCAGGGCCCCGGCCTGAGCAACTATGTCATCGGTGAACAAATCGGCACCGAGACGGTGACGCTGATTTCCACGCAGATGCCGCAGCACAATCATTTGTGGGCAGCGAACAACGCCGTCGGCGACCAGCCCTCTCCGCTCAACAGCTTCCTCGCCGGCGCGAAGGTTCTCGATGGGACGCTGGTGCCGACCTATGCCGCACCCGGCGGCGCAACGGTGCCGCTCGCGACGAACATGCTCGCCACCACCGGCAACAATCTGCCGCACCAGAACATGCAGCCTTATCTCGTGGTGACGTATTGCATTGCGCTGTCGGGAATCTTCCCCTCGCGCAACTAATTCGCTCCAACGACCGCATTTTCGAAGGATTGGATCATGGCTACCCCATATCTCGGCGAGATCAAGCTGTTCGCTGGCAATTTCCAGATTCGAGGCTGGGCCTATTGCAACGGCCAGCTGCTTGCCATTTCGCAAAACGATGCGCTCTATGCCCTGCTCGGCACGACCTATGGCGGCGACGGGGTCAACACCTTCGCGCTGCCCAATCTGCAGAGCCGCGTCGCCCTTCATCAGGGCCAGGGGCCCGGGCTGACCAATCGCGTGATCGGCGAGGCCAGCGGCGTCGAAACCGTCACGCTGACCTCGTCGCAGCTGCCGTCGCATACCCATCAGACGATCGCCACGACGGTCGCCGGGACGGCGACGGCACCGGCCAATGCCTTGCCGGCGAAACCCTCGCTGGCGGTCACGGAATTCCTCTATCTGAACGGCGCCGCCACCGGCACGACCGATGCGCCGCCGGCGGCATCGTCGGTATCCTCGGCGGGTGGCAATCAGCCGCACGACAATATCCAGCCGATCCTCGCGTTGAACTATCTCATCGCGCTCGAAGGCGTTTTCCCGTCGCAAAACTAGGCTCGTAAGGGGGAAAGACCCATGTCAAATCCATATATCGGCGAAATCCGCCCCTTCGGCTTCAATTTCGCGCCACGCAACTGGGCGCTGTGCGCGGGCCAGATCCTGTCGATCGCGTCCAACACCGCGTTGTTCTCGATCCTCGGCACGACCTATGGCGGCAACGGCCAGACGACCTTTGCGCTGCCCGATCTGCGGAGCCGCCTCGCGCTCGGCATGGGCCAGGGATCCGGGCTCAGCCAATATGTCGAGGGCGAGGAGATCGGCTCGGAAACCGTGACGCTGCTCAGCACCGAGATGCCGAGCCATTCGCATACGCCTTATACGCGGATCAAGCCCGGTACGGCCGACATGCACAATGCACCCGCGGCCGGCGATTATCTGAGTCGTTTCAATACCAGCGCGACCCAGATCGGCTTCACCTGGAACAATCCGCCGCTGGAAAATGCGACGACGCTGCATCCGACCTTCATCGGCTTTGCCGGTGGCAACCAGCCGCACAACAACATTCAGCCGGTGCTGGCGATCAATTACTGCATCTGCACGCAGGGCGTTTTCCCGGCACGCAACTGACGCCCGACGCCATCAGATTGAGACCGGAGACGGCGGAGGACGAGGCGTTCCTCCGCCGTCTCAACATTGCGGTGCGCTGGAACGAGTTCGCCGCGCTGCCGCTACCGCCCGAGCAGAAGGTCGCGTTGCTGCAGCAACAATATGACGCGCGGCACAACGGTTATCGCGCCGATTTTCCCGATGCCGATTTCTACATTATCGAGCGCAACGGCGTGCCGGTGGGGCGATTTTACCTCCATCGTGGCAAGCGCGAGCATTATATGGTCGATCTCGCAATCCTGCCCGACCATAGCGGGCAGGGTGTCGGCGGCGCCGTGTTCGACCTGACGATGGCCGAGGCGGCGCGTGTCGGCGTCGCCGTGACGCTGCGCGTCGATCATCTCAACCCGGCGAAGCGACTCTATCTGCGCAAGGGTTTCGTCGAGGTCGAGGATCTCGGACTCGACATGCTGATGCGCTGGACGCCGCCCCCGCTTAGCTGAAAACGATCTCGTAGCGGAAGCCGCCGGTCTTGCTGTGGCCGATCGCCGATGGCGTCAGCATCTGCGCTCCCATCACGGGATGATCGATCTCGATGATGTTGGTGATCATCGCATCATCGCGAATCCCGTCGAAAATCAGGCTGAAGGCGTGACGAAAACCGTCGGTCGGCGCGCGGCTCGACGGCGTCGCCGAGACCAGCGTCAGGCGATCCTCGAAATCGCCATGCCGCGCGATGAATTCGGTGCCGATGTGGGGCGCAAAATCCTCGACCGTCAGCCGCGCCTGCCTATCGCTGGCGTCATTGTTGTCGGACAATCCGGCCTCCCTTCATTACCCATTTCACCGCGCGGACCGCGGCGATATCCCGTGTCGGGTCGCCTTGTACTGCGATGAGATCGGCGAGCAAGCCAACCCGCACCGCGCCGAGCCGATCGCCGAGATGAAAATAGCGTGCATTGCCCGATGTCGCGGCGATCAGCACCTGTGCCACAGGCATGCCGGCGGCGGCCATCAGGTCCATCTCGCGGGCATTTTCGCCATGCGCAAACACCCCGACGTCGCCGCCCATACACATATCGACATGCGCAGCGCGGGCCAGTGCGAAGGCGCGGCGATTCTGCGCGACGCTTTCCGGCACCGGGTCTCCACCCGTCCATCCGCGATAGCGCGATACCGCATCCGAAGCGGCGAGGGTCGGGCAGAGCGCGATGTGCTTCGCCGCCATCGCCGCGAAGATCTCGGGCGTGCCGCCATAGCCATGCTCGATGGTGTCGACCCCGGCGGCGATCGCGCGACGCATGCCCTCCGGCGTGGACGTGTGCACCGCGACGATCCGCCCGGCGTCATGCGCGGCGGCCGTCGCCGCCTTTATCTCGTCGAGCGACAAGGTCGGCATGCTCGGCTCGCCCGGACGCCAGCGATAGTCGCCATAGAGCTTTACCACATCCGCGCCACCGGCAATCTGCCGCCGCACCGCCGCGATGATCGAATCGACCCCGCTGACCTCCTCGGCGCCCTGGGGAATCGCCACGCCAGGCTCGAAGCCCTTGGGGCCATAGGCGCCGAGCGCGACGATCGCGCGGGTCGCGACGAGCATGCGCGGGCCCGGCACGATGCCCTGGTCGATCGCCGCCTTCAGTCCGACATCGGCATAACCCGCACCCTCGGTGCCGAGATCGCGTTCGGTGGTGAACCCCGCCATCAGCGTGGTCCGCGCCTGCGCCACCGCACGCGCGGTGCGGAGCGCGAGCGGCTCGTGCAGCACCTGATCGTCCCAGCTGGTCTCGTCATAGGGATGCAGGAAGAGATGGCCGTGGCCTTCGATCATCCCCGGCATCAGCGTGTCGCCGGGCAGATCGACGGTCGTCGCGCCCGCTGGTGCCGTCAGGTTCGGTCCGACCGCGGCGATCCGGTCCCCCACCACGAGCACCTGCCAGCCGGGATGCGCCGCCGGATCGACGCCGTCGAACACCGCGGCGGGGCGCAGCAGCGTCGCGACGGGCGTATCGGCCAACGCCGCCCCGCCTCCCAAGGCACCCACGAGCGTCGCGAGCAGTGCCCAGATCTTCATGGCCGTCTTCCCCATGCCCCGTCATGCCAAGCTTGTCGTTCGCTGTCGTGCCCGATAGCGTCGTCGTCATGGATAGCCGTCGCCACGCCGCACGCAAGCTGCTCCTCGCAGCCGCCCTTTGCTTCCCCACCGCCGCCTTTGCCGACGATATGGCGCGCTGGCGCGGCGAGGCGGCGCGCGTCACCATCACGCGCGACGATTGGGGCGTGGCGCACGTTCACGGCAAGAGCGATGCCGATGCGGTGTTCGGTGCGGTCTATGCCCAGGCCGAGGACGATTTTGGACGCATCGAGGCCAATTACCTGACCGCACTCGGCCGCACCGCGGAGGCGGAAGGGTCAGGTGCGATATGGGCCGACCTGCGGCAGCGGCTCTATGTCGACCCGGCCGCGTTGCAGAACCAGTATCGCATCAGCCCGGCCTGGCTGCGTGGGCTGATGGATGCCTGGGCCGACGGGCTGAACTATTATCTCGCCACCCATCCGGCCGTGCGTCCCAAGGTGCTGACGCGCTTCGAGCCATGGATGGCGCTGTCCTTCACCGAAGGCAGTATCGGCGGCGATATCGAGCGCATCTCGACCGCCGAGCTCGCCGCCTTTTACGGCGACCATATCGCGCTGAACGACGAGCAGACCGGCCGCACCCCCCGCGAGCCACGCGGCTCCAACGGTATCGCCATCGCACCGAAGAACACCGTCGACGGCCATGCCCTGCTGCTGATCAACCCGCACACCAGCTTCTATTTCCGCTCCGAGCTGCAGATGACCAGCGACGCCGGCCTGAACGCCTATGGCGCGTCGACCTGGGGGCAGTTCTTCATCTACCAGGGCTTCAACGAACATGCGGGGTGGATGCACACCTCGTCCGGCGTCGACAATGTCGACGAGTTCGAGGAGAGAGTAACGCCGGGGCCGGACGGCAAATTCACTTACCGATACGGCGCGGAGCAGCGTCCGGTGACGGAACGCAAGGTCACGATCGCCTTTCGCCAGCCCGACGGCAGCATGGGCCAGCGCAGCTTCATGACCTATCGCACGCATCATGGGCCCGTCGTCGCGGCGCATGGCGCGATCTGGATCACCGAAGCGCTGATGTGGAAACCGATCCCGGCGCTCGAGCAAAGCTGGCTGCGCACCCGCGCGCACGATCTCGCCTCGTACATGCAGGTCGCCTCGCGCCAGGCCAATTCATCGAACGACACGCTGTTCGCCGACAACAAGGGCGAAATCGCCTATCTCCATCCGCAATTCGTGCCGATCCGCAATGACCGCTTCGACTATACCCGTCCGGTCGACGGCAGCGACCCGGCGACCGACTGGCACGGCCTGCACCCGATCCGCGCCCTGCCCAATACAATCAACCCGGGCGTGGGCTGGGCCAAGAACTCGAACGACTGGCCGTGGCAATCAGCCGGGCCGGACAGCCCGAAGGCGAAGGACTATCCGCGCTACATGGATCAGGCCGGGCCCAATGCGCGCGGCACACACAGCGACCTGCTGCTGACCGACCATCACGACTTCACGCCCGCGCGGCTGATCGCGGCGGCCTATGACAGCTATCTACCGGCTTTCGCCGTACTGATCCCCAAACTCGTCGCCGACTATGACGCCCTGCCCGCAACCGATCCACGCCGCGCGAAGCTGGCCGCGCCGATCGCGCTGCTCAAGGGCTGGGACGATCGCTGGGGTGCCGATTCCGAGGCGACCTCGCTCGCGATATTCTGGGGCGACGGGCTGTGGCGCGACGTGGGCGAGTTCGCCAAAGCCGAGCGCATCAACGTGCCCGCATATATCGCGACCCGCGCCACGCCCGAGATGCGTCTCGCCGCGCTCGATCGCGCCGTGGCGAAACTCACCGCCGATTTCGGCGGCTGGCGCGTGCCCTGGGGTCGCATCAATCGCTTCCAGCGGCTCGACGATTCGATCACCGCGCATTTCGACGACGCGCAGCCTAGCATCCCCGTGCCCTTCACCTCGGCACAATGGGGCAGCCTCGCCTCGTTCGGCGCACATGCCTATCCCAACACGAAGAACTATTACGGCACCAGCGGCAACAGCTTCGTTGCGGTGGTCGAATTCGGTCCGCGCCTGCGCGCCTGGGCAGTGACGGCCGGCGGCGAGAGCGGCGATCCGGCTTCCAGGCATTTCAACGATCAGGCAGCGCGTTATGCGAGCGGGGCGCTGCGGCCGGTTTATTTCTACCCCGAGGAACTCGAGGGCCATACCGAACGGCGCTACAAACCGGGCGAGTGAGGTTCAGCAAGCGACTACTTCCGAAACGATGAATCGCGATCCGATCGCTGGCATATCCCACCCAAGAGCGTCCCGGCCGCAATCGCGCCGCCTCGAATCGCTGAGCAGAAACGCCGAACATTGCCGCACGCCGGGTTCGCGTGGCGCTTTTACGCCACAGGCCAGCAGTTGCGGAGCCGCACCGAAAGGCCCGGACATGCGAAGCCATGACCGCGCGAATGGCGCTGTGGGAAACACATCACACTGTACCGCGTTGCACCATTTCGGGGATCGCATGTCATTGATCCGCCGGCGGGCTTGTGTTAGCGCGGCTCGTTACAAGGGTGAACCGATTTCAAGGGGACTGATCATGGCTTTCGACAAAGACGCTGGTTTGACTGCGGGCAATGCCGATCTGTCGGTCGCTCGCGATGCATGGGTGAAGCCCGAGATTTTGTCGTTCGAGCCGGTTTCGGCGGCGCAGGGTTTGGGCAGCGCCATTGGCGAAGGCACCAACAACGTCAGCTGATCACTGATTTCACGGATGCGATTTCACGGATGCGAGATCGGGCTGGGTACCCTGTACCCGGCCCGTTTTTTGTATGACCTCCCGCCGCTTCGGCATGAGAGTGGAAAATGACGGCTGAATCGGCCGGCCCCGCGCCGCGGAAGCATTATGACCTGGCAACGGCTGAGCATGATTATGCCGCCTGGCACGGTCAGCCTCGTCGCACCATCCTGATCTGCACGCACCAGCGTTCCGGCAGCACGCTGCTCGGCGAGGCGCTGCATTTTGCCGGCGGGTTGGGCTGCCCGCTGGAATATTTCCATGCCGGCTTCCGCCCCGCACTGGCCGAGCGCTGGCAAGCCCCCGACATCGAAAGCTATGCCGCCGCGACAACCCGGTATCGCACCGACCCGCACGGGACATTGTCGGTCAAGCTCTTCTGGCGTGACGTCGTGGAGCTCGCGGCCGAGATCGCGCCGATGCGGTTCGGCTCCCTGGCAAAAAGCCAGCCGGAGGAAACCGGCGCCGACACATATCGCGCGCTCGCCGAACTGATGGCGCCGTTGTTTCCGTCACCTTCGTTCGTACATCTGGCGCGCCGTGACCGCCTCCGCCAGGCGATTTCGGCCGTCGCGGCGACCGACACCGGCCTGTGGCGCTCGATCCCCAATGTCGGCGAGCATGCCCCCCGCGCCGACCCGCATTTCGACCTTGAACGAATCGAACGGCTGATCGGCTATTCCGATTATTGCCACGGCCATTGGGACAATTTTTTCGCCGCGCTGGGCGTAACGCCGCACCGCGTGACCTACGAGGACCTCGCCGCCGATTACGAGGGCAGCGTAACCGGCGTGCTGCGTTTCCTCGGCAGCGCCGCGTCACCGCCACCGGTCCGCATGCGCAAACAGGCCGACGCGCGCAGCGAGGCAATGGTCGTGCGTTATCTGCGCGAACGGGCCGCGCGATCGGCAGGACTGGAATCCAGAGCATCGTGAAAAAGGCGCGAGCCGGCAGAAAGACGATGCAACAACAATAGCCGGAGCGGGCGACACGCGTCACATGTTACGCAGCCTGCTCGCCACCAATCTCGACCAGGCCGCGTCGCGACAGCTCCCCCACAAAGGCGCGCACCTCCTCACGACAGGCTGACGGGTCGACGGCGAACTGCTCGGCCAGACGCGCGCACAAGGTACCGAAGGTGAGCGGCTCTTCCAGCAGCGCCCAGATGCGCGCCGCCGTCTTGTTGAGTTGCAGGAAATCGCCGCGTTCGGCGTCGAGCACGATCATCTCGTCGTCCGAGGCGGCAGCAATCATGTCACGTCTCAGGCTGATGAGCGCAGTGTCTTCGATCGCCGTCATCGGCCGAACATCCTCCCCCTTGCGCTAAGCTCGGAAAGCGTGGTCGAGCCACATATCGGTCGCGAGCGCGAACCATACCGGGCCCAGCGGCATCGCGGGCAACGGGCCGCTGGCGCCGGCCGCGTGCCAGGACCGATACGGCTCGACCAGCCGGCGCAGCGCGGCAGGGTCGACCCAGCCGCGCTGCACGCAGTGCGTCTCCTCGAGCGGGCGCTGGTCGAGCAGCTCGATAACGGTCCCGGCAAGGTGAGCGACGAAATAGGCCTTGTCCCGGCGCTGGCGGACCTTTTCGGGCAACGTGCCGCGCATCGCTTCGCGCAGGACATATTTGCGCTCGCCGTCGGCGCGTAATGCCGTCCCGGCGGCACCCATATAGAAGCGTGTGAGGCGCAGGTCGTGGAACGGGTGACGCAACTCGACGCCATGCCGTTCGGCATAGGCCAGTATATTGTCGATATTGACGTGTCGGCGTGCCGCCGTGAACACGCCGAACCGGTTGCGCTGTGCGAAGGTCGGCAGCGCGACAGGCGTATGGTATTGCTGCCAGCGTTCGCGCAAGCCGATGCGGTCGGCCCAATCCGCGCGCAGCCATGCCGGCACCTCCAGGTCGTAATCGAGGTGCGGGTGAAGCAGCTGCGCGCGATAGCGCCGGCTGAGAAACGGCATGGCGCTGTGATAGAGGACACGTCGTGCAGCGACGTACCCTGGTTTGTCCGGCCAGCGCCGCCGGCCGTCGCGCAGCAGCGCGGCCCAACGACCGCGCAGCAACAGATCGGGCCAATGGCCCTGCGATCCGTTGAGCCAGTCGTCACCGCCCTCACCGGTCAGCAGGACGCGCCCGCCCTTCGCTTCGAGATGCGCGCAGGCATTGGGCAGAGTGTCGAGCGCGTTGGGCCGCACCGGCAACTGATAGGTGTCCGCGCACCAGTTGCGCGCCGCATCGAGATCGAATGGTCGGGCGCCGACTACCGTCGCGGTGATTCCGAGATGCGCCTCGACCGCGCCGCTATATTCGCTCTCGTCCTGTGCTTCGCCGGGGTAACGCGCGCTGATCGCTTCGATCTGGCGGTCGATCCGCCCGGCACGGTGCAACTCGGTCGCCCGGCACACCACGGCCGACGAGTCGAGCCCGCCGGACAATTGCGAGGCAACCGATCCCGCACCGCGCGTCGTGGCGATCAGGGCCTGGTCGAACAGCGCGGAAAATCGCTCGACATGCTCCTCGACCGAAAGGCGCGACAGATCCTCGAAGGGTTCGTCATGCCAATACCATTCGCGGACGCGACCCTGTTCGAGCGCCACCGCCGATCCTGCCGGCACGCGCTGCACGCCCTGCCAGAACGTCTCATTCTGGGTGACGAAGCGCGCGCTGAGAAATTCGCCGATCACCCCCTCGTTCAGGCGGCGGTCGAGGCCGAGCCCCAGCACCAGCGAGCGAGGCTCGGTCGCGAAACCGAACGTCTTGCCGTCAAAGGTCCACAACAATGGCCGCCAGCCGATCGGGGAGCGCAGCAGCAACAGGCGCTGCGCGCGCGGCTGCCACAAGGCGATGGCGAAATCCCCGACCAGCCGTCGCACGAACCCGTCACCGAGCCGCTCGAACAGCGCCAGCGCAATCGCCGGATCGGGCGCCGCGGCCAAGGCAGCGCCATGCCAGCCAAGCAGGTCGAGCAGGTCAGCACGGTTGTCGAGCCGGCCGTCAAACAGGATTGCGGTGCCCGAACCGATGTCCACCAGCGGTTGCACCTCGCCGATCGCCTCGGGCGTGGTGGCGTGCGCCGTGCGCAGCAGACCGGCCGCGCCATCGATCCACCGCGTCGTACCGTCGAAACCGCGCGGCGGCGCGGCCGCTTCCATCGCGGCGAGGGTCTGTTCGGACACGCTGCGGCCATCGACATGTACGATACCGGCGATAGCGCTCATCGTTCGTGTGTCCGGCCCCGCATGCTAGCCGCATAGGCAGCGCGTGACGGCGCGACAAGGCCGGATCGGTGCTTGCCGGGAGCAGGCGCGCAGCTTAGCCCGCTATCGGCAGGGAGCTTGTCGAATGGGGGCGGCGCGGTGGCGATGGTGGTATGCCGGGGGGCTGGCTGCCTTGTGGGCGGCGCAGTCGCTCGTCCGCTTGCTGTTCAGCCGCGCCGCGATCACCGTCGCCCGCTACGACCTGATCGTGCACGTCGCGCTGATCGTCGCGGTCCTGGCCGGGGTGGCGTTCGTCGTTGCACTGTTCCCCGACACGCGACGCGGTAGACGCCTGGCCGCGATCGCCGGCGTCGCCCTGATAGCGCCGCTGCACACCATCACCTCGTTGCTCGATATGGTGGCGGTAGTGATGTTCCATCTCACCGGCCTGGCCGCGCCGTTCGAGATGATCCGCAGCGCGCCCGATCTTGTGCTCTCGCTGCTCAACAGCATCGGCATCGACGGGACGCGCGTGGTGTTGATCCTGATCGCCACGCTGGTCGCGCATGTCCTGCTCTACCTGCCGGTCGCCGGCCTGCTGGTCGAGGTCGCGCGGCGGACGATGGCGTGGCGCCTGAAGCTGCCGGCGGGTCGCGACGTGGCGCTGCGCTGGCTCGTACCGCCCCTGATGGTGGCGATGCTGCTGATCCAGGTACCGCGCAGCCTCATCTGGGTCCACACCAACTCCTTCGTCATCGCGCCGGACGCGCTGATGTCGGGGCGCGGCACGCCGGGCATTGCCGGCGAACCGCGCAGCGACCTGCCGAACGCGCGGCCGCTGGTGCTGGTGATCGTCGATGCGCTGCGCCGCGACCGCATGGGCGTCTACAATCCCGCGCTCGCCAACACGCCATTCCTCAGCGGCGTGAAGGCCAGCGGCAAGCTGCACGTCTTCGACCCCTCCTTTGCCACCTGCACCTTTTCCTATTGCGGCATCATGAGCGTGCTGGCGTCGCGCAGCTGGGATGATTTCGGCCGTCGCCCCGCGACGATCATCGATGCGCTGGGACGGCATCGTTATCGCAGCTATCTGATGATGGCCGGTGGCAACAGCCGCTACAGCAACATCGTCGCCAACTTCGGCAGCCCGATCGCCTTGCTGCGCGACGACAAGCCGGGGTTCGGCACCCCGGCCGACGACCGCCATGTCCTCGCCATGCTGCGTGAAGCGGCATTTCCCGATCCGCGTCACAGCTTCATCTACATCCATCTGATGTCGGCCCATTACGGCTCGGTATTGCAGCCGCCGTTCCTCGCCGCCGCACGCAATGACGATCCGGAACATCCCTATGCGCTGACGTACGATGCGAGGGTGCGGCAGGCCGACGCCGTGCTGCGCGATATCGTCGCGACGCTGCGCGCGCGCGGCTTGGGCGATGCCTTGATGATCATCACGGCCGATCACGGCGAACGTGTCGGCGAAGGCGGCAAGCTGTTCCATGGCGGACCGCCGGACCCGGCGGCGATCGCCGCGCCGTTGCTGGTCCTCGATCCGCGCGGGGGCGGCGACTGGCCGCAGCGTCCTGTCGCCAGCCAGATCGATGTCGCGCCGACTCTGCTCGCCGCCGTCGGCGGAAGGCCCCCGCCCGAATGGCGCGGCACCGCGCTGCAGCAATCAACAGCGCGCGCGGCGGTGCCGATCGGCACGTTCGAAACCGCCGGGCTCGTCGGCGTGGTTGCCGGCCGCCAGCTCGAATATCGCTGCGACCGGCAAAGCGGGCGCGAAGACATCACCCTGCTCGACGCGCATGGCGGCGGCACGCTGTTGCCGCTGCATGACGTGCCGCATCTGCTGACGTTGCTGCGCCATTGGCAGCGCGGGATCGCGCCTGTACCAGCGGGCCCCTGCCGGCGCTGACGCGCCGTCCGACTGCCGGAACACCCCCGCCGCTCGCTGGTTCTTGCCGGTGAACCAGCGAGGCGTATTATGACCGACAAGGAAACCTTCATGCTCGGCACGGCCGAGTATCAACAACGCGACATCCAGGAACAGGTCGCCGAAGCCGACGCACACACACTCGAGCCGAAAAAGGGTGCGATGCAGGCGGGGGCACGGCGCTATCCCGAGCCGCCCTTGCCGCAACAGCACCAGGCAAAGCCCGGCAATGAATCCGCGCTCGATCCGGCGCCGATGTACGACGCGCCCTTCTACAAGGGTTCGGGCAAGCTCGATGGCTGCGTCGCGATCATCACCGGTGGCGACAGCGGCATCGGCCGCTCAGTCGCCGTGCTGTTCGCGCGCGAGGGCGCCGATGTCGCGATCGTCTATCTCGGCGAGGAGCAGCGCGACGCCGAGGACACGTACCGCGCGGTCGAAGCCGAGGGCCGCCACTGCCTGCTGATCCCCGGCGACGTGCGCGATCGCGCTTTCTGCCAAGCGGCAGTGGCGCAGGTCGTGAAGAGGTTCGGCAAGCTCGACATCCTGGTCAACAACGCCGCCTTCCAGGTCCATGCCCCGAGCTTCGAGGAGCTGACGCCCGAGCATTTCGACCAGACGCTCAAGACCAATCTCTACGGCTATTTCTTCATGGCCCAGGCGGCGGTGCCGCACCTCGCGCCCGGCAGCGCGATCGTCAACACCGGCTCGGTCACCGGCATTATGGGCAACAAGGACCTGCTCGATTATTCGATGACCAAGGGCGGCATCCACGCCTTCACGCGCAGCCTCGCCACCCACCTCATCCCCAAGGGCATCCGCGTCAACGCGGTCGCGCCGGGGCCGGTATGGACCCCGCTCAACCCGAGCGACAAGGAAGCGAAAGACGTCGCCGAATTCGGCGCCGACACGCCGATGAAACGCCCCGCCCAGCCCGAGGAGATCGCGCCGGCCTATGTGTTCCTCGCCTCGAAACAATGTTCGAGCTACATCACTGGCGAAATCCTGCCGATCATCGGCGGTTATGCCGGAGGCTAGATCGCGGGCGACATGGTCGGCCTTGATCGGTGACTATCGGTAAGATTAGGGCGTGCGTCAGCGCAGGCGGCTGAGGGTTACCGATCGATATGCCGTCTCACGGATCTGATAGCCTGCGTCGCGCCATGCCGGCATGGCTGCGGAGAACCTCCGCCTTTGCGGCGCTGAACTGGCTGCGACAGATGGCATTCGATCGCAATTTTCGCGAGACGGCACGACTGCGGGCCTTTCCGCCACCCGGCCTGATGCAGCCCTCAGGTCATACCAGGCCGGACCGTCATCCGGAATTGTTCGCCATGGCGCGACAATGGATCGGCGATGGCCCGGGCCACCACCTCATGTCGTTCGGTTGCGCGCGCGGCGATGAAGTATTTGCATTGCGCGAACATTTCGCCGCCGCCCACATCACCGGCATCGACATCAGCGCGCGCCGGATTCGGGAATGCCGCGCCCGCGCCCGCAAGGCTGGCGCGCATCACGCGTTGCACTTCGTCGTCGCCGCGTCCGCCGAGTCCATGGCGCCGGCCAGTTTCGATGCCGTCTTCGCCATGTCGGTGCTGCGCCATGGCGATCTCAGCGCGGCCCCGCCACGTTGCGACCATCGCATGGTCTTCGCCGATTTCGAGCGCGTCACGGCCACTCTGGCACGAAGCGTGAAACCGGGCGGGTTGCTGGTCGTTCGCCACGCCTGCTTCCGCTTTGGAGACACGGCGTCGGCCGCCAATTTCGATCCGCTCATCCGCCGCCGCCGCGACCCCCAGGCACCCCTTTACGATCGTGATCATCGTTTGATGCCGGACGAGGATGAGGAAACCGTCATGTTTCGCAAGCACGGTTGATCGGGCGAAGGTCGCTATCGCGCGAAGACAATTTCCCCCAACCCCAGCCAGTCCGCCATCCGCCGCAACTCCGCCACCAGCCGATCTCCGACGTCTCCCGGCGCACCCGGCTCGAAATGGCGGCTCTGCACCAGCAGCCGCCCGCTTTGCCGATCGGCCTTGAGATCGACCCGCGCCACGATCCGGTCGTCGAGCAGCAGCGGCAGCACATAATAGCCGTGCACCCTCTTCTCCGCCGGCACATAGATCTCGATCCGGTAGCGGAAGCCGAAGATCC
The DNA here is from genome assembly GCA_040390605.1 of Pseudomonadota bacterium. Lineage (GTDB taxonomy): Bacteria > Pseudomonadota > Alphaproteobacteria > Sphingomonadales > Sphingomonadaceae > Sphingomonas. Next base: position 32,235 of record JAZJXZ010000021.1, read on the forward strand.
GCTCTGCCCGCGCGCGTTCCCAGATCAGCGGATCGAACGGTGCGAGCAGCGCGGCACCCTTCACCCGGCGCGGCACCTTCGCGTCGTGGTGCAACCAGGCCGGTTTGCTCCAGCCCTTCACCGCCACCGGTAGCAATACACCCTGCTCGACCAGCACCTCGATCGCTACCCGCGTCGCCTCGGGCGACAGCCGAAAATAGTCGCGCAGGTCGACCGCCGTCGCCACGCCCATCGCCCGCGCCGAGCGCTCGACCAGTGCACGCTGCGCCGTCGCGACATCGGGTGTCGGCAGATCGAGGATCGCAGGCGGGACGACCCGTTCGGGCAGATCATAGACCCGCTCGAAGCTGCTTCGCCGCGTCGCGGTGGTGACATGGCCCGCCCAGAAGAGCCACTCCAGCGTGGCTTTGATGTCGCTCCATCCCCACCAGCCACCACTGCCCCTGCTGCCGTCGAAGTCCGACGCGGCAAGCGGCCCCTCGCCCCTGATGCGGTCGAGCAACGCCATCGCCTCGCCACGCCGCTCGGTCGCGAAGCGCTTGAGGTTGGTCCAGCCGCGCTCGCCGCGATCCGCCTCCGCCATGCGCCAGCGCAGCAGAGGATGCAGGTCGAGCGGCAGCAACGACGCCTCGTGCGCCCAATATTCGAACCGCTTGCGCGCCCGCTTCGGCCCCCAGGCGGCTCGGTCGAACAGGTCGCGGTCATAGTCGCCAAGCCGCGAAAAGGCCGGCAGGTAATGCGCTCGCGACAGCACGTTGACGCTGTCGATCTGGTGCAGCGCCAGCGTGTCGAGCGTGCGGTCGAGGTGGCGCGCGGTCACCCGCTCCGGCAGCTTCGCACCGAAACCCTGCGCCGCCAGCGCGATGCGCCGTGCCTCGGCCGCGGAAATCTGTTCCCTCATCGTTCCACTCTTGGCACCGCTGCGCTACACAGCGCAAGATGACGCGCAAGATCATCCATATCGACATGGACGCGTTCTTCGCCTCGTGCGAACAGCGCGACGATCCGTCGCTCAGGGGCAAGCCCGTCGCGGTCGGCAGCCCGAGCGGGCGCGGCGTGGTCGCGGCGGCGAGTTACGAGGCGCGGGTGTTCGGCGTACGCTCGGCGATGCCCTCGGTCACCGCGCTCAGGCGCTGCCCCGATCTGATCTTCGTGCCGCACCGTTTCGACGTCTATCGCGCGGTCTCGCAGCAGATTCGCGACATCTTCCACGACTATACCCCGCTGGTGCAGCCGCTGTCACTCGACGAGGCCTATCTCGACGTGACGGAGAACCTGAAAGGCCTGCCCTCGGCCACCGCGACGGCGCGCGAAATCCGCGCACGGATCTTCGAGGAGACCCAGCTCACCGCCTCGGCCGGCATTTCCTACAACAAGTTCCTCGCCAAGCTCGCCTCGGACCAGAACAAGCCCAACGGCCAATGCGTCGTCACGCCGGAGATGGGCGAGGCTTTCGTCGCCGCTTTGCCGATCGGCCGCTTCCACGGCATCGGCCCCAAGACCGCCGAGAAGATGAACCGCCTCGGCATCATGACCGGCGCCGACCTGCGCACCTGGGACCTGCCGACCCTGCAACGCAGCTTCGGCAAGGCCGGCGCCTGGTATTACGGGCTGGCACGCGGGATCGACGAGCGCCCGGTCGAGCCCAACCAGCCGCGCAAATCATCGGGTTCGGAGACAACCTTCGCGGTCGACCTGACCACGCCCGAGGCGGTCGAGGCCGCGCTGCTCCCACTCGCCGCCGATGTGTGGCGCTGGTGCGAGCGTACCAGCAGCCATGGCCGCACCGTCACGGTCAAGGCGCGCTATGACGATTTTCGCATCGTCACCCGCAGCCGCACACCCGGCGGGCTGGTCGACGACAAGGCGACGCTCGACGCGTTGGCGATCTCACTCGTGCGCAGCCTGTTCCCGTTACGCGCGCCGATCCGGTTGCTCGGGGTAACCCTGTCCGGCTTCGATCAGGACGAGGAAGCGGCGCCGCGACTGGATTTCTAGTCGCGACCGCCCCCTCTCCCGTCATCCCAGCGAAAGCTGGGATCTCATGCAGCCAGGGCGCGCGCTATCGTCAGGAGATCCCAGCTTTCGCTGGGATGACGGATGTGGCGATGACCCGCCCTATGCCGCCGAAATATCCGGAATCGCCGTCCGGTGCTGCCGCCCCCAGCCACCGCGCCCGGTAAGAAACGCCACCCACCCCCACAGCGCTCCGGTGTGCCGCAACAACTGAAACGTAAAAGGCTCGGCAATCGCGGCAACGATCGCCGGGCCGATGCCCAGCCCCTCGCGCTGCCCGGTCCAGCGCTTGTAGATGCCGAGCGACCAGAGATGGAAGCTGAGGTCGACGATGATCTTGGCGATCATCACCAGCAGGATCGGGAAGGCGATCAGGAAGCGCCCGGTCGCCACCACCGCGATCAGGATGACGAAGGCAGCGAGGCCATACACCGGCTGCAGCGTGTCGAGCGCCTTGACCGGCAGCATGCGTGTGCCGAGCAGCCCGAAATGGCGATTCCCGACCATGTCGCGGTTCCAATATTGTGTCTGGAGGAACCCCCCGAACCAGCGCCGCCGCTGCTTGAGGAACGCCAGCGGGCTCGCCGGCGCATCGGTGCTGGCCAGCGCCCCGCCGACCACCCGCACGCGCCAGTCGCGGCCATGATCGGCGGCGTGGCGGTAGAGGCGGTGGATCAGCTCATAATCCTCGACCAGGCAATCGGGATCGAACCCGCCGACCTCGACCACCGGATCGCGCCGGAACGCGGCAAACGCGCCCGAGATCAGGAGCAGGCTGTGGACCTGCTCCCAGGCATGGCGCGACAGGAAGTTGCGGACATATTCGTAGGACTGGAACCACTGGAATAGCCGCGCCTGCAGGTTCGGCCCGCAGATCGGCGCGAGCACGCCGGTCGCCGCGACCAGCTCGGGCTCGGCGGCGAAGGCGGCGCGCATCGCGGCGATCGCGCCGGGTTCGAGCAGTGTGTCGGCGTCGACCGTCAGCACCACCTCGGTATCGATCGCCAGAACCGCGGCGTTGAGCGCGACCGCCTTGCCGCGGTGCGGCAGGCGCAGCCAGCGCAGCGACGGCAGGTTGGTCGACCCGGTCGCCATTTTGCCCAGCTCGGGCACGGCGAGGCCATAACGCCGCGCCAGCACGTCGGCGGTGTCGTCGCTCGATCCGTCATCGGCGATCAGGATAATCTCGGGCGGCGCCTCCTGCGCGGCGAGCCGGTCGATCGTGCTGGCGATCACCGAGGCTTCGTTATGCGCCGCGACGATGACCCCGAAGGTCACGCTCTCCCCCGGCAGCGCGGGCGGCGCCGCGCGCAGGTCGCGGATGTTCCAGGCGGTGAACGCCAGCAGCACGGTGTCGTAGAGAATATAGGCGATGCCGATCGACCACACGATCAGCCCCTGACGGAAGAAGGCCTGCGCGGTCAGCACGATGAACAGGATCGGCGCGAGCAGCCCAATCGCCCGGCTGGCAAGCGGGATCGCGCGTGGCGTGAGCCGCGGCGACTCGGCCACGAAGGTGTTCGTCAGGGAATTCATAGCGCGGGGAGTTCGTTACTCGATCGAGATGAACCTGCGATTGCGCGCCCGCCTAGCGATTGCGCGAGCGCCGCGCTAGGGCTCATACGACCAACGACGAAAGCGTGCCGATGAGCGACCGATATACCCGCACCGCGATTCTGTTCCACTGGCTGGTGGCGATCGGCGTCATCACCAACATCGCGCTGGCGTGGATCTGGCCGCTGGTCGCCGACGAGCATGTGCGGCCGATGATCGACCTGCACAAGTCGGTCGGTGTCACCGTGCTTGGCCTCGCGATCATGCGGCTGTTGTGGCGCCTGTCGCACAAGCCGCCGGCCCTGCCGACGAGCTACAAGGGTTGGGAAGTGCGCACGTCGCATATCGTTCACTGGCTACTCTACTTCGTGATCTTCGCGATGCCGTTGACCGGCTGGATCATGGACTCGGCGTGGAAGGATGCCGCGACGCATCCGATGCCTTATTTCGGTTTGTTCCAGTGGCCGCGCCTCGGGTTCATCATGAATCTGCCGCCCGACACGCGTGAGCAGATGCACAGCCTGTTCGGCGAGGCGCATGAACTCATCGCGAAGCTGGTCTACGCCCTGTTCGTGCTGCACGTCGCGGGTGCGTTGAAGCACCAGTTTGAAGGGCACAAGGAACTGCAGCGCATTTTGCCGTGACTACTCCTCCCCTCCCGCAAGCGGGAGGGGAATTAGAAGCGCGGCGCGATCAGCGTGTCGATGGCGTGGGCGACACCGTCCTGGTCGTTGCCGAGCGTGACGTGTTGCGCGGCGTGGCGCACCGCCTCGGGGCCATTGCCCATAGCGACCGAGAAGCCGGCCTTGGCGAGCATCGGCAGGTCGTTGGCCTGATCGCCGATCGCCGCGACGAACTCCAGCGGCACGTCGAACGCGGCGGCGAGTGCGGTGATGCCATGGCCCTTGTTGGCGGCGAGCGCGGTGACGTCGAGATAATAGGTCTGCGACATGGCGACGGTCGCCTTGTCGCCGAACGCTGCCCTGGCGCGATCGGCCAACGGGCCGAGCACCGAGGGGTCGTCGCTGACCAGGGTGACCTTGTCGGCATGGTCGAGCAACGCGGTGAAGTCCGTCGTCACGATCGGTGCCTGGTTCGAGGCGACGCGCTCATGCTCGACATGGACGCCCTGGTCGGTGCTCGCGTGCCATTGGTTGTCGGCAAACACCCAGCGGTCGACCGGCGCGTCGCCGATCAGGTCGAACACGCCGCGCGCGACGCCCTCGTCGATCGTTACATGCGACTCGACCGTGCCGTCGCGGCGGAACACGATGCCGCCGTTGAACGCCGCCATCGGCGCGTCGATCCCGAGCGTCTCGGCGATCGGCAGCATGCCCGAACAGGGCCGCGCACTGATGATGGTGAAGCCGATCCCGGCGTCGCGCAGCCTCTCCACCGCGGCGATCGTTGCCGGAGTGAGTTGCTTGTGCTGATCGACCAACGTGCCGTCGACGTCGCATACCAGCAGGCGAATACTCATTGCGGCATCTCGACATGGCCGCCGAACCCGAAACGCATCGCCGACAGCAGCTTGTCGCCGAAGGTGTGCTCGACGCGGCTGCGGTAACGCGCGAACAGCGCCGCCGACAGCACGTTGACCGGCACCGCCTCCTCCATCGCCGCCTCGATCGTCCAGTGCCCCTCGCCCGAATCGGCCACCTTGCCGGTGAACGCCTCGAGCTTCATGTCCTTGGCCAGTGCGATCGCCGACAGGTCGAGCAGCCAGGACGAGATCACGCTGCCGCGCCGCCATACTTCGGCGATATCGGTGAGGTTGAGGTCGAAGCGCTCGTCCTCGGGCAGCTTGTCGGAATTCTTCGACGCGAGGATGTCGAACCCTTCGGCATAGGCCTGCATCAGCCCGTACTCGATGCCGTTGTGCACCATCTTGACGAAGTGCCCCGCGCCGGCCGGACCGGCATGGATATAGCCTTGCTCCGCGCGCGGATCCTCGCCCTCATTGGCCATGCGGTTGGGCGTGCGCGGGATGGTACCGAGACCGGGCGCGAGCGCGGCGAGGATCGGGTTGATATGGTCGACCGCGTCCTTGTCGCCGCCGACCATCATGCAATAGCCGCGCTCCAGACCCCACACCCCGCCCGAGGTGCCGACGTCGATGTAACGGATGCCCTTCTCGGCCAGCGCCTTCGCGCGGCGGATGTCGTCCTTGTAGAAGGTGTTGCCGCCATCGATGATGATGTCGCCCGTGGCGGCAAAGCCGCTGATCGTCTCGATGGTCTGCTCGGTCGGGTCGCCGGCCGGGAGCATCACCCAGTAGATTGCCGGGCTGTCGAGCTTGGCCTTCATGTCCTCGAGCGAGGTGGCGGCGATGGCGCCGTCCTTGACCACGTCATCGATCGCCGCTTGGGCGCGATCCCACACCACCGTCTCATGGCTCGCGAGCATCAGCCGCCGCGCGATGTTCGCGCCCATCCGACCCATGCCGATGATGCCGATCTTCATGGTGCGACTCCTTACGCGGGTTAATCTACTCATCCGTCACCCCGGACTTGTTCCGGGGTCCACCGTGCCGCGCTTCAACTGCTGCGACGCCTGCGGGCCGGTGGATGCCGGAACAAGTCCGGCATGACGGAAAGGAATCAGGCCACCGCCGGATGCTTGGCGGCGATCGAACCGAGCAGGTCGTCGAACGCCTTGGCGAAGGAGGTCACGCCCTCCTCGACCAAAGTCTCGGTGACGCCCGGCAGGTCCAGCCCGAGCCGGTCGGCCTCGGCCAGCACATGGCGCGCCGCGTCGACATCGGCGCCAAGCGTCTGCGCCACGGTGCCGTGATCGCGGAAGGCGTCGAGCGTCTTGGGCGGCACGGTGTTGACGGTGTTCGGCCCGATCAGCGTGTCGAGATAGAGCGTGTCGGGATAGGCCGGATTCTTCGTGCCGGTCGACGCCCAAAGCAGACGCTGGGGCATCGCGCCCTTGGCCGCCAGCTTCTGCCAGCGCTCGCTCGCGACGAACTCCTCGTACCAGGCGTAAGCGAGCTTGGCGTTGGCGATGGCGACCTTGCCCTTGATCGCCTTGGCGTCCTCGCCGCCGATGCCGGCATCGATCTTGTCGTCGATCTTGCTGTCGATGCGGCTGACGAAGAAGCTCGCCACGCTGGCGATCCGGTCGATCGGCTCGCCGCGTTCGACGCGCTGTTCGAGACCCGCAACGAAGGCCAGCGCGACAGCCTTGTAAGCCTCGATCGAGAAAAGCAGCGTGACATTGACGTTGATCCCGGCCGCGATGGTCGCGGCGATGGCGGGCACGCCGGCAGGGGTGCCGGGGATCTTGATCATCAAATCGGGCCGGTCGACCGCCGCCCATAACCGCGCCGCCTCGGCGATCGTCTCGTCGGTGTCGTTGGCGAGATAGGGCGAGACCTCGAGGCTGACATAGCCGTCCTTGCCGCCCAGCCGGTCATAGACCGGGCGCAGCGTGTCGGCGGCGTTCTGAATGTCCTGGATGGCGAGATGCTCATAGCGCGCCATGGTCGAGGCGTCGGGATTGGCCCTGTCGAACGCGGCAAGTGCGGCGTCATACGCGTCGCCATTGCCCATCGCCTTTTCGAAGATCGACGGGTTCGACGTGACGCCGGTCACGCCATCCTCGTCGACCAGCTTCTGGAGGCCGCCCTCGGCGAGGAACTTGCGGTCGACAAAGTCGAGCCACACTGCCTGGCCTGCGCCCGCGAGATCGTTCAACCGTCCCATCACGTCCATCCTTCTTCACGTCATCCCGGCGAAAACCGGGATCTCCAGCCACCATGAGACCCCGGCTTTCGCCGGGGTGACGGCTGACTACTTGCCCAGCAACGACTTCGCCTGCTTCACCACATTGTCGACGGTGAAGCCGAACTTGTCCTGCAGCTTGGCGATCGGCGCCGAGGCACCGAAGGTCTTCATCGTGATCGTCTTGCCGGCGAGCCCGACATACCGATCCCAGCCGATTTCCCCGCCCATCTCGATCGCCAAACGCGCGTGGACCACTTTCGGCAGCACCGATTCCTTGTACGCGTCGGACTGCAGTTCGTAGCGGTACCAGCTCGGCAACGAGACGACGCGCGCGGCCACGCCCTCGCCCTTCAGTTGCTCGTACGCCGCGATGGCGAGCGATACTTCGCTCCCCGTGGCGATCAGGATCACTTCAGGGTTCTCGCTGTCGGCCAGCACATAGCCCCCCTTCGCGACACCGTCGGCCGAAGCATATTTGCTCCTGTCGAGCGTCGGCAGCGCCTGGCGCGACAGGATCAGCGCGGTCGGGTGATCATTCTCAGTGACGATCGCCTTCCACGCCGCGGCAACCTCGTTCGCATCGCACGGACGGATCGTGTCGAGACCCGGAATGGCGCGCAGCGTGGCGAGATGCTCGATCGGCTGGTGGGTCGGCCCGTCCTCGCCCACACCGATCGAATCGTGCGTGAACACCCAGGTCGCCGGCAGTTCCATGATCGCCGAAAGGCGGATCGGCGCGCGCATGTAATCGGCGAACACCAGGAAGGTCGAACCGTAACCGCGCAGATGCGACAGCGTCATGCCGTTGACCACGCCGCCCATGCCATGTTCGCGCACGCCGAAGTGGAAGTTGCTGCCGGCATAATTACCCGGCTCGAACGATTCCGCGCCCTTGATGTCGGTCTTGGTCGAGGGCGACAGATCGGCCGAACCGCCGACCAGCCACGGCACCTTCGCCGCAATGGCGTTGAGCACCTTGCCGCCGGCATCGCGCGAGGCAAGGCCCTTGGGGTCGGCGTCGAACACGGGAATGTCGGCGTCCCAGCCATCGGGAAGCTTGCCGGTCAGCATAGCGTCGATTTGTGCGGCGAGATCGGGCCAGGTCTCGCGATACTCGGCGTAGTTCGCTTCCCACGCTTCACGCAGCGGTTTGCCGCGACCAGAGATCGCGCTGTTGAAATGCTCGACCACGCCTTCCGGCACGCGGAAGTTCTCGTCCTCGGGCCAGCCATAGGCCTTCTTGGTCGCCTTGACGTTATCGACGCCAAGCGGCTCGCCATGCGCCTTCTCGCTGCCGGCACGCGGCGATCCCCAGCCGATGATCGAATGGACGACGATGAAGGTAGGCTTGTCGGTCGTCGCCCGAAACGCGGCGAAGGCGTCGGACAGCGCGTCCAGGTCGTTGGCGTCGTCGACATGGATGACGTTCCAGCCATAGGCCTGGAAACGCTTGCCGACATCCTCGTCGAACGCCAGCGCGGTGTCGCCTTCGATCGATATATGGTTGCTGTCGTAGATCCAGCACAGGTTGGACAGCTTGAGATGCCCGGCCATGCTCGCCGCCTCGGCCGAGACGCCTTCCATCATGTCGCCATCGCCGCACAGCGCATAGACGTCATGGTCGAACAGATCGAAACCCGGCTTGTTGTAGCGCGCGGCGAGCCAGCGCTCGGCCATCGCCATGCCGACCGAGTTGCTGCACCCCGCGCCGAGCGGGCCGGTGGTGGTCTCGACGCCGGTGGTGTGGCGGTATTCCGGGTGGCCCGGGGTCTTGGAGCCGAGCTGGCGGAACTGCTCGATGTCGTGAAGGCTGACGGCCTCCTGCCCGGTCGGCTTCCCGTCGCGGTCGATCTCGCGGATGCCGGCGAGATGGAGCAGGCTGTACAGCAGCATCGAGGCATGGCCGACCGACAGCACGAAGCGGTCGCGATTGGGCCAGTCGGGCCTGGCCGGATCGGTACGCAGGAACTTGGCCCACAGCTCGTAACCCACGGGCGCCAGCGCCATCGGCGTGCCGGGATGGCCGGAATTGGCGGCCTGCACCGCGTCCATCGACAGCGTGCGGATCGTGTCGATCGTCAGCCGCGCGAGCGAACCGTCCTCATGGACGTCGTCGGGGGCCGTGGTTGCAGTGTCGGACATGGATCGCCTTCGCTCGTGATCGACCGAACGCGCGCACGTCCGATCGGGTTTCAGGGACTCGGGCCCTTTAGGACGTCACGTCGCCGCGTGCCAGCCGCGTAACGACGCCTTCACGCGCAATATAAGCTGCGTTCACCTGATCGACGAACAACCCGTGTCCGAGCGCCCCGGGAATCACCGACAGCGCGGCTGAGAGCGCGGGCGGATCGGCGATGACACCGAAATGGCAGTCGAGCACGAGATTGCCTTGCTCGGTGCGATACGCCCGGCCGCTGTCGACCATGCGCAGCACCGGCTCGGCGCCGAGCTTCGCAACCGAATCGGCAACGAAGGTGCGGGCGAAAGGCAAGGTCTCGACCGGTATCGGCGCCTTGCCCAGCGCGGCGACCGCCTTGCTGCCGTCGGCGATTACCACCATGCGTCGCGCGGCGGTGGCGACGATCTTCTCGCGCAGCATCGCCCCGCCCGCGCCCTTGATCGCACGGAAGGCGGGATCGATCTCGTCGACGCCATCGATCACCAGGTCGAGCATAGAGATGCGATCGAAACGGGCGATCGGCACGCCGGCCTCGCGCGCCATCAGGGCGGTCCGGCGCGAGGTGGCGAAGAAAATGGCGTTGGGCCAGTCGGTCGAACGGCGCCGGCCGATCGCGGCGATGGCGAAGGCCGCAGTCGAACCGGTGCCGAGGCCGACCGCCATGCCGTCGGCAATCTCGGCCAGCGCGGCCTCGGCGGCGAGGCGCTTGTCGTCAGTCTGGGTCATGGTCGCCGTGTAACATATTTCGGCCTTGTCGGGTCCACGATGGCTTGTCGGTTTGACCGGAAGGCATGCCCCACGTGACCGTCACCCTGAACTTGTTTCAGGGTCCATGCGCGACCAGTGGCCACAGGAGCGTCGCCCGCGGGTCGAGTCATTGCGCATGGATGCTGAAACAAGTTCAGCATGACGAGGTGTTTGCGGCGGCGCTTTGGACCAAAACCTTCTCGCGCACATTTCGCTGGCGAGAAGCGACCGCTTCGGGGCAAAGGCGCGACATGATCGAGAATATCCTTGCCGCGCTCGCGACCTTCGCCATCACGGTGATCTCCGCTCTGGGCTATCCCGGCATCGTACTGCTGATGGCGATCGAAAGTGCCTGCATCCCGCTGCCGAGCGAGGTGATCATGCCGTTCGCCGGCTACATGGTATCGCTGGGCAAGTTCACCCTGGTCGGCGCGGCGACGGCGGCGGCGATCGGCGAGAATATCGGCGCGTTCATCGCCTATGAGGCGGGCAAGCGCGGCGGGCGCCCGCTGGTCGAGCGTTATGGCCATTACCTGTTGATCGACGCGCATCACCTCGAACAGGCGGACCGTTTCTTCGTGCGCTTCGGCAGCATCGCGGCGCTGGTCGGGCGGCTGCTGCCGGTGATCCGCACCTTCATCGCCTTCCCCGCCGGCGTGGCGCGGATGAGCCGGGTGAAGTTCCACCTCTACACCACGCTCGGCTCCTGGCCGTGGTGCTTCGCGCTGGCGTGGATCGGCATGAAGCTGGGCGACAAGTGGAACAGCGACCCGCGCATCAAGGCCGCGTTCCATTCGGTCGATGTGGTGGTCGTGGTCGTGGTGCTCGCCGCGGTAGGCCTGTTCGTGTGGCACCGGCTGCGCGGCGCCAGGCGCTGAGAGCGTATAACAAAGGCCCCGACGATGGCGGCGGCGATGCGCGGCGCGCCCCGCCGTGTTGCGCCTGCTGCGACGCAGAGTGAATCAAGACCGTCTGCCGGCGAGCAATTTGCAAATCCGGCGGTGCGATGCGCAGAACACACCATGTCGCGGCTGATCCTGTTCAACAAACCCTATGGCGTGCTGTGCCAGTTCAGCAACGAACCGACCGGGCCGGCGCGACCCACGCTGGCGGCATACATCGACGTGCCTGGCGTCTATCCCGCCGGACGGCTCGATCTCGACAGCGAGGGATTGCTGCTGTTGACCGATGACGGGCGGTTGCAGGCGCGCATCGCCGATCCGCGCTTCAAGATGGCCAAGACCTATCTGGTGCAGGTCGAGGGCGAGCCGGACGAGGCAGCGCTGGAGCAGTTGCGCCGTGGTGTCAGCCTGAAGGACGGCCCGACGCTGCCGGCCGAAGTCGAGCGCATCGACGCGCCCGATTTGTGGCCGCGCGACCCGCCGGTGCGATTCCGCAAGACCGTGCCCGATAGCTGGCTGCGCCTGACGATCCGCGAGGGGCGCAACCGCCAGGTGCGGCGGATGACGGCGGCGATCGGCCATGGCACGCTCCGCCTCATTCGCTGGCGGATCGGCGAATGGTCGCTCGACGGCCTGCCCCCCGGGGAATGGCGGGATGCGCCGCACTGAAGGTGAGCGGCAACTTTGCAAAACTTTACGTGGCGCACATCGTCGCGCAACGGCGCGGCCTTAGGTCGGGGCATGCCGAGGGGTTTCCTCGGGCATTTTGCGATCGAAAGGCTTTGACGATGAGCAGGAACTTGGGACGGGGCTGGATGCTGGCGGGCGCGCTGGTGGTCACCGCCGGGGTGGCGGGGCTGGCCGGCGTGGCGGTGGCCGAGAACGGCCAGATGATCCATGCGATGCACGGCATGCCGGGCCATGGCGGGATGATGAGCAGCGACCCGGCGGCGATGGCGGCGCATCTCGACAAGATGATCGCCACCATGGTGCCCGACGCCACGCCGGAGCAGAAAGCCAGGCTGCTGGCGATCGCCAAGTCGGTTCATACCGATATCGGCGCGGTCCATGCGGAATTCGGCCAGGCGCACAAGCGCGCCCACGACATCCTGCTGCAGCCGGTCGTCGACCGCGCCGCACTGGAGACCTTGCGTGTCGAACAGATGCGCCAGATGGACATCGTCTCGAAGCGCGTGGTCACCGCGCTGGCTGATGCCGCCGAGGTGATGACGCCGGAACAGCGCGTGCGGTTCGGCGAGCATATGCACCAGCACATGCAATAATCGCCAACCCCCGAGGGTGCGGCATACAGGCTTCGCTTGCCCTGCGAAGCCTGTATGGTCGCGCCGACCCGCCCCGCTCCTTCCGAGACCCCCGGCATGACGCAGCGCATCCTGATGATCGAGGACGACCAGCGCCTCGCGGCGATGGTCGAGACCTATCTCGCCGGGAACGGCTATGCCGTTACCCATGCCGGCACCGGCGCGGCGGGCCTGACCGCGCTGCGCAACGACGACGAAGAGCCGTTCTCGGCCGTGCTGCTCGACCTGATGCTGCCCGATGGCGACGGGCTCGATATCTGCCGCCGCATTCGCGCGCTGCCGCCGCCGGCGGATTCGGTGCCGATGATCATGCTGACGGCGAAAGGCGACCCGTTCGACCGTGTGGTCGGGCTGGAAATGGGTGCCGACGATTATCTTCCCAAACCGTTCGAACCGCGCGAGTTGCTCGCCCGGCTTCGGGCGGTGTTGCGCCGGCCGCGCCAGAGCGGCACGACGGCCGCACCCCCGCTACGCTTCGGCCGGCTGGAGATCGACCGCGATGCGCGGGCGGTACTGCTCGACGGGCGGCCGTGCACGCTCACCGCCTATCAATTCGACCTGCTCGCGGCGCTGGCCGAGCGGGCCGGGCGCGTCCTGTCGCGCGACCAGCTGATCGACGCGTTGAAGGGCGAGGCACACGAACCGTTCGATCGCTCGATCGACGTGCATATCGCGCGGTTGCGCGCGGTGCTCGAGGACGACCCCAAGCATCCCAAACGCATCATCACGGTGCGCGGGTCGGGTTACGTCTTCGCGCGGGTGCAGGATGGCTGAGCCCGGCAACCCGCGTTCGCGCTTCGCGCGGCGCCTTTACCTGCGCATCTATCTCGCGCTGTTGGCGAGCCTGATCGTCACGTCGGTGCTGTTCGGCATCGCGCGCATGGGCTTCGACCCGGCACCGCATGGCATGCGGGTGAGCGTCCACCAGCATGTCCACATGCTGGTGGTGCTGATGGCGATCGCCCTGGTGGTGGCGGCGGCGGCCTATCCGATCGTACGGCGCCTGACCGGGCGGCTCGAACGGCTCCAGGCGAGCGTCGAGGCGTGGGGAGCGGGAGACCTGTCGGCGCGGATCGCTGTGGAAGGGGCGGACGAAGTGGCGCAGCTGGCGACCAGCTTCAATGCCGCAGCGGCGCGCGTCGAGGCGCTGATGGGCGCGCAGAAGACGTTGCTGGCGAACGCATCGCACGAGCTGCGATCGCCGCTGGCGAGAATCCGCATGGCGGTCGAACTGCTCGAGACTAGCGCTCCGGAGAACATCCGCGGCGAACTGGCGCGCAACATCGCGGAGCTCGACCTGCTGATCGACGAGGTGCTGCTGGCCAGCCGGCTCGATGCGGTGCGCGAGGGCGGGCGGCCGGCGGTGACGATCGACCTGACCGCGCTGGTGGCGGAGGAGTGCGCGCGGGTCGGCGCGCATTATGATGCGGTGGCGACCGAGATACAGGGCGACCCCGCGTTGCTGCGGCGCATGGTGCGTAATCTGCTGGAGAATGCCGAGCGCTATGGCGGCGGCACCCCGATCGAGGTTGCGCTGACGGTGCCGGAGACCGGATCGATCCAGCTGGAGGTGCGCGATGGCGGGCCCGGCGTACAGGAGGGCGAGCGCGAGGCGATCTTTGCCCCCTTCTACCGGGCGCGCGGCGCGAGCGAGGCGGATGGCGGCCATGGCCTGGGGCTGAGCCTGGTGCGCCAGATCGCACGGCGCCACGGCGGCGACGTGTCGTGTGTGGAGCGCGTCGGCGGTGGCGGCTGCTTCCGTGTGGTGATGCCGCGGCGGGTGAGCGCCGAAGAATAGGCGTCATCTGCCTACGCTTGTGGTTCGACCTCGCTGGCCAGCCTTTCGGCAGCGGCCCGGGTCCGTGCATCTCGACCCGGCGCGCTCTTCGCCGCCATTGCCGCATAGCGTTCCCGCGTCGCCGCATCGGCGCGGTCCGGCGAGCCGCTGTCGAATGGCGGGGCGGGGTCATATTCGAGGCTGAGCTGGACGAGGCGGGCATGGTCCTCGCCGCGGATCGCGGCGGTCAGCGCGAGGCCGAAATCGATCCCCGCCGTCACGCCGCCGCCGGTGACGCGGTTGCGGTCGAACACCACGCGTTCGTGCACCGGGATCGCGCCGAACGCGGCGAGGTGGTGGTGCGAGGCCCAGTGACTGGTCGCACGATAACCCCTGAGCAGCCCCGCCGCGCCGAGCAGCAGCGAGCCGGTGCACACGCTCGTCACCCAGGTCGCGGCCACCGCCGCGTGGCGCACCCAGGCCATGGTCGCCTCGTCCTCCATCGCGTCCTGCGTGCCGAAGCCGCCGGGGACGCAGAGGATGTCGGGCTGGGTCGCGTCGGCGAAAGTGGCGGTCGGCAGCAGCGCGAAGCCGGCGTCGGTCGGCACCGGCTCGCGCGTCTTCGCGACGAGATCGACCGTCGCATTGCCGAGCCGCGACAACACCTGTGCGGGTCCGGTCAGGTCGAGCTGGGTGACATTGGGGAACAGCAGGAAGGAAATACGGATCGGGGAAAGCTCGGTCATGCCGTATCTCCTGTCGTCGCGGCCGTTCGATCGGCGCGACGCGCCGACAGGATCATCATCGTCAGCAGCGGCCCGACCAGCACGAGATACAAAGCAAGGCCGCGCCACGGGGCCCAGCCGAACCACTGGCTCGGAAAGGTGGTGAGGTTGCCGGTGACGAACATCACGGCGTTATGCTCCCATAACGGGAAGCTCATCGTATCCGAATCGAAGATATCGGTGGTGGCGATGGCGAGGTTGACGACCATCGACAGGCCGAGCAGCACCGCCGTCGCGACGCGTGCCCAGCGATGCCGCAGGCCGGCCCAGAACGGCGCTAGGCCGATGGCGAGGAAGGGAATCGCGACGACCGAATGGCGCGGCCCGGTCGAGGCGCCGCCGTCCCAATAGACGTAGGAGGCATTGACCAGCAGCACCATCGTCGCGATCGCCGCCGCGAGGATTCCGAGATCGCGCGTCGTGGCGCCCCGGATCATGCGGTACAGGCCGACCGCCCCGAGCAGCAGCACGGGCGCGACCCAGATCAGCCCGCGGCGCGGCGAGAAGAGCAGCTTCACCAGCACCAGCGGCTTGGGATAGGTCAGGCCGAACAGCCCCTGCTGCATGCCGTTGAAGCCGACCACGCCCTCATAACCGAGCTTGAACGGCGTGCCGAAGGCGAACTGGTTATAGGCGCCGAGCGGCACCAGCATGAGCAGCGCGACGCCGGCAGTGACGCCGTAGATGCGCCAGCGCGTCGGCCCATCGAGATGGCGGGTGCGCCACAGCGCCCAGAGCCCGATCGCGACGCCGCCGAAGATCGCGGTGAACTCGACCACCAATGCCCAACCGAGCGCGGCGCCGGCCATCACCGGATAGCGCCAGCGGCCGAGTTCCTTCGGCCCGCTGGTGCCGCGCCATACCGCCCAGGTCGCGATGGTCAGCAAGGCGGCGACGGGAGCGTGGCCGAACAGCGTCGTCGACCAGCCCCATATCACCGAACCGAGCGCGTAACCGAGCGCGGCGACCAGCCCGGCGGTGACGCTGCCGGTGATGCCGGTGCCGAGATCGAACAGCAGCACCGCGGCGAAGGCGGTGAGCAAGGCGGTGCCGAACGCCACCGCGAGCAGCAGGCGCAGCGACAGGAAGCGGTCGAGCTTCGGGCTGGTGATATCGATCACCTGGTCGCGCGAGCTGGTGTGCGTGACGTGGTTGGCCGCCCAGACCCAGGGCGCCGCCATCAGCGTCGTGCCCGGCGCCTTGTCCATATAATGGTGCTCGCCGAACTGCGCCTTATCGATGGTCAGCGATTCGAAACGGTCGATCCGCGCATCATGCTGCTCGATCAGCGCCAGCGCGCCGAACAGCCGGGTCGCATTGTTCGGGTTGAACGGCCAGGAACCGAACCACACGCACGACAGCCACACCAGCGCGAACAGCCCGGCCGCAACGCCATGTGATCCGCGCGTCATCCGGCGTCAGCCAAACAGCCAGCTGCCGAGCAGGCGCCCGAACGGCAGGGTGAAGAATCCGGCGATGAGCAGCGCGCCGGTGACCATGCCACGCACCTGGCCGCGATGCGCGGCGACGCGGTGGTTGTGCGCGGTCCACCAGATCAGCGGCGCGGCGACGACGACATAGGCAGAAAGGATATGGATGAAGCTGAAGCCGCCATGATTGCTCAGCCGCACCGCGAACGAGAACACCGCGGTGAGGAACATCGCCGCCACCCAGACCTTGCCGAGCAGCCGGTGCAGCCTGTCGCCGCGCGGGCGCAGCAGCATCACCGGCGTCAGCGCCAGCGCAGGCAGGATGGTCCCGAGATGCGCCCAGACCGGCCACGGAACCAGCCGCCATTGGGCATGGCCGCGGAGCAGGGCGGTAAGCACGGTGAGCAGCAGCAGGATCGCGGCGACGGCAAGGAACTTCTCATAGCCATCGGCCGTCAACGGCTTTGGCCGTTGCACCTTGTCCGCCATCGTCGCCATAGACCCGACCCCATCTGTCTCCCGCTTCCTTAGCGAGGCGGCGAGGCGGCGCAACCGTCGCGGCGTCGGAAGATCACATCAATTCCGGACCTTGTTCCTGTGCGCGTCGTACGCGGCGCGTGATATCGACAGTGAGTCGGACTGGGGGCGGACGCATGATCAGCTTGAAGACTCTCGATGTCGGCATCGGCATGGTGCTGATGTTCCTGTTCGTCAGCGTGATCTGCTCCGCGATCCGCGAGATCGGTGAGCTGGCGATCAAGACCCGTGCCTCGTCACTGGCGGCGGCGATCGGCGAGATGCTCGACGATGCCGGCTGCCCGTCGCGGCTCGCGGCCTTTTACGATCATCCGCTGATCGCCGCCTTGTACAAGGGCGATTATGACGATGCGGTGGTCGGTTGGCTGCGCAGCTGGATTCCGTTCGTCGGGCGCAACAAGCTGCCTTCCTACATTCCGGCGGCGAATTTCGCCCAGGCGGTGTTCCAGCTTGCCCGCGCCGACGGCCAGGCGGCCAACAGCATGACGCCCAATGCCACGCTGGCGATCGGCGACCTGCGCAACTGGGTGGCGAGCGGGCCGACCGACAAGCTGAAGCTCGCGGTGCAGAGCGCACTCGATACGGCGGACGGCGATCTCCACGCGGCGCAGGCGGCGATGGAGAAATGGTATAATGGCGCGATGGAGAGCGTGGCCGGCGCCTATAAGGGGCGGACGCAGGTGTGGCTGCTGATTATCGGCTTCGCCGTCGCCGCGGCGATGAACATCGACGCGGTGACGGTGATGCAGCGCCTTTCGACCGACGACCAGTTGCGCGACGCCGTGGTGGCGCAGGCCGGGGCGACGCTGGCCGAATGCGAGAAGGACCCGGCGAAATGCGCGCTGCCGGCGAAATCACCCGCTCCTGTCCCCGCGCCTGCCCCCACGGCGACGGCAACGACGGCATCCGCACCCGGTGCGGCGGCGGGCTCCGTCCCTGGCCCCACCCCCACACCGACGCCCACAGCCGACCCATCGGCCAACATTGCCGCCCGGATCGATGCGATCAAGGCGATCGACGCGCAGATGACCGGGCTCGGCTGGCCGATCGGTTGGCAAGACGGCAAACCCGAACCCCAATTCAGCCTGCTTGCCAGCGGTACGACGAACCAGCAGCCGGCCGCGCTGTGGCAGGCGATGGGGTCCTGGCAACGCGCGGAGTGGTGGCTGGCGATCGTCGGCGGCTGGCTGATCACCGGGATCGGCGTGACCTTCGGCGCGCCCTTCTGGTTCGACCTGCTCAACCGCTTCATGGTGGTGCGCTCGACGGTCAAGCCCGACGAGAAGAGCGGCAAGGAGCCGAGCAAGGGCTAGAGAATACGGCCCCGGCGAAGAAGAAAGAAATTTGTTCGCGCGGAGACGCGGAGATGGTGTGCGCCCGGCCGCCGCTGCGCGCGATCAAGAGTCAGATGCAGCAGGCGATGTGCGTGGTTGGCTGACGCCGCCATCCCCCCAGGTGCGACACCTCCGCGCCTCTGCGTCTCCGCGCGAACCAATCTCTTCTTTCCCGGACGCGCCCTTGCTTAAGGCAGGCTGTCCTGCACGCGCTGGTCGGCCGCCTTGTTTTCCTTCTTTTCGGCGCGCTGCTGGCGGGCCTGTTGCAGGAAGCAGCCGGTCGAGCCGCCCGGGCCGACCGTGGTACAGCTGCCGATGCCGGCATTGGCGACATCGTCATGCGCGACGACCTTCGATGCCCAGGCCTCGTTTTCCGGTGTGACCTGGAAATTGCGCAATGCCTTGGGGATGCGATATTGCTCGGCCGCGCCCTGGCGGACGCACACCACCACCTCGCTGCCCTCCTTGTCGGTCGGGCAGCGCTGGTTGCCGTAGAGCGTCAGCACGCCGTTGATCGGCGCCTGGCGCGCGACTTCGCCCGGACCGGAGCTGGCCGGCCGTGCCGGCAGCGCATTGGGATTGGCCGGGCCGGCGACGCCCGACGGCATGGTCGCCGGCTTCACGGGTGCGATCGACAATACCGGCCGCGGTGGCGGTGGCGGCGGGGCGGCAGGCGTCTCCTGCGCCGCAACGGGCGCCGCGAGCAGCAGCGTGAGGGTAGGCAGCAAGGCCCGGATCGTCATCGTCATCCCACCTCTCCCGGATCAGATTCGCTTGGCGGTCGCGATCGCCACCTTGCAGCCTAGCCGGATCAGGCCGCTCAATATTGGATAGACGGGTGCATTTTCCGCGCCCGCCGCCATTGCCGTCTCGCGATGCTCGACTTCCTCGGCCTGAAAATCGGCGACCGCCGCCGATAGTTCCGGATCGCTATCGCCCAGCGCATGAAGCTGGTCTGAATAATGCTTGTCGATCTCGGTTTCCACCGCCGCGGTGCAGGCCATCGCGGCTTCGGGGCCGATCGCCGCGGTCACCGCGCCGAGCGCAAAGCCGGCGACGTTCCACAAAGGTTGCAACGCGGTGGGGCGCACGCCGCGCCGCGCCATCATCGCGTCGAAAAAGGCGCGGTGGCGTTCCTCCTGCAGCGCCATGCGGTTGACCGCGCGCGACGCCGGCGAGCGGTCGCCGAGCACGGCGAGCTGGCCGGCATAGATACGCGTCGCGCCATATTCCCCGGCCTGGTCGACGCGGATCATCGCATCCGTCGCCGGGCGGCGATCGCCGGGCTTCCAGCCGTTCATCCGCGCCGCGACCGCAACAGGGCCAGCACGACGCCCGCGCCAAGCAACGAGAAGATCGCGTTGAAGCCGGCAAGCGAGACGTGGAACAGCGTCCATTGCGGCACGTCGCAGCGCACGACCGGGGCGTCGAGGATGCGCTTGAGCATGTCGTCCACGCTGCCACCATGGCCGGTCGCGGTCGAGGTGCACTCGGTATGCCCCTGCCACCAGTGATATTCGACGCCGGCATGATAGATGCCGATCAGCCCCGACACCGCGACGGCGATCGCGGCGAGCAGCACGAAGGCGCGCTTCGCACGGCTGTCCGGCACGACGAATGCGAGCAAGGCGAGCGGGATCGCGGCGATATGCGGGTAGCGCTGCCACCAGCACATCTCACAGGGGTAGAGATGGCCGATATACTGAAAGCCCAGCGCACCGCCGAGCAGCGCGACCGGGATAGCGAGGGCAAGCAGCCGCGCCGTGGCGAATCGATCGTTGATCATCGCCTTACTTCGCCGCCACGATGGGCGCCGCGCCAAGCCGGCCGATGGTTTGCACGGCGTACCACAGCTGGAAGTCGTCGATGCCCTTGGCCTTGAGCTGCGCCGGCGTCGCCGAGAAGCGCGGATCGGTGGTGCCATCCTCCTCGAGCACGGCGTTGTCGGCCTTGACCTCGTTGATCAGATGGCGGCGCAGATCGTCCTCGCGGAACACCGGCCGGATCTTGTAATCGGGGTCGGAGATATTCGGCACGGCGATGTCGGGCTGGATGCCGCCCTCCTGCACCGAACGGCCCGAGGGCGTATAATAACGCGACGTCGTCAGGCGCAGCGCGGCGTTGTTGCCGAGATCGAGCACGGTCTGCACCGAGCCCTTGCCGAACGAGCGTTCGCCCATCACCAGCGCGCGGTGGTGGTCCTGCAGCGCGCCGGCGACGATCTCGCTGGCGGACGCGGTGCCCGAATTGGTCAGCACGATCACCGGCAGGCCGTGCGCGAGATCGCCCCGCACCATCGATTCGGCGTAGAAACGCTCGATATCGCGCGGGTCGCGGCCCCGTTCGGACAGGAGCTCGCCCGAGGTGACGAAGATATCGGCCACCGCCACCGCCTCGTCGCGCAAGCCGCCGCCATTGTCGCGCAGGTCGACGATGTAACCGAGCGGATCATGGCCAAGCTGGCGGCGGATGCCGGCGATGCCGTCGATCACGCCCTGGCTGGTCTTGTCGGAGAAGGTGTTGATGTTGAGGATGCCGACGCCGTTCCTGACCTCCCATTTGACGGGACGCTGGACGATCTTCTCGCGCACCAGCGACACCTGGATCGGCAGCGGGTGGCCGGCGCGAACCAGCGTCAGCGAGATCTTGGTACCCGGGGCGCCGCGCATCTCGGTGATCGCCTCGTCGAGCGTCTCGCCATAGATCAGCTTGCCGTTGATATGGGTGATATAGTCGCCCGACTTGATCCCGGCGCGCTGGCCGGGCGTGTCTTCCTGCGGGGTGATGACCTTGACCGCGCCGTCCTCCATCGTGACCGACAGGCCCAGCCCGCCATATTCGCCCGAGGTCTGGATGCGCAGATTGTCGTAATCGAGCCCGGTCTCGTACGCGCTATGCGGATCGAGCGAGGCGAGCATGCCCTGGATCGCGCCCTTGATCAGCGTATCGTCATCGACCTTGTCGACATAACTGGCCTTCACGCGCGCGAACACGTCGAAGAACGGTGCAAAGGCGCGGTAGTTGCTGGTGTCGACCGCGGCCATGGCGCCGGTGCCGAGCGGGACGAGCGCCAGCGCGGCGACGATGGCGGTGGACTGAAGGAACGCACGGGACATGGTCACTGATCCGAACAAAGACGTGTTGCGACTATCGTAGCGGTAAAAGGCGAGCGATCCTAGACTTCAGACTGCCGCGACGTTCGCGCGGATCGGTACACCTATTCGGTTCGTGCTGAGAACGGAGGGTGGAGCGACCTCATCCGATCAACGGCGTCATATCGACGGCCCGATCCCGGCGACGCAGTTCTACCGTGACGCGCGGGCTGTCGCCCGCGGCGACGCGGCCGATCACATCGTCCTGCGCGACCTTGTCGCCGACATGCAGGCCGTTCGCGGCAAAACCCGAGATCAGCGAAGTCCAGCCGCCGCCATGATCGATGATGACGATATTGCCATAGCCGCGGAAGGTGCCGGCAAAAGCGACCCGACCGGCGGCTGGGGCAATGATCGCCGCACCCGCGGTCGGCGCGAGCGTCAGGCCGCGCGAGCGCACACCGGCATCGGACAGTTCACCAAAGCCGGTGATCAGCTTGCCGCTGACGGGCAGGCGATAAGGCGGCGCGTCGTGCGGCCAGCTGACCGGATCGATCGGCGAGGAGGATTCGCCGGGGCGCGGCGGACGCGGCAAAGGTCCGGGCAACGCAGCGAGCCCGGCGCGGATCGTCGCCTCGTCACCCTGCTTGCCCATCAGGTCGACGATGTCGCGGGCACGCTCGCCGAGACCGATCGCGCGATCGGATTCGACCAGCGCGTCGCGGCCCAGCGCGCGCGAGCGCATGCGGTGCTCGGCCTCGAGCCGGGTCAGCGCGAGCCGCTGTTCCTCCAGCCGACCGCGGCTTTCGCTCAGCGCCTGGGCGGCGGTGGCGGCGTTGGCGTGGAGGCGGCGGGTGCGGTCGACATCGGCACGAATCGCGGCGGTGCGCGCGCGCACCACCGGCATCGTGCTGGCGAGCACGGCGCGCACATGGACGAGATCGTCGACCGAGCCCGGGCGAACAACGGCGATCATCGCCGGGCGCCGCGCGAGCCCCTGAAGCGCGGCAAGCAGGCGCGCCACCGGCCCCTGATGCGCGGCAAGCGTCGCGCGTTGGGCGGCCAGTTGGCGGTCGATGATGGCGATCCGCGCCTGGCTGGCGACGATATCGGCCTCGGCCTGCTGGACGCGAGCGGCGATCGCCGCCTCCTGCTGGCGGGCCTGGGTCGCCTCGTCGCGTTCACGCGCGGCGGCGGCGACGAGGTCGGCCGATCGCCGGGCGGCCTGTTGCGACTGGACGCGGGCCCGCTCCAGTCGCTCGGCGTCGCTGGTCTGTGCCAAGGCCCAGGACGCGAAGCCGAGCGCGGCGGCCAGCGCCGCGCTCCATTTCAGCCAGAATCGTCCCCCGCGCATCGCCTAACCCTCGCGGTGATAGGGATGGTTGGCAAGGATGCTCGTCGCGCGCCACAATTGCTCGGCGAGCATCGCCCGGGCGAGCATGTGCGGCCAGGTTGCGCGGCCGAACGAGAAGAGCAGATCGGCCTGGCCGCGCGCCGCATCGTCGAAGCCGTCGGCGGCGCCGATCAGGAAACGCGTCTCGCGCACCCCGTCATCGCGCCAGCGGCCGAGTTTCTCGGCAAAGGCGGTCGAGGCGAGCGTCTCGCCCTTTTCGTCGAGCATGACGATGCGGGTCTGGGGTTCGACCGCGGGCATCTTGCCGCCATGATCGGGCAGTTCGGTGACCCTGGTCGGCCACGACAGGCGCTTGAGATAGCGCTCCACCAGTTCGGCCTCGGCACTGCGCCCGATCCGCCCGCGCGCGACGATATGCAGCAGCATGGCGCGCGCCGGCGGTTGGCTGGATCAGGCCTGCGCGGCGGGCGCGGGCGGAGCGTCGCCGAACGCCCACATGCGCTCGAGATTGTAGAAGCTGCGCACCTCGGGACGGAACAGATGGACGATCACGTCGCCGGCATCGATCAACACCCAGTCGGCGGTCGGCAGGCCCTCGATCCGCGTCGTGCGGCCGAGTTCGCCCTTGATCTTCTCGGCGAGCTTGGCCGCCATCGAGGCGACCTGGCGCGTCGAGCGGCCGCTCGCGATCACCATGTGATCGGCGATCGACGACTTGCCGGCGAGCGGGATGGAGATCGTGTCGACCGCCTGGTCGTCGTCGAGCGACGACAGGACGAGCCGATGCAACGCCTCCACCTCATCGGGTCGGGACGCGCGGTACACAGTCGGGGAAGATGCCAAGTCGGTTCCTAGGGTGTGAGGCCTGGAGCGCCAAAACGGCGCTGCCAAGCGGGATCGGCCAAACGCAGCCGCGTCGCGGAAGATGGGTCAGGGGAAAAACGCAACAGCACGAGTGCCGGCAATCTCCACGTCGTCCAGTGCTTCGCCTGGCGTGCGGGTTGGATGAAGCGCCGCAGCCAGCCCATCGCGGGGGCCGCGTGGGCAGCAGCATCATAGCCCGGACGCGCGACGACCGCAATCGGCATCGCACGCGCAATGCCGCGCCAGTCTTTCCATTGGTCGAACTGGGCGAGATTGTCGGCCCCCATCAGCCAGATAAAGCGCTTGTTGGGGTAACGACGCGTGAGCGTGCGCAGCGTGTCGACGGTGTAGCGCGTGCCGAGCCGGGTTTCGATATCGGTGGCGCGGATCGGCGCGTGCCGCGCCATCCGCCGCGCCGAGGCAAGGCGGATGGCGAGCGGCGCCATGTCGCGCGCCTTGTCCTTGAGCGGGTTGCCGGGCGACACCAGCCACCACACTTCGTCCAGGCCGAGCGCGCGGATCGCAGCGAGACTGATCGCGCGGTGGCCCCGATGCGCCGGGTTGAAAGATCCGCCGAGCAGGCCGATGCGGCGCGTCATTCGGGCAGCAACTGCCAGGCGGAGCGATCGTCCCGGACATGACCCACCACGATCCCGCGCTCGTCGGGCTGATAGATCACCAGATAACGCGTGTCGCGCGCGCGCCACCGACGCCATCTTCCCATGCCGACGACGCTTCCGGCCTTGGGATAATCGAGCAGCCGGCGCGCCGACAGGATGATGCGATCCATCTGTTCCTGCGCCCGTTCAGGCGCGACCTCGTCGAAATAAGCGCGGATTCGTTTCAGGTCGTTGATCGCCGTCCGCGTCCAGACGACGCGCTTCATGCAGCGTCACGCCTGCTCCGATCGACGCCGAACATCGCCTCCACCTCGTCCTGCGTATGGACATTGCCGGCCGCGATATCCGCCTCCGCCTCACGGATGGCTGCAACGAGGGCCGCTTCCTCCTCGACGAACTGGGCAATCGCGCGTGCGGCGAGCGAACCACGGCTACGATCGAGGTCCTGCGCGAGTTGGTCGAGGCGCTCGGCCAATTCTGCGTCGATACGGGCGGTGACGACGGCGGTCTTGCTCATGTATTCAATGTATACATTGAATACATGAGGTGCAAGATCGGCCTCAGATCAGCCCTTGTGACGGGTCTGCGCGGTCCACTTTCCGCGATAGGTGCCCTGCGTGCCGAACATCCAGCCGGGATATTCGGCCGGCAACCGGCTGACCTCGTCGAGCGTGCGCAACTCGGCGTCGCTCAGGTCGATCGCCACCGCGGCGAGATTGTCGTCGAGCTGGTCCTGGCGCTTGGCGCCGATGATCACGCTGGTGACGACCGGCTGGTGGAGCAGCCACGCCAGCGCGACCTGCGCGACGCTGACGCCGTGCGCCTGGGCGATCGGATCCATCGCATCGAGCACCGCACCGCCGCGTGTCTCGTCGACCGGCGGGAAGGTGAACGCCTCGCGCCGGCCCTTGCCCCCGCCTTCGGCACCGCCGCGATATTTGCCGGAAAGATAGCCGCCGGCCAGCGGGCTCCACACCATCAGGCCGAGCCCTTCCGACTGCATCATCGGCACCAGTTCGCGCTCGAGGTCGCGGCCGATCAAAGTGTAATAAGCCTGCACAGACTGAAAGCGCGCCGCGTTCGTCCGCTCGGCAATGCCGAGCGCCTTGGCGATCTGCCACGCCGCCCAGTTGGACACGCCGACATAGCGAACATGGCCCTGACGCACGAGATCGTCGAGCGCGCGCACCGTCTCCTCGATCGGCGTCACGCTGTCCCAGCCATGGATCTGGTAGAGGTCGATATGGTCGGTGTTGAGGCGCTTCAGGCTGGCCTTGACCTGGTCCATGATGTGCCCGCGGGTCGCGCCGGCATCGAGCGGCCCCTCGCCCATCGTGCCGAACACCTTGGTGGCGAGCACGACATCCTCGCGACGCAGCCCGAGATTGCGGATCGCCTGGCCGGTGATCGTCTCCGACTGGCCTTCGGAATAGACATTGGCGGTGTCGATGAAATTGACCCCGGCGTCGATCGCGCCCTTGAGCAGCGCATCGGCCTCGCTCTGGCCGAGCCCGGCGATCGCCTGGAAGCGCCCGCCCGAGCCGAAGGTCATGGTGCCGAGGCACAGTTCCGAAACGAACAGGCCGGTGCGGCCGAGCGGATTATAGCGCATGAGGATATCCTTGCCGGAAATGACGGCCCCCGCCGCGCCCGCGATATGTGGCGCGGTGGTGCGGGCGACAATGCCGGAGCCGAAACAAACACCCTGCCGTTCCCCGGCGAAGGCCGGAGCCCAGCTGGGGGACGAGCGCGATGGTCGTCTCGCTCGGTCAGTTAGACCATCCCGACTGGGCCCCGGCCTTCGCCGGGGAACGAGACGAGGGGTAGATCGAGAAAACTAAGGCCGTATCTGCCCCGTCCCCCGCGCGACCCATTTGTACGTCGTCAGCCCCTCAAGGGCGACCGGCCCGCGCGCATGCAAACGTCCCGTCGCGATGCCGATCTCCGCGCCGAGCCCGAACTCGCCGCCATCGGCGAACTGGGTCGAGGCGTTCCACAGCACGATCGCCGAATCGACCGCGGCAAGGAAGCGCTCGGCAACGGCTTCGTCCTCGGCGACGATCGCATCGGTGTGATGCGAGCCGTGCGCCGCGATATGCGCGATGGCTCCATCGAGGCCATCGACGATCGCAACCGAAGCGATCGCTTCGAGATATTCGGTGTCCCAATCCTCGGCGTTCGCGGCGACCATTGCGGGGACAAGTGCGCGCGCGGCGGCATCGCCACGCACCTCGCAACCGGCAGCGGCGAGCGCGGTGATCAGCGCGGCCGCATGCGGATAGGCCCGGTCGATGAGCAGGGTTTCCATCGCGCCGCACACGCCGGTGCGGCGCAGCTTGGCGTTGATCGTCACCGCTTGGGCCATCGCCGGGTCGGCCGAGGCATGGACGAAGACATGATTGATGCCGTCGAGATGGGCGAGCACCGGCACACGCGCCTCGGCCTGGACGCGCGCGACGAGGCTCTTGCCGCCGCGCGGAATGATCAGGTCGATCGCACCTTCCGCCGTGAGCATCGCGCCGACCGCCGCACGATCGGTGACGGGCACGAGTTGCACGGCGTCGACCGGCAACCCGCTCGCCGCCAAGCCCGCAACGAGCGCGGCATGGATCGCACGGTTGCTCTCGATCGCTTCCGAGCCGCCGCGCAGGATCACCGCATTGCCAGAGCCGATGCACAACGCAGCGGCGTCTGCGGTGACGTTGGGGCGGCTTTCATAGATGATGCCGATCACCCCGATCGGTACGCGCACGCGGCGGAGCAACAAGCCGTTCGCGGGACGCGACTCGTCGATCACCGTGCCGACCGGGTCGGCCAGCGTCGCAACGGTCGCAACCCCGTCGGCCATCGCAGCGACGCGGCCTGCATCCAGCCTGAGCCGATCGAGCATCGCCGACGACAGGCCGGCCGCCGCGCCCCTGGCCATATCGATCGCATTTGCAGCGAGGATCGCCGGGGCGGCGGCGCGGATCGCATCGGCGATCGACCGTAACGCCAGGGCCTTGGCCTCGCTCGACAGGCCTGCGAGCAAGGTCGCCGCGATACGCGCGCGCGTCCCCATCTCCGCGATCAAAGCGGGAGCGTCGTTCGCATGGTCGATCGCAGTGGCCATGGCGGCGCGAATATCATGCGTCGCCGGCCGACCAAACCCCCTATCGCCTTTACCGAACACAATGATATCCGTCGCACCATGAGCGGGGGAATCGAAGCAGCGGGCGACATCGCCACCGGCGCACTGTTGGGGCGCGCGTTCGAATCGCGTGCCGGCGAGGCGGGCGGCGACGCGCATGGGCACGGCCTGTGCCTCAATTGCGGCACGGCGCTGATCGGCGATTATTGCCACGCCTGCGGGCAGACCGGCCATGTCCACCGATCGCTTGCCTCGATCGGCCACGACCTGCTGCATGGCGCGTTCCATTTCGAGGGCAAGATCTGGCGCACCTTGCCGATGCTGGTGCTGCACCCCGGCGCGCTGACGCGGCGCTACATTTCCGGCGAGCGCGCCCGGTTCGTCTCGCCGCTGGCGCTGTTCCTGTTCTTCGTCTTCCTGATGTTCGCCTCGATCCACAGCCTGGGCAGCGGGCTGGAGGAGATCGATGGCTCGCCGGCGACGCGGCAGGAACGCATGGCCAAGTTCGATCAGAAGATCGCCAAGGCGCAGGCGCAATTGGAGCGCGCCAAGGCAAGCGCGGCGCGCGGCGGCGACGGCGCGAGCGACGCCGACGATATCGCTGGCCTCGAGGCGACGATCAGCGGGCTCAAGGTCGCGCGCGATACGTTCGCGACGAGCAAGGATGGCCACACGCGCGTGACGTTCAGCACCATCATGACCGGCTGGCCGCCGCTCGACCGCGGCATTGCCAAGGCCAATGCCAATCCCGGCCTCGCGCTCTACAAGTTTCAGTCGAGCGCCTATAAATATAGCTGGGCGCTGATCCCCATCTCGGTGCCGTTCGTCGCGCTGCTGTTTCTGTGGAAGCGGCGCTACAAGCTCTACGATCACACCATCTTCGTAACCTACAGCCTGTCGTTCATGTTGCTGCTGGTGACTACGTTCACACTCGGCCTGGAGATTGGCGCACCCGGCTGGATTCTCGGCCTGATGCTGGCCTTCGGCCCGCCGATACATCTCTTCGCGCAGCTGCGCGGCGCCTATGAGCTGCGCAAGCGCTCGGCCTTGTGGCGGACGGTGGCGCTGACGATGTTCGCCTTCGTCGCGCTGATGCTGTTCCTGGCGCTGCTGCTCGCCATGGGGCTGATGGAGTGAAGCTCCCTGTCAGTGACAGGGAAAACGATTCCTCATCACCTGTGAAACGCCGTCCTTGAGGCTGCCCGCGCGCTGTGTCGGCGGCAGCGCCGCGAGGCTGCCGAGCATCTCGTTCTGGCTCAGTTTCGTTCCTTCCGGCGCACAGACGCGCGGCGGCTGGCCGGCCGCCTTGCGCGCGGCTTTCTCGGCCTTCAGCGCCTGTACCGCATCGGCCATCTCGGCCTTGAGCACGCCGATATCGGGCGACAGCAGCGCCATCATGCCCTGCGCCTTGAGCGCGTTCGCCTTGGCGAGAAACTGATCGACCGTCATCGCCTGTGCCGCGACCGGCATGATGAGCGCCACTGCCGCCAGAGAAACCAACCACCGCCGCATACGAAAAACCCCCACCGTTACCGGCAGGGGCTAATCGCCATCGCCTGAGCGATCAATGAACGAAGCAGACCTTAAGCGCCGGCGGGTGCCGGATTGCCGAACGGCCCCTGCCCCTTGGGACGGCGCGTCTTGGGGATCGAGGTGCCGCCGGTCGGCAGCATCGAACCCTTGGAGTCATTGTCCGGCCGATCGATCGTACCGCCTGCGGCGAGCTGCTTGATCTCGTCGCCGGTGATCGTCTCGAATTCGAGCAAGGCGCCGGCGATCTGGTGGAGCTGATCGATATTCTCGCTCAGCACCTTGGTCGCGCGCTTGTGGCCACCATCGACCAGCGTACGAATCTCGCTGTCGATCAGCAACGCCGTCTCGTTCGACATGTTATGCCGCTGGGTCTGCGAATAGCCCAGGAAGGTCTCGCCCTGCTCTTCCTCATATTCGAGCGGGCCGAGCTTTTCCGACATGCCCCAGCGCGTGACCATCGCGCGGGCGAGCTTGGTCGCCTGCTTGATGTCGCCCGAGGCGCCCGACGACACCTTGTCGCGACCGAAGATCAGTTCCTCGGCGACGCGCCCGCCCATTGCGATGGCGAGGTCGGCGTACATCTTGTCGCGGTGATAGGAGTAGTTGTCGCGCTCCGGCATCGACACGACCATGCCGAGGGCACCGCCGCGCGGGATGATGGTCGCCTTGTGGATCGGGTTCGACGCCGGCTCGTGCATGTGGACCAGCGCGTGGCCGGCCTCATGATAGGCGGTCATGCGCTTCTCGTCGTCGGTCATGACCAGCGACTTCCACTCGGTGCCCATGATCACCCGGTCCTTGGCGAGTTCGAACTGCGCCATGGCGACGAGCCGCTTGCCGATCCGCGCGGCCATCAGCGCCGCCTCGTTGACGAGGTTGGCGAGATCGGCGCCCGACATGCCCGGCGTGCCGCGCGCGAGGGTGCGCGCATCGACGTCGGGGGCCAGTGGCACCTTCTTCATATGCACTTCGAGGATCTTCACGCGGCCCTCGATATCGGGCAGCGGCACCGTCACGCGGCGATCGAAGCGGCCCGGGCGCAGCAGCGCCGGATCGAGCACGTCGGGCCGGTTGGTCGCGGCGATGATGATGATGCCCTCATTGGCCTCGAAGCCGTCCATCTCGACCAGCAGCTGGTTGAGGGTCTGCTCGCGCTCGTCATTGCCGTTGCCGAGGCCGGCGCCGCGATGGCGGCCGACCGCGTCGATCTCGTCGATGAACACGATGCACGGCGCCGACTTCTTGGCCTGCTCGAACATGTCGCGCACGCGGCTGGCGCCGACGCCGACGAACATCTCGACGAAGTCCGAGCCCGAGATAGTGAAGAACGGCACGCCCGCCTCACCCGCAATGGCGCGAGCGAGCAGCGTTTTGCCGGTGCCGGGCGAACCGACCAGCAGCGCGCCCTTGGGGATCTTGCCGCCGAGCCGGGCGAACTTGGTCGGGTCCTTCAAGAACTCGACGATCTCCTGCAGCTCCTCGCGCGCCTCGTCGATGCCGGCGACGTCGTCGAACGTCACCTTGCCCTCACGCTGGGTCAGCATCTTGGCGCGGCTCTTGCCGAAACCCATCGCGCCCGAGCCCGAGCCCTTCTGCATCTGACGGACGAAGAAGAACGCCACGCCGACCATCAGCAGGAAGGGCAGCGATTGATAGAGCAGCAGCTGCCACAAGGGCGCGCCGTCCTCGGGCTTGGCAGTGATCTGCACGCTGTTCTTGCGCAGCTTGTCGACCAGCGTCGGGTCGGGCAGCAGCGCGTTGGTGCGGAAGCTGGAGCCTTCCTTGAGCTTGCCGGTGATCACCGATCCGGTGACGTTGACCTCTGCCACGCCGCCCTGCTCGACCTTGTCGAGGAACGCCGAATAGGTGATCGGCGTGACGCCCGCCGCCTGTGTGCGATTGTCCAGCAGCGTGACGAACATTGCCCCCGCCACGAGGATACCGACCCAGATGAGCAAATGCTTCATCCACGGATTGGGACCGCCGGCATCGGGACCCTGGGGCTTGTCTTGATCGTTCATCGGTTTCGCGCACCTTTCGTCGCCATCCAAGATAGGCGACGCGAGGTTAATGGCAATGGAACAGCGCCGGAATTGGGCCGATCAGTGTGATCGACGCGGCGGCGCCACCCTAAAATGCCAGATTCCGCGCCTTGCGGATGCCAGAACGCCGCCTTGCGTGGCCGATTTGCCGCGTTCGAGCGCGTCGAGCAGCGATTCGATATTGCTCGCCATGTCGAACGCGGGCCGGCCGATCCCGACGGCCTTGCGGACATGGTCGATCGCGCGGCGGGCGACACGGCGGCGCAGCTCCCGCGGCACGTCGGGCAGCGCGACCTGCACCGTCTCACCCGCAAGCGTCGCATGATGGTCCCACAGGCGCTCGGCCAGATCGGCCAGGGCGCCATCCACCTCGGCAGCATGCGCCGCGGCCTGGGCAAGCTGGAGCGGGTCGAGCCATGGCTCGGCCGCCAGCAGCTGGCGCACACGCACGCGCTCGAAGCGCTCGTCGCTGTTGCTCGGGTCGTCGACGAACGGAATGCCCCCCTCCTCGACCAGCGCCCGCAATTCGGCGCGGCGCCAACCGAGCAGCGGCCGGATCAGGCTTACGCCGCCGAGCGTGCGTCGCGCGCGGATGCCGGCAAGCCCGGATGGGCCGCTGCCGCGCGCGGCGCGCATCAGGAAGGTCTCGGCCTGATCGTCGGCATGATGCGCGGTGGCGAGCAGCGTCGCGCCGGCACCGACCGCCCATGCTTCGAGCAGATCGTAGCGCATCGCTCGTGCCCCGGCCTGGATGTCGCTCGGACCGATCGCGCGATCGGCGGCCAGCGTCGTGTGCGGCACGCCGGCACCGGCGCACCATGCAGCGACCATCGCCGCCTCATCCGCCGCGGCCGCGCGCAAGCCATGGTCGACACTTGCGGCCGTCACCTGGCCGGGAAAGGCGGCATGCCCGAGCGCCAGCAGCGCCATGCTGTCCGCGCCGCCGGACACGGCAAGCGCGAGGATTTCGCCATCGCCCAGCGAGCGCCCGAGAACGGTGGCGAGATCGGCCCGGAACCGTTCGACCTCGCCCGGCGGGAGTGCGCTTGCGCGCACCCCGGTCACGCCGAAATTACCGGCACTGCGACTGGGCGCGGCCGGCCGCCAGATCGGCCTTCATCTTGGCGCTCAGCTTGGGCCCGTATTTCTGAACTTCGTCATAGACCTGGCAGATATCGGCCGCCGGCTTGTTGAGCGCGCGCAGCGATTCGGCGAGGTTCATCAGGCTGTCCGGCGCGCGCTCGCCGTCGGGGAACTTCTTGTAGCTCTCATAGAAGGCCAGCGCGGCGAGCGAGGGCTTGCCGTCGTCGAGATAGGAGCGCCCGAGCAGGTTCTGCGCATAGCTGGCGCGCTTGTGCTTGGGATATTGCGCGACGACCTGCTTCAGCTGCGCCCCGGCCTCGGGATAGAGCTTCGCCTGGAACAGGCGATAGCCATAGGTATAGCCGTCCTCGGCGGCATCGCCGGTGTCGGGCTTCTCGATCGCGGCAAGCCGCGCGCCGCGCGCCGGGTCGCGGGTGGCCGGGACCGGCTTGCCCGGCGCCGTCGTCGTGCCCGCCGGCTTGACCGGCGGGACGGTGGTGCCACCAGGCTTGACCGGTGCCGGCCGGGTCGTCGGCCTGGGCGCGGGGTCGGCGGCGACCGGACTGGCGGTCGCGGTGGCGCCGTCCTCGAGCGCCCTCAGCCGCGCGTCGGTGGTGCGCTTATAGGCGTTGAATGCATCCTCCAGAACCTGCAGCCGATGCGTCGCGGTCTCGACCTGGCCGGTCACCGCAGTGAGGCGCGATTCGAGCGCGTCGACGCGCGCATTGAGGTCGGTGACCGCGTTGTTCGACGGCGAGCCGGGGACGACCGTGTCGGAGGGCCGGGGGCCATTGTCGGGCTGGATATATTGCCCGCTGCCGCCCGGAAACACCTTGCGCTGCACCGCGCGCATCTCGCTCTCGAGCCGGTCGACGCGGCCCTCGATCGCGGTCTGCGCCTGCGCCGCGATCGGCACCAGGCTGAGCCCGGCGAGCAGCAGGGCCCTTGTCATCATCTTACGCATGCTACGCATCATACACCCCCCGGTGCCGGTTGAACGCCCGGTATAAAGTCATCTCGTCATCACCCTCAAGGCGTCGGTGTAGCGGTGGGCGCGGGCAAAGGTGCCGCCGGCGCGGCGATGTTGAGCGCGGCGCCCGTTGCTGCGGGCTTGGGCGTCGCGGTGTGCCGTGCGGTCGGTCGTGCCGTCGGCGTGGCGGCGGGTGCCGGCGTGGCGTCGGGCGCGGGCGCGGCGCGGGCGAGCAGCGCGGCGGCGCTGATCGGCACGTCCTTGATCGCGACCTTGCCGGTGCCGAGGCCTGGCACCGCGCTGCCGTTGACGGTCACCTGCAGCTTGTCGGGGCGGCCGACATTGATCATCGGGTTCTTCGCATCGGCGGGGACGTCGAAATGGTCGCCGGGCTTGAGCGTGTTCTCGAACAGGGTCCTGCCGTTGGGCGTGCCGTCCGCCTCATAGACACGCAGCCACACATCGTCATTGGCGGTCAGCACCACCTGCCCGGTGACCGGCGCGGGCGTCGTGGCCACGGCCGCCGGCGGCGGCGCATCGCTCGGCACGACCAGCGGCGGGGCATTGTCCTGGCCGCGGAACCAGGTGGTGCCGTACCACACGCCGGCGCCGATCAGCAGCAGCAGCGCGACGACCACGCCGAACATCGCGACGCCGCGACTCGGCACGCGCGCCGGGTCGTTGATCTCATAGGCCTCATATTCGGTGCGCCGCACCGAGGTTTCGTTGATGCCGCGCACCTCGCGCGCGATGGCCACCTCGTCCGCACCGACCGCGCGGGCATAGGCCTTGGCGAAGCCGACGGCGTAGGTGATCGAGGGCAGCGAGGCATAGTCGGAGTTCTCGATCGCCTCGAGCTGACGCAGCGGGATACGCGTGCGCGCGGCGATCTCGGCCAGCGACAGCCCCTGGGCCTCGCGCGCGTCGCGCAGCTTCTCGCCCGCCGTCTTGGGGAACAGCGTCGCTTCTTCGCCGGCGTCAGGGTCGTTCATGAATCTCTCCGGCAGGTTGGTTGCGGCCCGTTTATCCCTGCGTTGCACCACCGTCTCACAAAGCGCCGCGCGGGTGTCAACGGCTCCGCGTCTCGCCCCGTCACACTATCACGCCAGTTCGACGCCCGATTTCGCCGCCCACTCGGCCAGCGCCCCGCGCATGTCACGCGGCGGGGCGGCGAGCAGCGCGGCCATCCACGGCATCAACGCGGCGCGATCGAGCGTGCGGACCATCGCCTTGATCGGCCCGACCGCCGCCGGGGTGATCGACAGGCGGTCGATACCCAATCCGAGCAGCGCCATCGCCTCGAGCGGCCGTCCGCCCATTTCGCCACACACGGCGAGCTGGACACCCGCCGCGCGGCACGGCGCGACGACGCGGGCCAGGAAGCGCAGGATCGACGGGCTGAGCCAGTCGTAACGCTCGGCCAGCTTGGGGTTGGCGCGGTCGGCGGCGAACAGGAACTGGGTCAGGTCGTTGGTCCCGACCGAGAGGAAATCGATATTGGGCAGCAGCAGGTCGAGCTGCTCGGCCAGTGCCGGTACCTCGAGCATCGCGCCGTAGCGGATCTCGACCGGCAGCTTGCGGCCACGTTCGGCAAGATAGACGCGCTGCGCCTCGAACAGCGCCCGCGCCTCGTCGAGCTCCCAGGCTTCGGAGACCATCGGGAACATCACGTTCAATGTCTTGCCCGCCGCCGCCTCGAGCAGCGCGCGCGCCTGGACCTTCATCAGCCCCGCACGCCCCAGCGCGAGCCGCAGCGCGCGCCAGCCCATCGCCGGGTTCTCGTCATTGTCGTCCTGGGCGAGATA
This sequence comes from Pseudomonadota bacterium, assembly GCA_040390605.1. GTDB lineage: Bacteria > Pseudomonadota > Alphaproteobacteria > Sphingomonadales > Sphingomonadaceae > Sphingomonas. The sequence continues at coordinate 67,042 of JAZJXZ010000021.1, forward strand.
GGGCAGCGCCTTGTCGCCGCCGATATCGACGGTGCGGAACACCACCGGCCGATCGCCGGCCGCGTCGAGCACGTCCTTGTAGAGCCGCTGCTGGCGCTCGCGCGCCGGCAGGGTCGCCGAAACGAGGAACTGGAACTCGGTGCGGAACAGGCCGATGCCGTCGGCACCGGTCACGTCGAGCGCGGCGATGTCGTCGCGCAGGCCGGCATTGACCATCACCGTGACGCGGTGACCGTCCTTCGTCACCGGCACCTCGTTCTTGAGCGCGGCATAGGCGGCGCGGCGCTTCTGGCGCACCGCGGCGCGGGCATCGAATGCCTCCGCCATGGCGTTTGAGGGACGCACGAACACATTGCCCTCGGTCACGTCGAGCAGCAGCAGATCGCCCTCGGCGATGGCGCGGCGCACGCCCTTCACGCGGCCGAGCACCGGCACGCCCATCGCTCGCGCGACGATCGTGACATGCGCGGTGAGCGACCCCTCCTCCAGCACCACGCCCTTCAGGCGCCGGCGATCATATTCGAGCAATTCGGCAGGCCCGAGGTTGCGCGCGATCAGGATCGTGTCCTGGCGCAGGCCAAGCTGCGCCGCGGTGCCCATCTGGCCCGAGACGATGCGCAACAGCCGGTTCGACAGATCCTCCAGATCGTGCATGCGGTCAGCGAGCAGCGGATCGTCGATCTGGCGCATGCGGGTGCGGGTGCGCTGCTGCACGCGCTCGATCGCCGCCTCGGCGGTGAGCCCGGAATCGATCGCCTCGTTGATGCGCCGCGACCAGCCCTCGTCGTAGGCGAACATCTTGTACATTTCGAGGATCTCGTCGTGCTCGCCGCCGACCCCGAACTCGGCCTGCTGCGCCATGCGGTCGATCTGCTCGCGCATCTTGCCGAACGCGGCATAAAGCCGCGCGCGCTCGGCCTCGGTGTCCTCGGCAACGGTGTGCTCGATGGTGATGCGCGGCTGATGATAGACGGCGTAGCCACTGCCCATGCCGTCGACCAGCTTGAGCCCGGGGATGCGCACCGCCGCGGTCGATTGCGGCCTGGGCGCGGTCGCGCTGCCATCGGCGAGATCGGCATTGGCGATCAGTTCGCTCAGCACCATCGCCACGGTCTGCAGCGCCTCGATCTCGACATCGCCATATTTGTACGAATCGGCATGCTGCACGGCGAGCACGCCGATGACGCGCTCGCGCCGGATGATCGGCACGCCAGCGAAGCTGTGGAACTTCTCCTCGCCGGTCTCGGGCTTGTAGGCGAAGTCTGGATGGCTGGTCGCCTCGTCGAGGTTGAGCACGTCGCCATCCTTGGCGATGGTCCCGACCAACCCCTCGCCGAGCGCGAGCTTGGTGACGTGGACCGCCTCCTGCGCCAGCCCGCGCGTGGCGTAGAGTTCGAGCTCGCCGTCACGCAGCAGGTAGATCGAACACACCTCGCTGTGCATCGCCTCGCCGACGATCCCGACCACCGCGTTGAGCTTGGCCTGCGCCGCGGTGCGCGACGCCATCACGTCGTGCAGCCGGACGAGGATTTCACGGGCGGAAGAGGCGGCGGCGGGCATGGGGTTTGGCTAACAGATGTTGCGCAGCATCGCTACGCCGTGAGGGTTGGGACATGCAAAGAAATGCGTGCGCGGTACGAATGCGGGGAGCAAGGTGGCGTCGTTGATGGATGCCGGTTCACCTGCTCCCACCTGTTCTTGCAGGTAAACGCTTTTTTCGACGACGGACGCGACTAGGGCGCGCCGCGTCTTTCGGTAATAAATCATCGACTTGGCGACAGATATGCGGTGGCGACTTATCCAACTTAACAGGTGCGCGAGCAGGTGGCGGAGCAGGTCCCGAGCAGGCGCGGAGCAGGTGGCGCAGGTACCTGCAATGTTGGAGATGCGCGAGCCTGTAGCGGCGCGACGATCATGCGTGGGACGACAGGGCGACATGGCGGCAGTATGCCCGCCAGCACCGCGCGGTTGAATCAGCGCGTGCGATCGACCGTCAGTCGAACAGCCCGTCCTGCGTGCTCGCCGGCGGATTGAGGCCGAGATGCTTCCAGCCGCTGGCATTGAGGCAGCGGCCGCGCGCGGTGCGGGCGATCAGGCCGAGCTGGATCAGATAGGGCTCGATCACTTCCTCGACCGTGTCGCGCGGTTCGCTCAAGCCCGCGGCAAGCGTCTCCACCCCGACCGGGCCGCCGCGATAGATGTCGGCGATCATCGTCAGATAACGCCGGTCCATCGCGTCGAGGCCGAGCCCATCGACCTCGAGCCGGTTGAGCGCGGCATCGGCGGCGGCGGCATCGACCAGCTCGTGCCCGGCGGCATGGGCGAAGTCGCGCACCCGGCGCAGCAGCCGCCCCGCGATACGCGGCGTGCCGCGCGCGCGGCGCGCGATCTCCTGCGCGCCGTCGGGCGAAATGGCGAGGTCGAGCAGCGACGCGGCGCGCGAAACAACGCGCTCCAGCTCGTCGACGGTGTAGAAATGCAGCCGCACCGGGATGCCGAAGCGGTCGCGCAGCGGCGTGGTCAGCAGGCCCTGCCTTGTGGTCGCGCCGATCAGCGTGAAGCGCGGCAGGTCGATCCGCACCGAGCGCGCCGACGGCCCCTCGCCGATCATCAGGTCGAGCGCGCGATCCTCCATCGCGGGATAGAGCACTTCCTCGACCGCAGGCTGAAGGCGGTGGATCTCGTCGATGAACAGCACATCGCCGTCCTCGAGATTGGTCAGCAAAGCGGCGAGATCGCCCGACTTGGCGATCACCGGACCGGAGGTGGCGCGGAAGCCTACGCCCATCTCGCGCGCGACGATCTGCGCCAGTGTGGTCTTGCCGAGGCCGGGCGGGCCGAAGAACAGCACATGGTCGAGCGCATCGCCGCGCGATTTGGCCGCGGCGATGAACACGCGGAGGTTCTCGCGCGCCGCCTTCTGCCCGACGAAATCGTCGAGCGACTTGGGGCGCAGCGCGGCGTCGACGTCCTCGCTGCGGCGGGCGGGGGTGATGAGGCGGTCGGAGTCGGTCATTTCGGCCGCGGATGTTGCCGCGCCAAGCGCGAATATTCCGGATCGACAATATAGGAATTATCGTCGGTCGCTGTGCCGAGCGCAGGAACCTTGAGCGGCAACGCGATAGCCTTGAAATAGATTTCCCCTACCGCGCCGCGACTGAGGAACCCAATCATATAGGCTGGCCCATCCAGGCGACCCCACCCGCCACATTCAGCCGCTTCGCCGCCATCGACTCGGATCGTCGCCAAGCCGCGAAGACCATCATCGGGCTCGAGAATCTTTACCCTGCCCGTGCGATCAACGCCGGCCGGATCGACCTTCACAACCAGAAAGCCTGTTGGCACCATCGCCGGGCGCTGCCCGAAAAATATTTGGGTTTGAGGTGCCACATAGGGACACTGAGAATAAACGGGCGAAGCAATCACGACGAGCGCGGCAGCAAAAGTTGGGAGCAATTTCACTTCGCCGCCTTCCGTAACGCCAGCCGCACCAGCGCATCGAGGCTAGCGCCTGCGCCCAGCTCCTCCTCGGCCGCACCGACAGCGGCATTGGCTTCGGCCGGGCGGAAGCCGAGGTTGAGCAGGGCGGAGACCGCATCCGATGCGGCGCTGCTCGCCGCGGCGACCGGGGTGACCGAGCCGGGGATCACGCCGCCGGCCTTGTCCTTCAATTCGCGCACGATGCGTTCGGCGAGCTTGGGGCCGACGCCATTGGCGCGGCCGATCATCGCCTTGTCCTGCGCGGCGATGGCACGGGCGAGATCGACCGGCTCCAGCACCGAGAGGATCGCCAGCGCGACGCGCGCGCCGACGCCCTGCACGCCGGTGAGCAGGCGGAACCAGTCGCGCTCGTCGGGACGGGCGAAACCGACCAAGCGGATGAAATCCTCGGCGACGAGCATTTCGGTGAACAGGGTCACCGCCTCGCCGACCGGGCCGATCGCGGCCAGTGTCTTGGCCGAGGCTCCGACGAGATAGCCCACGCCACCGACATCGATCACCGCATGGTCGATGCCGGTCGCTTCGAGGCGGCCACGGAGATGCGCGATCATGGCCGGTACATAAACGGAACGGACGAAGCTAGGAAAGCGAAATCGCGGTATCTACCGAACCATGGGCGCGCGCCGGTTCGATATGCGGCACGGCGCCTCCGGAACAAGTCGACGCCTATCCCCTCACCATCCCGGCGGAGGCCGGGGCCCAGCTGGGGAACGCTGATGAACGGGCGTTGCGCGCTATCAATTCCACTTTTGCAACTGGGCCCCGGCCTTCGCCGGGGTGGTGTTCTCTCTTCCCTGCCTGAACGGGATAAGAGCGGGGTGGAGGCTAATGCGCGGCGAGCCTTCTCGCGCTGGCGAGATGATGCGCGTGGCAGATCGCCACGGCGAGCGCGTCGGCCGCATCGGGGCCGTCGATCTTCACCCCCGGCAGCAGTCGCGCGACCATGGCATGGACCTGCGCCTTCTCGGCATTGCCGGTGCCGACCACTGCCTTCTTGACCAGCCGTGCGGCATATTCGCCGGGCTCGATCCCGGCGCGCGCGACCGAGCACAGCACCACGCCGCGTGCCTGACCGAGCTTGAGCGTGGATTGCGGGTTGGCGTTGACGAACACCTCCTCGACCGCGGCGGCATCGGGCGCATGATCGACGATCAGCGCGCCGAGCATCGCATCGAGATGGGCGAGCCGGCGGGCGAGCGGGGCGCCGCTGTCGGTCTTCAGCCGGCCGTTGGCGAGGTGCGACAGGCGGTTGCCCTCGGCGCGGATCAGGCCCCAGCCGGTGGTGCCGAGCCCGGGGTCGAGGCCGAGGATGATCATGCCGTGGTGTCAGTGGGAAAGAAGGATTTGTTCGCGCGGAGGCGCGGAGGCGCGGAGGAGTTCCGACCATCGCAACGGCGCGACGAATAACACCCATGCTCCGTCATTCCCGCGAACGCGGGAATCCATTGCCGCTCCGGCGCGCGAGATACCCCGACCGTGGCGTCAATGGATCCCCGCCTTCGCGGGGATGACGATCGGGTAGGGCGGACCGGGGAATCGCGAGAAACACGATAGTCTGCAACCAGGTGACAAGCTCTCGCCGAAACAAGACAGGGGCGCAGGGCGGAGCATCTCCGCGGCTCCGCGTCTCCGCGTGAACCCGAATCTTCTTCCTTCTTTGCCTCGAAAAGGCGCGCGCGCGGTGAGAGCGCCCTGCCCTCACCCTCCCATGCTGCGCATGGGCCACTCCCTCTCCCGCAGGGAGAGGGGAATTGGGTCAAGCCAGCTTCTCCATCACCGCGTCGGACACTTCGTAATTGCCCCACACGGTCTGCACGTCGTCGTCGTCGTCGAGCGTGTCGATCAGCTTGAACAGCAAGGCGGCGTCGGTTTCGCCGACATCGACCATGGTCTGCGGACGCCAGGCAAGCTTGGCGCCTTCCGCCTCACCCAGCACCGGGGTCAGTGCCTTGGCCACCTCGTGCAAATCGCCCTGCGCGGTCCAGATCTCATGGCCGTCCTCGCTCGACGTGACGTCCTCGGCACCGGCGTCGAGCGCCGCCTCGAACACCTTGTCGGCGTCGCCGGCGCTGGCCGGATAGGTGATCAGGCCGACCCGGTCGAAGGCATGGCTGACCGAACCACTCGCGCCGAGATTACCGCCATTCTTCGACACCGCGGTGCGCACATTGGTCGCGGTGCGGTTGCGATTGTCGGTCAGCGCCTCGATGATCAGCGAGACACCGCCGGGGCCGAAGCCTTCATAGCGGATTTCCTCGTAATTCTCGGCATCGCCGCGCGTCGCCTTGTCGATCGAGCGCTGGATATTGTCCTTCGGCATCGACGCCGCCTTGGCCGCGTTGACCGCCGCGCGCAGGCGCGGGTTCATGTCGACATCGGGCAACCCCATCTTCGCCGCGACGGTGATTTCGCGGCTCAGCTTGGAGAACATGCCCGAGCGCTTCTTATCCTGCGCGCCCTTGCGGTGCATGATGTTCTTGAATTTGGAATGGCCTGCCATGGGCGGTATCGCGTCTTTCGTTTTCTGGAGATGTGCGGCGCTCTAGCGCGTTCGTCGCGTTTTGCTCAACCCGCCGCAGCGGCGTTGCGGGCGATGATCGCCGCAAACCCTTCGGTCATTTCGCGCGTCGACCGGCCAGCGACGGGATCGGCGAGCATGCGTTCGCCATAAGCGGCAAGCCGCGCACGCGCGGCCACCATGGCGCCCGCGCCGGTCATCGGGTCGACGATTCGGACCAATGCGAGGATCGGCACCAACGCACAGTCCGCGCCAGTGAGCTTCGCGCCGGTGGCGAAGGCCCCGTCGGGTGCCAGCAAACGATCGAGTGCATCCAGCCCCCGCTCAATCTGCGCACGCGCTGCGCTGACCAGATCGGGCGTCCCCGGCATGCCGAACACTTCGTGCACCAGCAACGGCCGCATCCCGGCCGCCACCTCCATCATGGTGATGGCGATGATTTCGCGCACGCGTGCTCGCCCGATCGCCGTCTCCGGCATGAGCGACGGCCCGGGCAATGTCTCGTCGAGATAGAAGGCGATCGCCTCCGACTCGCAGAGAAAGGAGCCGTCGTCGAGCGCGAGAACCGGAATTCGCCCCATCGGGCTGATCGCGACGAATTCCGGCGAACGCATGTTGCCGCCGGGCGGCGGCTGCACCGCGAGTTCGGTGCCCTTGGCGTGCACCGTCATCAAAACGCGCTGGACGAAGGGCGACGCAGTCGAACCGATCAGATGCATCCCCCGCCTCCGTTTACGCCAGGCCGAGCGCGGCCTTGTAGGTTTCGAGCAGCGCCTCCGCCTCGTCGCGGTGGTGCTTCTCCATGCGGCGCAGGCGGACGATGGCACGCATCGTCTTGGTGTCATAGCCGTTCGACTTGGCCTCGGCATAGACGTCGCGAATGTCGTCGGCCATGCCCTTCTTCTCTTCCTCGAGACGCTCGATGCGTTCGATGAACAGGCGGAGTTGTTCGGCGGCGATCACGTCGCTCATGGGCGAATCCTTGAAGCTTGGTTTGAATGAGAAGCGGGGGCCTTAGTCTGCCTCACCCGTTCTTCGCAACGCTGATCCGCATTCGTTCGAGCTGTTCCGGTGTCGCCTCGGGCTGGCGCGCCTTGAACGCGGCATAGGGCTCGCCGTAAATCGCATCGCGTGCCGCCGCCTTGTCGAGCGCGCCATCCGACGCCTCCTCGACCCAGTCGGACAGGCAGTTGCGGCAGAATCCGGCGAGGCCCATCAGGTCGATATTCTGCGCGTCCTCGCGGTGGCGCAGATGACGGACCAGCCGGCGGAAGGCGGCGGCAGCGACATGGTCGTCGAGATCGTCGAGCGATGACATTCTTGTGCTCCGAGGTTGATCGGGCGGAGATAGGCTTTAGGACCGGCGCCCTGCAAGCGAGAGGACCGCATGACCAAGGCCATCAGCCCGCGATCGAGAAAAGTACGCATCCTCGCGACGCTCGGCCCGGCGAGCAACACCGCCGAGATGATCGGCCGGCTGTTCGAGGCGGGCGCCGACGCCTTCCGCGTCAATATGAGCCATGGCGACCAGGCATCGAAGGTCGCGGTGATCGCGGCGATCCGCAGTCTCGAAAAGAAATATGGCAGGCCGACGACGATCCTCGCCGACCTGCAAGGGCCGAAGCTGCGCGTCGGCAAGTTCGAGGGCGGCAAGACCGAGCTGAAGACCGGCACCACCTTCATCCTCGATCGCGACAAGACGCCGGGCGACGCGACGCGCGTCGAGCTGCCGCACCGCGAGATCTTCGAGGCGATCGAGCCCGGCGCGCGACTGCTGCTCGACGACGGCAAGCTGGTGCTGCGCGTGCTCGAGCACGACATGGAACGCATCACCACCCAGGTGATCGTCGGCGGCGCATTGTCGAACAACAAGGGCCTCAACGTGCCCGACGTGGTGCTGCCGATGGCGGCCCTGACGCCCAAGGACCGCAGCGACCTGTCCTTTGCGGTCGAACAGGGCGTCGACTGGATCGCGCTGTCGTTCGTCCAGCGGCCCGAGGATCTGGCCGAGGCGCGCAAGCTGATCGGCGGCAAGGCGGCTTTGCTCGCCAAGATCGAGAAGCCCGCGGCGATCGAGCGGCTCGAGGAGATCGTCGAGATGTGCGACGGGGTGATGGTTGCGCGCGGCGATCTCGGCGTCGAGCTGCCACCCGAATCGGTGCCGCCGCTGCAGAAGCGCATCGTCGAGGTATCGCGCCGGCTCGGTCGCCCGGTGGTGGTGGCGACGCAGATGCTCGAATCGATGATCGTCTCGCCCTCGCCGACCCGCGCCGAAGTGTCCGACGTGGCGACCGCAGTCTATGACGGCGCCGACGCGATCATGCTCTCGGCGGAAAGCGCGGCGGGCGCCTGGCCGATCGAATCGGTGGCGATGATGAATTCGATCGGCGAGGCGGTCGAGCTCGACCCGATGCATGGCGAGCGCATCCATTTCACCGTGATCCGTTCCGATCCGACCACCGCCGACGCGCTGGCCGAGGCGGCCAAGAACATTGCCGCGACGGTCGACGCGGCAGCGATCATCTGCTTCACCAGCTCGGGCTCGACCGCACGGCGCGTGGCGCGCGAGCGCCCCTCGGTGCCGCTGATGGTGCTGACCCCGCGCATCGACACGGCGCGGCGCATCGGGCTGCTGTGGGGCGCCTATGCCGTGCACACGCGCGACGTCGATTCGTTCGAGGACATGGTCGCCAAGGCCAAGCGCATGGCGCTGCGCCACAAGATCGCCAAGGCCGGCGACCGCGTGATCCTGATCGCCGGCGTGCCGTTCAAGACGCCGGGCTCGACCAATGTGCTGCACGTGGTGCGCATCATCGGCGACGAGTTGAAGGGTTATAGCTAGAGCCTTGATCGTACCGTCGGGGGCCGGCGGCGCGCCTCAATATCCCAGCTTCTCGAGCGCCACCCGCGCGGCGACGAGGTCCTGAACGCCCGTCCCGATGAAGCTGGCGACGGTGATATCGGCAGGATCGACACGACCCGGCATCGCGCCGGCGAGAAGCGCGCCGATCTCGCCGGTCAGGTCTTCGGGTCGATAACCGTGCCGCGTCACCGCCCGGTGGACGTTGCCATGGGTAAGCGCGGTGTGGCGGTCGTCGACGAAAACCCGCGCCCGGCCCAGACTCTCCGCATCCAGCTCGCACTTTGTCGCGTCGTCGGCGCCGACGCTGGTGATGTGCTGGCCGGGCCGCAGCCACGCGCCGCGCACCAGTGGCTCGCGCGACGCGGTCGCGACGATCACGACCTCGGCGGCGCGCACCGCTGCCTCGGCGCTCGGGGCGATCTCGAAGACGACATCAGGCATGATCGGCGCAAGCCGCTCCGCCAGCGCATACGCGCGCTCGGGATCGCGCGCCCAGATCATCAGCGATTCGAACCCGCGCTCGCCATGAAGCGCACATGTCTGCCAATAGGCCTGCACCCCGGCACCCAACACCGCAGCGGTGGTCACGACCGGCGGCGCCAGCGCGCGCGCCGCGAGTGCACCGGCGGCGGCGGTACGAATGTCCGAGAGATAATGCTGCTCGTCGAGAAGAGCGCGAGTGTGCCCGGTGGCGGAATCGAGCACGGCGATGAAGCCACCCTGTGGCTGGCCCCGCTCGACATTGATCGCGAACCAGGGCGAGACCTTGACGATGAACACCGGCTCGCCGTGAATCACGCCTGATTTGACATAGACATCGCCACGCTCGGTGACTTCGTCGGGCCGCACGACCAGCATGTCGTTTTGCGCCCGCCCGGCGCTGGAGGCCTGAAAGGCAAGCGACAGCGGCTCGATCAGGTCGCGATACCCGACCGCTGATCGCAACATGTCGGCCCCGATGATCGGCGGCGACGCCGTTGTTCGCATCACGCCATGTTCGCAGCGACGCGACGGGGCGCGCTGGCCGGTCCGGGTCTTTGCCACAGCGTGCCGGCGCCGACCATGGCAACATCGCCGCCGACGCTGATCGCGCCGACATCATCGGGCCGCCCATCCGCCCAGACGGTGATGCTGCTGGGGCGCCCGGTGAAGCGTCCTTGCCGCAGTTCGACCGGCTGGCCGGGCGCGATCAGGCCGTGGCGCAACGCATAGGCCGCGACCACACCGGCCGCGCTGCCCGTCGCGACATCCTCGATGACGCCGTCATTGTTCCAGTGACGGATTTCCATCGCTTCGGAATCGAACAGCACGCCGAACTGGGCGCCGGCGTTGCGCAGTGCTTCGGTGATATCGCTCGCTATCCGCGCCTTGCCGATCGCGCCGGGGGCGAGCGGCACGACAAGATATCGCAAGCCGGTGTCGCCGATCTCCAGCGGCAGGAGCGGATGAAGATCGCCGCGATCGAGCGAATATGCCTGCGCGAACACGGATCGCCCCTCCACCGGCGCGAAAGGTTGCGGCAGCCCCTGGTCGAGCCGGGCACGATAGCCATGGGCGGTCGGCTCGACCGCCACCGACACCAGGCGCCCCGACAGGTCAAACCGCCAACTTCCGGCGCATCCCGGGGCGGCGCGGTGCTGCAGGACCGCGGCCGCGCCCAATATCGGATGCCCGGCAAAGGGGAGCTCCTCGCCGAGATCGAAGACCCGTGCCGATACCGTGCGGTCGCTGACCGGCGGCGACAGGAAGATCGATTCGAAATGCCGTAATTCCTGGGTGATCCGCAGCATCTCGTCGGCCTGCAGGCCCATGCTGTCGGGGAAGACCGTCAGGCTGTTGCCGCTGAACGGGGTCGAGGAAAAGACGTCGACATGGAAATAGTCCAGTTCGGCCATTGGCTGCGTCCTCACAGCCGCGACGACAGGTCGCGCAGGAAGCGGGCGATGGCGGCCTCGTCGCGGCGATAGAAGGTCCAGCCCTTCTTGCGCGTGGCGATCAACAACCCCGCATCGACCAGCAAGGTCAGGTGGCGCGAGGCGGTGGCCGCGGCGACGCCCAGCCGGTTGCGGATGAAGTCGGCGCACACCCCGTCCTCGATCAGGTCGCCATCGACCTGGGGCGGAAAATGCTCGGTCGGCGCGCGAAGATCGTCGAGCACGGCGCGCCGCACAGGGCTGGCCACCGCCTTCAACATCTTGTCTAGTTCGTCATTTCGCATAAATGCTAAATAGCTCACGTCGCGGCGACGTCAACCTCAGGACGCTGGTTCTTCAGCAAGGCCCGGACCCGGCCGCTCAGAGCAGGCCGAGACCGACCAGTTCGGCCCGCAACGCGGGCTCATCGGTGAACAGGATCGCGTGAATGCCGAGCGCCGCCGCTCCCGCGACATTGTCGCGATTGTCGTCGACGAACACCGCCTCCTCCGCCTTCAGCCCGAATCGGTCGAGCGCGAGGCGGTAGATCGCCGGGTCGGGTTTCATCATCTTCTCGTCGCCCGACACGACGATGTCGCGGAAGCGGTCGAACATGTCGGGATATTTGACGCGGAAGGGCGGGAAGAACTCGCCCGAGAAATTGGTGATCGCGAACAGCGGCACGCCGGCCGAATCGAGCTCGGCGAGCAATTCGGGCATGCCCGGAATGGCACGGCTGTTGGTATCGTTGAAGCGCGGGCCGAACAGTTCGATCAGCTCGGCATGATGCGGATAAAGCGCGATCAGTTCGGCCGAGGTCTCGGCGAAGGGGCGGCCGGCATCGTGCTGGAAATGCCATTCCGGCGTGACGACGTCGCGCAGAAACGCGTCGAGCGCCTCACCCTCGGGGATGAGACGCTCATAAAGGAAACGGATTTCCCAATCGACCAGCACCCGGCCGACATCGAAGATGACGGCGTGCGGGGCAGGCACGGATCAGCCCTGGCGGGCCTTGAACCGGCGGTTGGTCTTGTTGATCACATAGGTGCGGCCACGGCGGCGGATCACGCGGTTGTCGCGATGCCGGTCCTTGAGCGACTTCAGTGAATTGCGGATCTTCATGATCTCGTTCGCTTCTGATTCTTTAGTGTCGGAAAAGAGGGGGTCGCCTATAGTCGGTCGCTCTCCAAGTCAAGGCGCGGAGAGTCGGAACCCGATGGGCCGAGTCGAGCGTTATGGAGGCGTAACAACCGTGGTGAAGGACGTTGAGATGCGTGTGATGTCGATGGTGCTGATGACCGGCGCGGCCCTGTCGCTGGGGGCCTGCGCAACCACCCCGACGCGGAGTCCGGTGGAAGTCTCGCGATTCCATCTCGGCGCCCCGCTCGAAACCGGCACGCTGACCGCCGAGGCGACGACCGCCGGCTGGGCGACGAGCCTCGAATCGCAAATCTATACCAGCGCGGTGGCCAATGAGCTGACCCGTTACGGCTATGCCGCGCCGGCGGCCGGCGCGGCGAGCCAGTATCTCGCGGTGGTCGGCGTGACGCGGACCACGCGGCCAGGGCCGCCGCGCCGCTCGCCCTTCACGATCGGCATCGGCGGCGGCACGTCGACCGGCGGCTATGGCGGCGGGGTCGGCATCGGCGGCGGGGTGTCCTTCCCGATCGGCAAGCCGCGCTACCGCGAGATCGTGATGACCGATCTCTCGGTGCAGATCCGCCGCCGCACCGACGGTACGGTGATCTGGGAAGGCCATGCCCAGACCGCGACCGATTCGCAGGCGCCGGATGCGCAGGCCAATGCCGAGGCGGCAAAATTGGCCGCGGCGATCTTCCGGGACTTCCCCGGCGAATCCGGGCGCACTATCACGGTCAAATGAGCATCCTAATCAGCGCCGCCTTCGATGGCGGCAATATCGAGGTCGTCGGCATCGACGGCGACCGTGTCGACCTGGCGATCACCAAGGATCATCTGTCCGACTTCTATCAATGGTTCTCTTTCCGCGTCGCCGGGGCGAGGGGCCGGACGCTGACCCTGCGCATCGTCAATGCCGGGGGCTCGGCCTATCCGTTCGGCTGGCCGGGCTACAAGACGCGCGTCTCGACCGACCGGATCGACTGGCGCATGACCGACACCAGCTATGCCGATGGCGTGCTGGAATGGCGCTGGACGTTCGACACCGAGCTGGCCTGGTTCGCCTATTTCGCGCCCTATACGATGGAGCGTCACGACGCGCTGGTCGCGGCGACCGCGCTGCAGCCGGGCGTGACGCACCGTCAGCTCGGCACCTCGCTCGACGGCCGCGCGATCGACTGCTTCACGATCGGTTCGGGGCCGAAACCAGTGTGGCTCTACGCCCGCCAGCATCCCGGCGAGAGCATGGCCGAATGGTGGATGGAAGGCGCGCTGGAGCGGCTGACCGATGGCGACGACGCGACGACCCGGGCGCTGCTGGAAAAATGCACCTTCCATGTCGTGCCCAACATGAACCCGGACGGGTCTTTCCGCGGCCATCTGCGTACCAATGCGGCGGGCATCAACCTCAACCGCGAATGGCATGAGCCGACGGCGGAAAAGAGCCCGGAAGTGCTGTGCGTCCGTAACGCGATGGACGAAACCGGCGTCAAGCTGGCGATGGACGTGCATGGCGACGAGGCGATCCCGGCCAATTTCCTCGCCGGCTTCGAGGGCATCCCGAGCTGGACCGATGCGCTGGGCGAGAAATTCTACGATTTCGGCCGCCGGCTGGCGGCGCGCACGCCCGATTTCCAGACCGAGAAGGGTTATGACAAGTCGGCGCCGGGCAAGGCCAACCTGACCATGTCGACCAACCAGCTCGCCGAGCGCTTCGGCGCGGTGGCGATGACGCTGGAGATGCCGTTCAAGGACCATGACCCCAATCCGGATGCCGAATTCGGCTGGTCGCCGGAGCGGTCGAAGGCGCTGGCGCATGCCTGCCTGGAGACGATTGCGGAAGTGATCGACGGTATCTGACCCATTGACGCCGTCATGCTGAACTTGTTTCAGCATCCAGGCGCGGTCATCTGAACCACGAGCGACGTCCTTGTGGCCATTGGTCGCGCATGGACCCTGAAACGAGTTCAGGGTGACGATTGAAGGAATGTGATGCCCACCCTCGTCCTGATCCGCCACGGCCAGTCGGCCTGGAACCTCGAAAACCGCTTCACCGGCTGGTGGGATGTCGACGTGACGGAAAAGGGTGCGGAGGAAGCGCGCGCGGCGGGCGTGCTGATGGCGGAGAAGGGCCTCGATTTCGACCAGTGCTTCACCTCGCTGCAGACGCGGGCGATCAAGACGCTCAACCTCGCGCTCGAGGAAATGGGGCGGCTGTGGCTGCCGGTCGAGAAGGACTGGCGGCTGAACGAGCGGCACTATGGCGGGCTGACCGGCCTCGACAAGGCCGAGACGGCGGCGAAGCATGGCGCCGAGCAGGTGCATATCTGGCGGCGCAGCTTCGACATTCCGCCGCCGCCGATGGAGCCGGGCAGCGCGTACGACCTGTCGCAGGACCGCCGCTACGCCGGCATCGCCATCCCTTCGACCGAGAGCCTGAAGGACACCATCGCGCGGGTGCTACCTTATTGGGAGACGCGCATCGCGCCCGCCTTGCGCGCCGGCCAGCGGGTGCTGATCTCGGCGCACGGCAATTCGCTGCGCGCGCTGGTCAAGCATCTGTCGAACATCCCCGACGACGAGATCACCACGCTGGAGATCCCGACCGGCCAGCCGATCGTCTATCAGCTCGACAATCAGCTGCACGCGACCGACCGCTATTATCTGAGCGAGCGCTGAGCGGGGCCGCGATGTCATGACGAGCAGCGGCCCTCCGATCCTGCCCTGGCGGATCGTCGTCGGCATCCTGTTGCACGTCATCATCCCGGCCTATCTGCTGAGCTTCCTTGCCGCATGCTTCGTGCCGCCCCAGCCCATGTCGATCTCGGCGGTCGTCGGGCGGATGCTGGTGACGGGCGAATATTTCCTGCCCGCCTATGCGCTGCTCACCGCCGTCGCGGCCGGCACCGCGCGGGTCGTCGATCCGTGGCTCCACCGTCGCCGCGCCGCGCGCATCGCGCGTGATCCCCGCGCCATCGCCGATCAGTCGCGCGCGCGGGTCGCCACGGCGATCGCGGCGCTGCGCACCCTGCCCGGCGACGCCCGCCTCGCCACCGCGCTGGCGACGCTTGACCATCTGCCCTGGGATCATGACGATGCCCGCGCGCAGGATCTGTCGCGCGACCTGGCATCGGCGGCGACCGCCTTTTCCAGCGCCTTCCGCTCGGCACCGGAGGCGCGGCGCGGCGAGGTGGTCGATCTTGCGGCCGACAGCAGCGAGCGGATCGCCGCCGCGGCCGGCGCGCTGGCCGAGGAACGCGGCAAACTCGACCAGGGTGATGCGCGGACCATCGCGGGTTATATCGCCGCGCGCTATGCCGATGAGCCGATGCTCACGCTTGCACCAACCGCACGCCGCCCGCACTCATGATTGCGTGGCGTGCATTCCGATTCCGCTAGATTGGCTATTTGCACAGGCGTAAATTGAACAGTGATCACAAGATGTGATTGCGAGGACGTGGGGGCTTAACCCGTCCTCTTTCAAGGACCAACTTTCCGATGACGAATATCTATGCGGTCGGCACCTTCGCGGTGGTGGCAGTGATCTTTATCGTCCTCTTCATGGCGTCGCGCTGTGTGCGTTACGTCGGCAACAATCGTATCGCGATCGTCGAGAAGCTGTGGAGCCGCAACGGCTCGATCGCCGGCGGGCTGATCGCGCTCAACCGCGAGGCCGGCTTCCAGCCCGACGTGCTGCGCGGCGGCTATCACTTCTTCTTCCCGTTCCAGTACCGGCTCCACATCCAGTCGCTGGTGACCATCCCGCAGGGGCAGGTCGGCTATGTCTTCGCGCGCGACGGCCTGCCGCTCGAGCCGACCCAGACGCTTGCCAGCAACGTGCGCACGGCGGACTTTCTCGACGCGCGGCGCTTCCTCGCCGAGGGCGGCCAGAAGGGCCCGCAGCGCACCATCCTGCGCGAGGGCACCTATGCCATCAACCTCGCCCAGTTCGTCGTGATCACCAGCGATCGCATGTACGGGCTGATGCTGGAGGGCGAGGACGCGCAGCTGTTCGCCGAGATGAAGGACGTCATCGACCAGCGCAACGGCTTCATGGCGGTGGTGATCAAGAATGCCGACGACATGATCGGTGTGGTCACCGTGCATGACGGGCCGGCGCTGACCGCCGACCATATCATCGCGCCGCAGGTCGGCACCGACCAGGACGATACGGCGACGTTCCACAACAGCTTCCAGGACCCGGAAAAGTTCCTCGCCGCCGGCGGCCGTCGTGGCCGGCAGCTGCAGGTGCTGGTCGAGGGTAGCTATTTCATCAACCGGCTGTTCGCGACCGTGGAGATGGTCGCCAAGACGATCATCGAGGTCGGCCATGTCGGCGTGGTGATCTCCTACACCGGCGACAGCGGCGCGGACACGTCGGGCGAGGAATATCGCCATGGCGAGCTGGTCGAGCGCGGCACGCGCGGCGTGTGGCGCGAGCCGCTGCTGCCGGGCAAATATGCCTTCAACACCTATGCCGGCAAGATCATCATCGTGCCGACCACCAACTTCATCCTGAAGTGGGACCAGGACACGACCGGCCAGCACAAGCTCGACGAGAATCTGTCCGAGGTGTCGCTGATCACCAAGGATGCGTTCGAGCCGACCCTGCCGCTGTCGGTGGTGGTGCATATCGACTACCGCAAGGCGCCTCTGGTCATCCAGCGCTTCGGCGACGTGAAGAAGCTGGTCGAGCAGACGCTCGACCCGATGGTCTCGGCTTATTTCAAGAACATCGCGCAGAAGAAGACGCTGATCCAGCTGCTGCAGGACCGCAGCGACATTCAGGAACAGGCCGGCGAGGAGATGCGCACCAAGTTCACCAACTATAACCTCGAAATGCAGGAGGTGCTGATCGGCACGCCGCGCGCGGCGGAGGGCAACGACCAGATCGAACAGGTCCTGAACCAGCTGCGCCAGCGCCAGATCGCCGAGGAAAAGGTCGCGACCTACGACAAGCAGAAAATCGCCGCCGAGGGCGAAAAGAGCCTGCGCGAAGCCGAGGCAAGGGCGCATCAGCAAACCGCGATCACCGAGTCCGAACTGTCGATCACGGTGCAGGAGAACCAGGGCAAGGCCGCCGCGCGTCGCGCCACGCAGGAAGCCGAGCAGACCCGCACCGCGGCCCGCGCCGAGGGCGACCGCATCCGCCTGCTCGGCGAGGGCGAGGCGGCAAAGGTCGTGGCGCTCGCCGCCGCCGAGGCGGAGCGCGTCAGCAAGGTCGGTACCGCTACCGCCGAGACGATCGAGAAGCAGGTCGCCGCATCGGGCGGCGCGCAGTTCCAGCTGACCCGTCAGGTGGTGGAGCGGATCGCCGAGGCGCTGGAGACGTCGGGCGTCGACATCGTGCCGCGGGTGCAGATCAACGGCGGTGGCGCGGGTGGCGAGCAGGGCTCGCTGGTCAATGCGCTGATGGGGCTGGTGCTGGCCGACAAGGGACTGGCGCTGGCGGGGCCGGTGGCCAATGACGCCGCGGAGGAGCCCGAGCCGGTTGCGGCTGAGTGATGCGATGGGGGCGGTCGCGAAAGCGGCCGCCCCCTTTTTTTGTGTCGTGACGGTGAGAAAGAGCGGGTGTTCGCGGTGGCTTAGCGGCGCGCGGCGCAGAGTTGAATCAGGCTCTCCCAATTGCCATCGTCACCCCGGACTTGTTCCGGGGTCCACCGATCCACAAACGCTATCACACGTTGAAGAGTGGATGCCGGAACAAGTCCGGCATGACGGAAGTGATCAGGCGTGCTTCTCGATCAACGCCGCCACTGCGTCCGGCTGGTCGTTGACCAGGAAATGCCCGGCATCTGCGATCGTCGCCTCTTCCACTTTCACAAAGCCACCGTCCCGCAACCCCCGCGCAATGCGCGGGGCCAGCCCGGCCAACGGCGAGCGCGCACCCACGCCGAACACCAGCGGCACCTCGTTCGCCCCGTGATGCTCCCGCGTGAAGCGGACATTGCGGTCGAACGCGCGGTAGATCTCGCACGCGGCGTGCAGTTGCGCCGGCGAACCATAGGCCTTTAGGCTCTCCGCCACCTGTTCGGGCGCGAAATCGCCGAAGCCGAGCATATGCTCGAGGAACGGCGCATGGCGGCCGGCGAGCAGGGTCTCGGGCAAGTCCGGGGTCTGGAGAAAGCCGACATGCCACAGGGCGGGATTGGCGAGGCATTCGTCCCAGCCGTCCACGCCGGGCAGCGGCGTATCGAGGATCATCACGCCGCGCGTCGCCTGGGGGAATTGCAGCGCCAAGGCGTGGGCGACCTGGCCGCCGATATCGTGGCCGACGATGTACGGCCGGTCGAGCTTGAGCGCCCTGGCGAGGTCGCGGATATCGGCGGCCATCGTCGCGGCGTCGAACTTGTCGGAGCCGGCGGTCGAGCCGCCGATGCCGCGCAGATCGGGCACGATGACGGTGAAGCGCTTGGCCAGCCGGTCGATCACCGGGCGCCAGGCGTGCCAGTCCTGCGGAAAGCCATGGAGCAGGATCAGCGCAGGTCCGCGCCCGGCGCGCGTGAAGTGCAGCACCGCGCCGTGGACGCGCGCGGTACCGAAGCTCAGCCCGCGATCGCGGCGCCGGGCGGCAAGGCGCGGGGCGACGGTGCGGGCGATGGCGTAACCCGAACCGGCCAGCGCGACGCCCAAGGCTGCGATGCCCAGCAGGGCGCGGGTACCGGAATTGCTCTGCTCTTCAGTCATCTGCAAACCCTACACGGCGCATCCGCACCACGCCAGTTGCCCTCGCCGCGCCCGGACGCTAGGGCCGCGCGCATGACGCAACCTTTGGTCGGCATCATCATGGGCAGCACCTCCGATTGGGAGACGATGCACCACGCCGCCGATATCCTGGCGGAACTCGGCGTGCCGTGCGAGACCAAGGTGGTCTCGGCGCATCGCACCCCGGCGCGGCTGTACGAATATGCCACCCATGCCGAGGTGCGCGGGATCAAGGTGATCATCGCCGGCGCCGGCGGCGCCGCGCACCTGCCGGGCATGACGGCGTCGATGACGCATCTGCCGGTGCTCGGGGTACCGGTCGAGAGCAAGGCGATGAAGGGCATGGATAGCCTGATGTCGATCGTGCAGATGCCGGCCGGCGTGCCCGTCGGCACGCTGGCGATCGGCAAGCCGGGCGCCAAGAATGCCGGGCTGCTCGCGGCCGCGATCCTGAGTCTGGGCGACGCGCTGCTCGCCGAGCGCCTGAAGGCGTGGCGCACGGCGCAGACCGAGGCCGTCCCGGTCGACCCGCAATGAAAGCGCTGCCGCCCGGCTCCACCATCGGAATCCTGGGCGGCGGGCAGCTCGGCCGCATGCTGGCGAGCGCGGCGGCGGAACTGGGCTACCACACCCGCGTACTCGCGCCCGATGCCGAAAGCGTCGCGGCGCAGACCGCCTCCAGCTTCACCCGCGCCGATTATCACAGCCGCATCGTGCTCGACGAGATGGTCAGCGCGGCGGATGTCGTGACCTATGAGTTCGAGAACATCTCGCTCGATCCGATCGACTATCTGTCGACCAAATTGCCCGTGCACCCCGCCCCGGCGGCGCTGGCCATCGCGCAGGACCGCGCGGCGGAAAAGGCCTTTGTCGGCACGATCGGCGGGCGCACCGCGCCGTGGCGCAAGGTGACCGACATCGCCGAGCTGCGCGGCGCGCTGGCTGAGATCGGCGCGCCGGCGATCCTCAAGACCTTGCGGCTCGGCTATGACGGCAAGGGCCAGGTGCGCATCATGGACGCAGGCGAGGCCGAAGCGGCATGGGAGGCGATCGGCGGGCGGCCGGCGATCCTCGAAGGGTTCGTCACCTTTTCCCATGAATTCTCGATCATCCTGGCGCGCGGTGCCGACGGCGCGATGGTCAGTTATCCGCCGCCGTGGAACGAGCATGTCGACGGCGTGCTGGCGCGCTCCACCCTGCCCGCCCCGGCCGAGGTCGCGGCGTGCTGGACCGAGGCCGCCGCGCTGACCGGGCGCATCGCCGATACGCTCGATTATGTCGGCGTGCTGGCGTGCGAATTCTTCGCCGGCGCGGATGGGCCGGTGTTCAACGAGATGGCGCCGCGCGTGCACAATTCGGGGCATTGGACGATCGAGGGCGCGGTGACCTCGCAGTTCGAGAACCATATCCGCGCGATCTGCGGCCTGCCGCTCGGCGACACCGGCCTGACCGCACCGGCGGTGGTGATGGACAATCTGATCGGCGAGCAGGCGGCGCGCTGGCTCGAGATCCTCGCCGAGCCGGGCGCGCACCTGCATCTCTACGGCAAGGAGATGCGCCCGGGACGCAAGATGGGCCATGTGACGCGCCTGGCGCGCTGAGCGGGCCAAGTAGCGGACAAGTGATTTTACCCGGACCGGCCAAGTAACGGGCCCATTTTGCGACACGAGCTGCGCATCATTTCGTGACAGTAGAGCGCTCGTCATCGCCCGGTCACGCCATGACGAGGCGCGTTTCCCCAACAGCAGACGGCAAGACATAATGCTGCGGGCGAGCGGCTTCGGCCCGCTGAGATCGGCGCCTTTTCCTGACCGATTTTGCGAATACATGCGTTTCGATGCCTTTTCTTCTTGCCGCGCGGGTGCGGGGAACGTGGCATCTCCAACAGCCACTGCCGCATCGCCCGCCACGGTGAGCGCCAAGGATAATTGACGCACCGCGCCGGTTGAATCAGCTCGCCCGCGCCCGCGGATTTTTGCCGCTTGCGCGAACGCGCGCGCCGCTGTCGAATAGGACCATGACGGCCACTTCTTCCGCTCGCTGGCTTATGCTGCGCATCGCCGTCGCGCTGGCGCTGATCGCCTGCGCCACGACGGCGTTGCTGATGCTGCCTGCGGCCGACGAATCGCACCGTGTCGGCGAGGTTGCCGCGCTCGGCGCAAGCTACTGGACCTTCGTGGTCGGCGGGGCGATCGGTCTGTGCTTCGCGCTGTGGATCCATGCCGCCACGCCGCACCAATGGGGCACGCGCTGGTATCTCGTCTCGGCGATAGGCTTCGCCGCGTCGTCATGGACGACGGCGTCGCGTCAGCTCGCGCCCTTGCTGACCGCCGCGACCCGCGGCGTTGTCGGGACGATCGGCGCGGTCGCGCTGCTGCTGTTCATGGGCGGCTTCGTCGCCATGTTCCTGCGCTTTCCGCAGGGCCTGGTCTCGCAGCGCGCCGCGCGCTGGATCATCGCTATCGGCAGCATCCTGGGGCTCGCCTCGACGGTCCCTGCCGTGCGTGAACTGGTGCCGTTGTTCACGATCATGTTCGTCGGCGAGATATTGGCGGTGGTCGCCCTGGTCGTGGCCCAGGCGTGGTTGGGGCGACGCGACGCGCGGATCAGGCTGCGGCTGGGCGTCGTCGCCGCCGACGTCCTGCTCGGGGCCGCGCTCTATCTGCTGGTCAATCTCTTCTGGCCGCGCGCGGGAGAGGCGTCGGCGCGGGCCGAGATATTGTTTCCGCTCAACACGATCATCTTCATGGGCATGGGGCTGACCACCGCGCCCGCGACGACCTTCGCCAGGGGCGGCTGGGGCCGCAGCATCATGGTGTCGGCCTTGCTGGCGATCGCGGCGATGCTGATCGACGCGCTGCTGCTCGCCTTCGCCACGCGGCAGGAGGGGCCGGCTCTCGGCCTTGCCGTCGCGGCGGTCGCCGGCATCTACCTGCCGCTCCGCACGCTGTCGGGGCGACGCACCGAACAGCGCCGCGAGGCACGCGCCCGCGAAACGCTCGACCTTGCTGCGGCGGTGGCCTTCGCCACCTCGCCGCAGCAGGTCGAGGCGCAGTGGCATGCGGCGCTGCGGGCGTTGTTCGACCCGCAATCGATCGAGCCGAGCGGGTTCGCCGGGCAGGAACCGCAGTGCCTGGACGGCGGCGCGGCGCTGTCGCTGCCCGCCTTCCAGTCGCTGTCGCCGCTGATCTGTCGTCAGGCCGACCGCGGCCGCCGCCTGTTCTCCGACGACGATGTCGTCACCGTGAAGAGCCTGATCCGTATCCTCGACCAGTTGATCACCGGTCGCGACGCCTATCTGCGCGGCGTCGAGGTCGAGCGCGACCGCGTCGCGCGCGACCTGCACGATGACGTCAACGGACGCCTGGTGACGAGCCTGTTGCGCGACGACCACGCGGCGATGCGCGACGATGTGCGCGACGCGATCTGCGAGATCCGCACGATCGTGCGCGCCGCCGACGGAAGCAACCGCTCGCTCGCCAATCTGCTGGCCGACCTGCGCCACGAAACGGCGTTGCGGCTCGACGCGGTCGGAATCGCGCTCGACTGGCCGGCCGGATCATGCCCGGAGGAGCCGGTGATCGACTATCTCGCCTATCGCCATGTCGCGTCGATCGTGCGTGAATGCGTGACCAATATTATCAGACATGCCGAGGCGAGACGGGTCCGCATCGAAGCGCATGTCACCGCCGACGGGCTGGAGATCGACATTGCCGATGACGGCCGCGGCGCCGGGCCCGTGCCGAGCGCCGGCAACGGACTGGTCAATTGCCGGCGCCGCGCCGAACTGATCGGCGGCAGCTTCCATGTCGAACCGCGCGCCACGGGCTTTGCCCAGCGCCTGGCGGTGCCGATCCGCGGGGTGGCGACGGCGGCGCCCTGACCGGTCGATGCCGCGTTACCGCCCCAGCATCTTGCCGCGATAGTCGCGCGGTGGCGTACCGATTTCGCGACTGAAGGCGCGCGAGAAATTATGCACCGTGCTGAACCCGAGTTGGAAGGCGATCTCCGAAATACTCGCCCCCGAGTGCAGCAGCAGCTCGCAGGCACGCCCCATCAGCGCACGGTTCTTCATCGCGCGCGGGCTTTCGCCGTGCGTTTCGCGGAACAGCTTGCGGAAATGCGGCTCGCTGAGCTGCGCGGCGCGCGCCATTGCCGGCAGGTCGAGCGCGGCTTCGGGCGCGGCGAAGATGCGTTCGGCGGCGCGGCGCAGCGCCGGCCAGCGCGCGCCGGCCACCGCCGCCGAGGGCGACAGGCCGGTGGCGATCTCGCCGATGATCTGCAGCATCAGGCCCGACACGCACAGCGGGCGGCGCGCGCCGCGTTGCTCGGCGATCGCCTGCTTCATCAGCGCGTAGATCGCCGGGCCGTTGACCACCGGCAGCTTGCCGCGCCAGCCGGCGACCGGTTGCCGCGCGAAGGGCGGGTGCCTGTCCGGATGGTCGCCCGCCGGATAGGCCGCGCCGCTCCTGACGCGCGGGCTGCGCGCCGGATCATGGACGAGATCGAAATGAACGTAGGCGACGAACATTTTCGGCGGATGGCCGCGCATTTCGTGCAGCACGCCCGGCGGGATCCAGATCAGGTCATTCGGGCCGACATCGAATATGTCGTCGCCGACCGAAAATCGCCCTGTGCCGGAGACGACATAGACCAGCAGATAATCGGCCACCGCGCGGCGGGCGATATGCCACGGCCCGCGCCAGTGCTCGAGCGCGCCGCGGACATAGGGTGAGAGCGTCGCCGCAAGATCCTGGTCGGCCCCTGCATCACTCATGGCGCTATCCCTGCCCGACACGTGGCCGCAGCAGCACGAGGCTTGTTCGGAGGAAGCAGTCTCGATCGTTCATCGGCGCAGTATAATCGTTTGGGATACATATTGCACGGCCCGGGCAAAGACCTCCGGCGCTTGGCGTCCTAGGGTGCGACCTGCGTGAAACACCATACACAAGGGCTGAAAGAACATGGCCTACCCCGAACCGACCGCGCAGCAGGTGCTGCGCTTCGAGACCGACGGCTTTCTCGTCGTCCGCGACGTCATCGATCAGGAGGAAATGGCGGCGCTCGCCGAAATGGGCGCGGAGATGACCCGGCGCCCGGACGACTGGGGCAAGGACTGGGACTGGCGGCGCGGCGAGCCGCTCGACCAGCGCGCCTACCGGATCGTGCAGAGCGGGGTCGACCGGCTGTTCCCCTGGCTGCCGCAATCGCGCTTCCGCGCCTGGGCGGCGCGGTTCGGCGGCGCGCTGATGCGGCAGGACATGGCCTTCTGGTACGAGCAGTTTCTCGGCAAGCCGCCGGGCAAAGGCGCGCCGACGCCCTGGCATCAGGACGAGGCCTATTGGGGGCGCACGCTGGAAGATCGCGGCATCACCTGCTGGACCGCGTTCCACGCCGTGGGACCGGAAAATGGCTGCATGCATTTCGTGCGTGGCGGGCATCGGGCGCTGATCGAGCACCGCAATCCGCCGGAAATGGCGAGCGACCTGCTGCTGTGCGAGATCGCGCCCGACGCCGAGGTGATCGCCTGTCCGATCGAGGCCGGCAGCGTGACCTTCCATCACAGCAAGACGCCGCACATGACCACCGCCAACAGCACCGACCGGTGGCGGCTGTCGCTCGCCCAGCATTTCCGAAATCCGGCCTGCGCCGAGCTGGCCGAGGACCATTATCCGTGGCGCGTGCGGGTGCGGCAGCGGGCGGATGGGGAGTAAATGTTCAGCCTAATGCGAAGCCATGTTGCCGCAAACGCAGGAACCCGGGGCAGCGTCCGTTGCGCCTTGAAGCCTGGGCTCCTGCTTTCGCAGGAGTACCGAAGGGGGCGTGGCGAGCGGGATATTCGCCGGAATCCGTCAGGGCTCGCACGCCCGTAGCGTCTGCGCCGCGTCGTCGAAGGCGTTCCACACGACCTTGGCGAGGCTGCCGCCCACGCTGCAGCGGCGCACGCCGAGTTCGGCAAAGCCGGCGACGCTGTCGTCGAACTGGTGCACGACGACATTGACCGGCTTGGGTGCCACCGCCGCAACCAGTTCAGCGACCGCGCCGCGATCGAGGATGAAGGGCACGAACAGGCAATCGGCACCCGCCTCGGCATAGGCGACGGCACGCTTGATGCTCTCGGCCGGGGTCATGCCGGGGACGCGGAAATTCTCGTTGCGGCCGATCAGCATGACCGATGGGTCGACCGCATCGATCGCGGCGCGCGCCGCGGCGAGCCGTTCGACCGCGAGGCCGGTGTCGTACATCGCACTGCCCGACCAGTCCTCGATCGAGATGCCGGCGACGCCGGTATCGACCGCCAGCGCGACATTCGCGGCGACCCGATCGGGCGCGTCGGCAAAGCCGTTCTCGAAATCCGCATTGACCGGCAGATCGGTCGCCGCGACGAGCAGGCGGAGATGATCGAGCGCCTCGTCGCGGGTGAGCTCGCCGTCGTTCTTCCCCGCCGCCCAGGCGGCGCCGGCGCTGGTCGAGGCGATCGCCTTGAAGCCGAGCGCGGTCAGCCGCTTCGTGCTGCCGCCGTCCCAGGCGTTGGGGATGATGAAAAAGCCCTTATCGTGCAGCGCGCGGAAGGCGGCGCGTTTTTCGGCTGTGCTGGGCATCTGCTTCTCCATATTGCGCGCAAGCCGGCGCGCGTCCGGGGTGAATCGCTACCGCGCCACCTAGCACGGCAAGCGTCGCGATGATTCGGTCGTCGCCGAAATGTGCTGCGGCGACGACGGAAAGTGGCTTGTTCGTCCAATCCCATAACGATGCGAAGGCGCATGGCCTTCGCCTCGGGCATCCGCTCGCGAAATAGGGAAATGGGGTTGCCATGAAAATCAAGACGAAGCTTGTCGGCCTGGGGCTGGTCGCCTTTTCCGCGCTGTTCCTCGCCAGCGGCGCCGAGGCGCAGTGCCGCGACGGCAAGAACCGCCGTATCAAGGTGATCAACGACACGACCTTTTCGCTGCGCGAACTGTACGGCTCGAACGTCGGGGCGGATTCGTGGCAGGAAGACGTGCTCGGCCGCAAGGTGCTCGCGCCGGGCAATACGGTGACGGTCAATTTCGACGACGGCACCTGCTATTGCAGCTTCGACCTCAAGGCGGTGTTCTCCGACGACACGTCGACCATCCGCCGCAGCTTCAACGTCTGCACCGAGACCGCCTGGCGCATCCACGAATAAGGCTGACGGGTCCCCCGGCGTGCATCGGCAGGCCGGGGGATATATCAGCTGTGCTTGCGTCAACGGTCGGCACGCGCGGCGAGTTCGATGGTGCCACGCCGGACGCTGGCCAGCACCGCCTCGCGCTGGATCGCGACCCGCGCGCGTGCCACGGTCTGGCAACGGGAAAGCAGCAGCGTCCGCGTCAGGTCGGTGGCGAAGGATGGCGGGCAAACCTTGTCGATGGCGTGCGCAATCCGGTGATCGAACGTCTGCACGCCGCCCGGCGTGCGCAGGTCGAGATCGCGATAGGCGACATGCACCGCGGCCGGAATGTCCTGCGCCGTGGCGGCGGTCGGGAGCAGGGCAGCAGCGAATGCCGCGGGGATGAGATATTTCAGCATGGGTGTTGTCCTTCTTTCGTCGTGATCGACACCCCGCTTTTGCCGCCGCATCGGCCGCGATACCAACAAAGCGGTGGACGCGACCTGCAAGCTGCACTTATAATTGAGCGATGCAGCCGATCCCGCCCCTTGCCGCCGTGCGCGCCTTCGAGGCGGCGGCGCGCCACGAGAATTTCAGCCGCGCGGCAGAGGAACTGGCGATGACCCAGGCCGGGGTCAGTTATCAGATGAAGCTGCTGGAGGAGCGGCTCGGCGCACCGTTGTTTGTGCGCAAGGGGCGCGGCATGGTGCTGACCGATCTCGGCCGGCGCATCGCGCCGCGGGTGAGCGAGGCGTTCACCGCGCTGGGCGATGCCTTCGCCATTGCGCGCACCGAGAGCGACACGATCCTCGGCATCACCGCGCCGCGTACCTTCGCGACCAACTGGCTGGCCGGGCGGCTGGGCGAGTTCCACATCGTGCGGCCCGATCTGGCGGTGCGGCTCGACGTGTCGGACCGGATGGTCGATCTCGCGTCGAGCGAGTTCGACGTCGCCATTCGCGGCCTGCCGGCGCCGGCGCCCGGCCTGGTGTCGCATTTCCTGATGCGCATGCCGGTGACGCCGCTGGCCAATCCGGCCTTTCTGGCGCGGCATCCGCTCGCCACGCCGGCCGACCTGCGGGCGAGCGTCCGCATCTCGCCCGAGGACGACTGGTGGGATCTGTGGTTCGAGTCACTGGCGCTCGATGGCGCCGACGGCGCCGGGCGGAGCGGCATCCGCTTCGAATCGCAGGTGCTCGACGGCCATGCCGCAATTGCCGGGCACGGCGTCGCGATCCTTAGCCCGCCGATGTTCCAGCCGGCGATCGATGCCGGCCTGCTGGTCCAGCCGTTCGCGCACGTCGCCAATTACGGCAACGCCTTCTGGCTGGTCTATCCCGAGCACAAGCGCAACATGGCCAAGGTGCGGGCGTTTCGCGACTGGCTGCTCGAGGCGGTGAAGCGCGCGGCGGGCGATGATCCCTATGGAATCCTCGTCCCGCTGAACTAGCCCCTCATCCGCCCGGCGATCCACGCATCGCCCTGCGCCTGCAATATCTCGAGCGGCAGGCGCCCGCCGGCCAGCACCGCCTCGTGATAATCCTTGATGTCGTATTTCGCCCCGAGCAGCCGCTGCGCCTTGTCGCGAATGCCGACAAAGGTCGAATGGCCGAGCTTGTAGCTGCACGCCTGGCCGGGGTTGACGCAGTAACGGTCGATCTCGCGCGTGGCGAAGCCGGGGGTTTCGCCCTGCGCGGTGACGAACAGGTCGATCGCCTGTTCGCGGCTCCAGCGATAATGATGCAGGCCGGTGTCGATGATGCAGCGATGCGCGCGGAACAATTGCTCCTTCAGATACCCCAGCTGGCCGAGCGGATCGTCGTCATACATGCCGATCTCGTCGGCGAGCTGTTCGGCGTAAAGCGCCCAGCCTTCGGCATAGCCCAAAAAGCCGCTCGCCTTGCGGATCAGCGGCAGGTCGTCGTTGGACAAGGCAAGACCGCCCTCGAACTGATGGCCGGGCAGACCCTCATGATAGATCACCGTGGGCAGCATGAACTTCGGCCATTCGCCCGAATCCATCAGGTTGAAATAGACATAGCCCGGGCGCGAGCCGTCGATCGCCGGCCCTTGCGAAAAGGCGGACGCGGCGCCGGCCTCGGTCTCGGGGGGCACGCGGCGGACCTCGAACTTGTAGGGCGGAATGCGCTTGAACACGCGCGGCAGGCGCTCGCGGATCGCGGCGAGCCGGGCGTTGCAATAAGCGATGGCGTCGGCCTTGCCGGCATCGGTGTTGGGGAAGACCTGGCCGGGCAAATCGTGGATCGCCTGCAGCCGCTGGCCGACGCTGCCCGAGGTCATGCCCTGCTTGCGCATGATGCCGTCCATCCGTGCGATGATCGACGCCGCCTGATCGAGGCCGAACTTGTGCACCTCCTGCGGAGTCAGGCGCGTGGTCGTCGCGTTGCGCAGCGCCATGCGGTAAAAGGCGTCGCCGTCCTTCAGCTTCCACACCCCGGCATCGTGCGTTGCATGCGCGCGTGCAACCTTCACCGCCTCGAACTGGCGGGCGAGCGCGGGGAGCACCTGCGCGTCGTAGAGCGCGGCGGCCTTCGCGGCGTGGCTGTCGGGCAGGCCCCTGGCGCGCGCGCGGGCGGCGAAGGACTGGATCAACCGTGCGTCTTTCGCCGGCAGCTTGAGCTTGCCGAGTTGGGTCAGCGTCAGGTCGAGCAGGAAGTCCGCCGGCAGCACCTTCGCTGCCGCATCGCGGGTAAAACGCTGAGTGTTGGCATCGAGCTGGCCGGCAAAGGCGGCGAGGCGGGAAAGCCAGGCATCGGCGTCGCCCGCATTGTTCAGCGGATGCTTGGTGTCGAGAAAGTCGGGGGTCGACTGATAGGCGCCGTTCTGCTGGCTGATGACGTAAGGATTGCCGGCATAATCGAACCTGTCGCCCGCCGCCGCGGCGCGGCGCGCATAGAGCACCACGTCGTAGTTGAGCCGGTCGGCAGGGGAGAGCTTCTTGCGGTCGACCGCGGCGAGACGCTTGATCTGGCTGGCGGTAAGCGCGCGGGCAGCGGCGCGGCCTGCTTCGCCCACGTCGCCCAGCTTGCTGCGCAGATCGGCATTCGGGCCGGTGTCGAGGCCGAGCAGCGTCGCGCTTTCCGGGCGCTGGCGCACACCTTCTAGGAACAGGGTGTCGAACAGCGTGGCAAGTTTCGGGTCGTGGGCCGGGGTGGCGGCGAAGGCGGTGGCGGGAAGCGCGAGCACGGCGCCCGCCGCCGCGCCGGTGCGGAGGAGGGTGCGGCGGTCGATGGGCATGTTCACAATCACTGGTTCCTTTGAACCCTGGTTCGAGAAACTATCACCACCCCGGCGAAGGCCGGGGTGGCAGTAAAGAGGCGGCTATTTCACCACCGGCAGGTCGATGAAGCTCTGGTCGGGTCCCGCCACCGTCACCTGCTGCGTCGCCTTCACATAGTCTCCCGGTTGGGCGAAGAAGATGTTCGGCACGAACTTCTGCGGGTTGCGGTCGTAGAGCGGGAACCAGCTCGACTGGACCTGCACCATGATGCGGTGCCCCGGC
Organism: Pseudomonadota bacterium; assembly: GCA_040390605.1. Lineage (GTDB taxonomy): Bacteria > Pseudomonadota > Alphaproteobacteria > Sphingomonadales > Sphingomonadaceae > Sphingomonas. The sequence goes on from JAZJXZ010000021.1 coordinate 96,334, forward strand.
AGGAAGACATGGTCCGATGCGGGCAGCGCGAATTCGTATTTGAGGGGTACGCCGGCCGCGATCGGCTTCGCTTCCGCGAGGCTCTCGCGGTAGCGGCCGCGGAAGATGTCCATCGCCACCGCCAGCTGATAGCCGCCCATCGCGCGGTCGCCGGGGACCTGGTCGGGATAGACGTCGATCAGCTTGACCACCCAGTCGCTGTCGGTGCCGCTGGTCGCGGCGGTCAGGTGGACGACCGGCACGCCGGCGATCTTGACCGGCGCGGTCAGCACCGCGCCGGTGAAGGTCAGCACATCGGGGCGGCTGGAGACCGGCCGCTGGTCGCTGGTCAGCCACGCCGTCCAGTGATCGCCGTCATAGCCGATCGGCGCCACCGGCCGCGAGACGAAGGTCACCGGCTTGGCCGGATCGGAGACGTAATCGGCGGTCTGCGGTGCGCCGGCGGTGGCGGCGAAGCCCGTGGTGCCGCCCGGCTGGAGATAGAGCGGCGTGCCGCTGCTCGCTTCCGGCCAGCTCGCCAGCCGGCGCCATTCGTTGGTGCCGCTCTGGAAGGTCGTCACCGGGGCGACATCCATCGGCGTGCCCTTGAGATAATGCGCGAGGAACGGCGCCAGCACGTGACGGCGCCAATATTTGGCGGTGTCCTGGTCCCATTTCACCGCGCCGAGATTGCTGCCCGCGCCGATCTCCTGGCCGTGATACCAGGGCCCCATCGACAGGAAGACCATGTCGTTGCCCGAGTCCTTGGGTTTGAGCGCGCGGTACACCGCGGTGGCGCCGTAGATATCCTCCTGATCCCATTGCGAGGCGACCAGCATCATCGGCACCTTGAGCGGCTCGCGCGCCAGCACGCGGTCCATCGCCTGTTCGGACCAGAAGCTGTCATAGGCCGGATGCGCGGTGACCTTGCGCCAGGTGCCGACCTGGTCGAGGCCGTGCTGGCGGCCGAGCTCCCCGGGCGAGCCGGCGCTCATATACTGGTCGTAATCGTCGGCGTAGTTCGAGGTCCAGGGCGACGAATTGTCGCGCGTCGCGACCTGCTCCCACACATAGGGCATGTTCATCTGGCGGAAGGCGCCATTGTGGAACCAGTCGTCGCCGCGCCAGCCATCGACCATCGGGTTCATCGGGATCGACACTCTCAACGCCGGATGCGGGTCGATCGTCGCCATCAGCGGCAGGAAACCGTCATAGGATATGCCCATGATGCCGACCTTGCCGTTCGATTCGGGCAGGTGCTTCACCAGCCAGTCGATCGTGTCGTACGTGTCGGTCGAGTCGTCGGTCTTGGTCGGGTTGAGCGCGGTGCCGCGGCGCGGCGGGTTCATCATATAGATGCCGCCCGAGCCATATTTGCCGCGCACATCCTGCACGACGCGGATGTAGCCGCCCTCGGTGATCACGTCATAGGCATTGTCATAGCCGTCGAGGATCGAACCGAGATCGCCACTATGCTGGTTCGAGGTCAGCCCCTCGGCATTGTAGGGCGTGCGGGTGAACACGATGCCGGCGTCATGCGCGCCCTTGGGGATCAGGATGACGGTGTGCAGCTTGACCCCGTCGCGCATCGGGATGTCGACCGCGCGGCGCTCGTAATTCCAGCCCGGGGTGGCCGTGGTGATCTTCGCCGGGCGTTCGTCGGCGCTCTGCGCGTGGACGATGGCCGGCGCCGCAAACATGACGGTCGCGGCGAGCAAGGTGCGAAATCGCATGGTCGTTCCCCTGAGGTGCTGCGACGGACTGTGCGGCAGCAGCGACGAAGGGACAAGCTGGAGTTGGCGCAAACTTACTCCGCTCCCTGGATAAGGAAGGGGTCGGGGGTGGGTCGGCTTGGGGCGGGCGACACCGAGCCTCTCAGGCCGACCCACCCCCAGCCCCTCCCTTATCCAGGGAGGGGAGAAAGAAAAGAAACGGCCCGCGCTCCCCGAAGGAAGGCGGGCCGCTTTCTTCGTCCGAAAAGGGTCGCTTAGGCGCGCGTGCCCGTCATCGGGAAGCTGCCGAACGCGCCTGCGCCGACCGAGCCGGTCAGCGTGTCGCCGTCGATCGTCGCGGTGCAGTCGAGCGTCATCGGCATCGGCACGGTGATCGACATCTTCCAGCTGATCGTGTTGCCGTCGACCTTGCCGTCGGTGATCTCGGCGGTGCCCATCGCGCCGACCTGTTGGCCGGTCCAGCTGTTGCCATCGCTCTTGACGGTCAGCGTTGCCTGCTGGTCGCCGAGCGGCGACTTCACGGTGGTGTTGTACGTGCCATCGACCGACATCATGCTCTCCCCAATATTCAGTGCTGATCCGCAACGGATTCCGCTGGCACCACCTCAACCGGCAGGCCGAGACTGTCAAGCTGTGGCCGCACCTTGGCGGCGTCGCCAACGACGACCCACACCAGTTTCCCTGGATCGATCACCCGCCGCGCGGCAGCGTCGAGTTCGGGCCGGGTGAAGCGCGCGAGCCGCGCCGCCAGCGTCGTGTAATAATCGTCCGGACGGCGCAGCAGGTCGTTGGTCTGCATCGCGCCGAGCACGGCACCCGCGGTCTCGAAGCTGCCGGCGAGCTGGCGCGTGGCGCCGGCAATGGTGCGGTCGAACTCGTCCTGGGTGATCCCCTTGTCGGTCAGGAAATGCCGCACATCCTCCAGCAGCGAGGCGATCGCCGCACCGGTCTTGTCGCCCTGCACCGGCGCGAGGATCTGGTAGGGCGCGGCATGTTCGAGCGCGACCAGCCGCCCGCTCGCCCCATAGGACCAGTGCCGCGTCTCGCGCAGATCCATGTTGATGCGCGACAGGAAATCGCCGCCCAGCACGACATTGGCGGTGCTGTAGGGCAACAGATCGTCGGTACCGTCGAGGCCGGTCAGCTGCACCGCGGCGATGATCGACTGCGGCGAATCCGGCCGGTCGATCAGCACGATTTTCGGCGCGGACTGGACCGGCGCCGCCGGGAAGGCCTTGACCCCGGCCGGTCCCGTCGCGGTCCAGCCGCCGAAATGCGCCTGCATCGCGGCCTTGATCTCGACCAGCGGGCGATCGCTGACGACGAAGATCTTCGCCTTTTCGGGGCGGATCCAGGCCCGCGCGAAGGCTACAATGTCGTCGCGGGTCATGCGGCGGATCGCGGCCGGATCGCCGGTGCCGGCGGCAAGCTTGGTGTAGGGCGAATCGGGGCCGTAGAGCAGCGGCGGGATCGCGCGGCCGGCGAGCGCATTGGGGTTGGTCTTTTCCTGTGCGATCGCGGCGAGCAGCTGCCCGCGCACGCGCTCCATCTCGGCCGGCGGGAAGGTCGGGTGCCGCGTCACGTCGGCGAAGATGTCGAGCGCTGGGTCGAGATTCACGCTCGGCACCGACAGGCTGAGCGAGGTGCGATCCGCGCCCGCACCGATGCCGAGCGCCATGCCCAGCCGCTCGCGCGCCGCGCCGATCGCATTCGAATCGAGCGACGGCGTGCCCTCGTCCATCATCGACAGCGTGAAGGACTGGGAGCCGAGCCGATCGGCGGGATCGGCAGCGGCGCCGGCGTCGAACACGACCACCGCGCGGGTCATCGGCACGGCGGTACGCCGGGCATAAACCAGCTCGATGCCGTTCGACAGATGCGTGCGCTCGACCGCCGGGAAAGACAGCGACTCGACCTTGCCGACATCGAGCTTGACCGGGGGGGCGTCGGGCACCGCGGCGGCCGGCGCGCGAGCCGGGGTGGCGGCCTGGGCATAAGCGGTACGCGGGCCGGGCGTGACGGTCAGCGCATAGACCGGGCGTGACAGCCATTTATGCGCCGCCGCGGTGACCCGCGCCGGCGTCTCGGCGGCGAGGATCGCCAACTCCTTCTTGTAGTGATCGGGATCGTTGGAGAACAACGCGCCCTGCGCCAGCGCCACGGCCTTGCCGCCGAAACCTCCTACTCCTTCGAGTCCGGCAATGCGCCGCATCGCCGCGGTGGTGGCGATCCGCTGCACCTCGTCGACGGTCGGGCCCTTTTTCAGGAAATCGGCGAGGATCTCGTCGATGCGCCGATTGACCAGTGCCGCGTCAACGCCCGGCTTCAGGTCGACGGCGATCTGGAAGATGCCGAGCTGGGCGAAGCTCTGGTTGCTGACGCGCGCGGAAACGGCGAGTTTGTCCTTCTTGACCAGCTCCTGATAGAGCCGCGCGCTCGACAGGCCGCCGAGCGCCGCCGCCGCGACGTCGAGCGCGACCGATTCCCTGTCATTGAGTCCCGGCACCGCCCACATCCGATAGAGCCGGGTATTCGCGACGCGGTCGGTGATGGTTTCGACCTTGGGCGCGGCGAGCGTCGGCACCGGTGCGTCGGGCAAATGGACCTGCGGCCCGCGCGCGATGCCGCCGAAATATTTCTCGACCAGCGGGCGCGCGGTGGCAACATCGATATCGCCGGCCAGCACCAGCACGGCATTGTTGGGGCCGTAATGGTCGCTGAACCACGCCCTCACATCGTCGAGGCTGGCGGCGTCGAGATCGCTCATCGAGCCGATCGTGGTGTGGCCATAGGGGTGGGTCGCGGGGAACAGCGCCTCGACCTGTCTATACCCGACCAGGCCAAAAGGCTGGTTGTCGTCCTGGCGCTTCTCGTTTTGCACGACGCCGCGCTGCTCGTCGACCACGGCTTGCGTCATCGCCGGAAGCAGATGCCCCATGCGATCGGCCTCGAGGAACAACGCCGCGCCCAGCGCCGGCGTCGGCACGGTCTCGAAATAGTTGGTGCGGTCGAAATAGGTCGTGCCGTTATAGTCGGTCGCGCCGAGCTGCTTGAGGTAGGCGAAATAGTCGCCCGGCGCGTTCTGGCTGCCGTTGAACATGAGATGCTCGAACAGGTGCGCAAAGCCGGTCTTGCCGGCCGGCTCCATCTTCGAGCCGACATTGTACCAGATGCTGACCGCGACGATCGGCGCCTTGCGATCGGTATGGACGATGACACGCAGCCCGTTGGCCAGCGTGAATTGGCGATACGGGATATCGACCCGGGCGATCAGCGCCGACACCGGGGCCGGCGCGCGCGCGCTCAGCGGCGCGGCCGGCGCACCCAGTGCCGGGGCGGCGAGCGTCGCGAGCGCTACACCGGCGAGTGCGAAGAGCTTGCGATTCATCGGTTTGCCCCGCCCCTCACGTGTCCGATGCAACTATAACACCCCGGCGGCGCCACGCAATCACGGGCGATAGACACGCTCGACATGCTGCCTAAGCTGGCCGGGATAGAACCATACCGGCTTCAGCTCATGGCGCACGAACAGCGGCGCCTGGTCGGCGTAATGCGGCGAGTCCGGCCGGGTCGTCGCGGCGCCGAAGGGCTGGATCGACCGCGAGCTCACGCGGCCATCCCTGTCCCAGTCGACGAACATGACGAAGCTGTCGCCGTGATTGACGACCAGCCGCCCGTCGGCCGCCACGTCCCAGGTCGACGCCGCGTGGAGCACCTCGGGCGCACCGTCCATCGGCAGGTCGACCTTGCCCTGGCGGAGCCGCAGCACTGTGCCGAGCGGTGGATCGAGCCGGCCGAAATGATCGTTAAGGAACGCTGCGGCGGTCGCCAGCTCGGTGCGTGGATCGGGCTCGGGCCGGCGTTGATAATGCCAGCTCTGCCCGACGCGCATCAGGATCACGGCGAGCGCCTGCGCCCGGTTATGGCCGTCGAAATTCCAGTTCCATTGCGCGAGCAGTTGCTGGGCGTGCGCGACCTGAACATTGCCCCTGGGATCGGCACCAGCGAGATCGCCGAACCATTTCGCGCCCCAGCCGAGCTTGCTGACGCCGGTATCGAACTTGATGCGATAAAGGTCGTCGGCGCTGATCCGGGGATTGGCGCCCATCAACTCCAGCGCCCGCGTGCCGCGGTTGGTGGTGTCGGTCTCGACGCCGAGCAACGGGTTCTGCGGTGGGATTTCGGAGCCGGTCCCGGCGGCCTGATAGGGGGTGTTGTTGGCGTTGATCAGGAAGCCCGAAGCGGGGTTCACATTGCGCGGCACCATGTTCCACGGCACCGTGCCGGGCGCGAAATCGCGCGAGGTGTCGCCGGGGAGGATGCCGGCATAATCGAAGCCCGGCTTCCGGTTGAGGAACGAGGCGTTGTAGAAATAGGCGATGTTGCCCCTGGCGTCGCCATAGAGGAAGTTGGTCGCCGGCACGCCCTGCAGCGCCATCGCCTTCTGCCATTCGCCGAAATCGCGCGCGCGGCCGAGGCGGTAATATTGTTCGACCATGCGCAACTGGTCGCCGCCGCCATAATGGATTGCATAGGCGCCGCTCTTGTTGACGATCACCGGCCCCTGCACCGCGCGATAGACCGTCTTCGGTACCGGCAGGACGAACGGACCCCATAATTTGACGTGCAACCACACGCGCTTGCTCTCGAGCGGGCGCATAGCACCATCGAACCGGTAGCTGTTGCCGTCGGGCCCCAGCGCCAGCCTGTAGACGTCGATCAGGTCGGGCCGGTTGACCGTGTTGGTCCAGCCGAGCGTGAGATTGTGCCCGAGCAGCGGATAGGGCGCACCCGGGAAGTTGGCGCCGGCGAAGTTCCAGCCGGCCTGGGAATGGACCACCAGCTCGTACCAGGCGACGCCACCGCGCCATGGCTGGTGCGAGTTGGACACCAGCCGCGTATGCCCGTCGGCCGAGCGCTTCGGCGCGACGACGAAGGCGTTGGAGCCATTCTCGTTGCCGTTGGGACCGACCGGCGTGACGTCGGGCGCGTCCGGTGCCGGCCCGACATTTTCGCGCGGCAGCGGCTTGTCGCCGACCAGCGCGCCGAGCGTCTGGTCGAGGCCGAAGAAGAAGGGCGAGCGCATGACGAAACCGGTCGCGACATCCGCACCATCGACCGGGAACAGGCGCGACAGCCGCACCTCCTCGGGATGGCGCTCGGCAAAGCGGTTGAGGCCCGAGGCATAGGCGTCGAGCAGCGCACGGACATCGGCCGGCTGCTTCATGTAATCGCGCGCGACGGTCGCCCGCGCGTCGAGGAAATAGAGCGCGAAGTCGGTCTTCGCCCCGTCCGCCCCGGTCATCGCGCCGAGCCGCCCGCGCGTCATCGCCAGCACTTCCTGCAAGGTCGAGAAATCGTCCTCGGCATGGGCATAGGCGATGCCGTACGCAACGTCGGCATCGGTCTTGCCGAAGATATGCGGCACGCCGAACGTATCGCGCGCGATCGTCACGTCATAATGGTGCGCGGGCGGCGGCGCGGGCGGAGTCGCGGTGAGCGGGTCCCACGCGGCAAGGCCGATCGCCACGAGCACCACCAGTGCCAACAGGCCGACGCCAGCGCGCCGCGCGAATTTCCGCATCTCTTCCCCGCTTATATTCTCGCGCTGACATAGCTGTCAGTTGCGCGGAGATCGAGCCGATATGTGGGCAATTTCTCTCTATGCGTCGCCGGGAAAGCGGCTAGCATGTCGCCGCACGCACGCCGTCTCCTGCCGGACATGCTCGATGGCCCATTACGCCTCGCCAACAAGACCGCCAGCCGCGACGCAGGGCCGTGACGCGCCGCGCCAGACATTGCCCGCGATCACGCTGGCCTCGCCGGCCAGCCGGGCGCTGCGCGACACCGCACAGCGACTGAACGACCGTCCCATGGCGACATTGCAGCGCGCCGCCGCCGCGCTGGCCGATCGCCCCGTCGTGCGGCTCAACCGGGAAGCGTCGATGCGCGGCGGCGCACCGATCCAGCTCTATACCATGTCCAACGGCGCCAAGCTTTCCGGCGGCGAGGAACTGTGTCTGGTCGCCCCGCAGCAACTATATGCCGGCGAGGACCAGTTCGCCCAGGCCAACCAGATTCCGGGCCATGTGCACTTCGACCCGGGCGCGCAGATACCGGGCGGCTATGTCGACGCGGAACAGGCGGCGAATCTCCACCGCGTCACGGCCAGCCTGAGACCGAATTTCCAGGTGCCCGGCTCCTTCTACCGGACCGGTGGCGATGGCGAGGTCAGCTTTCCCTCGGCGCAGGACAATGACGAGAACGCAACCTATCTCAACAACATACGCGGCGAAGAGGGCACACTCAACGTCCACAACAACCAGCAATATCAGCAGGCGCAGATCGGCCTGGACGGCCCGTTGCTGCCGAGCAATTGCGAGGAAGCGTCACGCTATGTGACCGGCACGAGCAGCTTCGTGGCCGACCAGGACAATCCGGCGGTACCCGGCTCGCGTTACCTGCACAGCGGTGGCGGGACCGAGGCCGACGAATGGGCTTTCCATTATGCCGGCATCATCATGGCCGATGGCAGCGACCATGTGACGATGGAGAATGCCGGCGCCAAGGTGTCGGAGAATTACAGCAAGAAGCTGATGGACAAGACCTGGTCCTACAAGATGTACGGCACCGCGCACGGCCAGACCTTCGCCGACGCCTATGGCGCCGCCCTGCCCGGCGGCGCGGTCTCGATCCAGCGGCCGGCACCGCCGCCGGTCGATGACGAATCCGACGAGGACGATGGCCCGTTATTGGGTCATGATGACGGCCATGAGGAACAGGGCTGGAGTCTCTCCGGCGCCCTCTCTGCGTGCTGGCACGGCCTGACCTCATGCCTGCCGGGCGGCGGCGGAAACGGCGATTAGGTATCTAGGTATATTGCCGCATTGCGCCCGGGGCCCGGCTCGCCTCTTGTGTTGCTAAATTGCAACACTATCTGCTTTGTGACCAACCAAAGGGGCCTGCATGAACCTCGAGAAATTCACCGACCGCGCCAAGGGTTTCCTCCAGTCGGCGCTGACCGTCGCGATCCGCATGAGCCATCAGCGGATCTCCCCCGAACATCTGTTGAAGGCGCTGCTCGAGGACGAGCAGGGCATGGCCGCCGGGCTGATCCAGGCGGCGGGCGGCGATGCGAAACGCGCGGTCGCCGAGACCGATGCCGCGCTGGCGAAGATTCCCGCGGTGTCGGGCGGCGGCGCGCAACAGCAGCCGGGGCTCGACAACGATATCGTGCGCGTGCTCGATCAGGCCGAGCAGATTGCACAAAAGGCCGGCGACAGCTTCGTCACGGTCGAACGGCTGCTCGTCGCTTTGTCGCTGGCGACGACCACGGCGGCCGGCAAGGCACTGGCTGCGGCCGGCGTGAAGCCCGAGGCGCTCAACGCCGCGATCAACCAGCTGCGCCAGGGCCGCACCGCCGACACCGCCGGTGCCGAGGACCGCTATGACGCGCTCAAGAAGTTCGCCCGCGACCTGACGCAGGCGGCGCGCGACGGCAAGCTCGATCCGGTGATCGGCCGCGACGAGGAGATTCGCCGCACGATCCAGATCCTCGCCCGGCGCACCAAGAACAACCCGGTGTTGATCGGTGAGCCCGGCGTCGGCAAGACCGCGATCGCCGAGGGCCTCGCGCTGCGCATCGCCAATGGCGACGTGCCGGACACATTGAAGGACCGCAAGCTGATGGCGCTCGACATGGGCAGCCTGATCGCCGGCGCCAAATATCGCGGCGAGTTTGAGGAGCGCCTGAAGGGCGTGCTCGACGAGGTGCGTGCCGGCGAAGGCGACATCATCCTGTTCATCGACGAGATGCACACGCTGATCGGCG
>JAZJXZ010000022.1:0-69133 GCA_040390605.1 Pseudomonadota bacterium
CGGGGAGGGGGACCACGAAGTGGTGGAGGGGCTTGGAGCGCGAGGCGGGTGCCGCTCGCTCCAAGCCCCTCCACCACCGACCTGCGGTCGGCGGTCCCCCTCCCCGTTCCGGGGAGGAGCCAAGGAAGTTAAACCCGCACATCCTTCGACACCGCATCCAGCAAACCGTTGACGAACCCCGCCTCACGCTTGTCGAAAAAGGCGTGGGCGACGTCGACATATTCGGTCACCACCACCGCAGCCGGCACGTCGGGTCGGGCGAGCAGTTCATAGGTGCCGGCGCGCAGGATCGCGCGCATCGCGCGGTCGAGCCGTTCGAGGCTCCAGCCGGACGACAGCTTGCCCTTGATGATGAGGTCGATTTCGCCCTGGCGCGCGCTGGCGCCCTTCACCACATCGTCGAAGAAATCGACCTCGGCCTCGGCATATTCGGCGTCCTCGATGGTCGCGCCGAGCCGGTGCTGGTGGAATTCATGGAGCAGCTGCGCGATCGGCGTGCCCTCCATCTCGTGCTGATAGAGCGCTTGGGCAGCGGCAAGCCGCGCGGCGGCGCGGGCCTTGGACCTGGTGGCGGTGCGATGGGACATGATGCGGTGCCTTTAGGGGAGGCGAGCGCCCGCGTCACCCCGGCTTATTGCCCCAGCCTGAGCGCCACCGACCGCGCATGCGCCGGCAGCCCCTCGGCATCGGCCAGCGCCACCGCCGCCGGGCCGATCGCGCCGAGCGCGGCGGCGTCGCATTGCAGGAAGCTGGTGCGCTTCATGAAGTCGAGCACCGACAGCCCGGAGGCGAAGCGCGCACGGCGGCCGGTCGGCAGCACGTGGTTGGGGCCGGCGACATAATCGCCCACCGCCTCGGGCGTATGCCGGCCGAGGAACACCGAGCCGGCATGGCGCACGCGGTCGAACAGCGCCTGCGGATCGTCACAGGCCAGCTCGAGATGCTCCGGCGCCAACCGGTCGACCAGCGGCATCGCCTCCATTAGATCGGCGGTGACGATGATCGCGCCGTTGGCGTCCCAACTGGCGCGCGCGACATTGGCGGTGGCGAGCGTGCCGATCTGCAGGTCGACCGCGTCGACGACGGCCCGCGCGAAATCGGCATCGTCGGTGAACAGGATCGACTGGCTGGTCGGGTCGTGCTCGGCCTGGCTGAGCAGGTCGGCGGCGATCCATTCGGGGTTGTTGTGGCGATCGGCGACGACGACGATCTCGCTCGGCCCCGCGACCATGTCGATGCCGACCACGCCGAACAGCTGGCGCTTGGCCTCGGCGACCCAGGCATTGCCCGGGCCGGTGATCACGTCGACGGCGGCGATCCGGCCGGTGCCATAGGCCAGCGCGGCGATCGCCTGCGCCCCGCCGACGCGCCAGATCTCGTCCACCCCGGCGATGTGCGCGGCGGCCAGCACCAACGGGTTGATCTCGCCCTTGGGCGTCGGCGTGACCATGACGAGTCGCTCGACCCCGGCGACCTTGGCCGGGATCGCGTTCATCAGTACCGATGACGGATAGGCCGCGCGGCCGCCCGGGACATAGACGCCGGCCGCATCCACCCCGCGCCAGCGCGCGCCGAGCCGGACGCCAGCCTCGTCGACCGAGTCGCTGTCCGCCGGGCGCTGCTTCTCGTGATAGGCGGTGATCCGCGCTGCGGCGAGATCGAGCGCGGCGCGCAACTCGGGCGTCAGGCCATCGAGCGCGGCGATCCATTCGCTCTTCTCGATGCGCCAGCCGGTCTCGTTGAGATCGTGCCCGTCGAACTTCTTGGTGAAGGCGTGGAGCGCGGCATCGCCCTCGTCGCGCACGCTGGCGACGATGGTGCGCACGTCGCGCGCGACATCGGCATCGGCTTCGCGGCGGGCGTTGACGAGCGCGGTGAAATCGTGCGCGAAACCCGGGTCGGAGGTTGAGAGACGCTGCATCTAGCGCGCCCCCCATCCGTTCGTTTCGAGCGAAGTCGAGAAACATTTGGGAAGCGCGCCGCCACGGCTTCTCGACTGCGCTCGAAGCGAACGGGTAGGGGAGGTGGTACTCACCCCAACGCCTTCCGGAACGCATCGACCAGCGCGACCACATCGGGCCGCGTCTTGAATGCCGCGCGGTTGACCACCAGCCGGCTGGTCACCTCGGCGATTACCTCGACCTCGACCAGGCCGTTCTCCTTGAGCGTGCGACCCGACGAGACCAGGTCGACGATGCGCGGCGCCAGCCCGAGCAGCGGCGCCAGCTCCATCGCGCCGTTCAGCTTGACGCATTCCGCCTGCACCCCGCGCGCTTCGAAATGGCGCGCGGTGACGTGGGGATATTTGGTCGCCACGCGGACATGGCTCCAGCCGCGCGGATCGTCGCCCTCGGCCATTTCGGCGGGCTCTGCGACTGACAGGCGGCAATGACCTATGCCGAGGTCGATCGGCGCGTAGAGTTCCGAATAGTCGAACTCGGCGAGCACGTCCGAGCCGACGATCCCGGCATGCGCCGCGCCATGCGCAACGAAGGTCGCGACGTCGAAGGCGCGCACGCGGATCAGGTCGATGCCCGGCTGGTCGGTCGAGAAACGCAGCGCGCGGCTGTCCTCGTCGCCGAACGAGGCTTCGGGCGTGATGCCGGCGCGCATCAGCAGCGGCACGGCCTCGGCGAGGATGCGTCCCTTGGGGACGGCGATGATCAGCGGTGCGGCCATGGTGAGGGGGCTTTACTGGCGGGTGTTCGCAGGTGCAACAGACGCGGCGCGTGGAGGTTGCATATGGCCAGTGAACAGAACAATCGCGGCGGATTCCTGATCCAGGAACATTATTGCGGCATCATGGACGCGCCGATCTATGCGGGTATCTGTGGCGCGATCGCGCGCGGCCTGACCCGTGACAGCGAAGTCGGGCGCCGCCTGCTCGACTGGCCGGGCGAGCCGACGCGCGACGCGCTTCCCTTGCGCTTCATGGGCGGGCTGCACGCGCTGGTCCGCGCCGGCAACGACGAGGAGCTGGCCGGCTTGTTCGCCGGGCAGGTGACCGACGAGGCGGCTATGATCGCGGCCCTCAACCGGGTCCTGGTGCGCAACGATACGGCACTGCTGCCCTGGCTCGACGGCCCGCCCCAGACCAACGAGGCCGGCCGCTCGGCCGCGCTGATGACCGGGCTGCTGGAGATCGCACGCCGCCATGGCCCCAGGCTCGAGATCCTCGAGATCGGCTCCAGCGCCGGGCTCAACCTGCTCATCGACCGTTACCGCTTCGATCTCGGCGGCGTGACCGTCGGCCCGCGCGACGCGCCGGTGACGATCAGGCCCGAATGGCGCGGCCCTCCGCCGCCCGACGTGCCGATCGAGATCGTCTCGACGCGCGGCTGCGATGTGGCACCGATGGATGCCACGGATCCCGCGGTCGGCGCGCGGCTCGCCGCCTATGTCTGGCCTGAAGCGACCGAACGCATGGCGCGGCTCGAAGGCGCGATCGCGATGGTGCGCGAAAAGCCGGTGGACCTGGTGCGTGCCGATGCCGCCGATTGGATCGAGGCGCAGCTCGCTCGGCCCCAGGAGGAGGATGTTACGCGCGTGCTGATGCATTCGGTGGTGTGGCAATATCTGCCGCGCGCCGTCGCTGCACGGGCACTGGCGGCGATGGAGGCGGCCGGCGCCCGCGCCACCGAGCAACGCCCGCTGGCCTGGGTGATGCAGGAGCCCGATCGCGCCGTCGCGCAGCAGTTCGTCCGCGTGCGCAGCTGGCCGGGGCACGGCGATTGGGAAGCGGTCGCCACCGTCCATGCGCACGGCGCCTGGGTCGACACCAACCCGATCGCCGATGTGCGGGCCGGGCATGAGCTGCCGGAGGGGTCAGCCTAGGTTGGCGGTGGAGCGGGTAGCGGGAATCGAACCCGCGTATTCAGCTTGGAAGGCTGCTGCACTACCATTGTGCTATACCCGCATTTCAAGGACTTAGCAGTACCTCGACGAAAATTTGGCTTTTTTTTGGCTCCGAAATCTCGGTGGCTTCATATCGCCTTACCCGCGCTGGGCAAGTCAAAATCCGCGATTCGCGGGCTTCGAATCTGAATGCCACCGGCCGCCAGATTGACCGGTGGCGGATCGGCGCTGAGTTTCTTGTTCCGTTGCACAGCAATAGAGAGTTTGCGCCTCGCGCCTTGGCCGGCGCGATCACCGCTCTACGGCGCGCGTTCCGCGCTACACCGAGCCAGCGTCGCGGTTTCGTCCAAAAGTAATGATCGGTTGGCGCCGGGCCGCTGGTACGGCCCGTGAAGGAGCGGGGCTGGAGGCGTGCGCTGCCGGCGCAGGCTTTCGGCAGAGACCGGCGTCTTACGAAGAGGGCCCTGCGGGCTCGCCGACGCCGGCAGGCGACGCCGGAGAACCCGTTATTGGTGGGCGCTCATAGCGCCACAATCGTTGCCGCCGCGCTTGGTGCGCGGCGGTGTGTCTGCACGGCCTTATCGGCCGTCTTCCGCTGAATAAAGAAAGCGATTTGCCAGCCACGGATCGAGCGCAAACTCGCTCCAGCTAACGCAGCGCTCGGAGATATTGATTTGCCTGGGAACGTGCCGTTCTCGACCTTGCGGTACAAGGTCGACCGGCTGAGCCCTGTACGTTTGAGCGACACCTCTTGAATACCAACGGAAAGCAAGATATACCAGCGGGTATCACAAGGAGCCGCGAGTTAAAGCGTGGCCGAAATGAGGGGAGTGTCGATGGTAGATCGTCTTTGCTTGGCGCGTTATGCATCCTTGGCCATGTTGATGGTGCCGACCGTCGCTTACGGGCAGGCTGCGAACAACGCGCCTTCGCCCGCGGCCGCCCCGGTCGATCAGGACGGTATCGGCGACATCATCGTCACGGCCACGCGAGAGAATACCGCGCTCAGCCGGGTGGCCGGCTCGGTGACCGCGGTCACGTCGGCGGATCTCGGGCCGGGCGGCGTTTCGAACATTGGCGACCTTCAGGTCGTCGTCCCGAACGTATCGATCGGCGACCAGTTCGGCGTCAATCGGACCTTCATCCGCGGCGTCGGGTTGAACAATTTCGACGTCGGCGGCGAGGGTGCGGTCGCCTTCCTGCAAAATGGCGCCATCCTGCCGCGCCCGGCGCAGCAGCTGAGCGGGTTTTTCGATCTCGAGCAGATCGAGGTTCTGCGCGGGCCGCAATCGATCCTGTACGGTCGCGGCGCGACGGCCGGCGCGATCAACCTGGTGACCGCACGTCCCAAGGCGGATCTCGGCGGCTTCTTCCGGGCCAGCTATGGCAATTACAATTCAAAGATTCTCGAAGGTGCCGTCGGCGGCAGCCTGACCGGTGGGGACGGGCTCCTCGTGCGCATCGCCGGCAAATATGAGAAGCGCGACGGCTACGGCACGAACCTATTCACCGGCGCGGGCGTGGACGATCGCGATGCCTATGCGCTGCGCGGGACCATCATCGGCAACATCAGCCCGGCAGTGCGCGCAACACTGGTCCTGGATCATTTCCACGAAGACGATCATAATTACGCGTTTCACTATTTCGGGCCTTCGGTGGTGCCGGAGAGCCAGCTGCCGCACACCTTGCTCGGCGGAAAAACGGTGATCGGTTATTATGCCGCGCTCGGGCAGACTCCAAACCTGCGAAACATCTATTCGGACCAGGAAGCGATCAATCGTCGCCACGGCTATGGCGCGACCGGCACGCTCGATTTCGACCTCGGCGCGACCACGATCAAGACCATCACGGCCTTCCGTACCTTCGACCGTTTCCAGCGCGACGATCTCGACTCGTCGCAGGTCAATTTGGCCGGCCAGAACAATTATGTCGAAAAGAGCCGCTCGATCAGCCAGGAAATCACGCTGAACTATCAAAGCGGTGGTTTCTCGCTGCTGGGCGGCGCCATGTACCTGCATGAAAAGCTCACCGGCCAGGTGCTCGTTCCGACGACCAATCTCGGCGTGCTGTTCGGCCTGCCCGCCAACACGTTCGACGCTGGCGCCTACGAGCAGAACGGCGTCGTCAAGATCAACGCCGTCGGCGTCTATCTCCAGGGCAGTTACGAGATCACGCCCGAGTTGAAGATAACGCTTGGCGGGCGATACAACTACGAACATCGCAGCGGCGTGGGCTATTTCCGTTTCGATGCGATCGGGCTGAATATCCCGACCAACGTGGCGAAGGGCTGGTCGTCCATAACGCCGAAGGCGCTGATTGAATATCATCCCAGCGCAACGTCAATGCTCTATGCCAGCGTGACCAAGGGCTTCAAATCCGGCGTGATCAACGTCGGGAGCACCGATCCGGCGATCGATCCCGAAACGGTGTGGAGCTATGAAGCGGGGTTCAAGCAGCGCTTCGCCAATAATCGGGTCCTGCTTAGCGGGGCGATCTTCTATTATGATTACAAGAACCTGCAGGTCAGCTTCGTCAACGCGAACAGCATTGTCCAGACGATCAACGCCGCGACCGCCCGCAACTATGGCGGCGAACTCGAACTGGAAGCGCGCGTCGGTGGCGGCCTTTCGATCAATGCCAATGCGTCTTACCTGAACGCCAAGTTCACGAAGTTCTGCAACGCCTATTATGGCGCCGCCTTCCCGGCACGTCCGGGCATTTCCTATCCGGCATGCCCAGGCCAGCCCGGCCTGGTCGATCTCAGCGGCAACCGCCTTCCCAACGCGCCGCGCTTCTCGTTTGGCGGTGGCTTCACCTGGGATATGCCGGTCGGCGATGGCAAGATCACGCTGACGGGCGACGCCAAGTGGCAGTCGCAGGTCTACTTCAGCGAATTCAACAATCGTGATGCAGAGCAGGGCTCTTACCTCATGGCGAATGCCGGCCTGACATATCATGCCGCACGGGATCGCTGGTCGCTGGGCGCCTGGGTCAAGAATATCGGCGACCAGTTCGTGATCGCCAACAACATCATAGCGGCGGCGACCTATCAATTCCCGCGCGTGGGTTCGTTGATGCCGCCGCGGACCTATGGCGCTACCTTCAGCGTCAATTTCTGAGGATCGGCCAAGGTCGCTACTGATCGTTCGAGGGCACGATGGACCGCTTCGGCATAGGCAAGATCGCGGTCCACCGGATCGAGGAGTGGTGCGGCACGTTCAGTCCGCCAGCTGCGTTGTTCCAAGGGTTTCACGAAGATGCCTGGGAGCGCCACCAGGAAGCGTTCGTGCCGGACTATTTCGACCCGGTTTCCGGCAAGCTCGTCGCCGTTCTGCAAAGCTGGGTGCTCGACACGGGTGAGCAGCGCATTCTGTTCGATACCGGGGCGGGGAATGACAAGGACCGTCCCGATCTGCCGATCTTCGCCCATCTGCAGACTGACTTTCTGGGCCGGCTTGCCGCAGCCGGTTTCCAGCCCGAGGACATCGACACGGTGGTATGTTCGCACATCCATGTCGACCATGTCGGCTGGAACACGCGGCTGATCGACGGTGCGTGGCAGCCAACCTTTCGCAACGCCCGCTATGTCCTGCCGGTGCGCGACCGTGATTATTGGGATCCCGAAGTCACCGCCACGGGCCCCGGGGCAATCGGCACGATGGTCAATGGCGGGATGTTCGAAGACAGCGTCCGTCCGATCCTGCAGGCCGGGCGCGCGGAATGGGCCGATGACGGGTTCGAGATTGCCCCGGGCCTGGTGCTGCATGCCCGGCCCGGCCACACACCGGGAAGCACCGTGATGAAGGTGTCATCGGACGGGGTTGAGGCGATGTTCGTCGGTGACGTCGTCCACCATCCCGCGCAGATCTATGCACCGGAATGGAACAGTGCCTTCTGCGAGGATGCCGACCAGGCGCGGGCGACACGCCGTCAGGTGCTCGGCGAAGCGGCCGACCGGGAAGCGCTGCTGATACCGGCGCATTTTGCCGGCGCCCACGTCGCACGCGTCGTTCGCGATGGCACCGGCTTTCGGCCGATCCTGTCGCCCGCCCTATAGGGCGATCACCGGTTCGATCCCCCACGCCCGCAAGCGCTCCTCGCCGCCTTCGCCGGACCTGACGGGGGCGGTGGGAAGCGGGCAAGGGGTGCGGCCGAATCGCGGCGCGGGCGCCGGCTGCATCGCCCCCGCCACCGCGATGTGCACGCCGCGCGCGACGTTGGCAGGGTGCTGTGTCGCCTCTTCCGGGGTCAGCACCGGGCTCAGACAGGCGTCGAACGACGCAAAATGCTCGATCCAGGCTTCGCGGTCACGCGTCGCGAATATCGCTTCTAGTTGAGCCGCGCGCTGCGCCCAGCACGTCGGGTCGAGATGATCGCCGAACGCCGCGGGATCCAGCCCTACGCCCCGGATCAGCTCGGCATGAAATTGCGGCTCCAGCGCCCCGACGGCGACGAACTTGTCGTCTGCGGTGCGATAGCAGCGATAGAAATACGCACTGCCATCGAGCAGATTGCCGCCGCGGCCCGGGTGCCAGCGACCCATTGCGGTCCAGGCAAAGATCTGGGTGGCCAGCAACGAAGCGCCATCGACCATGGCGGCGTCGACGACCTGCCCTCGTCCGCTCATCGACCGCTCGACCAGCGCGCCGAGCACCCCGACCACCATCAGCATCCCGCCGCCGCCAAAATTTGCGACATAGTTGATCGGCGGCACTGGCGGAGCGTCGAACGGGCCGATGAGGCTGAGGCCGCCCGACAGCGACAGGTAATTGATATCGTGCCCGGCCTTGTGGACCATCGGTCCGGACTGACCCCAGCCCGTCATGCGGGCGTAGATCAGGCGCGGGTTGGCGACGGTCAAGGGCTCCGGCCCCAGGCCCAGGCGTTCCATCACCCCCGGACGGAAGCCTTCGATGAGAATATCGGCGCTAGCGGCCAGCTCGAGCGCCAGCGCGCGACCTTCGTTGGATTTGAGGTCGACGGCGATGGAGGGGCGCCCACGGTTGAGAAAATCGGCGCGCTCATCCACACCACCTAAAACCTCACTGCGGTGCCGGTCGACGCGCAACACCTCCGCGCCCATGTCGGCAAGCATCATGGCGCCGAACGGCGTTGGCCCGAGACCGGCAAATTCGACCACGCGGATGCCCGCCAATGGGCCGCTCATCGCGTCACGGCCTGATCGGCGGCGGCTCGTCCGACATGTGTTTTCGCAGGGTGCGGGATCAGGTCAGGAGAGAGCAGTCGCTGATCCATCGAAGCTCAATCTCGGGTTCCCGTCTCGATGCCGCGGCCAATATTGTGCCGCCGCGCGTTTATGAGCTACCTGCCGGTAGGGCGGGGGTCAAGTGACGAGTCCGCCCGTTCCGAACAAGAGTATGGAAATATACTAGGCAGTAGAGCGCGACCGGTGCATAATGCGTAGAAGGGTGCAAGGATATGCACCCGACAGGAGGAAGCCGTGAACGACGTCACGCCGAGCCAGATGACTTTTACGGTGACCGAGCGGGTCACGATGGGGCAACCCGCGCACGAGGCGGTTCGCGAGCAAGCCGAAGCGATGGGTGCGCGCAGGGTCTTCCTGCTGACGTCCGACACGCTCCGCCAGAAAACCGATGAAATCGCGCGGATCGAAACGGCGCTGGGTGATCGCCACGCCGCGACGCATAGCGGCATCGCCTCGCATGCGCCACGCTCGCACGTCCTTGCCGCTACCGAGGCAGCGCGCGCCGTGAACGCCGACCTGATTGTCGGCATTGGTGGCGGCTCCGTCATCGATGCCGGCAAGATCGTTCCGCTGCTGCTCAAGCATGACGTGCGAAGTGTGGAGGATTTCGAGCCGCTGCGCACTTATGTCGATGACGACGGCAACGTGATCAATCCGATCAAGGCTGGCCCGGACATCCGCACGATCTGCGTACCGACGACGTTGTCCGGCGGCGAGTTCAACGCCCTGTCCGGCGCGACCGACGAAAAGACCGCGCACAAGCAGGGTTACGAGCACCGCAACATGGCGCCGATCATGGTCGTCCTCGACCCGGCGATGACCGTGCACACGCCCGAATGGCTGTGGCTGTCGACCGGGGTGCGATCGGTCGATCACGCGGTCGAGACACTGGCCTCCGACAAGTCCAACGACTTTGCCAATGGCCTTGCCGACAATGCGCTTCGCCTGCTGGTCGAGGGGCTGACGCGTACCAAGGCCGACCCCGGCGACATGGCGGGGCGCCTGAAGTGCCAGGTCGGTGCGTGGCAATCGATGATCTCGATCATCGGCGGTGTGCCGATGGGCGCCAGCCATGCGATCGGCCACATCCTGGGCGGCACCTGCAACGTGCCGCATGGTCACTGTTCCTGCGTGATGGCACCCTATGTGCTGGAGTGGAACGCCGAATATGATGACAGCCGCCAGCACCGCATCCGCGCTTGTCTCGGCAATACGCATCCGACGGCCGCGGCGAGCCTGGACGCGCTGATCCGTTCCCTGGGCATGCCGCGCACGCTGGCTGAGGTCGGCGTGACGGAGGATCGCTTCCAGCAGGTGGCGGAATATACCATGCTTGATATATGGGGCCGGACAAATCCGCGCCCCGTGACATCGCCTGCCGACATCATGGAAATTCTCAGAAGGGCCGCATGACCAAATCCAGCGCCGCCATCAGGAACCCGCCGGCCTCCGAACAGAACGCACGGGAGATCAAGCCTGGTGTCGTAGCATTCAAGCGCGCCCGCATTCTCGAGGAAGCTAGCGCGTTATTCTACGAGAAGGGTTATGAGTCGGCGACACTCGAGATGTTGGCTGATCGTCTCAGCGCGACCAAGCCGTTTCTCTACACCTACTTCAAGGGCAAGAGTGCGATCCTGAGTGCGATCTGTGAGGCGGGCGTGCAGGAGTCGCTCGCTGCGCTTGATCGGATCGAGGAGATCGAGCGGCTGCCGATCGACCAGCTCAAGGCGTCGCTCAGGGAAGTTGCCGAGATCATCGTCGCGCGCCACGAATATCTCGTCATCTACCAGCGCGAGATGATGAACCTCGACCGCACGGACGCGCAGCGCATCTTGCGCCTGCGGCACGAATTCGACCTGCGCATCGGCAAGCTGATCGATGACTGCGTCCACGATGGTTCGGTCACCGTGGCCAATGCCGCAGCCATGTCGGTCTGGATCGGCGGGCTGTTGAGCTGGATCATCCATTGCTATCGGCCGGGCAGCAAACGTTCAGCGGAAGTGGTCGTAGGTCAGGCAGTCGAAGCCTGTCTGCGGCTTATCGGTCTGGCTTGACGGCGGTCCTCGCTCAAATTCTTGTGGGGAAGGTGCGTTGACGATGACCTTGGCGTCGAGACCGCGCGACTTCAGCGATCCGCGGATTCCCAATCGCGACGAATGCGTAGTGCGCTATCTGGTCGATCGCTGGGCCACGGAACGTCCTGACAAGACCCACGTCATCTTCGAGGATGGCGAAGAGTGGAGCTACGCCGAGCTACGCCGCCGCGTCGTCGACAAGGCAGCGGGGCTGCAGCAACTCGGCGTCCGCCAGGGCGATTTCGTCGCGGCATGGCTGCCGAGCGGACGGGATGCGCTCATCGCATTCTATGCCATCAATTATCTCGGCGCGGTCTTCGTGCCGTTCAACACGGCCTATCGTGGCAACCTGCTCGCGCATGTGGTCGCGAATTCCGGCGCGAAACTGATCATCGTGCATCCCGATCTGGTCGAGCGGCTCGGGGAGATCGATCGCGCCGAGCTGGAACTGCTCGTCATCGTCACAGGCGGAGTCGCGCCCGACATTGGCGTGCCGACGGTGCGTTTCGATGCTATTGGGGGAGATCGGCTCGCGCCGCTGGAACGGCCGATCCAGCCCTGGGATATCCAGTCGATCATCTACACATCGGGCACGACCGGCCCGTCAAAGGGCGTACTGTCCTCCTATCTGCACATGTTCTCGAACGCGGGGCCGGAATCCTGGCCGATGGTGGGCGAGGACGATCGCTACATGTGCGTCGCGCCGATCTTCCACATCGGCGGCATGGGCCCACCTTTCGTGATGCTGGCGCGCGGCGCATCCGTCGCGCTGATCGAGTCCTTTTCGACCGAGCATTTCTGGGAAATCGCGCGCCGGACGCAGGCGACGGTCGTGTTCCTGCTGGGCGTCATGGCGACCTTCCTGATGAAACGCGCGCCGTCACCCGAGGATCGCGATCACAGCGTGCGCGCGGCCTTCATGGTCCCGCTCGCCGATGACGCCGCGGCCTTCACCGCGCGCTTCGGGATCGACATCTACACCATCTTCAACATGACCGAGATATCCTCTCCCGTGGTGTCGGAAGCGAACCCGGTCAAACGCGGCACCTGCGGCAAGGCCAGGCCGCATGTCGACGTCCGCCTGGTCGACCGGCACGACTGCGAGGTTCCGGTGGGCGCGATCGGCGAGATGGTGGTCCGCACCGATCGCCCCTGGGCGATGAACAGCGGCTATAACCGCAACCCCGAAGCCACGGCCGAGGCCTGGGCCAATGGCTGGTTCCACACCGGGGACGCCTTCCGGCGGGATGAGGACGGCTATTATTATTTCGTCGATCGGGTGAAGGATGCGATCCGACGCCGCGGCGAGAATATCTCCTCGTTCGAGGTCGAGGTCGAGGTCTGCGCACATCCCGACGTCCGCGAGGCCGCCGCGATCGCGGTGCCCAGCGAATTTTCCGAGGACGAGGTGATGGTGGTTGTCGCGCCGGTTCCGGGCCGCACGATCGTCCATGAGGATCTCGCCGCGTTCCTGATCCGGCAGATGCCGTACTTCATGGTGCCGCGCTATATCCGCGTCATGCCCGAACTGCCCAAGACGCCATCGGCAAAGGTGCTGAAGGCCGACCTTCGCCAGGAAGGCATTACGCACGATACCTGGGACCGCGAGAGCGCGGGGATGCGCGTGCGGCGCGAGGTATTTTCCACCTGATCGCGCTCGCCAGGGCTGCCTGGCAAGCGCCCCCTTCCGGTTGGCGACGAAGCTTGTTGACTCAGGATACTGGTCAGTAGATATTCCATATCATCGGTAATATTGACGCCTTGAACGTCATACCATGGAGACGGATGACGCCGATGGAGGCCAGTGACCAACCCTCAACCCCGGTGCTCGACCGGGCAATGCTGCGCCGAGGTATCGACGAGGCAAATATTCCCGCCCTGCTCATGTGCCTTGTTCAGCTGACGGGCGACCAGGCATGGCTGACGGAACCCTTCGTCCCTCGCCGTGGCCGAGGACTGGATGACAATGACACCGGCGGGCTGGCCGAGGATGTTCAGCGCACGATCCGCGATGCGGCCTATGACGCCGTCGTCGCCTGGGCTGATGGCGTGCCATTGGCGCTGCCACGCCCGGCCAATGCGCAGCTTGCCGAGATGCTTGGCATCGCGATGAGCGAGCCGGTGCCTGAGGACTATGGCGACGTCGTCGCTTTCTCCATGCAGCTCGACCCGCCCGTTCCGTCTGCCCCTTCAACGCGCAAGCTGAAGGCGATCGTGATCGGTGGGGGTATTTCCGGCATCTGTGCCGGCATCGAATTGCAGCGCAAGGGTATCGACTGCACGATTTTCGAGAAGAATGAGGATTTCGGCGGGACCTGGTGGGAAAATCGCTATCCCGGCTGCGGCGTCGATACGCCCAACCTCACCTACACCTTTTCCTGCAATCCGACCGATTGGTCGCAGCATTTTCCGCTGCAGGGCGAGATCGAAGCCTATCTGCTGGAAACGGCGCGACGCTTCGATCTCTACAAGCACGCCCGGTTCGGCACCAAGGTCGAGCGTGCCGAATGGATGGCCGAGGACAGCAAATGGAAGGTCACCACCACCGACCGTGATGGACGATCCGAGTTGCATCTCGCCGATATCGTGATGAGCGCGGTCGGGCTGCTCAACATCCCCAACGTACCCCACATCCCCGGCCTCGAGACGTTCACGGGCGAGGTGCTGCACACATCCGCGTGGCGCGACGACGTCGCGCTCGCCGGGAAGCGTGTGGCCGTCATCGGCAACGGCGCATCGGGCATGCAGGTGGCGCCGGCGATCGCGGACGAGGTCGCCGAGATGACGATATTCGCGCGATCGAAACAATGGATCGCGCCGTTCCCGCAATTCCGCAAGGCCGTGCCGGACGGCGTTCGCTATCTGATGCGCGCCTTCCCGCTCTACCGCCACTGGGTCGAGCAACGCCTGTCATGGACCTTCAACGATCGCGTCCACGGAACATTGTTCCGCGACCCTGACTGGGTGGATTCCGCGCGCTCGATCAACAGGATCAATGACGGGCACCGGCAGTTCTTCACCAACTATTATGTGGAGCAGCTTGGCGACCGGCAGGACCTGCTGCCGCTTTTGCTCCCCGACTATCCGCCGTTCCTCAAGCGCATGCTGCTCGACAATGGCTGGTTCCGCACCCTGCGCAAACCGCATGTGCGCCTGATCCCCGAACATCTCGCCGAAGTCCGGGGCGACACGCTCGTCGCGGCCTCGGGGGAAGAGGTGCGGGCCGACGTGCTGATCCTCGCCACGGGTTTCCAGACCACCAACGTGCTCGGGTCCTATGAGGTCATCGGCCGCGATGGCCTTGTCTTGCGCGACGTCTGGGACGGCGACAATGCCGCCGCCTATCTCGGCACGCTGGTGCCGGGGTTCCCCAATTTCTTCATCCTGCTCGGCCCCAATGTCGGTGCCGGGCACGGCGGCAGCATGATCCGCAATATTGAGAACCAGGCGCATTACGCGCTGCGCATCATCGATGCGCTGATCGCGCAGGACGCGTCATCGGTCGAGGTGCGCGACGACGTGTACCGGGCCTATATGGCGAAGCTCGATGCCGCGCATGAAAAGCTGGTCTGGACGCATCCGGGCGCCGAGAACTGGTACCGCAATGCGCGCGGCCGCATCATCGCGATCACGCCGTGGCGCAACGATGCGTTCTGGCGAATGACGCGCGACGTCGATGCTGGGGATCTGACCTTCGCACACGCCTAGCAACAACAGAGGGCTCGGGGCGCAGCGCCGGGCAGGGGAGAGATATGGCCATGACAGATCTTGCCGAAATCGCGCCGTTCGACCCGTCGTTGCCAGACCTCATCACCGACCCTTACCCGATCTTCGCGCGGATTCGCGAAGGCGATCCGTTTCACTGGTCGAAACTCGGCTATTGGGTGGTGTCCCGCTACGATCACGTCCGCGAAGTCCTGATGAACCGAAAGGATTTCGGCACCGGCGATTTCGCCCAGAATCTGAAGCTGTTTTACGGGCCTGATTTCGACGTGATGGCCAATTCCGGTTATCGTTGGCTGTCCGAAGTCTTCATCACGCAGGATCCGCCACAGCATACGCGGATCCGCACGCTCGTCACCGGCTCGCTGACCGCCAAAAGGGTGCGCGCGCTCGAACCGCGGATTCGGGAAATCTGCCAGGAACTGACCAACGCCTTCGTTGCGAACGGCCACGCCGACCTGATGACGCAGTTCGCCTATAAATTGCCGGTCATGGTGATCTGCGAACTGATGGGGATCGATTACCAGACGCCCGAAATGATCGAACTGATCGCGGCGATTCCCGAGGCATTCGTGGTCTTCGAAGCACGCAAGCTGACCGCGCATGAGTTGGCCACGGCCAATCGCCGTATCGACCAGCTCGAAGCTTTCTTCGGTGCCGAATTCGAAAACCGCCTCGCCCATCCCCGGGACGATTTGCTGACCGCGCTGGCGCAGACCGGGACCGCGCCCGACGGCCTGACGATGCACGAGGCGACCACGGTTGCCATCGCGCTGTTCGGCGCGGGTTTCGAGACCACCGCCAACATCATCGGCAACGGTCTATACTGGCTGCATCGCCGACCCGATCAATGGGATCGCCTCGTCGCCGACCCGGCCCGTCTCGCCGCGTCGACCAATGAAGAAGTGTTGCGCTACGAGAGTTCGCTGGTCGCAGGCTATCGCACGGCCCTGACGGACACCGCGATCGCTGGACATCCGGTGAAGGCGGGTGAACGCGTGCTGACCCTGATCGGCGCGGCGAACCGCGACGGACGGAAATTCGTCGATCCCGAACGGTTCGACATCGCGCGCGGTGCCGCCGACCATATGTCCTTCGGTGGCGGGATCCATTTTTGCGTCGGCGCCGAACTGGCGCGGATCGAGGGGCGCATCGCCTTCGAACATCTCGCCACCGCGCTGCCCGGCATGAAGGTCGATCTCGACACGGCGAGGTGGCGCGAGAACTTCCTCTTCCGCGGCCTGACCCGGCTCGAGGCGCACTGGAACCAGCGCAGGTGACGGCGGCGACCATGCGCGCATTGACCAGCGACGCGTTGGGACCGCCCGAAACATACGCCTTGCAGGCGGTGCCGGTCCCAGAACCCGGCGAAGGGCAGGTGCGGTTACGCGTGGAGGCCGTCGCGCTCGGCTATGTCGATGCGCTGATTGCCGCGGGGCGATATCAACACAAGCCGACCCCGCGCTACGTGCCGGGGGCAGAAATCGTCGGCGTAGTCGATCGCGTCGGCCGCAACGTGCATGGGGTCGCGATCGGCCAGCGCTTGGCGAGCTGGCAGCTGCTCGCGGGCGGGGGACTGGCCGAATTCGCCTTGGCGCCGGCCAGGGCGCTGGTGCCGGTCCCTGATCGGCTCCCTGCCGCCGTGGCCGCGTCTCTGCTGCTCGATCACCTCACCGCCTGGTACGCCCTGTTCGACCGCGGTGGGCTCAGCGCGGGGGACAACGTGCTCGTCCTATGTCGCCACTTATTGTCGCCACACCGGGCGGAATGGCATATCGGAATATGCCTTCCATCTCGCTTTCAACTTCTTTCGTCTCGCCGCGATCTCTCACGGCATCAAGGGACGGGTGATCCGCGGCACGGCGTCGTCGTCTCATGCGCGCGAGCGATCCGAGAGGTTCCCGATACTGGCCAGCCGGGGCTGGCAACATGCCATGCGATGGCGGCACTGACGCTCGTGGCGATAGCATCGTTATCGAGAATCTTCGTTGGTGATGAACCTGGCAAATGTCGTCGGGCGATCGGCAGTGCTTCCGGCGATATCCATGGCGTGCGGGAGATCGAGACAATCAGTCAACTTGGTCGCACACCCTCGTTCGGCGAGAGCCTGGGCTTTAGCCGGGCGACACCAGAAACTTCGTGATCAAGATCCGGCGACGGCAACCCGGTGTATGAGAAGCCAGTAACGTTGGCTTGGGCGCTCGCCGGCCTGGTCGCCTGCAAATCTCGCCGAAGGCCATCGAAATTCAACCATCAGCCGGTCAAGTGCGCAAGCTCCTCGGGGGAATAACCCAGGTCGGACAACATTTGCGCGGTGTCGGCGCCGGGTTGGGGGAGCGCGGTTGCGCTACCCGTGCGACCGCCGGCCATCTCGAGCGGTAGAGTCGGCAGCATCGCTAAGGTGCCGCCGGGCAGCGTCACTGCCTCGAGCCCGCCCGAGGCCCGCAGATGAGGGTCGGCCGCCATGTCTTCGGGGCGCCCGATCGGCGCGAAGGGCAGGCCGGTGCCTTCGAGCAGGGCGATGATCTCGTCGCGCGTGTACCGTGCCACCAGGTCGCGAATTACCGGCAGGACCCGGTCGCGCGCGAGCACGCGGTCGTTGTTGCGGCGCAGGCTCTCGTCCGCCCACAGCGCATCGAGGTGGAACAGCGCGCAGAACTTTTCCCACAGGGCATCACTGACCACGCCGATAAACACCGGATTGTCCCTGGTTTCGAAGATGTCGTATATCGCCCAGGCCGAAATGCGGGCCGGCATCGGCGCAGCCGCCGCGCCCGTCACCGCTTCCTGCGCCATGTGCTGGCCGACGAGATACACCGTGGTCTCGAACAGCGAGGCCTGGACCTTCTGGCCTAGCCCCGTGCGGTGCCGCTCCTCGATCGCGGCGAGCAACGCGATCACGCCGAACATGCCGCCAGTCACGTCGATCACGCTCGACCCTGCGCGGAGCGGTCGGCCCGGCGGGCCGGTCATATAAGCGAGCCCGCCCATCATCTGCGCGACCTCGTCCAGCGCGGTCCGCCCCTCATAGGGGCCCGGCAGGAAACCCTTGAGCGAGCAATAGACCAGGCGCGGATTGTCGCTCGCGAGCACCTCATAGCCCAGCCCCAGCCGGTCGAGCGCGCCGGGCCGGAAATTCTCGATCAGGATGTCTGCACTCGCCACCAGCCGCCTGGCTGCGGCGAGGCCGTCGGCCGATTTGAGGTCCAGGCACACGCTCGCCTTGTGACGGTTGTACATCGGGAAATAGCCCGAGCCCGATCCGATCAGGTTGCGCGTATGATCGCCGCCGGGCGGCTCGATGCGGATCACCTCGGCACCGAGCGCGGCGAGGATCGCGCCCGCCGCCGGCCCCATGACCATATGGGTGAATTCGACGACCTTCAGGCCAGCGAGCGGCGTTGGCCCTGTCATGCCGCGCGCTGCTCGAGCCCGAGCGGCAATCCTGCATCGGGGGTGAAGCCGTACAGCGGCTCGCCGGGCAGCGCTTCTGCCAGAATCCGACGAACGCGCATCAGGGCATCGAGATCGATCCCGGTGTCGTATCCCATTGCCGCCAGCATGAACGCCAGATCCTCCGTAACGATATTTCCCGAAGCGCCCGGTGCGAACGGACAGCCACCCAGACCGCCGAGCGACGCATCGAGCGTAGTGATGCCTTCCTCCAGCCCTGCCAGCGCATTGGCCAGCCCGAGGCCGCGCGTATTGTGCAGGTGAAGGCTGTTCATCCGATCGCCACCGACCGCGGCCTTGACCTTGCGCACGAGCCGCCTGACCTGCGCCGGGTCGGCATAACCCGTGGTGTCCGACAGCCCGACCTCGGCCGCGCCGGCCGCGATCGAGGCCTCGGCGAGGCGGACGACGACATCCTCGGGCACTGCGCCCTCGATCGTGCATCCGAACGCGGTCGAAAGACCGACCTCGAAATGCGGGGGATCGTCTTCCTGCGCCACCCGCGCGGCAATCGCGGCGATCTCCGCGATCATCGCGGGATGGTCCTTGCGGACATTCTTCAGGCTGTGCGTCTCGGACATGGAAAAGGGGATGGAGAGCTTGCGGGCGCCGGCGCGAATCGCGAGTTCGGCGCCTTTGAGATTGGGCACGAGAACGGCGACCGTCAGCCCGGGAATCGTTGCGGCAAAGGCGACCAGCGCGGCGGTGTCTGCCATTTGCGGCAACAGGCTGGCCGGCACGAAGCTGCCGACTTCGATCTCGCGCACCCCGGCGGCGGCTTCGGACGCGATCCATGCCTGCTTCGCGGCGAGCGGCATGATGCGGTCGATCGATTGCAGTCCGTCGCGCGGCCCGACCTCGCTGATCAGGATGGCAGTCATGATTGGGGTTCCAGATATATCCAGGGTCGCGCGGCGCGATCCGTGGCGAGGAAGGCCGAAATCGCCGCTTGGTGGTGCAGGGTCAGGTCGATCGCATCGAGCCCCTGGGAGAGCATGGCCTTCGCCTCGGCATCGATGGCAAACGGAGCGACGATGTCGCCGGACGCCACGGTCTGGGCGAGCAGGTCGATCACAAGGGGCATGCCCGTCGCGGTGAGCGCAAGGATGGCGGCAGCGTCGAGGATGACGGGGATGATCCCGTTGGTGACGCAATTGCCGCGAAAGATCGGCGCAAAGCTCGGCGCGATTACCGCGCGGACGCCGTATTCATGCAGCGCCCAGACGGCATGTTCGCGGCTCGATCCGCAGCCGAAATTCTCGCCCGCCAGCAGGATCGGCGCATGGGTAAAATGCGGGTCGTTGAGGACGAAGTCGGGGGCCGGCACCCGGCTGCCGGGCGCGAGATAGCGCCAGCCCGCAAAGAGACCCTCCGCCAGGCCGGTCTTACCCACGCCCTTTATCTCGCGCGAGGGGATGATCGCATCGGTATCGACATTGGCGCGCAGCAGCGGCGCGGCAATGCCGGAAACGCGGGGTACGGGCGGGAAGGCGGCCATCAGCGCGCTTCTTCGCTGACGGCGTATTCGCCGCGATGCTCGGTATCGTCCCGCAGCGGCGGCCAGTTGCGCGGGTCCGCGATCATGCCGGCCAGCGCGCTGGCGGCGACCGTTTCCGGACTGGCGATGTGAGTCCGCACCCCCGGGCCCTGCCGGCCCTCGAAATTGCGATTGGTCGAAGAAATTACCCGGGCGCCCGGCGCGAAGCCGTCGCCACCGGCGTAGAAGCAGAGCGAACAGCCGCTTAAACGCCAGTCGAACCCTGCTTCGGTGAAAATCCGGTCGAGCCCCTCGGCCTCAGCCGCGCGGCGCACGGCCGAGGATCCGGGAACGATGATGGCGGTAACGCCGGGTGCGACACGGCGACCGCGCACGATCGCGGCGACCCGGCGCAGATCGGCGATCCGGCTATTGGTGCAACTGCCGATAAAGGCGGCGTCGATCGGCGTCCCGGCCAGACGCTGCCCGGGGGCCAGCGCCATATAGTCGAGCGCCCGTGTCTCGGCCGCGGCTTCGGGCGAGTCTGGGATGACGGGAACGGCCGACGTGATCGCGGCGGATTGTTGCGGGCTGACGCCCCAACTCACCATCGGCGCAATGTCGCCGGCGTCGATCACGATCTCGCGATCGAATATGGCGTCGGGATCGGTGGCGAGCGTACGCCACGCGGCGAGCGCTGCGTCCCAGGCAGCACCCGTCGGCGCATAGCGTCGGTCCTTGAGATAGGTGAAGACGGCGTCGTCGGGTGCGATGAAGGCGGTCATAGCGCCAAACTCGGCCGCCATATTGCACAGGGTCAGCCGGCCCTCGAGGTCGAGCGCGGCGACGGCGTCGCCGGCGAATTCGATCGCATGGCCCTTGCCACCGCCCGCGCCGTGCGCTGCGATTAGAGCTAGCGCCAGGTCCTTTGCCGTCACGCCCGTACCCGCGCGCCCCGTAAAGGTGACGCGCATCGTCCGCGGCCTGCTCACGCGCAGCGTCCCGGTTGCCATCGCATGCTCGGCCTCGGTCGATCCAATGCCCCAGGCGAGCGCGCCGAACGCGCCCTGGCTGCAGCTGTGGCTGTCAGGGCAGACCAGAGTCGCGCCCGGCAGCACGATGGCGAGCTCGGGGGAGATGACATGGACGATGCCCTGGTCCGGGTCCTCGACATCGAACAGGCGGATGCCCGCCTTGCGCGTTTCCTCGCGGGTCGCCGTCAGGAACGCCGCGCCGCCGGGGACGCGCGTGCCGGTGCGGCCGGGCAGGGTGTCGACGATATGGTCGGTCACCGCGAACACCCGCGCGGGGTCGGCGACGCGCCGGCCGCTCGCCGCCAGCGACCGCAGCGCGACCGATCCGGTACGCTCATGCAGGAACACCCGGTCGATCGCGACCAGGTCTTCGCCGGCGCCAAGCGACGCGACGACATGCATTTCCCAGAGTCTGGCGAAAAGGGTGCGCGGATTTGTCATAGTCTTATGAGTAATGCCCTAACGGCCATATTCGAAAACATCAATCTGCGCGTGCGGTTATTCCACCACGCGGACACGGTTCTCAATAGCTTATGCCCTTGGCGGCAAGGCGGGCATGGAGTGCCGGCTCGACCGCATCCTCGTGCGCCCGGCGCAGTTGCACAATCGATGCGAGCGGCGCCTCGACATAGTGAAACATGCGCCAGCCTTGCGGTTTGCGCCGCAACGCCGCGGTGATCCGCACCGGACCGCCAAAGGGTTTGGGATAGAGCCGCGAGCCGGGAATATAGGTACTCCAGTTCGCGTCGATCAGGATCACCGCGAGGCCCGGCGCCGCCTCCTTCGCGGTCAGGTTATGCCAGCTCACCAGCCGTTCGGATTTGGACCGGTCGACATTCCAGTAGCCGAGCACCGCCTCCCAGCCGATATGCGGATCGCATTCCTCGGCGAGATATATCGGCACGGGATCGTCTTCATCCCATAACGCCGTCATGGCGGGGACGTCATAGCGGTTCCACGCCGCGAAATAGGCGTCGAGCCAGGTGGTGATTTCGGCGTCGATCGACATGGTTATGGTCCTTACAGGGTGCCGAGCTTGCGTAGCTTGAGCGGGCGCCGCGGGATGCTCACTGTCTTTTGTCGCGTGTAGAAAGCCTCGCAGGCGCGGCCGCCTTCGGCGCCGACGCCCGAATCGCCATAGCCGCCGAAGGGCGCCCGCAACTCTCGGGTCATCGGGGTGTTGCACCAGACGATCCCGCTCGACAGCCGATCCTGCGCTTCCATGATCGTCGCCATGTCCTGCGACCAGACATAGCTGACCAGCCCGAAGCGGGTGCCGTTGGCGAGCCGATAGGCCTCTTCGGCGGTATCGAAGATCATGAAGGCGGCGAAGGGGCCGAAAATCTCGTCCTGACAGATCCGGTCGTCGATCCGGTCGACCAGCACCGCGGTGGGCTCGATATAGTTGCCGCGATCGAACCCTGCCGCGCGCCGACCGCCGGTGAGCAGGCGGACGTCGTCCCGGTCCGGCGCGGGGACGAAACTCAGTACATGGTCGAGATGCTGGCGGGAGGCGAGCGGGCCCAGTTCCGTGCCGGGCTCGAGCGGATGGCCGATCTTCAGCGCGCGCGCGCGGGCGACGAACGCGGCGATGAAGCGGTCGGCAATGCCGCGCTGGACCAGGATGCGCGATCCGGCGAGGCATTGCTGCCCGTTGGTCGTGAAGATGCTGAGCAATGCGGCGTCGAGCGCCTGGTCGAAATCGGCACTGTCGAAGATGATGTTGGCGGATTTGCCGCCGAGTTCCACCGTCGAGGGCTTCAGGCCCTGGCCGGCCGCTGCCATGATCGCCCGACCGGTCGCCGTGCCGCCGGTGAAGGAGACGAGGTTGACCTCGTCATGCCGGACGAGTCGGTCGCCGGTGGTGGCGCCGCGCCCGTTGACGAGGTTGACGACGCCGGGCGGCAGAACCTCCTGCAGCAATTCGGCCAGCCGGTTGACGCCGAGCGGCGCCTGCTCCGAGGGCTTGATCACGCAACTATTGCCGAACGCGATCGCGCCGGCGATCTTCATCGACCCGAGTGCGATCGGTGCGTTCCACGGCGCGATCAGCGCCGCGACGCCGACAGGCTCGCGCCGCACGAAGGTCAGATAATTCGGGTCTTGTTCGTAGAGTTCGGCGGTCGCCTGGCCGATATAGTCGGCGAAGAAGCGGAAATTATACGATGCCCGGGCAATCTGGCGGTCGCGGATCTGCGCGAAGGGGATGCCGGTATTGGCCGTCTCGAGCGCGGCGAGCACGTCTGTCGACGCATCGATCAGGTCGGCGCAGGCACGCAGCATCACCTGGCGCGCCTCGACCTCCGTCTGCCGCCACGCACCATGCTCGAACGCGTGCCGCGCTGCGCTCACCGCCCGATCGACCAAGGTGTCGTCCGCTTCGGCGATGGTGACGATGGTCTCCTCGGTGGCCGGGTCGATCACCGCGAACGGCGCGCCGGCGGCGGTGGTAATGGTCTGGCCATCGATGATGGCGCTGATCGGCTGGATCACGAGATTGGTCCTTCGGTTGCGGCACGGCAGCGCGCGCGCCAGTCGGGGAAGGGCCGGTCGAGGCGGGCGAGCAGCGCCTCGGCCAGCGCTAGATTGGACGAAACGATCGGCGGCATGCCCGGCGGCGGATCGGCGATCAGGGGCAGCGAGGGCATGCCCGTGCCGGTAATCAGGATCGCATCGACCGAGACGTCGCCAAGCCCGGCGAGTGCAGCGCGCGCGTCGCCGGTGCCGAGCGCATAGATGCCGCGCGTGTCGCTGCCGGCGATCGGTGCGGCGCCCACCGCGACCGGTGCGAAGCCCTTCGCCGACCAATAATCGCGCGCCGCCTGTCCGAGCGCGGGCGGGTAGGGCGAGACGAGCGCGATCCGGCGTGCGCCAAGCGCCCGCAGTTTCCAGGCGATCGCGGCGGCGGCGGTGATCACGGGATAGCCGAAGCGCACCTCTGCCGCTGCCACGAGGTCTCTCTCATGCTGCGGCGCCACGAGATAGGAGGAGGCAGTGCAAGCGAAGCCGAACACGTCGGGGCGGAGCGTGTCGAACGCTTCGAGCGCGTGATCGAGCCGATCGAGATAGGCGCGCAGCCGATCTTCGGATGCTACGGCCGCGCTCGTCAGCCTTGTCGTGACGCGTTGGACGGTCGGCGGCAGCAGGATCGCCATTTCCGCCTCCACGGTGGGATTGGCTTGAGGCGTGCCGATGCCAACCATCCCGTCGCGGCCATAATCGGTACCGCCGCTCATGCGGTCATTGCCGCCTGGCGCAGACCGGAGATCATCGAACTGCGCAGCAGATAGTCGCGGGCACGCACGGGATCGTCGGCAATGCCCTGCAGCTCCGCGAGCATCGCGCGGCGTTTGGCGATGTCGCGCTCCTGCATGCGCGCGCGGTTGCGATCGGATTGGCCGAGAATCTCGGCCTCGGCGACTGGACGGCGGCGGCGCGTGTAGCGATCGAGCAGCCGCTCGTCCGCGCCGTTCCAGATCTCGCCCAGCGTCTCGACCAGCTCGACCGCATCGTGGATGCCGCCGTTCATACCCATGCCGCCCGACGGCGAATTGACATGCGCCGCGTCGCCGGCAAGCAGCACACGTCCGGCGCGATAATCGTCGACGATGCGCATGTGGATGCGATAGGCGCGGATCTCGAGCACCTCATAATCCTCGCCGCGCGGCACGATCGCCTGCAATTTGCGCTGGACGCTTTCCGGCCGCAAACCGTCCTCGATCGATTCGCCCTCATCGGGATAGAGGCTGCAGCGCCACAGCTGGGGCAAGCGCAGCAGGCTGAACGTGCCCTTCGCCTTCCAGACATAATTGACGTTGGACAGGCCCGGCAAATGATCCTCGAACCGGAAGGTCGTGGTGCCGAGGATGGTCGTTTCCGGATAGGTTTTGCCCTCGAAGGAGAAGCCGAGGCTGTGCCGCACCGCGCTGCGCGATCCGTCGGCGCCGATCAGATAGCGTCCCGCAATCGTTGCGACCTCGCCACCGGTGATGACGCGAACCGACACCCCGTCATCGTCCTGCGTGACCTCTTCGAGGCGTGTGCCCATGCGCACCTCACCCCTGTTTTCCGCCAGCACCTGGGCGAGCAGCAGGCGGCAAAGCTTGGATTGCTCGCATTGCAGGCGATAGGGGTGCCGCGTGTCGCCGGCGATCGCGGCGAGCGCAAATACCGCGCGTTCTCCGGTCTCGTGCATGCGGATCTGCCAGGTCGGGCTGATCAGCCCCAGCGCGATCAACGGGGCGGCGAGGCCGAGATCGTCGAGCAGGTCGAGCGTCGGCGGGTGGAAGGTCGAGGCGCGCAGGTCATCGGCGAGCGTCTCCTCGGCCTCGATCAGCGTGAAGGGGATTCCGCGCCGCCCCAGCAACAATGCCACGACGAGCCCGACCGGGCCTGCCCCGGCAATGACAACCCGATTACGATCCCCGCTTGACACCGCGCCACTCCCCGACGATGATTTGTCCTAGATGTATGGCAAATCAACCCGGCGCAACGACTTTTTTCGGTACATCGTCGATACGTCGCGCGGCCATGCTGGCGTTGTGAGTTTCAGGAGGTCTGCATGACGACCCAAGACAGGGTACCGGGGGCGAACACGCCCGAGGCGATTCCGGATATCGAGGCGCTCGCCATTGCGACGCAGGACGAGATGGGCCGGCAGCGCTTCTGCAGCGCCTTGCGCCGCCACGCGATCCAGGAAATGGCCGGCGTGCTCGAGCGCGATTTCACCGATCGCATCCGCCCCGCGGCCGAAGCGCGGGGAGAAACCTTTGCCGACTGGCGGGCGATCGACCGGGCGATGGAAGGGGAGGCTTCCTACCGATTCTACAGCAGCATCCGTTACAACGCACAGGAGATGTGCTTCCTGTCGGTGCAGCCGCAGGTCGAGCGCGCCTTGCCGGCGATGATCGAGGTTGCACGCGATGCGGCCGAACTAAGCCCGGCCGGCGGGTCGATAAGGCTCGACCCGGCGCTGGTGGCGCCGCGCTATGTCGACGCGCTCGACGTGCATCTCATGCCCGGCTGCTTCCACAACGAATATGCCGAGGACGATGTGGCGCAGGGCGCGGTGGCGAGCCTCGGTTCGCGCGTGTTCACCGCCAATCAGAGCCACCGCAGTTGGGGCGGGGTCGCGCGGGTGATTTCGCGCTGGCTGAAGGCCGAATATCCCCGTTTCGCGCCGCGGCGGATGCTCGATATCGGCACCAGCTCGGGCAAGAATCTGTTGCCATATGTGCAGGCCTTTCCCGGCGTTGAGGCGCACGGCATCGATGTCGCCGCGCCGCTGCTGCGCTATGGCCATGCCGTGGCCGAGCATGAGGGCGTGCCGCTCCATTTCAGCCAGCAGAATGCCGAGGCGCTCGATTTCCCGGACGGCCATTTCGACCTGATCGTCTCGAGCTTTTTCTTCCATGAGATTCCGGTCAAGGCATCGCGTCGCGTGTTGGCGGAGTGCCGCCGACTGCTCGCGCCGGGCGGGATCATGGTGCACCAGGAGCTGCCTTCGTCGCATCTCGTCGATGCCTATGAGGACTATTTCTGGAACTGGGACACGCTCAACAACAACGAGCCGGCCTATACCGCTTGGCGCGCCGAGGATCATGTCGCGATGTGCGTCGCGGCGGGTTTCGACCCGGCTGACAGCTTCGCGCTGATCCTGCCCGATCTCGGCACCTATCCGGATCGCGGCACGGCGTTCGCCTGGGACGAGCCCGGCCGGCCGATGCATGGCCGCGGCGGCTGGTACGTGTTCGGCAGCCGCGCGCGCTAGCACTTCACAAGAGGGACGACGATGACGCAGCGGACGCACTCGATTGGCTATCAATGGTACGTCGTCGGCCTGCTGCTGCTGGTCTTCATCCTGTCCTATTTCGATCGCTACATCCTCACCCTGGTCATCGAGCCGATCAAGCATTCGCTCCATCTGAGCGATTTCCAGGTCGGGCTGTTACTCGGCCCGGCCTTTTCGCTGTTCAACGTGCTGACCGGCATTCCGCTCGGCTGGTATGCCGATCGGGCGAGCCGCAAGTGGATCCTGATCGGCGGGATCGTCTTCTGGTGCGCGATGACGACCGCGAGTGGTTTCGCCACCAGCTTCGCGCTGCTGCTGGTCATGCGGCTCGGACTTGGCCTGGGTGAAGCCGTGGTCAGTCCGAGTTCGATCTCGTTGATCAGCGACTATTTCGATCGGGCGCGCCGTGGCCGCGCGATCAGCGTCTACATGGCCGGCCCCTATCTCGGCGCGGGCCTCGCCTTTCTCGTCGGCGGCAATCTTGTCGGCTGGCTGACGCGGATCGGACACAGCCATTTCCTCGGCATGGGGCCGTTCGACATGTGGCAGATGGCGTTCTTCCTCGTTGGCCTGCCGGGCTTCCTCTTTGCCGCATTGATGCTGACAGTGCGAGAGCCCCCGCACAGCGAGCGCATCAGCGCCGTCGCCGGTGTGCCGCGGATCGGCGCCTTTCGCTACATTCTCGCGCGGTGGCGCGGCTTCGGCGCGTTGTTCCTCGGCGCGACCTGCAATTTCGCGATGAGCACGCTCACCTTCTGGAACGTGCCGTTGTTCCAGCGCCTGTGGGGCTGGGACATCGCCACGATCGGCACCGTCACCGGGCTGTTCTATTTCACCGCCGGGCCGCTCGGCACGTTCATCGCGGTTTGGGCGACGCGCCACCTCGTCAAGCGCCATGCCGATGCGGCGATGCGTGTGCTGTTGCTCGGGCTGGTCATCACCGTGCCGATGAGCGCGCTCTACCCGGTTATGCCCAGCGCCAGCCTTGCCGTGGTCGCGATGTTCCTCGCGTTCGTCGGCAAGTCGATCGCCACTGCCGGCGGCCCCTCGGCGCTGTCGCTGGTCACGCCCGGCGACATTCGCGGTCGCTCGGTCGCGATCTTCAATACGGTGATCACCCTGGTCGGCCCATTGCTCGGCCCGCCGATCATCGGCTGGGCGACCGATTATTCGGGTGATCCCAAGGCGATCGGGATGGTGTTGTCGTTGTTCGTGGTCTGTGTCGGCATCCCCTCGATCCTATTCGTCGTGCTTGGCCTCAAACATTATCGCACAGCGCTGGCCGAACTGGAGGCGACGCTGGGCGTCCCCGATCCGCTGGCGACCGATGCCGTCGCGGCCTGACGCTTGTCGGCGCGCCATGTCGGATCGCGCGATCGGGCGCGTGCGATGACTACCGGCCGCGCCGCCGGGGCCGGCATCGCATGACGCTGCCGTCGATCGGGCCGCTGCCCGGTGAGCGGCGGGGTTATGCCACCTGGCAACATGGGCAGATCCATTATCGCGAAATGGGTGCGGGGCCGGCCGCAGTGTTGCTGCATCAGGCACCCTGGGCGTCGATCCAGTATCGCCGCATCATGCCGTTGTTCGCGGCCGCCGGCTATCGCGCGATCGCGCCTGACCTTCCCGGGCATGGCATGTCCGACCCACTGGAAGATCCGACGATCGAGCGGTTCGCGGCGGTGCTGCCGCCGCTGCTCGACGCGCTTGCCATATCGCGGACGGCGCTGGTCGGGCATCATGGCGGCGCGCTCGTCGCCGCGCGCATGGCAGCGGATTATCCGCAGCGCGTCGCCGCGCTGGCGATGGACAATGCGCCGCTCTACACCGCCGACCAGCGCGCGCAGCGCCGCGCCGGGATCGACGAATCCCAGCGCATCGCGCCGGACGGCCACCATTTGACCGATCGCTGGTCGCAGGTCCGCCGCATCGCCGACCCGGCGTGGAGCGACGAAACCGTCCACCTTTCGGTGCTGACCTATTTCGCCAACGGCGCGACTCGCGAGCATGGCCACCATGCCGCCGCGCGCTACGATCTCCATGCCGATCTCGATCGCATTTGCTGCCCGACACTGGTCGTTGCCGGCCGCGCGGATCCGCTCTTTGCGTGCGGCGAGGCGCTCATCGCACGCCGTCCGGACTGGAATTATGCCGCGTTTTCGGGCGGCGCAGGCATGCTTTTCGAGCAACCAAGCATCTGGTTTGAAACGATCTTCCCGTTTGTGGATGGGCATGCCCGGGCGTCGTGAAAACTAGCGCTTGATTTGCACTAATGTT
This sequence comes from Pseudomonadota bacterium, assembly GCA_040390605.1. Lineage (GTDB taxonomy): Bacteria > Pseudomonadota > Alphaproteobacteria > Sphingomonadales > Sphingomonadaceae > Sphingomonas. Next base: position 28,913 of record JAZJXZ010000022.1, read on the forward strand.
AAGACATAATCATGACGTCGCCGCGATAAAAATCAGCGCGCGGCAATGATGGAGAGCCGCATCAATGCGGTCGATTTTGCAGTGGGAATGTCACGCGCGGTCGCGTGGAAACGGGCCGTCCAATCGACATAAAGGGAACGATGCGACATGACGGGAAAGACCAAGATGATCGGGGCGACCTTCGGGCTGGCCCTGTTGATGAGCACGACTTCCGCATGGGCGCAGACGGCACCTGCCGCCGACGCGCCGCAGGCCGGCGATGCGAACAAGGATGGCGGGATCGCCGAAATCGTCGTGACCGCGCAGCGTCGTTCGGAGAATCTGCAAAAGGTGCCGCTGGCGGTGAGCGCCTTCACCGCCGATGAACTCGCCGTCCGTCAGGTGTCGCGTACGCTCGACCTGATTGCCTATGTCCCCAACCTGATCGGTCACAACAATACCGCGCTCGGCACGGCCAACGCCTACACGCTGCGCGGCCTCGGGAATACCGAATCGATCGCCACTTTCGACGTGCCGGTCGGCACCTATGTCGACGACGTCTATCTCTCGCGTCAGGGCGCGAACAACTTCTCCTTCTTCGACGTCGAGCGCGTCGAGGTGCTGCGCGGCCCGCAGGGCACGCTGTTTGGCCGCAACACGACCGGCGGCGCCATCAACGTCATCATGAAGAAGCCGGGCAATGAGGTGAAGGGCTTCGCCGAGGCAGGTTACGGACGCTACAACCGCACCCAGCTGCGCGGCTCGATCGATATCCCGCTGGTCGCCGACAAGCTGCTCACCAAGCTGTCGGGCTATTTCACCAACGCCGACGGCTATGTTTACAATCAGACCACCGGCGAGCGTCTCAACGGCGATCGCAGCTGGGGGCTGCGCGGTGCGATCCGCGCGCTTCCGGCCGATAACGTCACTTGGGATCTGTCGGCGGACTATATCTATGCCAACGGCGCGAACCTGGTGAATTTCTATCGCAGCAGCGATGGCAAGCGGATCGATTTCACCAAACTGCGCAGCGACACCGCTTTGGGCTCGATCGTGTCGCCCGAGCTTGCCGACAACACGCTCGGCAACACGGCGCGCTCCTATTCCGTCACGTCGAACTTCCAGGTTGCGGCCGGCGGCGCGACGATCAACTTCATTACCGGCTATCGCCACCTCTACCAGGAATATGTCACCGACAGCGCCGACAGCCGCTCGACCGGATCGGTCGTCTACAATGATTTCGATTATGTCTCGTCGAGCCCCGGCACGACGACGGTTCTCGCGACCGACAGCTATCACCAGCAGTTCACGCAGGAGATCAAGATCACCGGCAAGGCGTTCGACGGCCTGCTCGATTATGTCGGTGGCATCTACTATCTGAACGAGAAGAACCGGACGATCTTCGCCAACGTCAACGTGCCGCTGACCGGCTCGGCGACGGTGACGCAGGACCGCACCGTCAATAACGGGACCGAAGCCTATGCCGGCTATGCCCAGTTCGACCTTCACCCGATCAAGCAGCTGACGCTCACGGCCGGTATCCGCTACACCGACGAATTCAAGGACATTCAGTTCGCGCCCAACGTCAACACGCTGCCGCGCTCGGGTGTCAACAATCAGCCCTTCTCGACGATCGACCTGATCAATCTCGGCATTCCGGTGACCCAGCGCGCGCGCGTCTGGACCCCGCGCTTTGCCGCCAACTTCCAGCTGACGCCGGACGTGATGCTCTTCGCCTCGGCGACCAAGGGGTTCAAGTCGGGCGGCTGGAATGCCCGCGCCAACTATGCTGCGCTTGCCGTCCCCTTCACGCGCGAAACCGTATGGTCCTATGAAGCCGGCATCCGTTCGGAGTTCTTCGACCGGCACGTGCGCGTCAACCTGACCGGATTCTCTTTCGTCGATCGCAGTTTCCAGCTGCCGGCCGGCTATCTCGATCCGGTCACCAGCACGATCCTCTATCTCACCCGCAACTTCGCCGATCTGAAGAATTACGGGATCGAGGGCGAGGTTACCGTGATCCCGGTCAAGGGGCTGAACATCTACTGGTCGTTCGGCGCGCAGAAGGCACGGTACGAGAATATCGACCCGTCGGTCTATGCCCAGATCGCCCGGTGCAAGGCGGGCATCACCGCCAATAACTGCAATGCCGGCATCGTCACCCCGACGGGCGAGATCGCCAAGCCGGTCCGCGTGCCTGACTTCGCCTCGACGCTCGGCGCCAACTACACCTTCCGCCTGACCGACACGACGTCGCTCGTGCCGAGCGTGGCGTGGGAATATACCACCGGCTCCTGGGTTTCGACCTCGGATGATCCGCGCGGCTATCAGAATGCGCACAGCCTGTTCAATTTCGGCCTGTCGCTGCGCAACAGCGCCCTCGGCGCGTCGATCACGGCCGAATGCACCAACTGCTTCGACAAGACCTACAAGACCTCCTTCCTGATCTACCCGTATCTCAACGATCCGGGCCGCTGGATGCTGCGGGTCCGCAAGGACTTCTGATCGGGCTTGTACGGGACGGGCGGCAGGGCGCATCCCTGCCGCCCGTCGATTTTTCCGAGTCGCGAAAAGGTGCCGAGATGGCGAAGACAGCCCCTGCCGAAGTCAGTCTGCCGCGTGTCAGCAAGGGCAAGCGGCCGCACTTCTTCGACGATCCGGCGATCGACCAGGTGATGACCTTTCTGCTCGAGCTGATGGCCGAGACATCGGCGTTGCGCGACCGTGTCGATACGATCGAGCGCCTGCTCGACTCCCACGGGAGCGTCAGCCGCGCCGATATCGAGGCCTATCGCGCTGACGACGCGATCGAGGCCGAACGCACCGCCTGGCGCAAGGCCTTCATCGCGCGCGTGCTGAGGATGCACGCGCCGGCCTGAGCATCCGATGACCGCCTATCCGCATCTTTTCTCCCCGGTGGAAATCGGCGCGCGCACCTTACCCAACCGTATCGTCCACGCCTCGATGTCGACGCACTATGCCGATCGCGGCCGCGTCACCGACCGGCTGGTCGACTATTATGTCAATCGCGCCCGTGGTGGCGCGTCGCTGCTCGTCAGCGAACCGATGGCGATGCTGCGCTGGCACAGATTGCCGACGCGCCCGATGGCGTTCACCGCCGAAAACGATGCGGCGTTTGCGCGCTGGGCCGGGGCGGTCGAGGACGCGGGCGGGCTGATGCTCGGCCAGATCCAGGACAATGGCCGCGGCTTTCGGGGCGGCGGGCGCAACGATTTTGCGTTCGGTGCCTCGCCGCTGCCGGATGACCTGAGCTGGACCGTCCCGCATGCTTTGTCGACCGACGAGGTGCGCCGCATGATCGATGAGTTCGTCGCCTCGTCACTGCGCCTGGCGCGCGCGGGCTTTGCCGGGGTCGAGGTTTCCGCCGGGCACGGCCACCTCTTCCACCAGTTCCTGTCGCCCCAGGCCAATATCCGCGACGATGCCTATGGCGGCGATCGCGCCAACCGCGCGCGGTTGCTGACCGAACTGATCGAGGGGCTGCGCGCAAGCTGCGGGGCGGATTTCCTGATCGGCGTCAAGCTGCCCGGCGAGGATGGCATCGCCGGCGGCATCGACATGGCCGAGGCGGCAGCCATCACCGCGATCGTCCAGGCAACCGGTGTGCCCGATTATCTCACCTGGTGCTGGGGCGCGCACGGCGATACGCTTTACCGGCATCTGCCGGATCTCCACGGTCCGCGCGCGCCCTATGTCGATCACATCGCCGAGCTCGGTCGCGCCGCCCCCGGCACCCCGATCGGTGCGCTGGGCCTGATCACCGATCCCAATGAAGGCGAGCGCATCATCCGCGACGGGCTGGCCGATCTCGTGATGCTCGGTCGCCCGCTCGTGACCGACCCGGCCTGGGGCGCCAAGGCGCGCGCCGGCCGCGAGGCGGACATTCGCTATTGCGTGTCGTGCAACACCTGCTGGCACATGATCACCAGCGGCCGCGGCCTGCTATGCGACAATAATCCGCGCGTCGGCGCGCCCGACGAAGCCGATTGGAAACCCGAGCCGGCGCCGTCGCGCAAGCGGGTGACGGTGGTGGGCGCTGGTATCGCCGGGATGGAGGCGGCATGGGTCGCGGCGGCCCGTGGCCATGCGGTGACGGTGTTCGGCGCGAGCGACGATGTCGGCGGCAAGACCCGCCTCCACGCCTTGTTGCCGGGCGGCGAGAATCTCAGCAGCATCTATGATTATCAGCGCCTGCGCGCCGATCGCGGCGGCGTGGACTTGCGGCTCGGTCGCGAGGCGGACGCGACAGCCGTTATGGCGACCGAGCCCGATCACGTCATACTCGCGACCGGTTCCACCCCCAGCTGGCCGGCGTTCCTGCCCGATGACTGGCGCGGCGAGGGGATATTTCCGGATCTGCGGCAGGCTGTCGCGATGCTCGCGGGCTTCACGGCGCGCCAGGCAGGGACGGCGGTGATCTTCGACGAGGATCATGGCGCGTTCACCTATGACGCCGCGGAAATGCTCTGCGCGAAATTCGAGCGTGTCGTGCTGCTGACGCCGCGCGACCGCATCGCCAGCGACGCCGCCATCGTCGTGCGGCAGGGTGCCTATGATCGCCTGTATCGGCTCGGGGTCGAGATCGTCCCGTCGGTGCGGCCGCTTGTCGAGTCGCGCTTCGAGGAAGGCGAGGTCGCCTATGCCAATGTCCATAGCGGGCGACGCGGTGTCGTCGGCGACGTCGCGCTGTTTACCTTTGCGACCCCGCGCCGGCCGAACGATGCGCTCGCCGACGAACTGCGCGCGGCCGGACTGGCGGTGACGGTCGTTGGCGATGCCTATGCGCCGCGTACGATATTGATGGCGACGGCCGAGGGCTATCGCGCCGGAATGGAGATCTGACATGACGATGTATCCCGATATCGCGGGCAAGGTTGCCGTGGTCACCGGTGCCGGCCGTCGCAAGGGGCTGGGCGAGGCGATCGCGCGCAAGCTCGCCTCCGACGGCGCGCGGATCGTATTGCACGACCTTGGGCGGACGGCCGGCGACATGGCACCGGCGCACGGTGTCGGCGGTGACGAAGAGATGCATGCGGTGGCCGCCGACATCCGCGCGATGGGCGGCGAGGTCACGACGTTCGCGGCGGACATGCGGGTCGAGGACGAGGTCGCGGCGCTGGTCGCGCATGCGGTCGCCACCTTCGGAAGGCTCGACATTCTCGTCAACAATGCCGGGGTGGGTTATCTTTTCGGCCCGTTGATCGAGGCGACGCAGGATCGCTGGGATACGGTCCTCAACGTCAATCTGCGCGGTGCCTTTTTCGCGATGAAGCACGCGGCAAAGCAGATGCTGACCCAGGACATCGAGCCGGGCTGGGGCAGGGGCCGCATCGTCTCGATCGCCAGCCGCGCCGCGAAATCCGGCTCCGCGCTCACCTCGTCCTATGTCGCGTCGAAGCACGGGCTGGTCGGCCTGACGCGTTCGGCGGCGATGGAATTGGGGCCGGAGCAGATCACCGTCAATGCGGTGTGTCCCAATCACGTCACCACCGGCCTCGGCGAATGGCAGAACGACTATATGGCGAAGATGCGCGGCCAGACCGTCGAGGAATATCTCGCCGCGATGCGCGGGCGCATCCCGCTCGGCCGCGTCGGCGAGGTCGACGACACCGCCAATGCCTGCGCGTTCCTCTGTTCGGGCCAGGCGCGCTATATCACCGGCGAGGCGATGAACGTGTCAGGCGGTGAGGAAATGCACTGACATGATGTTGGCCTGGCCGGATGACCGGCTATTTTGTCAGGGGTCCCAGCGCAACGAGCGCCGCCTGGGCGACGCCTTCGTCATCGTCGGGCTTGCCCCCGGAAACGCCGACGCCACCAACGCAGGTCCCGTCCACCACGATCGGCAGGCCGCCCTCCATCGGCAGATACTCGGTCAGCCGGAGCAGCGCCGGTTCGTTGATCACGCGCTCGGCGAGCAGCCGGGTCGAACCGCGCATCAGCGCCGCGGTGCGGGCCTTGGCCTGCGCAACCGAGGGGGTCATCGCCCCCGCCCCGTCGAGCCGTTCGAGCCGCAGCGGATAGCCGCCGTCGTCGACGATCGCGATCGACATGGCGAGTCCGCGACGGACGGCCTCGGCGCGCGCGGCGGCGAGCATCGGGTCGAGTTCGGCGGCGGTGAGCACGGGCTTGGTCTTCATCGATGGCTTCTTTCCGTCATGGCGACGATCGGGCACTATCGCCTTCGTGGGCAGAGTAAACCGGGGAGCGTAATTCGTTGAAAAAAGCAGAGGAGGAGGTCGCGGGCGTCGATCGCCTGCATGCCGTGCCGCTGTATCACCAGATCTTCCTGCGGCTGCGCGAGGAGATCACCAGCGGTGAGCGCGCGCATGGGTCGCGCATGCCGACCGAGCAGGAACTGGCCGCGGCGTTCGGCGTCTCGCGGATCACCGCGCGGCGCGCGCTGGCCGAACTCGCCAGCACCAATCTGGTCGCGCGCAAGCGTCGCGTCGGCACGCATGTCATCTTCGAGCCGCCCGCGCGGCCGATCGAGGGCAGTATCGACCAGGCGATCGAATCGCTGCTGACCTTCGGCCGCTCGACCCAGGTCAAGCTGATCGAGCTCGACGAGGCACCGGCGCGCTCGCCGATCAGCGACGCGCTGGGCGTCGAGGTCGAGACGCCGCTGATCCGTGTCGTCCGCGTGCGCTGGCTCGATGGCGAACCATTGGGCCACCTCATCAGTTATGTGCCCGCCGACCTCGGCGAACACATCACGCGCGCCGCGCTTCGTACCACGCCGATCCTGTCGTTGATCGAGCAGGCCGGGGTCAAGATCGGCAGCGCGACCCAGACCATCTCGGCGACGCTGGCCGATGCCTCGCTCGCCGCGGCACTGTCGGTCGAGATCGGCTCGGCGATCCTGCGCATCAGCCGCACCGTGACCGATACAACCGGTCGGCCGGTCCAGCACATTCTCGCGCAATATCGGCCCGACCGTTACCAAATCCGGCTCGATCTTCACAAATCCAAGACCGATCTGCACTTCGGCTGATGGCGGACTGGACTTCCACTACCGCGCCCCGGCTGTCGCGTTTCCGCATGGCGACGATGGGTGCGCCCGATCTCGACCGGCTGGAGCGCTGCTATGTCGACTGGCTCGGCTACCGGGTGCGCGAACGCGGGACGATCGCCAAGGATCTCGCCGATGGCTGGGGCACGCCGGGGATGTCGGGACGGCGCTATCTCATCCTGAGCAGCGACGGCGCGGATGACGTCCATATCCGGGCGGTCGAGACGGATGTCATCCCCGGCTACCGGCCGCTGACGACCTTCGGATGGAATGTCTGCGAAATCATCGTCGACGATGTCCATGCGCTCGCCGCGCGGCTGCGCGGCTCGCCGTTCGAGATTCTCGACGGGCCCAACCCACTCCAGTTCATGCCCTCGATCGAGGCGATGCAGTTGATCGGGCCGGCCGGCGAATGCCTCTATCTCACCATGGAAGGCGGCGACCGGGCGACCTCGATCCTGCCGAGCCCGCGCGCGCCGGTTGATCGGCCGTTCATCCTCGTCCTAGCCGGCGCGGATTTTGCGGCGATGCACCGCTGGTACATCGAGCGCTTCGATCTTCGCCAACGCCCGATCCGCGATTCGCGCGTGCGGATCATCCAGCGCGCGCAGGGGCTCACTCCCGAGGAAAGCTTCCCGCTCACCACGCTAGGCCTCGCCGAGCATGGCTTTCTGATCGAGCTTGACGGCTACCTCACCGGGCCTGGCCGCGTCGCCGGCCCGCGCGCTACCGCGCCGGGGATGCTGCCAATGGGGAATGCCATGGCGAGCTTCGCGATCGACGACCTCGGACTCGTCGCGGACATCGTGATCGCGCCGCCGGTGGTACGGGATGGCCTTGGCTATGAGGGCGGGCGGAGCTGCACGGTCATCGGCCCGGCCGGGGAATTGGTCGAGCTGATCGAATCCTGATTTAATTGTATCAATGCTAGAACAAAATCATTGCCGTCTGGCCAGCGGCGACATAGCATGGCGGGAGCGGCTGGTTGGCGCGCCACCGTCTGGATGGCCGTCACTGATTTGAAGGAGTGCGTCGTGAAGGTTCGCGATCTCCAGCACGAAGTGCTGCCCGAGGTGACGCCCGAGGAGCTGAGCCGTCAGCGCGCGGTGGTGTCGCTGCGCAAGCTGCTCAACGCCCGGGTACGCTCGGGCAATGTCGCCCGCTTCGCCAGCGAAGGCGCGCCCGCTTTCGCGGCGCGGCGCGGCCGTCAGCCGCAATCGCCCGAGGACATCCGCGCCGCGCTGTTTGAATCGCAGCGCTATCGCATGTGGAGCGCGGCCAATCGCGCGGCGCAGGAAATGCTGTGGGTTTCGGTCGGCGAACCGGTCTATCGCGATCTCGACCGGATGCAGGCAGCGGCGCGCGCTCTGGCCGACGCACCCGGCCGCAAGGGATCGCTGACGCTCGATCCGGCCTATGAACCTTCGCCCGAAGTCGCCGATATCGACATCCATCTCCAGCCGGGCGGCTATGGCCTCGATCGCGGCCCCGACGACGTCGTCGCGGGCGCGCTGTACGAGACCGGCGGCAATGTCTTTTCCTTCGGCCAGGGCGCCGGCCGCTCGGACAGCAAGGCCGCCGTGGTCGTGCGTCTGCTGGGCGAATACTTCCCCGATATCGCCCCGAAGCGAATCCTCGATCTCGGTTGCTCGGCGGGTGCCGCTTCCGCCGCCTATGCCGCAACCTATCCCGAGGCTGAGGTGCACGCCGTCGATATCGGCGCGGGCATGCTGCGCTACGCCCATGCCCGCGCCGAATCGCTCGGTGTCGCGGTGCATTTCCATCAGATGGACGCGTCCTCGCTGTCCTTTCCCGACGACAGCTTCGATCTCGTCGTCTCGCACAATGTGCTGCACGAGATCGGCGAGGAGAAGCGTCGCGCGATGATCCGCGAAGCCGCCCGCGTCGTGCGGCCGGGCGGCGTTGTCATTCACCAGGACGTCGCGATCCGCTTCGAGCCGACCCTCGTCCACCAGGTCGAGCGTGACTGGGATACGCATTTCAACGACGAACGGCATTGGCACACCTATGCCTCGGCCGACCTGATCGCCGACATGCGCGCCGCGGGCTTCGCGTCCGACGGCATCGTTGAGCATAATCTGCCCGCAGTGCATGGCGCGATCCGCTGGTATGCGATTTCCGCGCGGAAGCAGGGCTGAGATGACCACCGCCACCGAAGCAATCCTCGCCCTTGTCGATTCCGCGCGCGGCAACCGGCCGCAGAGCCTCGATGACCGCGAGGTCGAGGAAGTGCTCAACATCGCGCTCGCGCTGCTCGTCGAGCTGTCGGTGTCGAACGACCGGATCGACCGGCTGGAGCGGATCGTGGCGGCGCAGGGCGGCACCACGGTCGAGCAGCTGCGCGATACCCGCTATGAGGGCGCGGCCGCTGATGAGCGGCAACAGGCGATGGAGGCGTTGCTGGCGCGCGTGCTGCGCGTGTTGATAGACCCGCGCGCGCCGACCGACGGGCGCCCGCCGCGGGATTGAGATGCGGGCTGGATATCGTGTTGGCGTGAAGAGGGACGATGGATGACGGACGTGATCGGAACGCGAATGATCGATGACGGGCGCACCGCGCGCGAGATCTTCGAGGAGGTGATGGCCAATCCGGCGCGCCGCAAGTTCGGCTTTGGCGAGAAGCTGGCGATCGTCAATGTCGACTTCCAGCAGGCCTATACCGCGATCGACCGCTTCGCCACCGCCTATGAAACCGATCCGCTGCAGATCGACTATGTCAACCGCATCTCCGCCCTGGCGCGGGCGAAGGGCATGCCGGTGATCTGGAGCCACGTCGCCTATATGGACAATGCTGGCGATGCCGGAGTGTGGGGCACGCGCACCAACACGCCGGATTCGCTGCAGAACATCAAATATGGCAGCGATCGCCACGCCTTCGATCCGCGCTGCGAGATCGACCCGGACGATCTGGTCTTCACCAAGCGCATGCCCTCGGCCTTTTTCGAGACGCCGCTCGCCAGCTATCTGGTCTGGCACAAGGTCGATACCGTGATCGTCACCGGCGGCTCGACCTCGGGCTGCGTGCGCGCGACGGCGGTAGAAGCGCTCAGCCATGGCTATCGCACGATCGTGCCGATCGAGACCTGTGCTGATAAGCATGCCAGCTATCACTTCGCCAACCTGACCGACCTTCAGCTGAAATATGCCGATGTCGAGCCGGTCCAGGCGGTGATCGACTGGCTGGAGGCACGCTGATGCACGAAGGCGCGGGCGATCCCGGTCTCTATGATTTCCTGCCCTATCGCGGCCGGCCGAAGGTCGTCTGGCCGGGCGGCAAGACGGTGGCGGTCTGGGTCGCGCCCAATCTCGAATATTACGAGATCGATCCGCCCGCCAATCCCTTCCGCAAGAGCTGGACGAAGCCTCATCCCGATGTGGTCGGCTACAGCCACCGCGACCATTCCAACCGGGTGTCGCACTGGCGCATGGCCGAGGCGATGAGCCGGCACGGTTTTCCGGGCTCGGTCTCGCTGTCGGTCGCCCTGTGCCAGCATCACCCGGACGTGGTCGAGGACGGCGCGAAGCGCGGCTGGGAGTTCTTCAGCCACGGCATCTACAATACCCGCTACGCCTATGGCATGGACGAAGCGCAGGAGCGCGCGATCATCGAGGATTCGATCGCGACGGTACAGGCTGCGACCGGCCAGCGCATCCGCGGCTGGCTCGCGCCCGCGCTGACCCATACGCCGCGCACGCTCGATCTGATCGCCGAATATGGCCTGGATTATACCTGCGACCTCTATCACGACGATCAGGTCCAGCCAGTGAAGGTCAAGTCAGGCCAGCTCGCCTCGATCCCCTACAGCCTCGAGGTCAACGACCATTATGGCTTCTTCGTCTACAATATGAGCCCGCGCGACTATGCGGACACGCTGATCCGCCAATATGAGCGGCTGGCGGCGGAGGGCGCCGTGTCGGGCACGGTGATGTGTATTCCGCTCCACGCCTATCTGATCGGCCAGCCGCACCGCATCGCCGCGTTCGAGCGCGTGCTCGAGCATATCGCCAGCGACGACCGGGCCTGGATCGCCCGCGCCGGCGAAATCGTTGACGCCTGGCGCGCCCAGGCGGGAGCCACGACATGACCCTCGATCCCGCCTATCTCGACTATCCGAAGCGCTGCCTCGGTTACGACCATGATCTCTATCCCTGGTCGTCGATCTTCGCGCGTCCGCCGGTTGTCTGGCCCGACGGCAAGAAGGTCGCGGTGTGGATCTGCGTGAGCCTCGAATGGTTTCCGATCGTGCCGTCGGACACGCCATTCCGCGCGCCCGGCCATATGGTCACGCCCTATCCCGACTACCGTCACTATACGTCGCGCGATTATGGCACGCGGATCGGTTTCTACCGGCTGCTAGATGCCTTTGCAGCCGCCGGCGTCACTGCCTCGATCGCCACCAATGCCGCCATCGCCGAGCGCTACCCGGCGCTGATCGCCGATATCGTCGCGGCCGGCCATGAGATCGTCGCACATTCGACCGACATGAACGGTACCATCGCCAGCGGCCTGCCGATCGAGCAGGAGCGCGCGCTGATCGCCACCTCGCTCAACACGCTCGAGCGTGTCTCTGGCACGCGCCCGCGCGGCTGGCTGTCGATCGCGCGCTCGCAAAGCTGGAACACGCCCGATCTGCTGCGCGAGGCCGGGCTCGATTATGCCTGTGACTGGGTGAATGACGAATTGCCCTATCGTTTCACCAACGGGCTGGTCAACCTGCCGCTCAACCATGAATTGTCCGACCGCCAGATCATCACGGTGCAGCAGCAAACGGCTGACAGCTATGCGCAGCAGATCCGCGACGCGTTCGACTGGCTGGCGGGAGAGGCCAGGACGCATGGTGGGCGCCTGCTGCCGCTCCACGTCACGCCCTATATCATGGCGCTGCCATACCGGATTGCAGCGTTCGAGGCATTGCTGCGCGACATCGCCGGCCGGGAGGACGCATGGTTCGCCCCCGGTGGTGCGATCGTGGAGCAGTGGCGGGGGCAGGCCTGAGACCTCCGCAACCGCTGGACGAGCGCCGAGGCCATCCGTGTGCGGCACGTCAATTTCGATCGCACCACGCACCCGGAGAGAAGAGTGTTGCCGATGTGCGCCGGCCCGGCCGATCGCGACGTTGCAGGCATTTGGCTAATGCTGGGGGCCGGCGGCTGCTCGCTGCCGGCATCGAGCGGGAATATCTGGTGCCGGGACAATACGGCGGCTCGGAACGTCCGGGCGCGAGGTGCAGATGCTGTGCACCGCGTTCGGGCTCGCGACCCCCGCCTGACCGGACGAGGCCAGCATCATCGAAATCATGCTCAATCCGATCGCCGGTTATGGCTCGACCGCCAGCGTGTCGGGCTCGTGCCGACCGAGCAAATGCTGTCTGCCGCCGGTGACGAGCGCGTCGTTCGAATCGCGGCGCATCATACCGGCATCGACGTGCAGGCCGCTGCGCCGCGCGTGTCGACTGGGCTGCCGGAGGGGGGCGAGCGATTTGGAACGCTGCGGCCACCGCCTGTCGCCGCACCCGCTTTTGCTATCCCCGGACCGGCGACAGCGATCCGCTCGCTCGGCGGCACCAGCATCGCCGCGAGGCGATCGCGTGGGCGATCAGGACATGAAGGGGGACCTTCTCTGAACGCAATTCTAGTACCGGCTTTTGCGTACCGGAATCGCCGTCGTTTGCTTGATTTCGGCCAATGTTACTGTCGACTGTACATCCTGCACACCAGGAAGCTTGAGGATCACGCGGAAAATGAACCGCTGATACCATTCAAGCGATTCCGCGATGATTTTCAAGATGATATCGCGTTCCCCGAAAATGGTGTGGCATTCCATGATCTCTGGCGTAGCCTCGATCTTCCGGTTGAACTCGGCGCGCTGCTCATCGCTCAGCGTTATCATTTTCAGGGTAGCGAAGATGTAGAGGCTCGCACCGAATTTCGTGCGGTCGAGTACCGCGACCTGGCCGACGATATAACCCTCCTCGCGCAGGCGCTGCAGCCGGCGCCAGCAGGGCGATTGCGAGAGGCCGACACGTTCGGCGAGGTCGCTCGTAGAGAGCGAGGCGTCTTTCTGGATCTGCTCGAGGATCTTCAGATCGATGGAAGTGAGGGCCTCGGTCATGGGCGATTTTCCTGTCGAGCGCTGTCGCGATGACGCGGGGTCATAGCGGTGCAGCATAACTTTACCGGCGTTTTGGACATCGGCGACTAAATTTGTCCACGAAATTGCGATCGAAACGAAGGCAATCAGAGAAAATTCTATGCAGCGACGGCGGCGCTGTCGCCAAAGTTCGCATAATCATTCCACCCCGGCGACCCTAAGGTGTGAGGATCGGAGATCGATCCAACATGATATTGAGGTCCGCCTTTACCCGCTCACTGGCGCTGTCGTGCTTGATGCTGACCATCGCGCTTTCCTGCCCGGCCTCGGCGCAGTCTGCCGCGCTGCCGACGGTCCACGACCAGGTCGATCATCCCGCCGTCGTCACGCACCATATGGCGCGGTTCGGCGGTGAGGATGTCGCCTACACCGCGACGGTCGAAAGCCTGCCAGTCTCGACGGGATCCGATGGCGAAGGCGCGCGGATCGTCAGCTTCGCCTATACGCGCGACAAGGCCGATCCCGCGCACCGGCCGGTGATGTTCCTGTTCAACGGCGGGCCGATCGTCGCCTCCCAATATCTGCACATCGGCGGCATCGGGCCCAAACGGGTCGCCTATCCGGATGACGTCAAGGCTGATCCTTCGACCTTCAGGCTGGTCGACAATCTCTATTCGCCGCTCGATGCCGTCGACCTGGTGTTCGTCGACCCGGCTTCGACCGGCTTCAGTCGCGCGGCGCCCGGCACCGATCCGAAAGTCTATTTCTCGGTACAGGCCGATGCGCGCCAGTTCGTCGCCTTCATCCGTGCATGGCTGAAGAAACATGGCCGCGAGGGCGCGCCTGTCTATCTCACCGGCGAAAGCTACGGCACCAACCGCGCGGCAGAGATTGCCGGCCAGCTGGCAGATGGCCCCGATCCGCTACCGCTTGCGGGCGTCTTTCTCTACGGGCAGGCCGCCAACATCATCGAATATTCGCAGCGGCCGGCCAACATCATCAGTTACATCGCCTCGCTGCCGACGATCGCGGCGATCGCCTGGTATCATGGCAAGGCCGATCGCAGGGGGCGCTCGTTCGACGCGTTCCTCGACGACGCAAGGAGCTTCGCCAAGCACGACTATCTGACGGTCCTGTACCAAGGCAGCGCTGCATCGGACGCCGACAAGCGCCGGGTCGCCACGCGGCTGGCCGAGTTTAGTGGCATTCCCGCAGACTGGTACCTGGCAAATGATCTCAAGATCACCAAGGAACGCTACCGGGCCGAACTGCTCAAGGACCGGGGTCTACTGCTCGGCCGTGCCGATGCGCGCTACACCGCGCCGATCACCGACAAGGGCAATGCGCCCGACCCGTCCGATGTGCTGGCGCTGGGCGTACAGAAATTCTTCCCCGGCTACATCCACGACGATCTGAAGGTCGACTGGACGGATCCCTATGTTCCGGCGGTGGCGATCGGCAGCCTGGAAGACTGGGGTTGGGGCGATGCCAGGAGCCCGTTCGGCGACTGGCCCTATTACAAGGGCATCGGCAAGATGATGAAGCTCAACCCGGGCTTCCGCCTGCTCGTCGGCAACGGCATCTACGACACCCAAACGACAATGGGCGCGGCCGAACTGCTCGCCACCCAGTCGGGTTGGGATGCCGCCCGCGTGACACTGCGTTATTATGATGGCGGCCATACCGGCTATTCGGTGGCAGCGACAGCCAAGGCGATCGGCGACGATATCCGCGCCCTTGTGCGCTGATCGGGGCGCGGGGATGACCATTGCCTTTTACGACGCCGCGCAGGTCGACCATCTGCTCGACTATCCAGGCTGCATCGCCGCGATGCGAAGCGCGATGCAGGCGCTGTCCGAAAGCGGCAAGGCGCAGCCGCTGCGCCAGATTGTGAAGATCGCCGACGAGACGCTGCTGGGCGTAATGCCGGGCGATCTGGCGGCGACCGACACTTTCGGCGCCAAGCTGGTCAGCGTTGCCGAGGATCCGGCGCGGCCCGGCCGGACGCGGCATCGCGGCGTGGTGGTGGCCTTTGCGGCCGCTACCGGCGAGATCATATGCATCGCCGACGCCGAGGCCGTGACCCGCATCCGCACCGCCAGCGCGACGGCAGCGGCGACCGACGCGCTGGCCCGCAACGATGCCCGGATATTGGCGATCTTCGGCGCGGGCACGCAGGCCGAAAGCCACATCCGCGCGCTGCGCCATGTCCGCGCCTTCGACCGCATCCTGCTGTGGAGCCGATCGATCGACAGCGCGACGGCGCTTGCGGTCCGGCTGTCGGTTGAGTTGGGGTTGGCGATTGAAGCCGTGACCGATGGCGAACGCGCCGCCGCCTCGGCAGATGTGATCTGCACGGTCAGCGGATCGGCCGAGCCGATATTGTTCCGCTCCTGGATTCGCGACGGCACCCATGTGAACCTTGTCGGCTCGAGCGCGCTCGGCCCAGTCGAGGTCGACAGCGCGCTGGTAGCCGCCGCCCGCTACATCGCCGACTATCGGCCGGGCGTGCTCGCCCAGGCGGCCGAGCTGGCGGTCGCACGCGACGCGGGCCTGGTCGGTGATGCCCATGTCGTCGGCGAGATCGGCGAGGTTCACGCCGGCACGCTCGCCGGGCGCGAAAGTCCCGAACAGATCACGATCTACAAATCGCTGGGCCATGTCGTGCAGGATCTCGCCGCAGCGGCGTATCTCCATGCTCGCGCAATTTCGGGAGGCATCGCGTGAAGAAACTCCTTCTCAAGAATCTCGCCGCCTCGCTGCTGCTCGGCATGCCGGTATCCAGCTTCGCGACGACCGAAAAACTGTCGATCCTGTCCAATGGCGAGAAGGTCGGCACCCTGGTGGTCGAGACCGAGGGGGACCATGCGGTGGTCGACTATCGCATCGACAATAATGGCCGTGGCCCGAAGCACCGCGAGGACCTGACCTTCAGCGAGGATGGCGTCCCGATCGCCTGGACGATCAGGGGCACCTCGCTGATGGGAGGCTCCGTTGACGAGAGCTACCGCTGGACCGCTGGCCGCGCGCAATGGCACAGCCAGGCCGATACGGGCAGCACCGGGGCGAAGCGCCCGCCGCTCTACATCGTGAATGACGACAGCCCCTATGCGATCTGGGTCTATGCGCAGGCGGCACTGGCGCAGCCCGATCACGCTATTGCGGTGCTGCCGTCGGGCAGGATCTCGCTCGAGAAGCTGCAAACTCTTACCATCGGCGAAGGGGCCGCCGCGACCGAGGTCACCGCCTGGCGGCTGACCGGTGTGCAACTCAATCCCAGCTACCTGCTGCTCGACAAACAGCAGAAGCTGTTCGCGCTGTTCGGCCCGTCAGCTGACGGCATCACGATCCGCGAGGGCTATGAGGCGTCGGTGCCCAGGCTTGCCCGGCTCGGCGAAGAACTCGAGACCGCGCGCTCGCTCGATCTGCAGCGCAAACTCGCGCACCGTTTCGCGGCGCCGGTCCGCATCCGCAACGTCCGGGTCTTCGATCCGCAGACCGGCACGCTGTCGCCATTGTCCACGGTCGTCGTCATGCGCGACACGATCACCCAGGTCATTGCCGACGACAGGCTGCCGGCACCTGAGGACGAGGTATTGATCGATGGCGAAGGTGGCACCGTCTTTCCGGGCCTGCACGACATGCATTCGCATGCCACCCTGCCGTCGGGCCTGATGTATCTCGCTGCCGGGGTCACCGCGACGCGCGATATGGGCAATGACAACGGCTTCATGCAGAATCTGTTGTCGCAGATCAACAGCGGAGACGTCGCGTGGCCGCGGATCGTGCCCAATGGTTTCATCGAAGGGCGCAGTGCCTATTCGGCGCGCTTCGGCTTCATCCCGTCCTCGATCGAAGAGGCGCTCAAGGATGTCCGCTGGTACGCCGATCGCGGCTATGCGGAGATCAAGATCTACAATTCGATGAACCCGGACTGGGTGAAGCCGATCGCCGCCGAAGCACACCGGCTCGGCCTGAGGGTGACCGGCCACGTCCCCGCCTTCGATACGCCCGACCGTGTGATCGCGGATGGCTATGACTCGATCGCCCATCTCAACCAGCTGATGCTGGGCTGGATATTGCGGCCCGAGGAAGACAGCCGCACGCCGCTCCGCCTGACCGCAATGTCGCGCGCCGGGTCGCTCGATCTGAATTCGCCACCGGTGCAGGAGACCGTCCGGCTGATGAAGCAGCGCGGGGTCGCGCTCGACACCACGGCGGTGATCCTCGAGCAGTTGATGATGAGCCGGGCCGGGCAGGTGCCGATCGGGCAGGAGGATTTCCTGTCGCACATGCCGATCGGCTTCCAGCGCTATCGCAAACGGTCGTTCGTGACGATCGCCAACAAAGCCGAAGCGGCTGCCTATCAGTCGGGCTATGAGAAGATGCTCGAGACCATCGGCATGCTCCACAGGCAGGGTATCCGCCTGCTGCCGGGCACCGACGACGCGACGGGCTTCTCGGTCCAGCGCGAGATCGAACTCTATGTGAAGGCGGGACTCACTCCCGCAGAAGCGCTCCGTGCCGGCACGCTGGGCGCCGAGGAGTTCTTCCGCCGGACCGACCGGCTGGGCAGCATCGTTCAGGGCAAGCTGGCCGACTTCGTGCTGGTGCCGGGCGATCCGACCAGGGACATCACCGCGATCCGGCGCCCGCGCATGGTGATGCTGGGCGGGACGATTTACTTCCCGTCGGAGATCTACAGCGCGCTGGGCATCAGCCCGTTCACCACCGCGCCCGCCATCCGCGCGGCGGCCAAGGTCGCCGAGCGCGACAGTGGCGGCAACGCGGTCGGCTTCGGATATGGAGAGCATTTCGATGGGGATTGATCGCGCGCTGATCGGCCTGGCGCTGGCGTTCGCCGCGCTGGCCGGCGGACCGGCTGTTGCCGATCCAGCGCCGACTGCGCACGAAACGCGCCAGCCGCGCATCTTCCGGTCGGAAGGCCAGGGCAGCTTCGGCGGGGTTCAGCTTCGCTATGCGGCGGCGGTGGAAGAATATCTGCTGCCCGGCGCGAGCATCTTCCTCACCAGCTATGTCCGCAGCGACGTGAAGGCCGCCGCCACGCGCCCGGTGATCTTCGCCTTCAACGGCGGGCCCGGTTCCGCCTCGATCTGGCTGCACATGGGCCTTCTGGGTCCGCGTCGCGTCGATTTCGACGACCCCGCCAGGGCGCGCACGGTCGCTCCCTTCGCCACCGTCGCCAATCCGGACAGCCCGCTCGACGTCGCCGACATCGTCCTGATCGATCCGCCCGGCACCGGCTACAGCCGGATCCTGCCCGACGGAAAGGCCGAGCAATTCTACGGCACGCAGCAGGACGCGCAGGCGATGGTCGATGTGATGCAGCTATGGCTGCGCCGCCACGGTCGACTTAACGCACCCAAATATCTGATCTCGGAAAGCTATGGGACAATCCGCGCGGCGGTGATGGCGAAGCTGATGGCCGGCGGCCCGACCCAGACCGGCGCTATGGAGGGTCTGACCCTCAACGGCGTGATTCTGCTCGGCCAGGCACTGGACATGGGGCGCGGTACTGAGGGCGATGATCGCCCCTATCTCGGCCTGCTGCCATCACAGGCCGCGACCGCCTGCTATTTCGGCAAGGTCGCCGCCGGCTGCACCCCGCAAGGACAGGCCGAGGCGGCCGCGCGGTTCATCGATGCGAGCTATTTGCCGGCGCTCTACGCCGGATCGCGGTTGCCCGCCGACCGCAAGGCCGCGGTCGCGCGCCAGATGTCGGCGTTGATCGGCATATCCGAAAAGCACATTCTCGCCAGCGACCTGCGGATTTCCGGTGCGGCGTTCGCAAGGTTGCTGCTTGCCGATCGCGGCCAACGGGTGGGACTTTATGACGCGCGGTTCGTGTTGCCGTCGCAGGGCGCCGGCAACGATCCCGTCGCCGACGATCCGGCGATGGGACAATATGTACCGGGTTTTGCCGCGGCCTGGAACGATTATGCCGCGAGGACGCTCAAGGTCGATCTCGACATGCCCTATCAGCCGATCGCGTTCCGCGATGTCAACGCGCGCTGGGATTATGGTTTTGGTGCGGGCGTGCCGCAGGGCCGGAATTTCGCCGTGGATCTCGCCACGGCGATGAACCGCAACCCGGCGATGCGGCTGATGGTCGGCACCGGTTATTACGATCTCGTCACGCCCCTCGGCACCGCCGAATATACCTTGGCCCATGCCGGGGTGCCGCTGGGCGCCACCAGCTTCCACGTCTATCCATCGGGGCATATGCCCTATCTCGGCGCGGACGCACGCAGCGCGCTGGTCCGCGACATTCGCGCCTTTATCGGCGGCGGCAAGTGAGTGCGCCCGTCGAACGCGCGACCCTGCGCAAGAGTGTCGGCCTGGTCGGTGTCGTCACCTTCGGCGCCGGCACCGCGATCGGCGTCTCGATCTTCTCGATCCTCCAGCCGACCGCGCAGGTCGCGGGGTCGGGCCTGCTCGCCGCGATCGCCGTGGCGGCGCTGCCGATGCTCGTTTTCGCGGCGGTCTATGCCTATCTCGGTTCGGCACTGCCGATATCGGGGGCATCCTATGAGTGGCCGACCCGCTTCATCCATCCCGGCGTCGGCTTCATCATCGCCTGGTTGCGGATCATCTCCAACGTCGGCGCACTGACCATCCTCTCGCAAGTGATGGTCAGCTATCTCGCCATGGTCGTTCCCCTGCCGGTAAAGCCCGTCATGGCGGTGGCGATCACCGCGATCTTCGCGCTGAACTATTTCGGCGTGTCGATCGCGGCGAGGGTGCAGACGCAGTTGATGGCGCTGCTCCTGATCATCCTTGCCGTCTTCGTCGCGACCGGCCTGCCGCACTTCAACGGCGCGCTGGTCGGCAACCCGCTCGATACGCCGCCGCTGGCGATCCTCGCGGTCGTACCCCTGATGATCAGCCTGTTCCTGGGCATCGAGTCGGCCGTCGAGATCGGCGAAGAGGTGCGTGACGCGCGCCGCAACGTACCGCTGGGTATCGCGCTGGCCATCGGCCTGACCGCCATCGTCTACGGCCTCGTCGCCGTCACCGCCCTCGGCCTGGTAGGGCCGGAGAAGCTTGCCGCCAGCCAGGCGCCGCTGCTCGACGCGGCAAAGGTGGTGCTGGGCGATCTGGCCGTTCCCCTGATCGTCGGAGCCGCCTTCTTCTCGATCACCAAGTCGATGAATGCGGCGGCGCTGACTTTTTCGCGCAGCCTGTTCGCCATGGGCCGCAACGGTGCGCTACCGCGCGCGATCGGCGCGGTGCACCCTCGCTTCGGCACACCGCACGGCGCGATTCTGTTCGGTTATATCTGCGCGATGTTCGGCCTGTTGCTGCCGCCCAGCCTCATCTTCCTGCTGCTCGCGGTCAATATCCCGACGATGCTCAAATATATGGCCTGTTCCTATTCGGCGACGGTCGTGGCGCGGCGGCATCCCGATATCCACGCCCGCTCGGTGATCCCGCTGTCGCGCGGCGCGATCGTGGTGCTGGGCTATGCCGGCGTCGTCTGTGCGCTGCTGGTCGGCGTGTTCGGGATAGAGGCCGATCCGCGTCCCTATCTGCTGGTCGGTGGCTGGCTCGTCGTCGGCCTGCTCTATTGGTTCCTGAAGGGGCGCAAGGACGGTCTGGGCAACACCAGGCGCGATTTGGTCGAATAAGCGATCAAATTATGCGGAATGACGATGCAACCGCCCGAGATAGAATAATTAGTGCCAGCCGCCGCCGGTAGAGAGGACGCCATGTCTGGAACAGAAAACATGCCGGCGTCGGCGACGACACTTCCCGAAGATGGAAGCTATGCACAATGGGTCCGCGGCGCGCTCGCCAAGGCCCGTGCCCATGATGGGCAGGCTGTCAGCCTGTTCGAAAGCTCGGTGCCCGAACCTCGCGAATTGCTGCGCACCACCGTCCTGGCCGCCGTCGAGCCATGCTTCTCGCGCTTCTATGTCAGTGCTTTTGGCGACGGCAATCCGCTTGTCCGCGACATGCTGGCGGAGCGCTATGCGGTCCAACGTGACCAAGTGCTGTGCACGACCGGTGCGACCGGTGGGCTATCGCTAATCTACCGGACCTTCCTCGCGCCGGGCGACCATGTCCTGATCGAGACCCCGGGCTTCGACCTGTTCCGTCACCTTGCCGAAGCGTCCGGGGCGGTGGTCGACACCTTCCAGCGCAGCGGCGACCGATTCGCCATCGACGTTGTCGAGATCGAGGCCATGCTGCGGCCCGAAACGCGGCTGATCGTCCTGTCCGATCTGCACAACCCGTCGGGTATGGCGCTTTCCGAGGACACGATGCGCGCGCTGGCGGCGCTGGCCGAACGGCGCGGCGTCCTGCTCGTGGTCGACGAAGTCTATCGCGACTACACCCCGGAGCAGCGGCGTCCCCCGGCGGCGGCCACTCTGTCGCCGGCGGTAATCAGCCTTTCGAGCCTCACCAAGATCTACGGCCTGGGCGTGTTGCGCTGCGGCTGGATCGTCGGCGCGATGGACGTGGTGGAGCGGCTTCGCCAGCTGAATGGCCGCATCGAATTCGGCATCTCGACCCTGTCGCACGCCATTGCCGGGCATGTGTTGGCGGACAGCAGCCCCTTCGATCAGCATTCGCGCGGCTATGTCGCGCAGTGCCGTCCGCGCTTCCAGGCGTGGTTCGACACCATGGTGGCGGAGGGGCTCATGGCCGGTGTCTTGCCCGAAGAGGGCTGCATCTGCTTTCCGTCGCTGCCCGGGATCGCCGACACCCGCGCCTTCTCCGAATGGCTGATCTTGCGGTCGGGCGTGATCGTCGCGCCCGGTGAATATTTCGGGGCGCCGGGCCATGTCCGGATCGGGTTCTGCCAGGAGGACGACAAGCTGGACGCCGGCTTGCGTGGCCTGGAGGACGGCCTGCGCGCCTTTACGCGGCAGTCCCGCGCCAGCGCCGCGCTTTCACGCTCCGCAACACATGCCGGGGCGGTCGGGCAAAGTTGATCCACCTCGGTCATAATCGGCGAAAGTTTATGCGCGAAGCCGCCCGGCGGCCTCAAATCAGAATAAATATGGCGGCGGTGCACGAGTAGGCTGCGGATGCCTTGATGTGGGACGCTTGGCGGGGGCGACGATGATAGTCGCGTTCCCGGTTGGTGGCTGAAGAGGCGTGGGAAAACGTGTGCAGTTGGCCCCTTCCGGGGCTCAGATTCACGGAGTCAGGGGATGAGAAGAATGAAAAATGCGAAACACATGATCTCCGTCTCGGCGGCGGTTATTGCGCTGGCCGCGTCGATGCCTGCGGTCGCCCAGGAAGCGCCGCCCGCGACCGATGGTCCCGCCGGCGATATCATTGTCACCGCGCAGAAGCGCGCCGAGCGTCTGATCGACGTGCCGGTCGCCATCTCCGCCATCTCGGCGGACACGCTGACCTCGCAGAACATCAATCGCCTGTCGGAATATTTCGACCGGGTGCCAGGTCTCCAATATTCGAACCAGCGGGTGTCGGGTCTGGCGCTGCGCGGCGTCACCACAGGCGGCGCTACCGCACCGACCGTCGCGCTGCTCATCGACGACATTCAGTTCGGTGGCACCACCGGCACCGGCCAGCCGCCGCTTCCTGATTTCGACGCCAGCGCGCTCAGCCGGGTCGAGGTGCTTCGCGGCCCGCAGGGCACGCTCTATGGCGCGTCGAGCCTCGGCGGCCTGATCAAATATGTGCTCAAGGAGCCCGACACGAGCAAGCTCTCGGGCCGCGTCGAGTTGGGTGGTACGGCCGTTGCCCATGGCGGTACCGGCTATGCGGTGCGCGGCTCGATCAACGTCCCGATCAGCGACTGGCTGGCGATCACGGCCAGCGGCTTCAAGCGTGAAGACGCGCCCTATCTGAACAACGCGAATGTCGCCGCGCTGAAAGCGAAGGAGGTCAATACGCGCGATGTCTGGGGCTTCCGCGGCGCCGCGTTGATCAAGCCGGCCGCGAATTTCCGCATCTTGCTGTCGGCACTGCGCCAGAAGCAGGATGCGATGAACAGCGACCTGGCGATCACTGCGGGGGGCGTTCCGGTCTGCATCGAATGCACGCTTGCCACCTCGCCCACCCGTGCAACCGCGGTGACGACGTTCGAGCCGGTCTATGGCGACCTGACGATCAACTCGCTCGACTCGATTAACAATGCGAAGTTCCAGCTTTATTCGGCGCGCGGCGAGTTGAAGCTCGGCGGGGTGACGATCACATCGATCAGCGCATGGAGCCGTGCCGACAATGTCATCACCAGCGATGTGACCAAGGTGTTCGGCGGCTTGCTGAAGGCAGTCTATGGTCTCCCGACAGCACCGACGGTGCAAATCGCCAATGCCGACCAGACACATAAATTCTCGCAGGAGCTTCGTCTTGGCGGCGACATCGGTAGCAGCTTCAGCTGGCTCGCCGGCGGCTTCTACACCGTCGAGCACGCCGCGACCAACCAGACGCTGATCGCGACGGGGAGCCTCGTCGCGACGCCCTATATCGGCACGGGTCCGGGCACCTATCGCGAATATGCAGGCTTCGCCGATCTCACCTGGCACGCGACCGACAAGCTCGACGTCCAGATCGGGGGTCGTTATGCCCACAACAAGCAGCACAATGAGTCGACGCTCGACACCTCGCCGCAGACCGCCCCGGTATTCGGCTCCGGCACGACGATCGCCGATTCGAGCGACAACGCCTTCACCTGGTTGATCTCGCCAAGCTACCATTTTTCGCGCGACATCATCGCCTATGTCCGCATCGCGAGCGGCTATCGTCCGGGCGGCCCGAACGTCGCGGCGCCGCCGTCGGTACCGCAGTCCTTCGGCTCCGACAGGGTCGTGAACTACGAGCTCGGCTTCAAGGGCAAGGTCGTTCCCGGCCTGCTGACCCTTGATGCAGCGTTGTTCCAGATCGACTGGAAGAATATCCAGCTGCAGGGCACCGACTCGATCAGCTCGCTTACCTTCCTCGCCAATGGCGGCAAGGCACGCAGCCGCGGTCTTGAATTTGCGGCGAACCTCACGCCGTGGCGCGGTATGACCATCGACGCGACGCTGACATTCACCGATGCAGCGCTGACTCAGGCCCTGCCGACGCTCGCCGGCGCAACCGGACTGAAGGGTCTTGCGGGCGATCGCCTGCCCTTCTCCGCAAAGGTCGCGGGTAATGTCAGCCTGCAGCAGACGTTTGCGTTGTCCGACACGCTCGAAGGCACTGTCGGTCTCACGGCGATCTATCTCGGCGATCGTGCGGGCACGTTTGTGACCGACGCAACCAACGCGACCCGTCCGCGCATCCTCCTGCCCGAATATACCACGGTCGATATCCGTGCCGGCCTGACCTACCGTCAGGTCTGGAGCGTCAACCTCTACACGCGCAACCTGTTCGACAAGCGCGGTGTTGCCGCCGCCGACAACCGCAACGGCGTCAACGTGCCGACCGCGCTGTTCATCCAGCCGCGTACTATCGGCGTGACCCTGGCGCGGTCCTTCTGATGATGGCGGGCGGCGATCGCCCTTCATGATATCGAGATGCGCAGGACCCTCCCGGTCCTGCGCATCTTTTTGACGGATGCTATCGAGGTGGCCTGATGCGAGCGGCGTTGATCAGTTGCGTTCGAACGGGCCTCGTGGTTGCGCTCACCTCGATGCTGACCTGCACGGCCGGGGCGGCGCAACGGAGCACGTCTCTCGCGGTGACGCTGGCGCCGATCACCGCACCAGCCGCCCCGACACGGATTGGCACTGTCCGGATCACGTTACGCTTCGGCGGTGTCGCTGCCAGCCCGGGGCGCGTATTGCTCCGCCTTCCGATGGTCACCAGCAATGTTGACACGGTCGCCACGACGATTTCCGCCATCACCGCGCGCGACGCGAAGGGCGTGCTGCACCTGAGCACGCGGGACGTCGAGCTGCCTGAGACGAGTATGCGCGACTCGGTTGGCGGCGGCGCGTCACGCGAATGGCTGGTCGACCGTGCGGTTCAGGGTTCTGTCATTGTCCAATACGACGTGCCCGCCGAGGCGACTCTGCCGCCCCGCGGCCCGGCACCGCCCTTCTCCTTCACTGCCGATGGCGGTGGTGTCTCCGGGGCGGGTCATGTCTTCCTGCTGCTTCCTCCAGGGGACAATCATTATCGCACGACGTTCGGCTGGGACCTATCCCGGGCGCCCAAGGGAAGCCGCGGGATCAGCTCATTCGGCGAGGGCACCGTCACCGCCGCTGCGCCGCTTGATGGCGGGCAGTTGCGGATGAGCTTCTTCATGGCCGGGCGGATTGGCACCTGGCCGGCCAAGATATCCGCCAAGGGCTTCTTTGGCGCGTGGCAAGGCAATCCCGGCTTCGATGCCGGCGCGCTGCTCGCCTGGACCGGCACGCTCTATGATCGTTATGCCCACATGTTCGGCCAGAAGGAGTCGCCGCCCTATGGCGTATTCTTGCGCTACAATCCGATCAATGCGGGTGGCGGCGTCGGCCTCTACCGGTCGTTTGTCACCACCTTCGGCAAGGGACGCGGGTCGGACATCGCCAAGATCCGTATCACCCTCGCGCATGAAATGTTCCACACCTTTCAGCCCTATATCGCCAGCCCGGCGGGGCTCGAATCCTCGTGGTTCGGCGAGGGGCTTGCCACCTTTTACCAGGCGCGGCTGCCTTTTCGCTTCGGAATGCTGACCCCTGCGGCGTATCTGGCCGACATCAATTGGACTGCTGCGCGCTATTACACGAGCAGCATGGCCCGCGCGCCGAACAGCGAGGTGCCACTCCGCTTCTGGGCGGACACGCGCATACGGACGCTGCCTTATGACCGGGGCATGCTCTATTTCGTCACGGTCGACGACGCGCTACGCAAGTCGAGCGGCGGCAAGATCTCACTCGACGATCTGATGTTCGCGATGCTGGCGATCGAGAAGACCGGCAAGGTGACCGATAATGGTGATTGGGAAGGATTGCTGACGCAGCATCTCGGCCCCAAGGCCGTGGACGACTTTCGCGCGTTTCTGAACGGCGCGATGCCGTTGCCCGCTTCAGATGCCTTCGGCCCTTGCTTTCGCCGGATAACCCGCTCGCTACGGCGCTATGAACTGGGCTTTGCGACTGACGTTCTTGCGCAGCCCAGGCGTGTCGTGAGAGGTCTGGCTCCCGGATCTGCTGCGGCCTTGGCCGGACTGCGCAATGGCGATGAGATTATCGATCCGGTCCCGCAGGACGGTATCCAGGGCGAGCAAACCGAGCTGATCCGTCTCAAAGTGCGGCGCGGTAAGGATGTGCTGCCGATTTCCTATTTGCCGCGCGGCGAAACGGTCGACGCTTTTCAGTGGGAGTTTGCGACAGGTTCGGGCCGCAAAGATTGCGCATTGTGACGAGACTTGCGGTTGCTCATCTGGCCATCCGTGAGTGATGTCCTAAGCCTGGGGAATGCGCCCCAATCGGCGCAGCGCACGTCGAAGCTGGCCTTGAAGCCCCGTAACCGGCAACGGCTGCTTATAGGTTCAACATCGCGCAGCGCGAACATCCGCATTTGGTGCGCGAAGCTGACACCCTAAGGCGGGATAACGAATGTCCGCTTACCTCGAACCGCTGCTCCAAAGCGGCCATTCCGGTTTCCACCCGAAATTGCCGTTCTGCGGTTTTCCGACCGCGCTTACACTCGCGCCAGTGCCCGGACCCGATGACGTATGCATCTTCGAACTCGAACCGGTGGTTGTCTCGGTTCTCGACTACACGAAGGGTTTTGGCCACACAGATCTCGTTAGTTTCTGACCCCATCCCTGTCAGCGGAAATGATGCGATGGCTGGCATTTTTTGTCACTTCTAGAGCTGCCGAGCAGTGCTTGTCCTGAACGCGCTGGCAAAATTCGGACATGGCCAAATTGCTGGTTTTCGGCGCCCAACATGCCAGCTCGATGTTCCGCGGTCCGATCGGGTTGTTGATCCTCCCCGCCGGGCCGCAGCGAACCGTGACTTGTGTCTATTTCGACGCTCGCTGCTTCTCTCTGCTTGAGTTCCATCATGGCCATTAGCATTTCCGGGTCATGGACAAGGTCGACGAAATGCCGAGCAACGAGCATTCTTGCAGCAATCATCACGTCGTCGGAGCAGTTTCCGGCAAGGCCCGCTCCAAAGCCGGGCGACATCGTCGCGGCAACCGGCTGGTGGTATTCCGCCCCGATCAGCTTCATCAAGAACGCCTCGTAGCGCTCAAGCGCTTCACGCTTCTCATCCAGTCGATCATAACGATCATAGATCTCATCCAGCACCTTTGGCGCGTGATTGATCAGCGCCTCGCACGTGCCTCGAGTGACGCGGAGCCGCGCCGTGTTGGAGCGAAACGTGCGACGAAGGTCATGCAGCGTCCAACCGGACGTGCCGGACCGCTCCATGACCTCCCTCTGCGCCTTGGAAACACCTTCGCGAGAGAGATGACTATCTGCCCATCGGGAGCGCAGGAAATAGCATCCCTGCGCCGGCATGCCGTCCAGCAACGACCTCGCAGCCGGTAGGAGGGGAATGGCGTGATCGCGACCGTTCTTGGTCGCGCTGCCGCGGATTGTTAGTACGCTGTCGATCCAGGATCGCTCGATCACACAAGTCTCCGATCTGCGCGTACCCCACAGAATGATCAGCCGGATCACGTTGTGCGGATAGGTGTCGGCAGCAAGCCATACCGCTTTCAACTCCTGATCGGTGAGAATGCGGGTCCTCTTCCGGTCCTTGCCCGGCGGCGGATAGCCTTCCATCGGCGAATGCTTGATGAAACGCTGCGACGGTCGCACGCACCAGCGCATGAAGCAGCGCATGCCGCGAACGCATGCAACTGCTGAGAGGGCGTCTCATGCACCGCATCGAGACATGCCTTGATCTCGTGATCCTCGATTTCGTCCAGCTTGTGATGATCGAGTTTCTTGAAACAGACCGCCAGATAAGTGGTGACATTGCGCTGCCAGCCAACCGACTTCCCGCGGAAGAACTCGTCGAGGAACTGCGTGCGGGCTTCCCTGAAGCTTTTCGTCTTCGGCTTCGGCGGCGCCTTGTCGGTGCCGAGCAGCTGCATCGCCTTCTTGCGCGCATCCGTGAGCGAGATTTGCGGATAGGCCCCGATCCTGATCCGCTCGCGGCTTCGGCCGCGCATCACGATCCAGGTTCGACTTCGCTTGCCGACCCTGATCCCGAACCCCGGCGTCTGATCAGAGAAATAGGTAACGCTTTTTGGGGACGCCTTGAGCGCTTTCACGCTTACGCCCGTCAGATGAATCGGCACAATTTGGCTCCGATTTGGCTCACAATCCCGAGAGATTGAGCCAAGTCCGATCGTACTAAATGGGACGCAGATTTAAAGTAAGCGACTGTAAAAGATTACTTTTGATACGCTATGGGATATAATGAAATGCGGATTTCCACGATTGGAAGGCTGCTGCACTACCATAGTGCTATACCCGCAACCGATTGAATCGGCTTCAATCCTTGGCGTCGGCCGCAAACTGCTTTGCAGCGATCCGCGCGCCAAGTGCCACGACCACCCTTGGGAGGTCAACATCGAGCTTGCGGAAGTGGCTCCCAGACGCCTCGGAGGCGGTTGCGATTGAACCGACTTTGCCGGCGATGTATCGCTTGCCCGGGGCGTAAAGCATGCGCGCCCTTGTCGCAGCGATGAAGGGGCGAGGCAGATACTGCACCTGGTGATCCCGCGCGACGCCGATGTCGGCATGAATCATGCCTGAGATCGTGGCCGCGCTCGCCGCGGCGGAAGGCTATGCTGCGGCGGCGCTGGCGGCGGTGCGGGCGCGCGTCATGGTCGATGGCGTCGCCGATCCGCAGGCGATCGAGCGCGAACAGCGCGCGGTGCACGGCTTCGCCTGGATCGACACCACGCTGACCGCGCTCCACGCGCTGGCGCGCTGGGGAGACGCCTTCGCGCCGACCGGTTCGGTCGAGGCGCTGGTCGTCGAGATCGGTTTCGGTGAATATCTCGCCCAGCTGTCGGGCGGTATTCCGATGGGGCAGAACGAGTTCTGCCGCCCGACCGATCTCGACATCGCCGATGCCGCGGCGCGGCTGACTGGAGACGACGCAGTCGCGCGGCTCGTCCGGTCGGGCAACGGTGCGACCAACCGCGCGGCGCTCGTCGCGCGACTGCGCGGCGGCGAGATGATCGCCGAATCGCTCGGCGACGCGACGCTCGATGCCGTGCGCGAACAATTCCGCCGCTTCACCGAGACGCGCATCCTGCCCCACGCGCATCGCTGGCATCTCGACAACGCGCTGATCCCCGACGCGGTCGTCGCGGAGATGGGGGCGCTCGGCACGTTCGGCGTGTGCATCGACGCGGCCCATGGCGGCCTCGGGCTGGGCAAGCTGACGATGTGCGTCGTGACCGAGGAACTGAGCCGCGGCTGGATCGGTGCCGGCTCGCTCGGCACGCGGTCGGAGATTGCTGGCGAGCTGATCGCGCTCGCCGGCACCGAGGCGCAGAAAGCCGCCTGGCTCCCCCGTATCGCAAGCGGCGAGGTCCTGCCGACCGCGGTGTTCACCGAGCCCGACACCGGCTCCGATCTCGGCGCGCTGACCACGCGTGCGACGCGCACGGCGGAGGGCTGGTCGATCACCGGCGCCAAGACCTGGATCACCCACGCCGCGCGCAGCGACCTGATGACGCTGATGGTGCGCACGCGCGGCGATGTGCCGGGCCATGCCGGGCTCAGCATGCTGCTCGTGCCCAAGCCCCGCGGCACGGCAGACGATCCGTTTCCCGCACCCGGCATGACCGGCAGCGAGATCGCCGTGCTCGGTTATCGCGGCATGCGCGAATATGAACTGGGCTTCGACGGCATGGTCGCACCGGCGGACGCGCTGCTCGGCGATGCCGAGGGGCAGGGCTTCAAACAGTTGATGCGCACCTTCGAGGGCGCGCGTATCCAGACCGCGGCGCGCGCGGTCGGCGTGGCGCGGCGGGCGTTCGAACTGGGCTTTGCCTATGCCACCGGGCGCCGGCAGTTCGGCAAGGCGATCGTCGATTTCCCGCGCGTGTCGGACAAACTGGCGATGATCGCGGTCGATCACGTCATGGCGCGCGAGCTGACCTATCTCGCGGCGCGCGAGAAGGACAAGGGGCGGCGCTGCGACATCGACGCCGGGATGGCCAAGCTGTTCGCCGCGCGCACCGCCTGGAGCTGCGCCGATGCCGCGCTGCAGATCCATGGCGGCAACGGCTATGCGCTCGAATATGAGATCAGCCGCATCCTGTGCGACGCGCGCATCCTCAACATCTTCGAGGGCGCGGCGGAAATCCAGGCCCAGGTTATTGCCCGCGGGCGCCTGCAGCAGCGCAGCTGACAAGGGGATTACAGCGCACCCGCGGCGACGTTGCCGACGGACGCAAGCCCTATTTCCGCGCGTCGAGGAAGCCGCGCACCATCGTCACCGTCGCGGCCGGCTGCTCCTCCATCAGCCAGTGACCCGCGTCGGGGATCACGCCCTCGGTCACGTCGCTCGCCGCGAAGCGCATCACCGTGGCCATCATCGGGCCGAACGACTTGGCGCCGCCAATCGCCAGCACCGGCATGGTCAGCTTGCCGGCGGCGAGGAACGCCTGGTTGTCGATCGCGTCCTGGTCGAACGCGGCGAATTGCGCGAAGCCGGCATGCATCGCGCCGGGACGGGCATAGAGCGCGGCGTAATGGACGCGCGACGCTTCGCTGAACTTCGCCGGCGTGGCGGAGAACTCGTTCCAGAAGCGGTCGAGATAGATCCGCTCGCGCCCGGCGACGAGCCGCTCCATGTCGGGCCCGCCGAAGCGGAAATGCCACAGCAGCGGGTTCTTGAGGATCTGCTCCCACGGGCCGACACCGGGCAGCGGCGCATCCATCAAGACGAAGCGCGTGATTCGGCCGGGATTCTCGGCGGCGAAGGCATAGCCGACCATGTTGCCGATATCGTGCGTGATGAGGTCGGTCTTGCCGATCTTCAGCGCGTCGAGCACGCCGGATATGTCGTGCCCTTGCGTCTTCTTGTCGTAACCGCCGGCCGGCTTGGTCGACAGCCCCATGCCGCGCAGGTCGGGCACCACCACCTGATGGTCGCGCGCCAGGTTGGCGGCGAGCGGCGCCCACATGTCGCCGGTTTCGCCATAGCCGTGCAGCAGCACCACCGCCGGCCCGCTGCCGCCGACACGGACATGGATCGTCGTGCCGTTGGTGATGATGTCGCGCTCGGTGAAGCCGGGTGGGAAGGGCTCGACCTGGGCGAGCGCGGGGGTGGCGGCCAGCACCCCGAGTAGGGCGGCGATGATCGGACGAAGCATGGTCGTACTCCTGATTGTCGGCATGGCGTTGGCGTCTGGACAGGAAGATGCGACATCGGCATCGTCCGCACTAGCCGGGAAAGGCCGAAACTGGTTTCCGGGATATCCGAACGATGATGAAGCTCGACGGCATCGCCGCTTTTGTCGCCATCGCCGAGGCGGGATCGATCAGCGCCGCCGCGCGCCGGCTCGGCAACGCCAAGTCGGTGGTCAGCGAAAGGCTGGCCGAACTCGAACGCGCGCTCGGCACCAGGCTGGTCCAGCGCACCACGCGCAAATTGTCGCTGACCGAGGACGGCCACACCTTCCTCGCGCGGGCGCAGCGCATTCTGTTCGAGGCGACCGAAGCCGCGGCGGAAATGGCCGAGCGGCGCGGCACGCTCGTGGGCCCCTTGCGCATCTCGGCGCCGGTCGGGTTCGGCGTGCTTCACCTTGGCCCGGCGATCTACACCTTCCTCGCCGCGCATCCGGGGATCGATCTTGCGCTCGAGCTCGATGACCGCTTCGTCGACGCCGCGGCCGACGGGTTCGACGCGGTGCTGCGTCACGGGCCGATCGGCGACAACCGCCTCGTCGCCAAGCGCCTCTCGGCCAGCCGCCGCCTGCTCGTCGCTTCGCCCGATTACCTCGCGCGGCGCGGCACCCCGGCGACGCTCGCCGACCTCGCCGGCCATGACGGCCTGCTCTACGCCAATCGCGACGTCGACTGGCGCTTCGGCGGGCCGGAAGGCTGGGCTGTCGTGCGGCCGCGCGCGGCGCTGCGCGTGAACAACGGCCTCGTTATGCGCGACGCGGCGTTGGCCGGACTCGGCATCGCGTTGCTGCCGACCTTCTTCGTCCATGCCGAGCGCAAAGCCGGCACGTTGCTCCCCATCGATATCGGCCGGGCGGCGGAAAGTGCCGAACTGCACATCGCCTATCCGCGCGATCGCAGCGCCTCGGCCAAGATCGCCGCGCTGACCGAGAGCCTTCGCGCCTCGTTCGGCGACCCGCCTTACTGGGATCGCTGAGCACCACGCATCGCGCGCATGACAAACATTTCACGAAGCGGGTCATTGGGTCGGGGCACGCCGCGCGGTATCATCCGCGTCTCACGGGCGGGAGGGGCATCAATAACACTCGAAACGGTACGCCATCAGATCCACGAGACCGAGGAGAAGCTGCTCGCAGATCTGCGCCGCCTGCGCCGCATCGCCCGCACCGCGCCCGATGCCGCCGCGCCGCCGGCGATTCCGCTGACCACCGGCCAGCGCATCGCCGATACCGTCGCCGCGACGATGGGCTCATGGAAATTCATCATCATCCAGTCGACGATCCTGTTCTTCTGGATCATGCTCAACATCACCGCCTGGATCGAGCATTGGGACCCCTATCCCTTCATCCTGCTCAATCTCGCGCTGTCGTTCCAGGCGGCCTATGCCGCGCCGTTCATCATGATGAGCCAGAACCGCCAGCAGGACGTCGACCGCATGGCGGCGGAGCATGACTATCAGATCAACATCAAGGCCGAACTCGAGATCGAGTCGCTCCACGAGAAGCTCGACCAGCTGCGCGAGACCGAGGTGCTGTACCTGACCAAGGCCGTGCGCGAGCTGACCGAATTGCTCAACCGTTCGGGCCTGTGCGCGCCGCCTGAGGGCACGCCACCGATCGGCGACGGCGCCGCTTAAACAGCCGGGCCGTCAGGCGTCGGACTATTGCGCCGGCGGTCGGTCAGTTTCGGCGCGACGCGAGGCCTTACGCCGCTCGGGTCCATCGAAGGGGCGCGGGGGAGCCGAGCGGCGGTCCTTGCGGCTGCGGCGATCAGGGGCGGTCTCGGGCGAATCATCCGACATGATTTCCTCCATCCCCCATGCAACCATGAAAAAGAGAATCAGAGGTAAACGCCCGTCCGGGTTCCTCCCGGCCCCTCCCTGAAGGAGAGGGGCCGGGAAATCGTCAGTTCACCAGATGCGCACGCGGTCCTCGGGTGCGACATATTGCTTGTCGCCCGGCTTGATGCCCCATGCGTCGTACCAGGCGTCGACATTGCGGAGCGGGTTGATCGCGCGAATCTGGCCCGGTGAATGCGGGTCGCTGATCAGCTGCTGGCGCAGCGCCTCGTTGCGGAACAGCGTGCGCCATACCTGGCCCCAGCCAAGGAAGAAGCGCTGGTCGCCGGTGAAGCCGTCGATCACCGGTGCGGCCTTGCCGCCCAGCGAAGCATGATAGGCGTCGAGCGCGATCAGCACGCCGCCGAGATCGCCGATATTCTCGCCCATCGAGGCGCGGCCGTTGATGTGCACGCCCGGCAGCCCGTCGAAACTGTACGCCTCATATTGCGCGCCGTACTTCACCGCCTGGGCCTCGAACTTGGCGGCGTCCTCGGCCGCCCACCAGTCGCGCAGCACGCCATGCCCATCCGACTTGCGGCCCTGATCGTCGAAGCCGTGGCTGATCTCATGGCCGATCACGCCGCCGATCCCGCCGTAATTCACCGCCGGGTCGGCATCGGGGTCGAAGAACGGCGGCTGGAGGATCGCGGCAGGGAAGACGATCTCGTTCTTCACCGAGTTGTAATAGGCATTCACCGTCTGCGGGGTCATGCCCCATTCGGCCTTGTCGACCGGCCCGCCCAGGCGGTTGCGGCGATAATCCCATTCGAAACGCTGCGCGCGCTCGGCATTGCCGACCACGTCGCCCGGCACGATCCGCAGCGCGCTGTAATCGCGCCACTTGTCGGGATAGCCGATCTTCACGGTGAAATTGGCCAGCTTGTCCAGCGCCTGGGCCTTGGTCGCGTCGCCCATCCACGGCAGGTTGCGGATGCGGCCGCCGAGCGCCACGCGCAGGTTTCCGACCAGCTCGTCCATCTTGGCCTTGGACGCGGGCGGGAAATAGAGCGCGACATAATCGCGCCCGATCGCCTCGCCCAGCGCGCCCTCCGCCTGCGCCACGCCGCGTTTCCAGCGGTCGCGCTGCTGCGGCTGGCCATTGAGGAAGCGCGAGCGGAAATCGAATTGCGCATCGACGAAGCGCTTCGACAGCAGGGGTGCGATGTCGTCGGTGGTGCGGAACGCCTCCCACGCCTTCAGCGTGTTCAGGTCGGTGGTCGCGAATACCTCCGCGATCTTCGGAAACGCGGTGTTCTGCGCGACGATCACACGCCCCGCCTTGCCCACGCCCGAGGCGGTGAGGAAGGTCGCCCAGGGGAAGCCCGGTGCCAGCGCCTGCAATTGCGCAGTAGTCATGGCATTATAGGTCTTGTCGCGGTCGCGGCTCTGCGCGCGGGTCCAGTGCGCCTGGGCGATGCGCGTTTCCATCGCGACGACCTTCGCCGCGGTGCCGGCCGGATCGGCCCAGCCGGCCATGCCGAGCATCTGCGCGACATATTGCTGGTAGCGCTCGAGTTGTGGCTTGAACTTGGCGTCGAGGTAGAGATCACGGTCGCCGAGGCCCAGGCCCGACTGGCGCAACGACAGCGCATAGGTCGTCGGGTCCTTGGCGTCGTCATTGACGCCCGGGCCGAAGAAGCTCGCGCCGAACCCCCCGATCGATTGCCCCATCAGCCGCGCGACCGCATCCTTCGATGCCGCCGCCTTGATCGGCGCGAGGCGGCGCATCAGCGGCGCGGCGTCGGCGCGCTCGATCGCCGCCGTGTCCATGAAGCCCTGATAGAGCATCGCCACCTTGGCACGGTCGACATGCGCGGCATCGCCGACTTGATAACTCTCGACCAGCTTGCGCAACCGCGCGTCGGACAGGTCGCGCAGCACCGCGAACGCGCCATAGGAGGAGCGGTCGGCCGGAATCTGCGTGTTCTTGACCCAGGTGCCATTGACGAAATCGAACCAGTCGTCGCCCGGCTTGATGCTCCTGTCCATGCCGGTCAGGTCGAAGCCCCAGCTGCCATAATGGGTGGCGGCGGTGGCGTCGGCGGCGGGCGCTGGATTGCTGGCCTGCATCTGAGCAGCAAGGGGAGCGACGGCGCACAGCGCGAGCAGCGACGTCGCGAGGGCGAATTTCATCTTCATGGCGGTCCGACTCCCGGGAAGGAATGTTGCGCGTTCGAGACCGAACGTTGCGCGAGGTTCTGCTACAAGCCGACGCAGTGAGCAATCGCGCGAATGTCGCAAACTGTATCAACTATCCGGGCGCGCGTAAGCAAAGAAGGGTGGTTCACGCGAAGGCGCGGAGGTGTCGCACCCCCGGGCGGTCGCCCGGATATTCTGTCCGCACGTCCATCTCGAGGAATGGGAGGTTGCGCTGCCGCTATCCTCATGTGAAGACAAGCGGTAGTGGAATGACAAGGTTCACTTTACCGGGGGGGAGGCCATGCTTCGCAAGCTTTCGATTATGAGTTCGATTCCGCTGCTCGTGGCTGCAAATGCTGCCCAGGCGCAAGGAATTCCTGCCTCGTTTCTTCCGCTAATGCAGGCTTGTGTTGCTTCGGGGGGACAAGTCGGGTTCCGGTTCCCAAACCCGCAAATGACCGGTTTTCAGTCCCTTTCGTTGTACTCGCCCGCGATGGTCGATGTTCGAAAGATTACGGTAAATGTATGGAGCGATCAGCCATCAGGTGAGATCTTCGTTCAGCTGGCTTCAACGCCAAATACTGGCCCGGAAATTGTGCAGGCAATTCCAAACAACAGCAGCATCACCACCTTCGCTAAACTTGCATCCCTGCGGGTGACCGCCGGAAACAACGTGCTCGTCTGGTGTACCCACATCTCCCCCTGATAAATTGGGAAGAACGGAACGAACGATGTGCCGCCGCGTCAAGCGCAGCCGGCTGATATCGCTCACCTTAATTTCGGGTCAGACAGAGGTTAAATTCAGCCGCGCTCCGCGGTTTTGTGCTGCTTGAAGGCCGCACGGTCGCCATGCGGGTCTCCGATCAAATGGCAAAAAATCACGCCATTGGTGCGTTGTGCGCAATCCTGCGTACGCCAATCAATGCGCTTCGACCGGCGGCGCGTTCGGGGCCACTCTCGGCGGCTTGCAGAACGGCACCATCACCAGCGCCGCCAGGAACAGATAGGCCATCAGCCGGAACACATCGTCGAACGCCAGCGTCAACGCCTCGCGGCCGACGACGCGACTCATTACCGCATCGGCCATGGTCGCGGCGCGCGCAGGGTCGGGGGTGATCTGGCTCATATAATGGCTGAGGCCGGTGAACGCCTCGCCTGCGGCGCGGGGGATCGCGCCGAGTGCCTCGTCCAGCCGCAGCGCATGTAGCCGGGTCATGTCGCCGAGCCACGTATTGACCACCGCGATGCCGATCGCCCCGCCGAGATTGCGCATCAGGTTGAACAGGCCCGAGGCATAGCGCAGCTCCGGCCCTGCGAAATTGCCCAGCGCGAGGCCGACCGAGGGCACGATGCACAGCATCACCGCGAAGCTGCGCACCACCTGCGGCCAGAACAACGCGGCAAAGCCCCAGTCGGGGGTCATCGCGCTGAACAGCCACAAACCGGCGGCGAACAGGGTCAGCCCGAAGGTGATGACGATGCGCTGGTCGACCTTTTGCGACAGGCTCGCCGCGATCGGCACGCCGAGCAATTGCGCGATGCCGGAGATGAACACCGTCGTGCCGATCTCCGACGCATTGTAACCGCGCACCCGGCCGAGGAACACCGGCACGAGATAGGTGCCCGAATAGATGCCGAAGCCGATCACCAGGTTGAACAGGCAGGCAAAGGCGAAGGTCGGCTTGCGGAACGGCGTCAGCTTCACGATCGGCCCGGCCGAACGGAACGAGCGTTCGAGGAACAGCAGGAACGCCACTGCCGACACCCACGCCGCGCACAAGATGGTGGTGTCGCCGAACCAGTCGTTCTTCGGCCCTTCCTCCAGCACATATTCCAGGCCCGCCAGCGCGATCGCCATGGAGGCGAGATGGACCCAGTCGATCTTCTTCAGCATCGGCAGATTGGGCAGATCGACCCGGATCAGCGCCAGCGTCAGCAACGTGACCAGCGCACCGGGCACGACGTTGATGTAGAAGATCCAGCGCCAGCCCAGCGCATCGGTGATCCACCCGCCGACCGTCGGGCCGAGCGTCGGCGCCAGTACCGAGACCATGCCGAGGATCGCCGGGATCATCGCGCGCTGCTTGCCGCTGAACAGCTGATAACCGGTGGCGAACACCGTCGGGACCATCGCTCCGCCGACAAAGCCCTGTACCGCACGGAACAGGATCATCGACTCGATGCTCCACGCCGCCCCGCACATCACGCTCGACAGGGTGAACAGCCCCGCGGAGAGCGCGAACAGCCAGCGCGTCGATAGCGCCTGCGTCAGGAAGGCCGAGAAGGGGATCATCACCAGCTCGGCCATCAGATAGGCGGTCTGCACCCAGCTGATCTCGTCCGGCCCGGCCGACAGCCCGGCCTGCACCTCATTGAGCGAGGCGGCGACGATCTGGATGTCGATCAGCGCCATGAACTGGCCGAACGCCATCACGGCGAAGATGCCGTATTTCTGCGCGTTGCTGAGCGCCGCGGGATCGAACGGCGCGCGGGGCACGCCGGATATCGCCAATGATGCCACCGCTCTTGTCTCCGACTCCCTTTATATTATATGCGTCATATAAAGGGAGTCGGCAAGTGCGCTACTCGAACGAACACAAGGCAGAGACCC
This sequence comes from Pseudomonadota bacterium, assembly GCA_040390605.1. GTDB lineage: Bacteria > Pseudomonadota > Alphaproteobacteria > Sphingomonadales > Sphingomonadaceae > Sphingomonas. Next base: position 66,931 of record JAZJXZ010000022.1, read on the forward strand.
GGCAGCGGGTGTTGAAAGAGGCGGCGCGCGAAATCCGCGCCAAGGGGCCGGAGGGCGTCGGTGTCGCCGGCGTGATGGCCCGCGCGGGGCTGACCCATGGCGGCTTCTACGCCCACTTCCCCTCCAAGGACGCTCTGGTGGCCGAGGCGATCGGCACGATGTTCGATGGCGCCCGCCAGCGTGCCGTTCAGCTCGATGGCGACGACGCGCATGCCGCGCTGCGGGCCTATGTCGATTTCTACCTGTCGCCGGCGCATCGTGATTCAAGGGAGCGCGGTTGCCCGCTACCGGCGTTGTCGGGTGATTTCGCGCGGGCGAAAGCGCCGGTGCGCGAGCGTTTCGGTGCCGGCGTCGCCGGGCTGACCGGGCGGCTGGCGGCGGTGCTGGCGCGGATCGGCTGGCCCGAACCGGACAGCGAGGCGACCGTGCTCATCGCCCAGTTGGTCGGCGCGGTGGCGCTGGCGCGGAGCGTAGGCGAGGGCGCGCAATCCGATGCGATCCTCGATCGCACGCGGGAGGCGATCATTGCCCGTTACGGGCTGGAGGCAGGCGCATGAGCGACGTCATCGATGGTCCGACCGGGCTCGAACGGGTGCGTGCGCTGCTCGCCAGTGGCGGCCAGCCGCCGATCGGCCGCACACTCGATTTCGCGCTGGTCGAGGTCGAGGAGGGCCGCGCGGTGTTCGAGGGCGTGCCGGGCGAACATGCCTATAACCCGATGGGCCAGATCCATGGCGGCTATGCCGCGACATTGCTCGATTCCGCCTGCGGCATCGCCACCGCTTCGAAGCTCTCCGCGGCGCAGAGCTTCACCACGCTCGAACTGAAGATCGCCTATCACCGCGCGATGGACGCCGACACCGGGCCGGTCCGTGCCGAGGGCATCGTCACCGTGTTCGGCCGGCGCATCGCCTATGCCGAAGCGAAACTGACCGATGCGTCGGGGCGCCTGCTCGCCTCGGCCACCTCCACCCTGATGGTGCTGAGCCAATGAACGCCCCCGTCGCCGCCGAAGCCCTGGCCGATGCCGTGCCCATGCGCCGCCGCTTCGCGATGCCGCGCAACGCGCTGGTGATGGGCCTGATCGCGTTGGCCGTCGCCGTCGCCGGCATCCTCTGGCTGACCGCGCCGCGTAGCAGCGAAAGCACCGACAACGCCTATCTCCACGCCGATTCCAGTTCGGTCGCGCCGAAGGTCGGCGGTCTGGTCTCGGCCGTGCTGGTCCGCGACAACGAGACGGTGCGTGCCGGCCAGCCGCTGCTGCGCATCGACGTCCAAGACTATGCCGCGCGCGTCCGCGCCGCCGAGGCGGCGGTCGCCGATGCCGATGCCGGCGTGGCCAGCGCGCGCGCCGCGCTCTCGGCGCTGTCGGCCGATGAGGGGCTGGCGGCGGCGCAGGTCCGCTCTGCGGGTACTGCGATCGCCTCGGCCGATGCCGAATATGCCCGCGCCGCCGCCGATCGCGCGCGCTTCGAGGCGCTGATGGCGCAGGGCTTCGCCACGCGTCGCGACGCCGAGCGCGTCCGCGCCACCGCGATCAGCGCCGCTTCCGCCCGCGACCGCAGCCGCGCCGATCTCGGCGTCAGCGGCGAACAGGCGGCGGTGACCCATGCCCGCCGGCCGGTGCTGATCGCCGGGCTGGCGCAGGCCGAAGCGAACGCCGCCAAGGCACGCGCAGCGCTCGACCTCGCCAGGCAGGACCGCGACCATGCCGTGGTGATCGCGCCGATCGATGGCGTGGTCGGCAACCGCCAGGTGCAGGTCGGCGACTTCGTCCAGCCGGGCTCGCGCGTGCTGACCCTCGTGCCGGTGTCGTCGCTCTATGTCGTGGCCAATTTCAAGGAAACCCAGACCCGCGACATGCGCGTCGGGCAGCGCGCCCGCGTCACCGTCGACGCGCTTGGCGGCGCGACGCTGACCGGCACGATCGAAAGCTTCGCGCCCGGCGCGGGCAGCGAATTCACCCTGCTGCCGTTCGAGCCGGGGTCGGGCAACTTCACCAAGATCGTCCAGCGCGTCGGCGTGCGTATCCGGCTGGATCAGGGGCAGGAGGCGCTGGCGCGCTTGCGGCCGGGGCTGTCGGTGACGGCCAAGGTGATGCTGCGGGCGTAAGGGATAAGGAACGCTTACCACAATCGTCATCCCGGACTTGTTCCGGGTGTGGATTCACATTCGAAGTGCAACGGGTTGAGGAAGACCTCGG
>JAZJXZ010000023.1:0-5899 GCA_040390605.1 Pseudomonadota bacterium
GCTGGTCAGAACTACCTAATCAGGAGCCGTGAATGCCAATATCAATTAGACAACACGTGCAATTACCCCTAAATAAAATAGGCCTTGGGCCCCCGGTTGACGTCCGCAGGTGGTGACTTAGGTTCACCGCCACCATGCCATATCAAGCATGACGCATAGCGTAGCTGCGAGCGGCGCGGACACGAAGTCGCGCGGTTGTTCGCGAATATTCCACCTATTCGCAGCACGCTCCTGGCGTGATGCTGCCACGCGTCTCTCGAATTACCTGACGCGCACCGATGTCGGCGCACGCGTGAATTCCTTGAGGCTGGTCTGCGCCGAGATCAGCTGGTTGAGCAGGGCCATCACCTCCAGCGACCGGTCGCCGCGCTCCGATTGGCCGCCCGGCGTGATGTCGCGCGCCGCGATCGACCAGCGCGCCCCGCGATGGGTCACCGCGACGGCCGCCTCGCCCGGCGCGTTACGGGCGACGTCGAAGATGGCATCGCGTTCATAGGTCGGCGCGACGTCCGAATGATTCAGCTTCGCGCGCAGCAACTGCCCGAGATAATAGGATTCCGGTGACAGTGCACTTAATTCATCAGCGCCGTGATCAGGACGCGCCACCCGCTCCACGCGGTCCTTCTGCCGACCCCTGACAAAATAGGTCGCCCATCGAGAGCCGTGCCGCACGTTCGCGGAGAGGGCCTCCATCGACCACGCCTAGAATTTTGTCGCACGCCGCCCGGCACCACCCGCACAGCCTGATTCAACCGCACGCGTATGCGCTCTATTTGCCGCCCCATGCCAGCAGGACGCCCCTCGCCGTACAAACCGGATTTCGCCCGCATCGCCGAGCGGCTATGCCGCAACGGCGCGACCGACATCGAGGTCGCCGATATCCTCGGTATCAGCGTCAGGACCTTCTATCGCTGGTGCCTGATCCACGACGAATTCACCGCCGCCGTCCGTGTCGGCAAGGATGCTGCCGACGATCGCGTCGAGCGCGCGCTCTACCAGCGCGCCGTGGGATATGACTACACAGCCGAAAAGATCGTCACGCCCAAGGGCGGCGGCCCCGTCGTCATGCTCTACACCGCGCACATCCCCGCGGACGTCTGCGCCGCGCTCCACTGGCTCGCCATCCGCCGCCCCAAACCCTGGGCGCGCCTCCCCGAGCCGCCCGCCACCGACATCGCCGCGATCATCGCCGAGCGCCGCAAGCAGGTCGCGGTCGAAACCGACCGCCAGGCCCGCGAGAACCGCAAGCGCTTCGCCGCCGCTGTCACCGCCGAGGTCGAGCGGCGGCTGGCCGGGCCCTGATATGCCCCGCCGTTCAGCCCTTCTTCTTCAGCTCGTCCCTGATCTCGCGCAGCAGCGCGATGTCGGCGGGTTCGGCCGCCGGTTCGGCCGGTGCGGCGTCGGCCTTGGGCGCCATCTTGTTGATCGTGCGGATCAGCAGGAAGATGATGAAGGCGATGATCACGAAATTGACCGCCTGGGTCAGGAACTCGCCCCAGCCGAGCAGCGGCACCCCGGCCTTTTTCAGCGCGGCATAGTCGCTGAGCGAGCCCGCATAACCCGCCGGCACCGCGCCCAGCGTGACGAAGTGGCTGGAGAAATCGAGCCCGCCGGTGATCTTGCCGATGATCGGCATGATGATGTCGTCGGTCAGCGAGGTGACGATCTTGCCGAACGCCGCGCCGACGATCACCGCCACGGCCAGGTCCATGACATTGCCGCGGTTGATGAAATCCCTGAATTCCTTGAACATGCCGCGCTCCCTTGCGTTGCCCCGGGGCGGCAAGGTTATCGGCCTTTCCCCGCGCGGCGCAAGCCGGCCGGCTTCCACGTCGCTATCCATGGTCCAACGGGGTGTGCCGGTCTAATAATGCACCATGCCCCTTCACGCCGGCCCAAGCACGGCTTAGATAGAAGGCCCGCAAGGGTTGGAGGGATCATCTCGATGAAATACCGTGCCGCATTCGCGCTTGCCGCCGTCGTCAGCCTGTCGGGCTGCGGGATCAACAGCGTCCCCACCGCCGAGGAGAATGCCAAGGCCAAATGGGCCGATGTGCAGAACAATTATCAGCGCCGCGCCGATCTCATCCCCAACCTCGTCGCCACGGTGAAGGCCGCCGGCGCGCAGGAAAAGAGCATCCTGGTCGAGGTCACCCAGGCGCGCGCCTCGGCCACGCAGGTCAAGGTGTCGGGCGACGACCTGACCGATCCGACCAAGGTCGCGGCCTATGAGCGCGCCCAAGCCGGCGTGACGCTGTCGCTGCAGCGCCTGCAGGAGGCCTATCCCGAGCTCAAGAGCCAGGCCAATTACACCACGCTGATGAGCCAGCTCGAAGGCACCGAGAACCGCATCACCATCGCGCGGCGCGACTACAACACCGCCGTGCAGAACTACAACACCACGATCCGCACCTTCCCCGACGCGGTCGGCGCCAAGATCTTCTATGGCGCCAAGCCGATGGTGCCGTTCCAGGCGACCACCCCGGGTGCGGAGACCGCGCCGTCGGTCAATTTCGGGAATTCGAACTAAGCTCCCTCGGGCCTGAAAGGCACCGTCATGCGCACCCTGCGCTTGCTGCTCGCGCTGATCGGCATGGTTGTCCTGACCATGCCGGCGGCGGCGCAGACCTTCCCGCCGCTCACCGGGCGCGTGGTCGATGCCGCCAAGCTGCTTTCGCCCGAACAGGTCGCGCAGCTCGACCAGCTCTCGGCCCAGGTCGAGCAGGCCTCGTCGCGCCAGCTGGTCGTCGCGACCATCCCCGATCTGCAGGGCTATCCGATCGAGGATTACGGCTATCGCCTCGGCCGCGAATGGAAGATTGGCCAGAAGGATGCCAATAACGGCATCATCCTGATCGTCGCGCCCAATGAGCGCAAGGTGCGGATCGAGGTCGGTTACGGGCTTGAGCCGATCATGACCGACGCCCTGTCGAGCGTGATCATCAACGACAATATCCTGCCCAAATTCAAGGCCGGCGACATGGCCGGCGGCATCATGGACGGCGCCAACGCGATCGCCGAGCAGATGAAGCTGCCGCTTGAGGCCGCCGAGCAGCGCGCCCAGCAGACCGTCGGCCAGACCCATGCCCGCCAGCGCAGCAGCGGCAATCCGCTCGCCGTGGTCTTCTGGATCATCGTCATCGTCGTCATCATCCTGCCCATGGCGTTCGGCCGGGCACGCGGGCGACGCTACCGCGGCGGCCTGGGCGAGGCGATCCTGTGGGGTTCGGCGCTGAGCAGCCTCGGCCGGGGCGGCGGCGGTTCGTCCTGGAGCAGCGGCGGCAGCGACTGGGGCGGCGGGGGCGGCGGCTTCTCCGGCGGCGGCGGTTCGTTCGGGGGCGGCGGCGCCTCGGGGAGTTGGTGATGAAGGCGCCCAAACATCTGACGGTCGAGGAACGCGACCGCGTCACCGCGGCGGTCAGCGCGGCCGAGGCCGGCACCGATGGCGAGATCGTCACCATCGTCACCGAACGCTCCGATCCCTATCACGACGTCGCGCTGCATTATGCCATCGGCGCGATGCTGTTCGTCGCCGCCGTCGCCGCGATCAGCCCGGCGACGATCGAGGCCAAGATCGCCTGGTTCTCCAACGGCTGGAGCGGCGCGCCCGACCCGGCCAGGGGCTTCTTCGCCCTCATGCTCATCCAGGCTTTGGTCTTCCTCATCGTCCGCTACGCCCTTGCCTGGACCCCGCTGCGGCTGACCCTGACGCCTCGCGCGACCCGCTCGCGCCGGGTGCGACGCCGTGCGGTGCAATATTTCAAGGTCGGCGCCGAGCGGCGCACCACCGCCCGGGTCGGCATCCTGCTCTATCTCTCGCTTGGCGAGCGCCAGGCCGAGATCGTTGCCGATGAGGCGATCCACAAGGCCGTCCCGCCGGAGCGCTGGGGCGATGCGATGGTCGCCCTGGTCGCCGAGGTTCGTCAGGGCCGCGCGGGTGAGGGCATGGCCGCGGCGGTCGCCGCGATCGGTGCGATCCTGGCCGAGAATTTTCCCAAGACGGAAGCCGATACCAACGAGCTGCCCGATCGCCTGATCGAGCTGTGAACGACCATCACGCGCCTGAGGAAGTGGTCTGGGAGGGCCGCTTCATCGTCGCCAAGAAGCGCGGCAAATGGGAATATGTCTCCCGCACCCGCGGCATCAGCGCGGCGGTGATCCTCGCGATCGACGAGGGCGAGGTGATCCTGGTCGAGCAATATCGCGTGCCGCTCGGCAAGCGCTGCCTCGAACTGCCCGCCGGCCTGGTCGGCGACCATGACGAAGGCGAGAGCGTCGCGCTATCGGCCGCGCGCGAGCTGGAGGAAGAGACCGGCTACCGCCCCGCGCATATCGAGACGCTGGGGTATTTCCACTCCTCGCCGGGCATGGTCAGCGAGGGTTTCACCCTGGTCCGCGCGACGGGCCTGGAGAAGGTCGGTGACGGCGGAGGGGAAGGGGATGAGGACATCACCGTCCACCGCGTCCCGCTCGCCGACATCCCCGCTTATGTGGCGGCAAGGCGCGCCGAGGGCATGGCGATCGACGTCAGGATATTGACGCTGCTGGGCCCGACCCTGCTCGGCTGATCAATCAGCGGAAATTGTCGGCATAGGCCTGCAGCTTCAGGGTGCGGGTCGGTGCCGGGATGACGGTGAAGGCAAGGCCCTCGCGCTCGGCATAGGCCTGCGCCGCCTCGACCGTCGGGAAGGTCAGCCGGACCTGCTCGCGCGTGTCACCCGAGCCGGCCCAGCCGGTCAGCGGGTCGGGGCGCTTGGCCTCGGCGGGCTCGAATTCGAGCACCCACTCGGCGGTGCGGGCGCGGCCGGACTGCATGGCGTTTTTGGGGCGTTGGTAGATGCGGGCGGTCGTCATGGCATTCCCTTATCGCGATCCGCGGGCTCGCGCATCCGCATTTTTGGTGCGCAATGTCGGATTCGCCGCGGCGGGGTTATCCGGCCAGGGGTGGCGCGGATAGCGGCCGCGCATCTCGCGCGCCACATCGGCCCAGCTGCCCGCCCAGAAGCCGGGCAGGTCGCGCGTCGTCTGGATCGGACGGCCGGCGGGCGAGGTCAGGCTGAGCACCAGCGGCACGCGGCCGCCGCCGACCATCGGGTGGGTGGAGAGGCCGAACAGCGCCTGGGGGCGGAGCTCGACGCGCGGGCCACCCTCGGCGGCATAGTCGATTCCGTGGCTGCTGCCGGCGGGGCTGTCGAAATGGCTCGGGGCGATGCGGTCGATCGCCTTCATGCCCTCCCAGCCGATGATGCCCCGCAGCGCCTCGGCCAGCGCGCCGGCGTCGACCTGGTCGAGGCGGCGTTTGCCGGCGAGCAGCGGGGCGAGCCATTGCTCGGCTTCGGCGAGCAGGGCCGCGTCGTCGAGCGCCACCGCCTCGCCGCCATGCCCGGCGGCGAAGCGGGCGCGGGCGCGCAGCGCCTGGCTGCTGTCGGGCCAGGGGAGCTGGTCGAGACCGAGCTTGCGGACGCCTTCGAGCAGGGCCGCGGCGATGGCCGCTGGATCGGCGTTGCTGTCGGGGCCGCTCGACAGGCGGACCGCGCCGAGACGACGCTCGCGGATCGCGGTCACGCCGCCGGTCGCCGGGTCGAAGGTGACCGTGCGGCGGGTCTCGATACGGTCGGCGAAGAGGGTCTCGACGGTGGCGGCGTCGATCGCCACGGCCGAGAGGATGCGCGCCCCGGCGGCCATGCCCTGGGTTTCCGCAACCGCCAGCCATTCGGCGCGGGCGAGGGGGGAGGTCGGGTCGAGTTTGAAACCGCGACCGCCGGCGGAAGCCCAGGTTTCGCCGCTTGCATCGCGGCGGCGGGCGATGCGGTCGGGGAAGGCGAGGGCGATGGAGATTTCGACCCCCCCTCCCGCTCGCGGGAGGGGGCTGGGGGGTGGGCGCCCGCCATCCCCGTTC
>JAZJXZ010000023.1:5909-53019 GCA_040390605.1 Pseudomonadota bacterium
ACGGCAGCCATCGCAGCCCGGCGGCCGGGGGAGTCCGCGGGCGCTGCGGTTGCGGAGGTCGGGCGCCCACCCCCGACCCCCTCCCGCAAGCGGGAGGGGGCTTGTACGAGGCTTGCCCACCTTTCCGCCAATCGCCGGCCAGCAATCGCTCTTGGGCCGCGCTCGCCGTGCCAGCGGCGGAGGCGGGTTTCCAAGTCAACGTCGTTCCCGCCCAACCCGCGCTCACCAAGCAACACCGCAACCTCGGCGGCGATGCCCGCGAGGCCCATCTCGCCGGCCCGGACCAGCATATGGGCGAGGCGCGGGGGGAGGGGCAGGCGGGCGATGGCCTTGCCGTGCGCCGTGGGCCGGGCGTCGGCGTCGATCGCTTCCAGTGCCGTCAGACGGCCGCGCGCCTCCGCGATGGCGGCATCGGGCGGCGGGTCGAGCCAGGCGAGCTGGCGCGGATCGGCGACGCCCCAGATCGCGCAATCCAGCGTCAGCGCCGAGAGGTCGGCCTCGAGGATCTCGGGCGGGTCGAAGCGGGGGAGGCCGGCGGTCGCGGCTTCTTCCCACAGGCGGTAGGCCACGCCCGGCATCTGGCGCGCGGCGCGGCCGGCGCGCTGGGCGACGGCAGCCTGGCTCGCGCGCTCGGTGACGAGGCGGGTCATGCCCGCCGCGCGATCATAGCGCGGTCGCCGCGCCAGACCGGAATCGACCACCACCGAGATGCCGTCGAGCGTCAGGCTGGTCTCGGCGATCGAGGTGGCGAGCACGATCTTGCGCCGGCCGTGCGGGTCGGGCGCGATGGCGGCGCGCTGCGCCTGGGGCTCCATGCTGCCGTGCAGGCAGTGCAGCACCATATGCTCGCCGAGCGCGTCGAGCCGTTCGGCGGTGCGCTCGATCTCGGCCACGCCGGGGAGGAAAGCGAGCACGCCGCCGGTCTCCTCGCGCAGCGCGGTGCGGATCGCGGCGGCCACGCTGTCCTCGATCCGCGCCTCGGCGGCGCGGCCGAGATGGCGCAGGGTGAGCGGGTGGCTGCGGCCGGCGCTCTCGATCACCGGTGCCGCGCCCATCAGGGCCGAGAAACGCGCGCCGTCGAGCGTGGCCGACATCGCCACCAAACGAAGGTCGGGCCGCAGCGCGCCCTGCGCGTCGAGCGCCAGCGCGAGGCCGAAATCACTGTCGAGGCTGCGTTCGTGCACCTCGTCGAACAGCACGGCGGACACGCCGGCCAGCTCGGGATCGGCCTGGATACGCGCGACGAAGATGCCCTCGGTCAGCACCGTGACACGCGTCCTGGCCGAGCGTTTGCTGTCCATCCTCGTGGCATAGCCATACGTCGCTCCGACATTCTCCCCGGCGAGTGCGGCCATGCGCTCGGCGGCCGCGCGCGCAGCGAGGCGGCGTGGCGAGAGCAGCAATATCTCGCCCTGGCACCAGGTTGAATCGAGCAGTGCGGGGGCCACCGCGGTGGTCTTGCCGGCACCCGGCGGCGCGACCAGCACCGCGTTCGCGCCGCGCTCGAGCGCGGCGAGCAGATCGGGCAGGACGGCATGGATCGGCAGCATCGCGCCGCCTGCTGCCACAGCCTGTGCCACATGTCCTAGTATTTCACGGTGGCGGAGTGCTAGCCGTTGGAAAGAAGGAGATTCGCGTGGCCGGTCACGCCCATCATCACGGCCATGACCATGGCCATCACGGACACGCTCATGGGCATGGGCATGGTCACGGCCATGCGCACGGCATGGGCGATGGCCTGGAGCGTGCCTTCGCCATCGGCATCACGCTCAACCTGGTCTTCGTCGCGGCCGAGGCCGGGTTCGGCTTCTACGCCGACTCGGTCGCGCTGCTGGCGGATGCGGGGCACAATCTCTCCGACGTGCTCGGCCTCGGCGCTGCCTGGGCGGCGGTGCGGCTGGCCAAGGCGGCGCCGTCCAAGCGCTTCACCTATGGCCTGAAGGGCTCGACGATCCTCGCCGCGCTGACCAATGCGCTGCTGCTGCTGGTCGCGCTCGGCGCGATCGTGCTCGAGGCGGTGCAACGCCTCGCCGAGCCGGCGCCGGTCGCCGGGTTGACGGTGGCGGCGATCGCCGGGCTCGGCATCCTCGTCAATGGCGGGACGGCCTGGCTGTTCGCGCGCGGGCGCAAGGGCGACATCAACGTCCGCGCCGCCTTCGCGCACATGGCGGCGGATGCGATCGTCTCCGCTGGCGTGGTGGTGTCGGGGCTGGTGATCTGGCGCTTCGGCTGGGTGTGGGTCGATCCCGCGGTCAGCCTGGTCATCGCGGTGCTGATCTTCTGGCAGACCTGGGGCATGCTGCGCGAGTCGGTCGAGATGAGCCTCGCCGCGGTGCCGCGCGCGATCGATTACGACCAGGTGTGGATCGAGTTGCGCACGCTGCCGGGCGTGTCGCGGGTGCATGACATGCATATCTGGCCGATGAGCACGACCGAGACGGTGCTGACCGCGCATCTGGTGGTACCGGGCGGGCATCCGGGCGACGGTTTCCTCGCCACGGCGCGGACGATGCTCAAGGACAAGTTCGCGATCGGGCATGCGACGCTGCAGATCGAGAATGGTGAGGATTGCGCGGTCGATTGCTGAAGCGCTGGGCGTTGCGGCCGCGCCTCATCGGTACCCCTGACGGCCCGTAGGTAGAGTCACCTATTGGAGCGCGTTCGCGCGCCCGCCAAGCATCCGCCGACAAATCCGCGGAGGACATGGCGATGATGCAGGACTGGAAGCAGCTGATCGATCAGATGAACGGCGGGGTGGCCGAGCTGCGTCGCGGTGCGCCCGACGTCATGCGTAGCTTTTCCGAAATGGCCCGCGCCGCGCACGGCGGCAGCGCGCTCGACGGCAAGACCAAGGAACTGATCGCGCTCGCGGTCTCGGTGAGCACGCGGTGCGCGCCCTGCATTGCCTATCATGCCGAAGGTGCCGCGAAGCGTGGCGCCAGCCGCGAGGAGGTGCTCGAGACCATGGCAACCGCAATTTACATGGGTGCCGGCCCGTCCGTCATGTACGCGGCGGAGGCGCTCGAGGCGTTCGACCAACTCAGCGCCTAGCAGCGAGGTGCCGCCGGGCGTTCAACGAAACGCGTTGCCCGGCCGCACCCCCAGCGCCTTGAACAGCATCGCGGCGGGGCAGAAGCCGGTGATCCCGGCCTGCAACATGTTGGCCCCGGCGAAGATCGCCAGTGCGATCCACCAGATGTTCACCGTCACCGCCAGGATGGTGCCGATCAGCACCACGACGCCGGCGAAGATCAGTACGGCGCGATCGATATTCATCGCATTTCTCCCTAGAATCTCAGTTTCTCGATGCCCAGCACGTGGAGCGCGAGCTTCTCGTAGAATGGCTCGCTCTCGCCGCGGCGGATCTTGCGCAGGAAGTATTTCTCGAACCCGATCTTGGCGAGGTGAACCCATTTGCCTTCGGAAGACCAGTTGGTGTTGCGCGGCGGGATCTGCGGCTTGGCGACGAACGCGACCCCGCCATCGCCGAAGTCGGCAAGGCAGACTGCGTTCAGGCTCGCCTCGTGCGTCGGTTCCTTGCCGTCGAGGATCTGGTCGAGATTCTTCACGATCGCGGTGACCATGCTCTCGATCATGAAGCCGGTCTTGGGCACGCCGACCGGCAGCGGGGTCGGCCCGACCGGGGGGATTGCGATGCACACGCCGAGCGCGAAGATATTGGGGTAGCGCGCGTTGCGCTGATGCTTGTCGGTCAGGATGAAGCCGCGCGGGTTGCTCAGCCCCTCGATGCCGCGCACCGCCGCGACGCCGCGAAACGCCGGCAGCAGCATCGCGAAGCCGAACGGCAGATCATGCGAGCGCCTGGGCTTGCCGTCCTCGTCGACTTCCTCGACATGCATCATGCCCGGGTCGACACTGGTCACCTTGGCGTTGGTGATCCACTTGATGTGGCGGTTGCGCATCTCGCTCTCGAGCAGGCTCTTGGTATCGCCGACCCCGTCGAGCCCGAGATGGCCGATATAGGGTTCTGGCGTGACGAAGGTCATCGGCACGCGGTCGCGCAGCTTGCGACGCCGCAGCTCGGTGTCGAGGATCATCGCGAACTCATAGGCCGGGCCATAGCATGATGCGCCCTGCGCGGCGCCGACCACGATCGGCTTGGGGTCGGCGCACAGCGCCTCGAAGCGCCGGCGGGTCTCGCTGGCATGGTCGGTCTGGCAGATCGACAGCGTGTTGCCCGCCGGGCCAAAGCCGGCGATCTCGTCGAACGCCAGGTCGGGCCCGGTGGCGATGACCAGATGATCGTAATCGACCGACGACCCGTCGTTCAGCTCCAGCCGGTTTTCCTCCGGCACGACCTTCGCCGCGCCGACGGCGGTGAAGCCGATGCCGTGGCGCGCCATCACCGGCGGAAGATGGACCTTGATCGCATCGGGCTCCCGCCAGCCGACCGCGACCCAGGGGTTGGAGGGCACGAACCAGAAATCCTCGGCGTTGCTGACCACGAAAATGCTGGCGCGGTCGCGCAGCGCGGCGCGCAGTTCATAGGCGGCAATCGTTCCGCCCAATCCGGCGCCGAGCACGACAATCTTTGGAACCGTCACCATCCGTCTCCCGGTTTATATTGCAATATATGAATATGCACTATATTGAATATGCACAATAGCTAATTTTAAGAGGTGCGACATGCTCGGTTTCAACAAACCATCCACTCCCCGCGATCTCGATGCGCGCGAGCTCAGTGCGATGCTCGCCGATGGCCGCGCGCTGGTCGTCGACGTCCGCGAGCCCGACGAATTCGCCGCCGGGCATATCGCCGGCGCGGTCAACCTGCCGCTTTCGCGCTTCGATCCGCGGGAACTTCCGGCATCCGGTGACAAGGTGATCGTCCTCAACTGTGCTGGCGGCCGCCGATCGGCGACGGCGCTTGCACGATGCGCTCCGGTTCGCGGCGACGTGAATACGCACTTGTACGAAGGGATCGCTGGTTGGGTTTCGGCTAGGCTGCCGCTCGTATCGGGGATTTGAGGATCGATTGTCGCATGCGCACGCTATCGCTGGGCGCCCTTGCCATGGCCCTTCTCCTGCCGCTTGCCGGTTGCGGAACCCCAGAGCGCGCGGATGCGCCCGTCGCATCCCGACCCGCCGCCGGCGCGCGGCTGCGCCTTGCGCTGGTCGAGGCGACCGACTGGAAAGAGACCGGCGGTGAAATCACCACCACCGACCGGGCGGATGCCCGCGCGCGCATCGCCGGCGTGCTCGACACGCTGAGCGTGCGCAAGGGCGATATGGTGGTGAAGGGCCAGCCGATCGGCCGCGTGGTCGACACCCAGCTATCCTATCAGGCTGCGGCGTTCGGTGCGCAGGCGAGCGCCGCGCAGGCCCAGGCCGGGCAGGCCGAGGCCGATCTGGCGCGCGTCAGATATCTCTATGACAAGGGGGTCTATGCCCGGGCGCGGCTCGATCAGGCGCTGGCCACGACCGCGACCGCCAAGGCGCAGATCAGGGCCGCGCGTGCGCAGCAGTCGGCGGTCACCGCGGTCGCCGGCCAGGGCCTGGTCCTGGCGCCATCGAGCGGGCGCGTGCTGGTCGCCGATGTGCCGGCCGGCTCGGCAGTGAGCGCCGGCACGCTGGTCGCCACGATCACCTCGGGGCCGCTGGTCGTGCGCTTGGCGCTCCCCGAATCGCTCGGCGGGAAGGTGCGTCCCGGCGCACGCGTGATCATCATGCTGCCCGATCGCCCCGCGCCCGCCGAAGGCACGGTGAGCAAGGTCTATCCGGCGATCGAGGCGGGGCAGGTCAGGGTCGATGTCACCGTGCCCGGCATCGACGGGTTGCTGATCGGCCGCCGCGTCACCGCGCGCGTCGCGACGGGATCGCGCATGGCGCTGCTGGTGCCGCGCGCGTTCGTCACGACGCGGTTCGGGATCGATTACGTCACCGTACTGACCGGCGACGGCCTCGCCTCCACCGTGCCGGTGCAGGTGACGGCGGGCGATGGCGACCGGGTCGAAATCCTCTCCGGGGTCGGCGTCGGCGATATCCTGGTCGGCCCGGCAGCGGCGCGATGAAGCTCGGAATCTCGGGCCGGCTGACGCGGGCGACGATCCGCTCGCCGCTGACGCCGCTGATGCTGCTGGCCGCAATCCTGGTCGGGCTGCTCGCGACGATGACGATCGCGCGCGAGGAGGAGCCGCAAATCAGCGTGCCGATGGTCGACATCCAGGTCGCCGCGCCGGGTCTGTCGGCGAACGATGCGGTCGAGCTGCTCGGCAAGCCGCTCGAGACGATCGTCAAGAGCGTCGACGGCGTCGAGCATGTCTACACCCAGGCCGAAGACAATGGCGTGATGGTCACCGCGCGCTTTCTCGTCGGCTCGAACCCCGAGGATGCCGCGATCCGGATCCGCGAACGGCTCGACGCCAATATCGACCGTATCCCGGTCGGCATTCCCGCGCCGAAGGTGACGGTGCGCGGCATCAACGATGTGCCGATCGTCGTGCTCACCCTGACCCCCCGGCCCGGTGCGCCCGGCCTATGGACCGACCAGTCGCTGTTCGACCTCGCCGGCAAGCTGCGCAACGAGGTCGCCAAGGTCGACGATGTCGGGCTGACCTTCCTGGTCGGCGGGCAGCAGGAGCGGATCCGCATCGTCCCCGACCCGGCGAAGCTCGCCGCCTTCGACGTGCCGCTCGACGCGGTGATCGAGGCGGCGGGGCAGGCCAACCGTTCCTTCCCGGCCGGCACGGTGCGCGAACAGGGCGGCGCGGCGACGGTGGTCGCCGGGCGCACGCTGGCGAGCGCGCGCGACGTCGGCATGCTGACGGTGCGGTCGGTGCGCGGCGACCCGGTCTATCTGCGCGACGTCGCCACGGTCAGCCAGGGGCCGGGCGAGAACCAGGCGCGCTCGTGGCGCTGGGCGAAGGGCGATGACGGGCGCTGGTCGATGGCCCCGGCGGTCAGCCTGGCGATCGCCAAGCGTTCTGGCGCGAACGCGGTCAATGTGTCCCAGGGGATCGTCGCGCGCGTCGCCGCGCTGAAAGGAACGCTGATCCCCGACAGCGTCGCCGTCACGGTCACGCGCAACTATGGCGAGTCGGCCAATGAGAAGGCCAATGAGCTGCTCTTCCACCTTGGCCTCGCGACCTTCTCGATCGTCGTGCTGATCGGCTTCGCGGTCGGCTGGCGCGAGGCCGGGGTGACCGCGATCGTCATCCCCACCACCATCCTGCTGACCATGTTCGCGTCGAAGACGATGGGCTTCACGATCAATCGCGTCAGCCTGTTCGCGCTGATCTTCTCGATCGGCATCCTGGTCGACGACGCGATCGTGATGATCGAGAATATCGCGCGTCACTGGGCAATGGGCGACGGGCGCGACCGGGTCGATGCGGCGGTCGATGCCGTGGCGGAGGTCGGCAACCCGACGATCGTCGCCACGCTGACCGTCGTCGCAGCACTGCTGCCGATGCTGTTCGTGTCGGGGCTGATGGGTCCCTATATGGCGCCGATCCCGGTCAACGCCTCGGCCGCGATGCTGTTCTCCTTCTTCGTCGCGGTGATCATCGCGCCCTGGCTGATGATCCGCTTCGCGCGTTCGACGCTGGCCCATCACGAGGACGGTGCCGCGCCCGGCGGAAAGCTCGGCGCGCTCTATGCCATGGTCGCCGGCCGGGTGATCGCGACGCGTCGCTCGGCGCGACTGTTCCTGATCGCCGTCGGCATCGCGACGATCGTCGCCTGCTCGATGTTCTACTTCAAGGCGGTGACGGTGAAGCTGCTGCCGTTCGACAACAAGTCGGAGGTCCAGCTCGTCGTCGACCTGCCCGAGGGCACCAGCCTCGAAAACACCGCCCGCCTGCTCGAACAGGCCGCCGCGACGGTGCGCGGCATGCCCGAGGTGACGGCAATGGAGGCCTATGTCGGCACCTCGGCGCCGTTCAACTTCAACGGCCTGGTCCGGCACTATTTCCTGCGCGACAAGCCTGAAATGGGCGACCTGATGGTGACGCTGCAGCCCAAGGGCGATCGATCGCGGTCGAGCCACGCGGTCGCCGTCGATTTGCGCCAGCGGCTGAAGGCGATCGCGCTGCCGCCGGGCGGTTCGATCAAGGTCGTCGAAACCCCGCCCGGCCCGCCGGTGCTCGCGACGCTGCTGGCCGAGGTCTATGGCCCCGACGAGGCGACGCGGCGCGCGACCGCCACCCGGCTGGAAGCGATCTTCCGCAGCGTCCCCTATATCGTCGACGTCGATAACAGCTTCGGCCGGCCGCGGCCGCAGCTGCGGCTGGTCCCCGACCGTGCCCGGCTCGACTATTACGGGCTGTCGGAACGCCAGGTGTTCGACAGCATCGGCGCGCTGCTGGGCAGCCAGACGGTCGGTTATGCGCCGCGCGGCGACGCCCGCGACCCGCTGCCGATCGAGGTCACGCTCGATCAGTCGCAACGCAGCTGGTCGGCGGTGCTGGCGGCGACGCCGATCGCGACGACGCAGGGCCCGAGCGGCCCCCGGCTGATACAGCTGGGCGACGTCGTCGATGCGACGATGACCCGCGGCGAGACCATGCTGTTCCGCCGCGACGGCCGTGCTGCCGACATGGTCACCGCCGAACTGGCCGGGCGCTACGAGGCGCCGATCTACGGCATGCTCGCGGTGGACGATGCGGTGAACGCCTTCGACTGGCGCGCGCATGGTCTCGCGCGGCCCGCCATCCGCCTCAACGGCCAGCCGCCCGACGAGAGCCACCCGTCGCTGCTGTGGGACGGCGAATGGGAGATAACCTGGGTTACCTTCCGCGACATGGGCGCCGCCTTCATGGTCGCGCTGATCGGCATCTATGTGCTCGTCGTCGGCCAGTTCCGCAGCTTCAGCCTGCCGCTCGTCATCCTCACCCCGATTCCGTTGACCATGGTCGGCATCGTCCTCGGCCACATGCTGTTCGGCGCGCCGTTCACCGCCACATCGATGATCGGGTTCATCGCGCTCGCCGGGATCATCGTGCGCAACTCGATCCTGCTGGTCGATTTCATCCGCCACGCCCGCAGCGACGACAAGTCGCTGCGCGACACGCTGCTGGAGGCGGGCATGATCCGCTTCAAGCCGATCGTGCTGACCGCCGCGGCGGCGATGATCGGCGCCGCGGTGATCCTGACCGATCCGATCTTCCAGGGGCTGGCGATCTCGCTGCTGTTCGGGCTCGCCTCTTCGACGCTGCTCACCGTGCTGGTGATCCCGGCCATTTATATCGTCTTGCGCGACGACGGGCGTCCCTTCACGGTCGAAAAATGAAGCACACCGATCCCATCGACCTGCTCAAGGCCAATGCCGAGAAGATGGCGACCACCTTGCGCCTGCTGGCCAATCGCGAGCGGCTGATCATGCTGTGCCGCCTGTCGGCCGGGGAAGCGTCGGTCGGCGAACTGGTCGAGCTTACCGGGCTCGCCCAGTCGGCGGTGTCGCAGCATCTCGGTGTGCTCCGCGAGGGCGGTGCCGTCGGGGTCCGCGTCGATGCGCAGATGCGCTATTACAGTATCGCCGACGACCAGGTGCGCCGCATCTTCAACGCCCTGTGCGAGGCTTGCGAAGCGGCCTGATGCGGTTACCGCGGCAGCGGAAGGCCGCTGTAGCAACGCCGACCACATCACTATAGGCGGGCGACGCACGGTAACGCAGTCGGACACACTCATGGCCCGCAAACATTCAAGACGTGATCCCTATGGCGATCTGCACCGCGAGGAGGAGGCTCCGGCGGAAGTGGTGGTGTGCTGGCTGTGCGGCCGACCGACCGGCAAGACCATCGTCTGGCACCATCCCGTACCCAAAAGCCGGGGCGGGCGCGACGTGGTGCCGATGCACCCGATCTGCCAGCAGACGCTGATGGCCAATTTCAGCAATGCCGAGTTGCAGCGTTACGGGATGGAGGTGGAGCTCCTGCTGGCCAACCCCAATATCCGCAAATTCGTCGACTGGGTGGCGAAGAAGGACCCGGATTTCACCGCGACGACGGCCAAAAAGCAACGCTGAACGGGCCACTCCTCCAGCGTGCGACCGGGCCAGTGTGTTGCACCCGGTTGACCCGTTCGCCGCCTTGTGCCTTGGGAATGGCATGGCAAAATCCGCAACCGACATCGTTCAGGACGTGATCAATGCCGCGGTCGTCGACGCGATCGTGGCATTGAAGGACGCGTCACAGGGCGTTCCCAATGCGCTGATCCGCGACCTGGCCTCGATCCATGCCAATACGGCGTTCGGCGACCTGCCGCCCGCCGTCCAGAAAGCGGTCGCGGCAAGCGTACGCAACGCCTTCGCCCAGCTGCGCAAAGACGGCTATGTCATCGCCGAGGCGAAGAGCGTGCTGCCGACGGCACCGCGGCCGGCGCCCACCGGCGCTCCCGGTCGCGGCGGTCGGCCCCCGCGCCGTGACGCGCCCAAGCCTGGCGGTGGCGGTGTACGTCGACCGCCCACGGGCAGAGGCAAGCCGCGACCGTGAGCGGGATGCGCGGCTCTCCCGGGATTCGACTCTGAAATGTCCGACCGCCTCAAGATCCTGCTGCAGCATCTGTTGCCGAAGCAGGCTCTGACCGGCTTCGCCGGGCGCGTCGCCGGTGCGCAGGGCAGCGCGATGACGCTGCCGCTGATCCGCTGGTTCGTCCGCACCTATGGCGTCGATATGAGCGAGGCCGAGAATCCGGATATCGCCAGCTATGGCAGCTTCAACGACTTCTTCACCCGCCCGCTGAAGGCAGGCGCCCGCCCCCTGGCCGCAGCCGATTTCGTCTGCCCGGTGGACGGCGCGATCAGCCAGTTCGGGGCGATCGACGACGACCGGATATTCCAGGCGAAGGGCCATCGCTTCACCACCACCGCGCTGGTCGGCGGCGATGCCATGCTGGCGGACAGGTTTCGGCACGGCAGCTTTGCCAATCTGTACCTCTCGCCGAGAGACTATCACCGCCTGCACATGCCGTGCGACGGCAGGCTGACCCGAATGATCCATGTGCCGGGCGCGTTGTTCTCGGTGAACCCGACCACGGCGCGCGGGGTGCCCAACCTGTTCGCGCGCAACGAGCGCGTGGTGTGCCTGTTCGAATCGCCGGAACATGGCCCATTCGTAATGGTGCTGGTCGGTGCGACGATCGTCGGCAGCATGGCCACCGTCTGGCACGGCGTGGTCAATCCCCGGCGCACCGGCAAGGTTTCCGAATGGCGCTATGCCGACGGGCAAGTAGTGCTGAAAAAGGGCGATGAAATGGGCCGCTTCCTGCTCGGATCGACGATCGTGATGCTGTTCGCGCGGGACAGCATCGTCTTCAACGCGGACTGGAGAGCCGAACGGCCGGTGCGCCTCGGTGAGATGATGGGCAACCGGCCGCGCTGAGCGGCTTCTGGCGCGGCGGGCAGGCGGCGCTCCTGGCTCGTTCGTGGACCCCGGCTCAGGCACGCGAAAGATCGCTCCACGCGGGTCGGGAATATCAGAGCCAGCCATTCTCCCTGGCGATACGGCCGGCCTCGACGCGATTGTGCGCGCCGACCTTTGCCGCCGCCTCGGACAGATAATTGCGCACGGTACCCGGCGACAGCGACAGCTTGCGGCCGATTTCCTTGTTGGACAGGCCTTCCTCCGCCAGGCGCAGCGAGGCCCGCTCGCGCTCGGTGAGCGGGTCGTTTGCCTCCCAGGCGGCGGTGGCGAGATTGGCGGCGATGGCGCGGCCACCGCCGGCGACGGTGCGAATGGCGGCGGCGAGTTGCTCGACCGGACTGTCCTTGAGCAGATAGCCGCGTACCCCGGCATTCTGCGCGCGGCGCAGATATCCCGGCCGGCCGAAGGTTGTGACGATCACCACGCGGGTCGAAAGGCGCTCGTCGGCGATCGCCTGCGCGACCTCGATGCCCGAACGCTGCGGCATCTCGATGTCGGACAGCAGGATGTCGGGCGCGACCGCGCGGACCAGCGCCAGCGCCTGGTCGCCATCGGTGGCGCGGCCCACCACCTCGATGTCGGGCTCATAACCGAGCAACGTCGCGATCGCGCCGAGCACCAGCGCCTGATCCTCGGCGACGACCACGCGGATCATGCGCTGCCCGCCGGGACCATCGCCGCGAGCCGCGTGCCCGGCGCCGCGCGCTCGAGCGACAGGCTGCCCCCCGCCGCGGTGAGCCGCTGCCGCATGCCGCTGAGGCCGGTTCCCTCGCTGAACGAGCCGCCGCGCCCGTCATCCTCGACGGTCAGCCGGGCCGCCCCGTCGACGATGGAGATCGCCATGCGGCAATGCCCGGCGCCGGCATGGCGGATGACGTTGGTCACCGCCTCGCGCAATGTCATCGCCAGGACCGCGCCGGCGTCCGGCGGCACGCTTTCCGGGTCGCCGTCGAATTCCGCTGCCACGCCCGCCGCCGCCAGCACGCCGCGTGACACTTCGGCCTCGCGGGCGAGCGAACCGCCGGCGACCCCGGCGAGCGCGGCGCGCAGCTCGGTCAGCCCCTCGCGCGCCACACCGGCGATGTTGCGCATTTCCTCGGCCGCGGCGACCGGATCGTCGGCGGACAGCCGCACGGCGATGTCGGACTTGAGCGCGATGAGCGTCAAGGTGCGTCCGACCACGTCGTGCAGGTCGCGCGTGATGCGTTCGCGTTCGGCCGTGCGGCTGAGCCGCCGCACCTCCTCCTGCGCCTGCAGCAACGCCTGGTTGCGGTCATGGATCGCCTCGCGCTGCATCACGCCGAAGCCCGTCGTCACCACCAGCAGGACGCCCGGCAGCCACCAGAGTAGCGGCTGCGACAGCGCCAGCCCGATCGCGATCGTCAGCAGCGCGAAGGCGCCGACCATTCGCCCGGCCAGCCTGGGGACACGCAGTCCTCCGGCCATCGCCGCCGCATAGATGGCGAAGACGCTCCAGTTGCCGCCCCAGGGTGCGAGCGCCGCGGCAATCGCCATGACGATGCAGGAACCGACGAGCAGGCGCGTGCCGGTCGTACGATAGGCCGAGAGATAGACTGGCAGAAAGACAGCCAGGCCGAGGACGGCGGCGATGACGGTGGCGCGGGTCGGCGGCGCCCATAGCCATGGCAGGATGTAGAAGGGCAGATAGACCAGCCACGGCAGGGGGCCATTGAGGAAGCTCCGCCTGCCCGCTTCGTTCCGCATCGCTCGCCGGCCTAGTTCCATCATGCGAGGTTCCCCGTTGCCAGGCGCCGCGTCAAGCCGGGCTGCGCCGCCATCCCGTCCACGCCCAGGCGGCGGCGAGGGCTACCATCGCCGCCACCACGGCAAGGTGGACGGCGACACTGCCGATGACCGGCGCGCCGACGATGGCGCGCGCGATCTGGCCGAGATGATAGGCCGGCACGGCCTGGCCCAGCGCCTGTATCCAGGACGGCAACATCGAGGAGGGGATCCACAGTCCGCCGATGACGGCCGAGCCGAGGAACAGCGCATTGGCCATGGCGACGGCGCCCTTGCCGCCGATCCGCATGCCGATGCCGAAGCCGATCAGCGCATAGGGCATTGTCGACAGCAGGTGCAGGCCGACGAGCAACGCCCAGCGCTCGGGCGCCAGGCGCACGCCACCGATCAGCGACAGCGCGTAGATCAGCGTGATGGCGACGCCGGTGGCGGCGACCGCCGCGGCGAGCTTTGCCGCGACATAGGCGCCTGGCGGCATGGGCGACACGCGCTTGAGCTCGATCAACCCCTGCTCGCGCTCCATCGCGACGCCCGCGCCGAACCCGAACAGCGCCGGGCCGATCGCCGCGAACACGCCATATCCGGCGAGCGAGGCGGCCGCTGCGGTGGGCGACGGTTTGGCGAGGGCAAGCGTGAACAGCGCGTAGAAGGCGCCGGGCGTCAGCACCGACGGCAGCATGAATTGGGGGAGACGCCATGACCGGCGCAGTTCGGTCAGGCATTCCCGGCGCCAGACGCCGCCGGGCAAAGCGATGCTGCTCATGCCGCGGCCCTCATATTGGCGTGGAGCAATCCGGACAGGGCATCGTCGAGCGAGGCGTCGCTGATCCTGAGGTCGGCGAGCTGCGGGTCCGCCGCGACCAGCGCGCGCACCGTCGCCACCGCGTCGCCCGACTGGATGATGGCCTCGGCGCCGGCGTGCTCGACGCGACGCACCGACGGCAGCGCCATCAGGTTCGCCGGCGCCAGATCGGTGCGGCAGCGCACCGTCGATCCTCCCACCTGGGCGCGGATAGCAGCAGGCGTGTCGTCGGCGATCAGCGATCCCGCATCCATCACCAGCACGCGGTCCGCCAGCGCATCGGCCTCAGCCAGGTCGTGCGTCGTTAGCAACACCGCCGCGCCACTGTCCGCCGCGTCGCGCACCGTCGCCCATAGGGCGATGCGCGCCTCCCGGTCCATCGCCGCGGTCGGTTCGTCCAGCACGAGCAGGTCGGGCCGCCCGCAGATCGCCAGCGCATATTGCACGCGTCGCGCCTGCCCGCCCGACAGCGCGCCGCAGCGGCGGTCCTCGAGATCGGACAGGCCGGTGAGCGCGAGTGTCTCGTCGAGCGGGCGCGCGTCGGCATAATAGCCCGATTGCAGCGCGACGATCTCGCCGACGGTCAGCACGTCGGGCAGTCCGGCGGCCTGCAGCATCACGCCCATCCTGCCACGCGCCGCGGGGCGGCCGGGATCGAGGCCGAACAGCCGCGCCCGACCGGCATCGGGGCGCAATCGCCCGGTCAGCAGGCTGACGCAGGTGGTCTTGCCGGCACCATTGGGGCCGAGCAGGGCGGTCACCTCGCCCGCGCGCACGCCGAGATCGAGGCCGGCGAGAATGACGTTGCCGCCGAGCGCCTTCGAGACCCCAAGCAGTGCGGCGACGACCGAAAGATCTTCCCGTTTCATGTGCTTCTCCTTCGTTGCGAAGGTGATGCACCCGGACCCGCAACGCCGTCAGTGCGCGACGTCATGCCCGGTGGGTGACACATGTCACTGTGCCCCGGGCTTGGGGACGGGCCATGTTCGGGCATCGTCAGCGTTACCGGAGAGAAGCCGTGATCGACCTTCGCAGCAAGATAGTGAACGTCGCCGCCGGGGCGGCGATCGCGTTGCTCCTGGCGCAGCCGGGCGCGGTGTCGGCCCAGGCGACCGGTTCGTCCGCCACAAGGCTCTATGCCGACAGCAAGCTGCTTTCGACCGACCGCATCTCGATCGAGATCGTCGGCACCGGGCCGGACGTCGTGCTCATCCCCGGGCTCGCCTCGTCGCGGGAGACGTGGCGCCGGACGGCGGACCGGCTGCGCGCCCATTACCGGCTGCACCTCGTTCAGGTCGACGGCTTTGCCGGCGAGGCGGCGCAGGCCAATGCCAGCGGCCCGGTGTTCGACCCGGTGACCGAGGCGATCAGCGGCTATCTTGGCACATTCGCCCATCCCGTCCCGCTCGTCGGGCACAGTCTCGGCGGCACGCTCGGCCTGGCGATTGCCGAACGGCATCCCGGATTGATCGCGAAGCTGATGCTGGTCGATACCTTGCCCTTTTTCGGCGTGGTCTATGCCGGCCCCACAGCCACGCCGGATACCATCCGGCCAATGGTCGCGGCGATGAGGGCGCGGGCGCCCGGGCCGATGCCCGACGCGATGGCGCAACAGATGGGCGCCCAGATGGTCACCGCGTCCGAGGATGTCGCCCGGCTGGTCGGCTGGATGAAGGCGAGCGACCCGGCGGTCGTCGGCACGGCGATGACCGACGACATGCTCGCGGACCTGCGACCCGGACTCGCCGGCGTCAAAATCCCCGTGACGGTGCTCTACGAGACTCCGCTCGGCGACATGGTGAAGGCCGGTTACGCGGCGTTGCCGGCGGGCACGCTGGTCGAAGTGCCCGGCGCCAGGCACTTCATCATGTACGATCAGCCGACACGGTTCGACACTGCTTTGGACCTGTTCCTGCCGGGCAGGCCATAGGCTGCCGCAAGGGGACTATCGCGCAGCCCCGCGCCGCACCATCGCCGCCGCCGCGGCGAGCGCCGTGATCGGCACCAGGAGAACGTAGAAGGCGATGGTGCCCTGGAAGGCGGCGAAGATGCGGCCGACGATGAACGAGCCCGTCGTCCCGCCCAGCGCCGAGAAGACGACGATCAACCCGACCATCGCCGGCTGCTCGCGCGGTGGCATCGACGACAGGATTGCCGAGTTGAGCGCGGGGTAGATCGGTGCCATCGCCAGGCCGATCATCGGGAACAGGAACGCCGCGATCGGCGCGCCCGCCCAGGCCGTCACCTGGCCGTGATGCGCGGCGGCGAGCGGCAGCACCGCGACGATCAGCACCGCCATCGCGGCGAGGCAGCCGCACACCAGCGGGAACCAGCCGGTGCGCCGTACGATCACCCCGGCGCCGAGCCGCCCGGCTGCGAGGCAGATGGCGAAGATCGAGGCTGCCTGCACGCTCATCGGGGCCGAAAGCCCGAGCAGTTCACGGTTGAAGGTCGGCAGCCATGATCCAACCCCCTGCTCGACAAGCACATAGCAGAAGATCGCGACGATGAAGCTCAGCGTCAGCGGCCGCCAGACGAGCGCGACCATCTCGGCGAACTTGTGTCCGGCGCCGTGCGCCGCCGATGGTTCGTCGACCGCGCTCTCGTCGAAGGGGGTGACGGCCAGCAATGCGAGCGCAATGAGGCTGGCGGCGGCCAGCACATAATAGACCGCCAGCCAGTGGTGGCTGCCGGGGTCCTGCGGATCGATGAAGGCGGCGAAGATCCAGTAGCCGCTGAGCACGCCGAGCATGAAGACGCCCTCGATCACGTTGAGCAGCGAGGCGTGACGCGCGCTGTCGTCGGTCAGCAAGCCGACAAAACTGTACACCGACACCTTGGTGACGCCGAAGGCGACCCCGACCGCGAGGAACATCAGGCGCGTCGTCCAGAAGCCGGGAAAGAGCGGCATCGCCATGCAGGCGAGCGCGACGAGGCCGAGCGCGGCGATCATCGCGCGGCGCAGGCCGAAGCGGGGGAGCTGGGCGGCGAGCAGGAAACTGGTGGCCGCGATAGACAGGTCCTTGAACCCCTCGAGCGAGCTCGCCGCGCCTTTGGTGACGCGAAAGGATTCGATCGACTGCAGGATCACCGTGCCGACGCTGTTCAGCAGCACGGCGAAAACCGCATAGGTCAGCGCCAGCGCAACGATCATCCGTGTTCTGTTCATCGTGCCTCCCCGGCCGGGATGTACCACCCCCGGCTTATTGTCTTGACCATCTCCTATTATGAAATGCATATCATTGGCAATCGGGCGAGCGATCGCCTTGCTCGGGAGAGGTGTTGCGTGGGGCGGTCATTACCGGAAGCAAGCTTTGCTGCCGTGCGATTTGCGCGCGATGCCTGGCGCCTTGCGGCGGCGGGGCAGGACGCGCAGCTGCGCCATGTTCCCGCGCTGTTTTCGATCGGCAATGGCTTTATCGGCGTGCGCGGCCCGGGCGAAGCGACCGGCGCGCCAAGAGTCTATCTCAACGGCGTCTATGAACGCGTGCCGATCCCCTATCACGAGGCGGCGTACGGCTATGCGCGCGAAAGCGACCTGCGGCTGGCGGTCGCGGATGCGACGCGACCCGCGATCCTGATCGCGGGGCAGCCCGTCGGCGCGGTTGCGAGCGTCGAGCTCGACCTCACCCGGGGCGTCCGCAGCGAGGTGCTGACCAGCGCCGGCGTGGAGATCGCGATCGAGCAGTTCGTGTCGATGACGCATGATGGCCTGGTGCTGACCCGCGTCGCCTTCGCCGAGGGGGGCGATGTCACCGCATTGCCGCTGGTGACGCCGCCGCCGGGAAGCGGCCCCACCGCTGTCGCGCCGCCAGAGGCTGCGATTTACGATCCGCGCGTCGCGCCGGTGATGGCAGCGAGCCCGTGGGTGGAAATGCAGCTGCGTGACGCGCCGGGCATCGCCACGCGGGTGGACGGCCTGCAGGCGAGTGGATTCGTGGTGGCCTGTGCGATGCAGGAGATTGGACGTCGGACGGTCGACGGGCGGGTGCAGGTCGATTTCGTGTCGGGTTATGTCGCCTCCCGCGACCCGCAGGTGGGCGACGCGCTGCCCGAGATACTGCGTCGCGCGGGCGAGCGCGGATATGACGCGCTGCTGGCCGAACAGTCCGCCTGGTTCGCGGATTTCTGGTCGGCGAGCAACGTCGCCTTTGCCGGTCAGCCCGAGGCTGAGTTGGCGATCCGCTATGCCCTGGCCGAACTCGCCATGGCGGTCGGGCGCGACGGCAAGAGTTCGATCGGCGCCAAGGGGCAGACCGGCGAGGGCTATGAAGGCCATGTGTTCTGGGATGCCGATCTCTACGTCATGCCGGTGTTCGCCTTCACCCATCCGGCGATTGCCCGGGCGATGCTGGCGTGGCGGATTTCTGGCCTCGATGCCGCACGCGACAATGCCCGCGCCCTGGGGCAGGAGCGCGGCGCGCTCTATCCGTGGCGGACGATCGGCGGGCACGAATGCTCGTCCTATTTCCCGGCCGGGCCGGCGCAATATCATATCAACGCCGATATCGCTTACGCGCTCGAAACCTATCTCGCGGCGACCGGCGATCGCACGATCCTCGCTGCCGGTGGGGCGGAGATGCTCGTCGAGACGGCGCGGATCTGGCTGGCGATCGGGTTTCACGACGCCGATCGCGACGGCGCCTTCGTCATCAATCGCGTGACCGGTCCCGACGAATATTCGGCGATCGTCAACAACAACCTCTACACCAATATGATGGCCGCGCGGCATTTGCGGCTCGCCGCGCGTGAGGGCCTCGCCGCGTCGCTGATCGATCAGGCGGAGGCCGGGCGGATGGTCGGCGCGGCGGAGGCGATGTTCCTGCCGTTCGACGATGCGCGGCAGGTCTATGCCCAGGACGACGGCTTTTTCCGGCTCGAGCCCTGGCCGTTCGAGACGACGCCGCGCGAATCCTATCCGCTGCTGCTGCATTTCCATCCGCTCGCCATCTATCGCCGTCGCGTGTCGAAACAGGCGGACGCGGTGCTCGCGTTGGCGCTGCTGCCCGACGCCTTCGACCCGGCGATGCGGCGGCGGATGCTGGACATCTATGAAGCGACGACGGTCCATGATTCGACGCTGTCGGCCAGCGCCTTCGCCACTGCGGCGGCCCATGCCGGCGATGGCGCGCGCGCGGCGCATTACTGGCGGGTCGCGGCGTTGACCGACCTGGCGGACCTGTTCGGCAATGCCGATCACGGCCTGCACATGGCGGCACTGGCCGGCAGCTGGACGACGCTGGTGATGGGCTTTGCCGGCATGCGCGTGGAGGGCGATGTGCTGTGCTTCGACCCGGTCGAGATAGCGGGGCTGGCCGATTACCGCTTCACCGTCACCTTTCGCGGCGCGCCGGTCGATGTCGCGGTGTCCGGCAAGGCCGCGCGCGTTTCGGTTCGCGGCAAGCACGAGATCAGGATACGCGTCGGCGGCAAGGACGCGTCGCGGGCCGACGAAACCGCAAGCATATCGTGAGATGAGCTTCCGCGCCGCGATCTTCGATCTGGACGGGGTGCTGGTGGACAGCGCCCGGCTGCATTTCGTGGCCTGGAAACGCATCGCCGACGAGCTGGATATTCCGTTCGACGCGCAGGACAACGAAGCGCTGAAAGGCGTCGACCGCATGGGTTCGCTCGAGCATATCCTGCGGCTGGGCGGCGTGTCGCTGGATCTCGCGACGCGGGAGGTGCTCGCTGCGCGCAAGAACGGCTATTATCTCGACGCGCTGGCGACGATGAGCGATGCCGATGTGTTGCCCGGTGCCACGGCATTACTCGCACGCGTACGGGCGACGGGGCTTTCGATCGGCGTCGCGTCGGCCAGCCGGAATGCGACGACGGTGCTGGATCTTGCCGGCCTGTCGGGTGCGGTAGATTTCGTCGCCGATGCGGGGGTTGCCCGGTCGAAACCCGCACCGGACATCTTCCTCGCCTGCGCCAATGCGCTGGGCGTCGCGCCCGCCGGATGCGTCGGGTTCGAGGACGCCGCCGCCGGCGTCGCGGCGATCAAGGCCGCCGGGATGATCGCGGTCGGGATCGGCGACGGTGAAATCCTTGCCGCAGCCGACCTGGTCTTCGCCACCACCGCGCAGGTCGATCTCGACCGGGTGCTGCGGCTCGCGTCCCTCGCTCCTCAGGTCTGACGGATGATCAGCCGGGTCGGTAGCACGCTGGACTTCGGTTTCCCCCCGTCGAGAATCTGCATCAGCTTCTCCACCAGTATCGCGCCGGCCAGGTGCGTTTCCTGCTCGATCGTGGTGAGCGCGGGGTTGAAATCGGCGGCAGGCGGAATGTTGTTGTAGCCGCACAGCGAATAGTCGGCGGGCGCCTCCAGCCCGAGCTCGCGGAAGGCGGCGACGATCGCGATCGCCGCGGTATCGGAAAAGGCGAAGACCGCGTCGGGCGGCTGATGGTTGCGCAGCCAGGCAGCCATGCCCTGATAGGTTGGCCGATAGGCCATGTGTTCGACCTCGAGATGCTCGACGGTGACATCGGCATGTTTGGCGGCGACCTCGCACAGTCCGTCGAAGCGCATGCGGATCTCGGAATGGACGATATTGCCGACGAACAGCCACCGCTTCGCGCGGCGCTCGACGAACAGCTCGCCGGCGAGCTGGCCGCCCAGCCGGTTGTCGCTGCCAACCGAGCAATAAGGCGCGGCGGGATCGACCCCGCCCCACACCACGAACGCCGCGCCGGCCCGCGCCAGCTCGCGCAACATCGGCTCGCGCACACCCTGGCCGAGAAAGATGAACCCGTCGGCGACGCGCGAGCTGATCAGGTCGAGATGGCTCTGCACGTCGGTCAGGCTGGGCGGCGACAGCAGCAGATCCTGGTTGCGCACCGACAGTGCCTCCGACACGCCGGCGAGCAATTCGAAGATGAACGGGTCGGCGATCTGGCCGGCGCGGTGCGATCCGAAATCGAGCACCACGGCGACCGTGTCGTTGCGCGCCTGGCGCAATTTCTGCGCATTGCGGTTGATGGCATAGCCATTTTCGCGCGCGACGCGCAGCACGCGCTCACGGGTCTCCTCATTCACCAGCGGGCTGTTGTTGAGGACGCGCGACACCGTCGGCTTCGACACGTTCGCCAGCCGGGCGATGTCCCCCATGTTCATGTCCATGGCGCGTCGACGCAAAGACCAACTCCTCGGTCCGGGAACAGCCGGACGGCTTTGAAATCGGTTTCCGACGGTTGCCGACCCGCCGTTCCCGAACAGCCCGAAAATAGGCAGGTCGGGACGCGAGATGCAACACAAGGCTTACCAAAACCGGGCGAGGAAAGGCCCGCGCTTCGCCCTTTGCGCCCCTCGCCGGATCCTGCCAGCGGATTCGACTCCGCGAACGGTGCAAGGGGTGTGTGATATGTCTGCCACAGCACTTTGCTCAAATTGCGCATATATAATTGAAATTATGACATTTATTTGAATGAAACGACTCTGCAACAAATGATTGAAATGCAATTCATAGCTATGTAGGTTTCGATCATCGGGCGCCCTCCAGGAAGGACGGCGGCGGCAGGAGAGGATCATGACCGTTTCGCGTAATCGCAACCTTGTGGCTGTTTCGGGGGTCGCGCTGGCGATCGCCCTGGCCAGCCCGGCCACCGCGCAGGACACGCCACCGCCGACGACCGGCGCCGAGGCTGCGCCCTCGGCCGATCAGGCGCCGCAAGCCGACATCGTGGTCACCGGCCGTCCGGCGGGCAGCGGGATCAACAAGCTTGAGGCGGGTTACTCGATCACCACCCTCTCGGCCGAGCAGATCCAACTCCAGGCACCCAAGAGCGCCGGTGACGTGCTCAAGTCGATCCCCGGCGTGTGGGTGGAGAGCTCGGGCGGTGTCGGGACCTCCAACGTGTTCGTCCGCGGCATTCCCAGCACCGGCGACGCACCGTTCGTCACGATGCAGTTCAACGGCATTCCGGTCTACGGGGCGAGCAGCCTGTCGTTCATGGACCAGACCGGGATGGTGCGGATCGACGAGACGGTCGCCGGCATCGAAGGCGTGAATGGCGGCCCGCAGTCGCTCTATGCCGACGGCCAGCCCGGTCTCACCACCAACCTCCGGCTGCGCGAGGGCCATGACCGGACGCAGGGCAGCATCGGGGCGTCGATCACCGATTACGGCGCCTGGCGCACCGACGGTTATCTCAGCGGCAAGCTTGCCGACGATCTCTATTACATGGTCGGCGGCTATGTATCGCGTGGCGACAGCGTTCGCCGCGCGGGCTTCACCACCGAACGAGGCCAGCAGATCACGGCCAATATCACCAAGAAGTTTTCGGCCGGCAAATTCAACATCTTCGCCCGCTACACCGACGACCACGGCGAGTGGTTCCTGCCCTTTGCCGCCGCCGTGCCGGGCATCGACGTCGGCCGCTACAACCAGCTGAACCAATATACCCGCTATGCCACGATTATTACGCCCGGCTCGGCGGGCAGCGGCGCGACCCAGAATGTCGACCTGGCCAAGGGCCGCGGCTGGAAGGGCATCGTGACCGGGGCGAGCCTCGATTATGATTTCGGCGGTGGCTTCTCCTTCACCGACCATGTCGGCTTCACCAGCGGCACCCTGCAGACCACCGGCCTGGTGCCGGCGGGCGCCGGCGCGGTGACCGTCGCGACGGCGCTGACGACGGCGGCCAACCCCGGCCAGACGACCGTCCAGACGATCCACACCGGGCAGACGCTCGCCGCGACCGATTATGTCCAGCAGTTCGGTTCCTGGGTGGTCGAGAAGAAGCTCCAGAATATCTCGAACGAGGCGGTGCTCAACTTCAGGTCCGGCGCCAACACGCTCAACCTCGGCTACTACTTCTCGCACTTCACCTCGGATGACGCCTGGAGCCTGGGCAACACCCGCTGGATGCAGGTCGGCGGCAAGGGCGATCTGGTCAATCTGAACAACGGAACGCTCTCGGCCTTCGCCATTTCCGACCGGGGCAGCGCCACGGTGAACGCGATCTACCTGTCGGATTCGTTCAACGTCACCGATGCATTGCGCATCGATGCCGGCATTCGCCACCAATGGACCGACATCAGTTTCGACATCACGGGGAACGGCTTGCCGAATTCGGCCAAGATCACCCGCGAGGCCACGCCATGGACGATCGGCGTCAACTACCGCGCAACGCCCAATTTCGACGTCTATGCGCGCGTCTCGCAGGGTTATCACTCGCCCTCGTTCGACGATGTCCGATCGCAGCTGGGCAATGCCGGGCCACGGTTCGATCTGAACTGGAGCGTGCGCTCCTACGAAGGCGGCGTGAAGTATCGCGGCGGCGGGTTCGACGCGGCGGTGACCGGCTTCTACGACAAGGTCGTGGGCGCGGTGTACAATGATGTCGGCGTCCCGCCACAGATTGCCGGCTCGAAGACCAAGGGCATCGAATTCGACGCATCCTACCAGCACGCCAGCGGCTTCGGGATCACCGGAAACGCCGTGCTGGAAGATGCGAAGACCGACACGCCCCTCGCGCCGATCATCGACGGCAAGGATGCGCAGCGCATCCCGTCGTACCAGGTGCGCGTCACGCCGACCTATACCTACAGGTTCTCGGACGATGGCGACGTGACGCTGTACGGCACCTATGAAGCGATCGGGAAGCGCTACAGCGATCTGGCCAACACCCAGGAACTGCCGGCCTATGCCACGCTGAGTGCCGGCGTGCGGGGCAAGTATAAGGGCTTCACGGTGCAGCTCGCCGTCGACAACCTGACCGACTCGCATGGTCTGACCGAGGGCAATCCGCGCGCTGACCCCAACGCGACCGTTCCGTCGTTGCCTGATGTGCGGCCGATCTTCGGGCGGTCGTACCGCGCGTCTCTGAGCTACGCTTTCTAGAAAGACGATACCGTGGAAAGAGGGTTCGGGTCCGCCGGCTCGCACCCCTTTTCCGTTCGCGGACCATCCCCGGCTGCCACGGCCCTGCCGAACCGGCCCCAGGCAACAGCCCGGTAGCCGCGCGCGCGGCCATGGTGCAGGGTGCCGCGATGCGGATGCGCGATTTCCTCCTGCTGGCGCTGATCTGCCTGATCTGGGGGTTCAGCAATGTACTGAGCAAGATCGTCGTCGGTGGCTGGGGCGTGCCACCCTTGTTCTACGCCGCGTTGCGCTTTGCCATCGTGTTCGTCGTCACCTTGCCGTGGCTGCGCCCCGCGCCCCGGCCCTATTGGCGCATCGTCGCGATCGGACTGCTGATGGGCGGCGGTAATTTCGCGCTGCTGTTCATCGGGCTGCAGACCGCCACGCCTTCCGCCGCGGCGATCGTCGTGCAGGCCGGGCTGCCGATGACCACCCTGTTGTCGATCGTCATGCTCGGCGAGCGGATCCACTGGCGGCGCTGGCTCGGCATCGCGCTGACGCTGGTCGGCGTAGTGCTGGTGATCTGGAGCCCGAAGGGCGTCGCCTTGTCGCTCGGCCTGTGGTTCGTGCTCGCCTCGGCCTTTGCCGGGTCGCTCGGCGCGATCCTGATGAAGCAGATGGAACAGGTCGCGCCGCTGCGTTTCCAGGCGTGGGTCGGGTTGGCCTCGGTCGTGCCTTTGACGATCGGCTCGGCGCTGGTCGAACATGGCCAATGGTCGAGCGCGCTGGCGGTAGGTTGGCCGTTTGCCGCCGCAATGCTGTTCGCGGCGCTGGTCGTCTCGGTCTTTGCCCACACCGCTTATTACGGGCTGATTGGCCGTTACGAGGCGACCTTGCTGGCGCCGCTGACCTTGATGACGCCGCTCGCCACGATCGCGCTGGGCGTGCTGATCACCGGCGACCATCTCAGCGGCCGCATGCTGGTGGGTGCCGCACTCGCTTTGCTGGGCGTGCTGGTGGTGGCGTTACGGCCCAGCCGCGCGCCGATAGCGCAGGTGCAGGAACACGCGTGAGGCACGCCGTGCTTCATCGCCCCTCATACCGCCGCGAACCGGGAATGGCGCCCGCACACGCACGCGAACGCTAGTAAGCCCGCGCCACCGCGAATTCGACCGCCTCGACCATCGCGTCCTTGGCCTGGCCCGACGGGAAGGGCCCGAGCGCGTCGATCGCGCGCTGGCCGTAATGGCGCGCGCGCGCGAGCGTGTCGTCGACCGCGCGGCTTTCGCGGATCAGCGACACGGCGTAGGCGAAATCCTCGTCGCGGGCGCGGTGGCCCTCCATCGCCGCTTTCCAGAAGGCGCGCTCTTCGACACCGCCCCGGGCATAGGCCAGGATCACCGGCAGGGTCGCCTTGCCCTCGCGGAAATCGTCGCCGGCGTCCTTGCCCATGGTGCCGGCGTCGGACACGTAATCGATCGCGTCGTCGACCAGCTGGAAGGCGATGCCGAGATTGCGGCCATAGGTGTCGAGCGCCATTTCCTCGCTCTCGGGCCGCTCGGCAACCACCGCCGAGATGCGGCAGGCCGCGGCGAACAACGCGGCGGTCTTGGCGCCGATGATGTCGAGATAACGCTCTTCGCCAATGTCGATGCGGCGCGCGGCGGTGAGCTGGTTGACCTCGCCCTCGGCGATGATCGCGCTGGCGCCGGACAGGATTTTCAAGACCTTGAGGCTGCCGTCCTCGACCATCAGCTCGAACGAGCGGCTGAACAGGAAATCGCCGACCAGCACGCTCGCGGGGTTGCCCCAGATGAGGTTGGCGGTGCGCTTGCCGCGCCTGAGGTCCGAACCGTCGACGACGTCGTCGTGGAGCAGCGTGGCGGTGTGGATGAATTCGACCGCGGCGGCGAGGCGGTGATGGCGCGTGCCGGAATAGCCGAGCAGGCGCGCGCTCGCCAGGGTCAGCATCGGGCGCATGCGCTTGCCGCCGCCGGCGATGAGGTGGCCGGCGAGTTCCGGGATCAGCGGGATGTCCGACTGCATCCGCGCGAGGATCACCGCGTTGACGAGGTTGAGGTCGCCCGCGACGAGCTGAACCATCGGCTCGAGCGAGGGGGTGTGGGAGCCGTCGAGGCGGTGGATCGTGGCGCTCATCTCGCTCGCGATGTGGCGGCTGGGCGGCATAAAGGCAAGCCAAACCGGGCTTGCATGGCACGTTATCGCACCGCAAAGGGGGTGGGTGACGACAGGGGAAGCCAGGTGACCGACGAGACGCTGCGCGGCTATCGCCAGAGCATCGACAATATCGACGCCGCGCTGATCCATATGCTGGCCGAGCGCTTCAGGGTGACGCAGGCGGTGGGGCGCTACAAGGCCGCCTCGGGGCTGCCGCCGGCCGACCCGGGGCGCGAGGAACGCCAGATCGCGCGGCTGCGGCATCTTGCCGAGGAAGCGCAGCTCGACCCCGAATTCAGCGAGAAGTTCCTGCGCTTCATCATCGACGAGGTGATCCGCCACCACGAGCACCTGCGCGACACCGGCGCCGGCGCCGCGCCGCCGGCATGAGATGAACGGCCCCGCCCCGGCGCCGCGTGCCTTTCCGCGCCGGGCGCTGCCCGCGATGCTCGGCGCAGTGCTGTTGCTCGCCGCGATCCTCCAGGCGGCGGCCTTCTGGCCCGGCATCATGACGTGGGACGCGGTGCGCCAATATGGCGAGGCGCTCACCGGTCACTATGACGACTGGCATCCGCCGGCGATGGACTGGTTGTGGCGACAACTGCTCGTCGTGCATCGCGGACCCTGGCCGATGCTGGTGTTGCAGATGGGCCTGTTCTGGGCAGGTGTCGCCGGCCTGGTCGGTTGGGCGCTGCGGCAGGGGCGGCGCGGGCTGGCGATCTGGCTGACGCTGGGCGCGCTGTTGCCGATCCCGCTGGCGCTGATGGGCGCGGTGCTCAAGGATTGCCTGATGGCCGGCGCGCTGATGGCGGTCGTCGCGTTGCTGGCGTGGATGCCCGAACGGCGCGGCTGGGGCCTGCGCACCGCTGCGCTGCTGTTGCTGGTGGGATCGGCGACCCTGCGGTTCAACGCGCTGCCGGCGTGCCTGCCGCTGATGATCGCGGTGTTGCCGCCTGGCTGGTGGTCGGGGCGCTGGCGCTTCGCGGGCGTGGCGCTGGTCTGCGCCGTGATCCTCGCCGCCGCGCTGCCGGTCGCCAACCGCCTGCTGCGCGCCGAGCCCAGCGGGGTCGGGCTGTCGCTGGTGATCTTCGACCTGGCCGGCATCACCTATCACAGCGGGGTCGACACCTTCCCCGATATCGACGTGCAGAACCGCGTCGCGGTCAATGCGAAATGCTACACACCCGTCCAGTGGGACCATTATGCCTGGTGGTCGCCCGAGGCCTGCCCGATCCAGTTCGAGGATGTCGGCGACGCCTTCACCGATGCGGGTGAAAGCCCCTATCGCCACTGGCTCGGGGCGGTCGTCGCGCACCCTTTCGCTTATGCCGCGCACCGGCTGGCGCATTTCAACATCAACATGCGCTTCCTGGTGCATGACGAGGTCGAAGGCGCCGCGCAGATCGAGGGCGCGCCCAACGACTGGGGCTACAAGGTCGCGCACAACCCGCTGCTCGACGCGCTCTACTGGCTCGCGCTGTGGACCGGACGCACGCCGCTCGGCTGGCCGATCTGCTGGATGGCGCTGGCGCTGGGCACGCTGATCGTCGCGCCGCCGCTGCCCTCGCGGCGGATCATCGTGCCGCTGGCGCTGTCGGCCTTGCTCTACGGCCTCGGCTATCTGCCGGCGAGCGTGGCGGCGGAGCTGCGCTACAATCTGTGGACGATGCTCGGCGCGATGATCGCGGCGTTGTTCGCGCTGGCCGATCTGCGCGAGGTGGGTGGCGTCAACGCGCGCCGGTTATGGATCGCGGCGGCGCCGCTGATTGTCGTCACGGTGCTTTGCGTGGTCTGGCGACTGACCTGAGCGCCGATTGGCGCGCAGAAGAAGGGGTTTGTTCGCGCGGAGACGCGGAGACGCGGAGGAGTCGCGCCGGGTAACCGCTCGCGCGACAGCGCGATCCTTCCATCGGGCAACGTCGATCAGATCTTGCTGACGCGAGACAGAGGCGCCGAACGCAGCCTCTCCGCGCCTCCGCGTCTCCGCGTGAACAACTCTTCTTTCTCGCCAGTGCGCGACCCTTTGATCATTGCGTCGCCCGTGACCGGGCGCGGATCGGGGCGAATTCCGATCCGGCCTTCCACCCCGGCCATGCCGCACTGTCGGCGAGATCGCGGCCGATGCGATAGACCAGCGCGACATCCTGCGCCGCGCCCGTCAGGTCCCAGTCGGCGCTCCAGTCGTCGCAGGTCTGGTGATAGCAATGCGCGGTATAGTCGCTTACCCATTTGTCGCCGGCCGCGCGGCCGCCCTTCACCAGATCGGCGCCGCCGCCGATACCCATCAGCAGCAAGGTCGGCACACCGCGACGGGCGAGCGAGAAATGGTCCGCCCGATAGAAAAGGCCGCGCTCGGGGCGGGCATCGGGCGTGACGGTGCGGCCCTGCGTCCGCGCGGCACGGGCAAGAGCGTCCTCGAGGTCGTTCTGCCCCGCGCCGACCAGCACCACGTCGCGCGCCGGCCCGGCGGTCTGCAACACGTCCATGGTGAAGTTGGCGACCATGTCACGCGCCGGATAAAGATCCGACCGGGCGAAGGTCTCGGAGCCGAGCAGGCCGCGTTCCTCGGCGGTCCAGGCGGCGAACAGCAGCGTGCGTTTCGTGCGCGGCGCCGCGGCGAAAGTGCGCGCCAGCTCGAGCACCGCCGCCACCCCGATCGCGTCGTCGGCGGCGCCGGCACGGATCGTCCGTCCATTGGCGCCCGGCTTGCCGATGCCATAGGCATCCCAATGCGCGGCGAACGATATGATCTCGCGGGGTCGCGTCGTTCCCGGCAATTTGGCCAGCACGTTGCGGCTCGCGACGCGGTCGCGGGTCACCGCGATATCGGCGGACAGGGTCGCGCCGGGCAGCGGCACCGGCTGGAAGTCGCGGCGTCGTGCGGCGCGGCTGAGCTGGGCAAGGTCGAGCCCGGCGGCGGCGAACAGGCGCGTGGCGGCATCGGCCGACAGCCAGCCCTGCAGCATCGTCGGTTCGGTCGCCCCGGGCTTGCGCACCACCGCGAAGCTTTCGCCGCCCGGCGCGATGACGGTGTTCCAGCCATAGCCCGCGCCGGCGGTATCGTGGACGATCAGGATGCCGATCGCCCCGCGTTTCGCGGCTTCGTCGAACTTGTAGGTCCAGCGGCCATAATAGGTCATCGCCTGGCCGCCGAACACGCCGGTGACTGGGTCGCCGGCGGGCGCGTTGAAATCCGGGTCGTTGACCAGGAACACCGCCACCTTGCCCTTGAGATCGGCCTGCTTGAAGTCGTCCCACCGGCGTTCGGGCGCATCGACGCCGTAGCCGACGAACACCAACGGCGCCGCCGCGATGGTCGCGCGATCGACGTCGCGCACCGTGCCGACATAGATGTCCTTGCCCTGGGCCAGCATCATGTCGGTCGCCCCGGCGTGGATCGTGATGGGCGCGGCCTGATCGACGCGCGTGTGGAGGAGCGGAACGGCCTGCGTCCAGCCGCCCTTCTCGCCGGCAGGCTGCAGGCCGAGCGCCTTGAAGCGGTCGATGAGCCAGCTGACGGTGCGCTCCTCGCCCGGCGTGCCCGGTGCCCGACCCTCGAACGCGTCGCTGGCCAGCGTGCGCGTCATGTCGGATAGCCGCGCCTTGTCGATCGGCGCCGTCCCCGCGACCGGCGCCCTGGTCTGGGCCGATGCGGACGTTGCGAGACAGACGCCCAGAAGCGCAGGCAGAAGGAAAGGATGGCGCATGCTGATCGTCCCGCTGTTGCAGAGCGATCGGCATATGCTTCCACTCGTAACGCGGCAACCGTGGCGCGGCGAAATCGCATGTCACCTGGGGGTTGCGTCGAGACCCTGAAAGGCTCAACCGGAACCGTCCCCTTCGCCGCCGAAACGCCTTGATCAATAAGCCCGCCGTCCTCGCCCGCTTTTCCGTCGCCTGGCTGCGCCGCAAGGTGCGCGCCAGCGAGGCGATGTTCATCCTGCTCGCGGTGGGCGTGGGCGGGGCGTCGGCGCTGCTCAGCGTGGTGCAGGGCGGCATCGCGCGGACCTTGCAGCATCTGCTGTTCGCGTTGCCGCCGTCGAGCCGGCTGAGCGAGGCGCCGGCGCTGTCCACGCTCTCGCTGCTGGTGCTGCCGGCGGGTGGCGTGATCCTGGCGCTGTTCTCGCTCGCGGTGCGGGTGCGCAAACGGCGGCTGGTCGACCCGGTCGAGGCCAATGCGCTGCATGGCGGGCGCATGTCGATCGCCGACAGCCTGGTGATCTGCGGGCAGACGGTGTTGTCGAACGGCTTCGGCGCCTCGGTCGGGCTCGAGGCGGCCTATACCCAGCTGGGTGGGGCGATCGCGGCCTGGGTTGGCAGTGCGCTGGCGCTGCGCCGCGCAGATCTGCGCCATCTCGTCGGCGCGGGCGCGGGCGCGGCGATCGGCGCGGTGTTCGGCGCGCCGCTGGCCGGTGCCTTTTATGCCTTCGAGATCATCATCGGCGCCTATACCCCGTCGGCGATCGCGCCGGTCGCGGCGGCGGCGCTGGCCGGCGCGCTGGTCGCCCAGACGCTCGGCGTGCAGCCCTATGTCATCGAGGCGGTGGCGGGCGCGCGGGTCGAGACGCATCATTACATCGTCTATGCGCTGCTCGGGGCGATCTGCGCCGGCTATGGCGTGGTGCTGATGCGTGCGGTGGCGCTGTTCGAGCGCGGCGTGCGACGCCTGAAGCTGCCCGACTGGGCGCGGCCGGCGATCGGCGGCCTGTTGCTGATCCCGATCGCGCTGATCTCGCCCCAGGCGCTGTCCGCCGGCCATGGCGCGCTCCATGCCGATCTCGCGATCGGCGCCTCGCTGGCGTTCATCGCGACGGTGTTGCTGGCCAAGACCGCGGCGTCGATCGTCTCGCTCGGCTTCGGCTTTCGCGGCGGCCTGTTCTTCGCCTCGCTGTTCCTCGGCACGCTGATCGGCCATCTGTTTGCCGCCATGGTGACGATGGTCGTCGGGCATCAGGTGGTCGATCCGCACAATGCCGCGCTGGTCGGCATGGCCGCGCTCGCCGTGGCGGTGGTCGGCGGGCCGATGACCATGGCGATGCTGGTGCTGCAGGCGACGCAGAATTTCGCGCTGACCGGCGCGGTGGTCGCGGCCTCCCTGGTCGCCTCGACCATCGTGCGCGAGACCTTCGGCTATTCCTTCTCGACCTGGCGGCTGCATCTGCGCGGCGAGACGATCAAGAGCGCGCGCGACGTCGGCTGGGTCAAGACACTGACCGCCGGCCGCATGATGCGCCGCGAGACGCGCGCCACGCCCGGCGCCCTGACCATCGCCGAATTCCGTCACCGCTTCCCGCTCGGCTCGACCAGCCGCGTCGTGCTGTGCGACGGCGAGGGGCATTATGCCGGCGTGGTGCAGACCGCGGCCGCCTATGCCGAGGGGCGCGACCCCGCGGCGGCGATCTCCACGCTGGCCGCCAATCGCGACACTGCGCTGACGGCGGAGACCAATGTCGTCGAGGTCATGAAGACCTTCGACCGTACCGGCAGCGACGAGCTGGCGGTGGTCGCCGGCGACCGGCGCGTGCTGGGCGTGTTGTCGGAGACCTATGTGCGGCGGCGCTATGCCGAGGAGCTGGAGAAGGCGCAGCGGGATTTGTTTGGTGAATAAATAGGTAGATTAAGCAAGTTAATTCAACTGATGTGATAAAAATATATTCGTTGTTTTGAATAATTAATAATATAGATATATTATATCACAGATTCCCGCTCCAGTACACGGCGAACCTCTTCAAATGACGCCGCTATGTTGCCAGATGGAAATCTAATTTGTCCAAGTCCTTGAATATTACTAAATTCTTCGCACCCATTCTCTAGAAGGACAATGGCTTTCGTAAATCCAAGCCGTCCTTGAAACAGGCCAACCTCGTGAATGACGTTCATGCGAGCCTGCATGACGCCATCCGCGACTTC
This sequence comes from Pseudomonadota bacterium, assembly GCA_040390605.1. Classification (GTDB taxonomy): domain Bacteria; phylum Pseudomonadota; class Alphaproteobacteria; order Sphingomonadales; family Sphingomonadaceae; genus Sphingomonas. The sequence continues at coordinate 37,751 of JAZJXZ010000023.1, forward strand.
ATCTTCAGCTGTCATAATAACGAGTGCGATAGCTGCGGCATCGAGCATTTCTGCAAGTCGAGCTTGGTTCGTGACCCCTGCCACTGGTACTCGATTGAATTCATCCCAAGGAAGATGAAGGCGGTCTTGAACGAAATCTTTCAATTCTCGCCAAGCTGTGGAGCGTCCGTGACCAATAAAGATATTCGTACCAATGCGAGCATCTTGCGTGCGCTGCCTGGCCTTGCGCTGCAAATGTGAGGCTGCTTTGCGAGCTATTTGGGCGACGCCGACGCATGTTCCAAAGGAGTGGCGGATCGCGGCGACCTCAGCCTTAATCACTATGTGAGGGGGGACTTGGTTCCCTTGCCCAACTACCACCGTGTCGCGAGTCATTTTCTCGCCTTTTGGTACCCAATGCTGGATTGCCTCGGCTGCGGTAACTGGCTTAAATCGATCGAGATCAGCTACTAACTGAGCGACATATTTGTCCGAGCCATCAGCGTTCTCGGTTAGCAAAACCGACTGAATCTCAGCTTTCGCGTCCCGAAGGGTCTCGTCGGCTTCGTCAGCCGCGGCACTGACAGAAACTAGGCTTGGTTTTCCGGCCCGTTCGCGAAGATGATCGATCAACGCAGCTGGGTCATATTCGCGCCAGTCTCCATGGCTGCCCATCGAGGCGAAGGACATTTCCTTCAACCCCCACTCTTGGCTAAAATGGGCACCGGGGGGAGGAGGTTGTAAGTTATTGTAATATACCCGGGCGTGATAACCCAACCACGAGCCAGAAAATGCGCGACCAGCTTCGGCTGACACCTCTTCAAGCTTTGTGAGATCTCCTTCGCTAGCTTCCAGTGCAGATGGTGTGGCAGCCGCGTCCAATCTATCAGCGATCGCGAGCAGTTCTTCAGCAGGCGTCATGAGGCTTCCTAGTCGTAAATGTTATATTCTGATGGAGATACTGCTGCCATCCTCGTTGAACGATCGAATGGCATCATCAACCACCGCTTTTAGTAACCTTTACGTGTCCAACGCGACTAAATTCGGCTGATACTGGTGGCCGACTTCCGATAATTCATTTCTTAGGTCGAGATTTCGTTGATACGTGCAATAACCGCTAAACTATCACCCATACGTTCACCCAACTCGATGTTATTATGTCCCCAAAAGGCGTTATTGCACGTGTTGTCTAATTGATATTGGCATTCGCTGCTCCTGATTAGGTAATACTGACCAGCGTCTACGGTTGTCTTCGAGGTCATCGGCAGGCGGTGGAGCCACGTATAGTCGATGCCATCATGGTCGCGGTCAGGCGATGTTTGTCGAGCGCCTCCAGGTCACCGACGAGCTTTGTGCTCTACACGTGCAACGAGGTCGCTCACTTTGACGTCCGGTCAGTCTTCAGGGCGTCACGCCCATCGGAAGCTGGTGCCGGACTGCCAAAGACGGTGGAGCAGGATGGCGAGCTTGCGGGCGACCGCGACCCGGGCGCGCTTGCCGCCCTTGGTCGCGGCGAGCGCCTTGCCCCATGTCTGTAGCGGGCTGGGCCGCTTGACCCGGCAGAGCAGGTTGTTGGCGGCCTCATAGAGCGCCGATCGCAACATCGGATCGCCGGCCTTGGAGATGCGGCCGTTATAGTCGCGTTCGCCCGACTGACTGCGCCGGGGAACGAGCCCGGCATAGGCGCCGGCATCTTCGCTGCGCCGGAACCGCCCGGGATCCTCGATGCTGCTTTTGTAGCTGAGCGCGATGATCGGGCCGACGCTGGGCACGCTCATCAGCCGTTGGCAGACCGGGTCGGCCTCGGCCCGTGCCTTGAGACCGCGCGTCGAGGCGACGATCTGTGCATCGAGCGCTTCCAGCCCGGCTACCAGCGGCGCAAGGATCGGGCGCAACTCCGGCTTCTGGGCGAGCAACGCTTCCAGTCGTTCGGCGCGCTTGGCCGGCGTGGTCACCTTGCCCATCCTCAGGCCGAACAGCTTCAACAGCCCGCGCAACTGGTTGCCCATCGCCAGACGGGCACGGATCAGTTGCTCTCGTACCTTGAGTTGCGCCCGGTCCAGGTGCGTCGCGCTGCCCTTGATGTGCACCGCCTTGAACCAGCCGGTGCGCGCGAGCTGCGCCAGCCCCTCGGCATCGTGCGCATCGCTCTTGTTGATCCGAACCGACAACGCACCCTTCGCATGCCGCGCGCAAATGCACACCGCAGGGACGTTGCGCTCGATCAGCCCGTGATAGAGGAACGCCGATAGCGGACCGGTCTCCAGCGCCACACGCTCAAGCCCGGGCGCATGCCGGGCAAGCGTCGCCGCCAACACCGCCGGATCGGTCGCGCAGACACCGCGCCACAAGATCGCGCCGTCGCCATCGACCACGCATACATGCGTGGACTTGTCGCTCACATCCAATGCTGCAAATATCTTCATCGGTCATCCTCCTGCCTGGAGCACCTGCCAGGGCGACTCCGCATACGCAGGAGGATGGCTAACTCAATTACGCAACGTCACCGTGTGCCAAGCGATCTCTTTGAGGAAATCGGCCAGTTTAGGCATGGCGCTGTGATCAGCATCAACCCGGCGGTCAGGTACGTCATACGCCTCTTTTTCGCCAAAGCGCTGCGAACAATGATCGCCGTACTGTTCGAAAAACAGCGCGGCATAGAGCGCAGAGAACTTACCTTCGCGGCTCGCGAGGTAGAGATCCTTAATCACAACAAAAATCTGAGCGGCGGCAGCCGTCACGATCGCGGTAACGAGAATAATCAGAAATTGCAGAACACATCCCCTCAAAACGGGAACGTTATCGTGCACAGTTCGCCGCAGCTATGGTCAGCTCCTTGGGGTCGCGATGAGGTGCCCGCTAGGCGGGGATTGACCGGGAGTTTCTGTGCTGCGCGAACGGGTGGGAGTTTCAACTATCCTGATCGAGGAAGGCCCCGTCTGGCCCGCCGTACTGGGTGGGCCCGCAGTCGTCCCGCCGTCGCCGGGTGGCCCCGCAGTCGCCCCGCCGTCACCGCTCGTGTCGCCAGTCGCTCCGCTGGACTTCGCTGGTCCGGTGCAGGCCATGCCAGTCTTTACGCGCCAACATGAAAACAGACCGGCGCTGGTGCGAATTGACCATTCGAGCCGGCCGTTAGACAATTTCCCAAAATATGCAGCTGCACTGGGGTTTGAGATGGTGCCGTTATCGGTGAAGCCGACAGCGGCACCTTGGCGCGAAAAGTCAGCATTACCCGCGCTAAGGATCGTGCCGTTGTCAGTGTTGCCAGCACCGACCGTCGTAGCGTCGGGGTGGGCGGCACTAGCGCCGCTCGGGTTAAGAGGCGTCGCGCCACTGGGAACCGGAAGTGGATCTTCGCGCGCACTCAATCTGGCCGCTAACTCCCGAGCTTGATCTAAATATTTCAATCGATCGTTTTGCCAGCCAATCAAAGTGAGAAAAAGCAGGGTGCAAGCGATACCAGCACTCACCAGCGAAGCGCGGTTTGACCGTGGTCTGTCTACCATAGGTGCCTCGCCTCCTTTACATGTCGCGCCGTTACTTTCTGACATTATTTTTACCCAGTTGTCAGAGGGAATATGAATTCCCCGCACAACTCAGCTAGCAACAACTGCCAAAGAAAAGGGGCCCGGCATCGCTGCCGGACCCCCTCATCCTCTCCGCCATCCTTGCGGATTAACTGTTAGTCGCGGTCGCCCGTCAGAAAGGCAGGCGCGAACTCCGGCGCGGGGCCGTTGTCGTCATTGCCTTCACGACGCGGTGCGCGCTCGGCGCGCTCCCCGCCGCCATCGCGACGCGGGCCACGGTCGCCGCCGTCACGGCGGGGACCACGGTCACCACCGTCACGACGCGGGCCGCGGTCACCGCCGCCATCGCGGCGCGGGCCACGATCGCCGCGCGGGCCACGGTCGCCGCCTTCACGCGGTTCGCGCGGGGGGCGGCTGTCTTCCAGCTCGGCGCCGGTTTCCTGATCGACGACGCGCATCGACAGGCGAACCTTGCCGCGCGGATCGATCTCGAGCACCTTGACCTTCACTTCCTGGCCTTCGGAGACGACGTCCGACACCTTCTCGACGCGCTCGTTGCGCATCTCGGAGACGTGGACCAGGCCGTCCTTGCCGCCCATGAAGTTCACGAACGCACCGAAATCGACCAGGTTGACGACCTTGCCGTCATAGACCTTGCCGACTTCGGCTTCCTCGACGAGGCCCTTGATCCACTTGATCGCGGCTTCGATCTGCGACGTATCGCTCGACGAAACCTTGATCACGCCCTCGTCGTCGATGTCGACCTTGGCGCCGGTGGTGGCGACGATCTCGCGGATCACCTTGCCGCCGGTGCCGATGACTTCACGGATCTTCGACTTGTCGATCGTGAACGTCTCGATGCGCGGTGCGTGGGCCGACAGCTCCTCACGGGTGTGGTCGAGCGCCTTGGCCATTTCGCCGAGGATGTGCGCGCGGCCTTCCTTGGCCTGGGCCAAAGCGACACGCATGATCTCGTCGGTGATGCCGGCGACCTTGATGTCCATCTGCATCGTGGTGATGCCTTCGGACGTGCCCGCCACCTTGAAATCCATGTCGCCGAGATGATCCTCGTCGCCGAGGATGTCGCTGAGGATCGCGAAATCCTTGCCTTCCAGGATCAGGCCCATCGCGATGCCCGAGACCGGGCGCTTCAGCGGCACACCGGCATCCATCATCGACAGCGAACCGCCGCACACCGTCGCCATCGACGACGAGCCGTTCGACTCGGTGATGTCGGAGAGAACGCGGATCGTGTAGGGGAACTCCTCCTTCGACGGCAGCACCGGATGCAGCGCGCGCCAGGCGAGCTTGCCGTGGCCGACTTCGCGACGGCCCGGGGCACCGAAGCGACCGACTTCGCCGACCGAATAGGGCGGGAAGTTATAGTGCAGCATGAAGTTTTCGTAGGACAGGCCGGTCAGGCCGTCGATCATCTGCTCGGCGTCCTTGGTGCCGAGCGTGGTGGTGCAGATCGACTGCGTTTCACCACGGGTGAACAGCGCCGAGCCGTGCGCACGCGGCAGGAAGTGGACGATCGCTTCGATCGGGCGGATCTGCGTGGTGGTGCGGCCGTCGATGCGCTGGCCGTCCTTGAGGATCGCGCCACGGACGATTTCAGCTTCGAGCTTCTTGACGAGCTTCTGCGCGGCCATCTGGTCCTGCGGGGCGGCATCGGCAAAGGCTTCCTTGGCTTTGGCGCGCGCAGCGTTGAGCAGGTTCGAACGCTCGGACTTGTCGGTCACCTTATAGGCGGCGGCGATGTCCTTGCCGATCAGCTTCTTGAGCTTGTCCTTGGCGGCCGTCAGGTCGGCCTGGGCGGCCATTTCCCACGGATCCTTGGCGGCCTTCTCGGCCAGGTCGATGATCGCGTTGACGGCCTCGCGGCACGCCTTGTGGGCGAACTGCACGGCGCCGAGCATGACCTCTTCCGAGAGCTCCTTGGCTTCGGATTCGACCATCATCACGGCGTTGCCGGTGGCGGCGACGACGAGGTCGAGCTCGCCGGTCTTCACCTGCTCGTTGGTCGGGTTGAGGATGTACTCGCCATCGACATAACCGACGCGCGCGGCGCCGATCGGGCCCATGAACGGGACGCCTGAGATGGTCAGTGCGGCAGAGGCCGCAACCATCGCCAGCACGTCCGGCTCGTTCTCGCCGTCATAGCTGAGCACCTGACAGATCACGTTGATTTCGTTGTAGAAACCTTCCGGGAACAGCGGGCGGATCGGGCGATCGATCAGGCGGCTGGTCAGCGTTTCCTTTTCGGTCGCGCCGCGCTCACGCTTGAAGAAGCCGCCGGGGATGCGACCCGAGGCGGAGAACTTCTCCTGATAGTGAACGGTGAGCGGGAAGAAATCCTGCCCTTCCTTGACCGAGCGCGCGGCCGTGACGGCGCAGAGCACGACGGTTTCGCCGAGCGTCGCGAGGACCGCGCCGTCAGCCTGGCGGGCAACGCGGCCCGTTTCCAGCGTGAGGGTCTGGCCGCCCCACTGGATTTCTACTTTCTTGGTGTCGAACATTGTATTTCCTTTACGCCGACCGCCCAATGCGTGCCGGGGCCTGTGTGCGAGCTAAGCCGGCTCGTGCGGTGTAGAGCGAGATGTCGCTCTTGGAGCCCGGGGCCGAATTGCCATGGGCTCTTGGTCACCCGCTGATCTGCGGGCATGAAAAAATGGCGCCCGGAGGCGCCATTTGGTTACTTGCGAAGGCCGAGCTTGCCGATGATCGCGGTGTAGCGCGCGCCGTCGTTATGACGGAGATAGTCGAGCAGGCTGCGACGCTTGTTGACGAGCATCAGGAGACCGCGGCGCGAGTGATTGTCCTTCGCGTGGATCTTGAAGTGCTCGGTGAGGTTGCGGATCCGCTCGGTGATGATCGCGACCTGCACTTCGGGCGAACCGGTGTCGCCTTCGACGCGGCCATGTTCCTTGATGAGCACGTCCTTGCGCTCTTGCGAAATCGTCATGTTATCTTTGTCCTCGACATCTCATTACAGGTTGAAGCCGCGGATGACGGAGACGTTGCCGTCCTGAACCTCGGCGAGCGCGACCGGGACATCGTCCAGCGTCGCGAAGCAAAGGCCATCGTCCGAGGCGATCCCGCTCAGAACCCGCCCCTGTCGGAGCAGCCCTGCCTGATCGGGGGTGAGGGGTAGAGCCGGGATGTCGTCCAGCCCCGCCCTCAACGGCAGGAGTAGGTGTTCAAGGTCGCGCGCCATAGCGGCTTCATGCAATTTGTCCAGCGATATCGCGTTTTCGAGGGTGAACGGCCCGGCCTTGGTACGGCGCAACATGGTGACATGCCCGACCGTGCCAAGCGCCAGCGCGATGTCGCGGGCGAGGCTGCGGATATAGGTGCCCTTGGAGACATGGGCGGTCAGGGTGGCTTCCTGCAATACCTCCCCACCTTCTAATACCTCCCCGGTACGGGGAGGGGGACCATTTGCTTCTTCAGCAAATGGTGGAGGGGCTGGCTGGGCGGAACCTGGCCCCGCATCGTCAACGTCTTCACGGCGAACTCTGCTGGTGGCATGGGAGGCCTGCTCCCGCCCGACCAGCCCCTCCACCAGCTTCGCTGGTCCCCCTCCCCGTTCCGGGGAGGTATTGAGGGAGTGGATCGTGACAGGCCGAGTGGCCAGCACCACCTCTTCCCCGGCCCGCGCCAGGTCATAGGCCCGCTCGCCATCCACCTTCAGCGCCGAATAAGCCGGCGGCACCTGCTCGATCTCACCCGTAAACTGCGGCAACACCGCCTCAAGCGCCGCCGCCGTCGGCCGCACGTCACTCGTCGCGATCGCCACACCCTCGCCGTCCAGCGTATCGGTCTGCTCTCCGAAGCGGATGGTGAAGTCATACACCTTGTCGCTGTCGAGCATCCGTCCGGCGAGCTTGGTCGCCTCGCCGATCGCGATCGGCAGCACGCCCGTCGCCAGCGGATCGAGCGTGCCGCCATGGCCGACCTTGAACTTGCCATATCCGCCGGTACGCAAAGCGCGCTTTACCGCCGACACGCCTTGGGTCGAGCCCAGGCCGAGCGGCTTGTCGAGGATGATCCAGCCATGCATCGTGCGGCGACTAGACCGCGCGGCGCTGTCCGGCCAGCCTCAATGCTTCTTGTGCTTCTCGCGTTGCGGCGGCGGGCCGCTGGTCACAAGCTTGTCGATCTTGCAGCGTTCGCCATCGACCAGCAGCGTGCCGGTCGAATCGAGCGTGTCGCCGGCGAAACGCGTATCGACGCCGATCTTCACCGCGAAAGGCAGTCCGGTACAGGGCCCGACCACGCTGGCATAATACCAGCGGCGCTGCTGATCCTGCAGATAGACGCCCTTGTCGCTGTCCGCCTCGAAATCCTGGATCGCGTTAAAGCGGACGAAGGGGATGGTGGCCGGCTTGCCCGTGTCGGACGCGGTCTGTGCCTGCGCACCGGCACCAAGCAACGCCAACGGCAAGGCGGCGAAAATGAGAGACTTGATCATGTGCCTGTTCCTCATGCCCCCTCGACACAGCAACGTAACGGGATGAGGCTGTATCCAGCATGAAGCGATCATGTGATCGCGCCGGCGGCCGTGAGAAACAGGCGCGCGACATTGTCCGCGACCGGCCCGATGATCCGGGCGACGAAATTGGCCTCGGGCGCGATGCTCGGCAGAATGACGAGCAGGACGATCATGATCAGGAAGCCATACCGTCCGAGCTGCGCATAGGGTTCGGCCAGCGCCTCGGGCAGCACCCCCGCGACGACATGCCCACCATCGAAAGGCGGCAGCGGCAGCATGTTGAAGACCGCGAGGAAGACGTTGATCTGCAGGAAGCTGAACAGGCTATCTGCCACGAACCTAGGGAATCCCGCATCGATCGCCTCGCCCTGCCAGAAAGCGAACAGGACGACGGCGATGGCCGCAAGGAAGCCCAGTACGAGATTGGTCGCCGGTCCGGCCATCGCCACCAGGGCCATGTCGATCCGCGGGTTGCGCATGCCCGCGGTTTCCACCGGCACCGGCTTGGCCCAGCCGAAGATCGGCGCATGGGCGATCGCGAGCACGAGTGGCAACACGACGGTGCCAACCGGATCGACATGGCGGATCGGGTTGAGCGTCAGCCGGCCGAGCCGCCGCGCGGTCTGGTCGCCGAGCGCCCAGGCGGCGTAGCCATGCGCTACTTCGTGGAGCGTTATCGCGACGATCAGCGGGATCAGCCACACGGCGATCTGATAAAAGATGCTGTCAGGGCTCATCGTGCCGCAGCCTCGTCCAGCGCGGCGGTGAAGTGCCGCCGGCACAGCGCGACGTAACGATCATTGCCGCCGATCTCGGTCTGCGCACCCTGCGCCACCGCGCGGCCTTCGCCATCGACGCGCAGGTTCATCGTCGCCTTGCGGCCGCATTCGCACACCGATTTGAGCTCGACCAGCGAGTCGGCGATCGCCAGCAAGCGCGCCGAACCCGGGAACAACGCGCCCTGGAAATCGGTGCGCAGGCCGTAGGCGAGCACCGGAATGCCGTCGGCATCGGCGAGCCGGGCGAGCTGATCGACCTGCGCCGCGCTGAGAAACTGCGCTTCGTCGACCAGCACGCACGCCGGCTTGTCGCCGCCGGCGCGGACGATCGCCGCGATGTCGGTGTCGGCGCCGAACATGATCGCATCATGCTCCAGCCCGATGCGCGAGGTGATCGTGCCTGCCGCGAAGCGATCATCGATCGCGGCGGTGAACAGCATCGTCTTCATGCCGCGCTCGCGATAGTTGAAATCCGCCTGCAGCAGCGTGGTCGATTTCCCCGCGTTCATCGAGGCGTAGTAGAAATAGAGCTTGGCCATCCGGATCAAAGAACCGGAAGCCGCCTTCATGTCCAGATCAATTCCGCCGGACCTCTGTCCGGTCGTCCTGATGCCGCAGCCTATTGGCAGACCATGCTGTCCTGGGTGGCCGGCGTGAAATCGGTCAGGCGTATGCCGGGGAACGGCTGGCCGGGCCAGTTCTCCACGGCAAAGCGGCCGCCGTCCATCAAGGTGCAGACGCTGGTCGCCTTGCCGGCGCTGTCGGCGTCGCGTGCGATGAAGGCGCGGTAGTTGAGAAAGCCGCCGCTGTTGTTGGCGACGACCATCGTCGTCGCGCCACTGGCATAGCGCAGGTCGACCCTGATCTCGCCGGCCGCAGGCTTGTCCGCGCCGGTGGCGGGATGCACGTCGACCGGCTGGCCATGGTCGAGGCGGAAGACGACGCTCTCTCCCGTCTTCACGAACACACCCGCCTGCTGAGCCACCGCCGGCGTCGCCGCGAGGGTGGCAAGCATCAGGAACGGCAGCACTTTCACCTTGCGCATCGACACCTCCCATATTGCGGCGAGGCTATCGCGAAAGAGTTGTCCGGGGAAGGGCGTCAGTCGTCCTGTTGCAAGTCCCGCGCGACGTGCGGGTCGCGCAGCAGCTTGTCGATATGGCTGCCCTCGTCGAAGCTCTCGTCGCCGAGGAATTTCAGCTTGGCGGCGTATTTGAGGTTGATGCGCCGCGCGACCTCGCGCTGGAGATAGGCGGTATGGGTGCGCATCGCCTTGAGCACCGCTTCCTCGTCGGCACCGAGCAGTGGCTTCGCGAAGACGGTGGCGTGGCGCAGGTCGGGCGACATGCGCACCTCGGTGATCGTCACGAGATGGCTGGCCAACGTCTCGTCATGCACGTCACCGCGCGAAAGGATATCCGACAGCGCGTGACGTATCTGCTCGCCGACGCGCAGCGAGCGGACGTTCTTGGTGTCGGATGTCTCGATCTTCTTCATCTCATCGACCCGCGGACGACGAACCGCCCTCTCCCCGCAAAGGGAGAGGGCGTTTCATCACAGCGTCCGTTCGCGCAGCTCGACCTCGAAGGTTTCGAGGAAGTCGCCCGGCTTGATGTCGACGAAGTTTTGCGTGAAGGTCACGCCGCACTCCAGGCCGGCGCGCACCTCGGCGACATCGTCCTTGAAGCGACGCAGGCTGGCGATCTCACCCTGGTAGATGATGACATCGTCGCGCGTGATGCGTGCCTTGAGCGCCTTGCGGATGACGCCCTCGGTGACCAGCAGACCGGCGGCCTTGCCGTGCTTGCCGGCGGAGAAGACCTCGCGGATTTCGGCGCGGCCGACGACCGTCTCGAATGCCTCGGGGCCGAGCTCGCCCGCCATGCCGGCGCGGATCTCGTCGATCAGGTCGTAGATCACGTCGTAATATTTCAACGCGACCTTCTGGCGATCGGCGATCTCGCGGGCCTTGGCGTTGGCGCGGACGTTGAAGCCGATGATCGGCGCGCCCGAAGCCCCTGCCAGGGTGACATCGCTCTCGGTGATGCCACCGACGCCCGAATGCAGCACGCGGGCCTTGATGTCGTCGGTCGAGATCTTGTTGATCGACGCGACGATCGCCTCGACCGAGCCTTGCGTGTCGGCCTTGACCACCAGCGGATATTCGATCGCCTGCTTGTCCTTGAGCGCGGAGAACATGCTCTCGAGGCTGGCCGGAGTGGAGGTGGTGCGCTTCTGCGTCAGCACGCCCTGGCGATAGGCGGCGACCTCGCGGGCGCGGGCCTCGTTCTCGACCACCGACAGCGGATCGCCGGCGCGCGGCACGCCCGACAGGCCGAGCACCTCGACCGGCATGGACGGGCCGGCTTCCTTGATCTGCTGGCCCTTGTCGTTGGTCATCGCGCGGACCTTGCCGCTCTCGGCACCGACGACGAACACGTCGCCGACCTTGAGCGTGCCGCGATTGACGAGGACGGTCGCGACGGGGCCGCGACCCTTGTCGAGCTTGGCCTCGATCACGGTGCCCTCGGCGGGGCGATCCGGGTTGGCCCTGAGCTCGAGTAGTTCAGCCTGGAGCTGGATCTTCTCGATCAGCTCGTCCAGGCCGGTCTTCTTGAGTGCGGAGACTTCGACGTCCTGGACGTCGCCCGACATTTCCTCAACGACCACTTCATATTGAAGCAGCGCCTCGCGGACCTTTTGCGGATTGGCTTCCGGCTTGTCGACCTTGTTGATCGCCACGATCATCGGCACGCCGGCCGCCTTGGTGTGGTTGATCGCCTCGATCGTCTGCGGCATCAGCCCGTCGTCCGCCGCGACCACGATCACGACGATGTCGGTGACGTTGGCGCCGCGCGCGCGCATTTCGGTGAACGCCTCATGGCCCGGCGTGTCGAGGAAGGTGATCTTCGACTTGTCCTTCAGCGTGACCTGATAGGCGCCGATATGCTGGGTGATGCCACCGGCCTCGCCGGCCGCGACATCGGTGCCGCGCAGCGCGTCGAGCAGCGAGGTCTTGCCGTGATCGACATGGCCCATGATCGTGACGACCGGTGGGCGCGGCTGCAGCGTGTCCTCGGCATCGACATCGGTCTCGACCGAAAGGTCGATGTCCGAATCGCTGACGCGGGTGATGTTGTGGCCGAATTCGGTGACCAGCAACTCGGCGGTGTCCTGGTCGATCGTGGCGTTGATCGTGACGGGCATGCCCATCTTGAACAATGCCTTGACCAGGTCAGCGCCCTTCTCGGCCATGCGGTTGGCGAGTTCCTGCACGGTGATCGCTTCCGGCACGACGACGTCGCGCACCTGCTTGGCCTGCGCCTCGCGCGGGCCGCCCATGCGGCGATGTTCCTTCTCGCGTGCCCGCTTCAGCGCGGCGAGCGAGCGGGCGCGGGCGCCTTCATCCGCACCGAGCGCGCGGTTGACGGTCAGCTTGCCCGACTGGCGACGATCGTCGCCCTTGCGGTCGCGCTGCTGCGGCCGGGCCGGCTCGTTGCCGGCGGGACGACGTGGCGCAAGACCGCCGGACGACGCGGCACCGCTGCCGGTGCTGGCGCTGCCCGAGGACGATGCCGTCGGTGCGGCGGGCGCGGGCGCCGGACGCGGCGCGGGCCGCTCGGGGCGGGCGACGGGCGTGAAGCGGCGCGGTGCGGGCATCGACGGATCGAGCTCGACGCTGATCGGTGCAGCCGGCGCGGGGGCAGGCGCGGGCGTCGGCGCTGCCGCGACCGGCGCTGCCGGGGCAGCAGGCGGCGGAGTCGGTGCGGGTGCCGGCGCGGCAGCGGCGGGCGCTTCCGGTTCGGGCGCGGCGTTGGCGGCCTGGGCGCGTTCTTCGGCGCGGCGGCGTTCCTCCTCGGCGGCCTCGATGCGCTCGCGCTCCTCGGCGCGACGGCGCTCCTCGAGCGCGTTCATGCGCGCCTCGTCGGCTTCGCGCAGCAGCTTGGCCTGCAGCTCCTGGCGGGAGAGCAGCGAGTCACCGGGCGACGGCGTCGGTGCGCGCGGCGCCTCGGGGGCACGTGCCTGCGGCGCCGCCGGCGCGGGGGCAGGGGCCGCCTCGACCGGGGCGGGCGCCTCGGTCGGTACGCCACCGGGGCCGAGGATGCGGCGACGCTTCACCTCGACCACGACGGTGTTCGACCGCCCATGGCTGAAGCTCTGCTTCACCTTGCCGGTCTCGACGGTGCGCTTCAGCCCCAGCGGCGCGCGCATGCCCAGTTTCGGCTTTTCGTTGTCGGTATCGCTCACTCGTGTTCCTCGTCGATCAAAGTCTTGCCGGCCTGGTCCGCCCCGCTGGTGCGGGACGCCGATGCGCCCTGCGAAGCGGTTTCGCAAGGCTCGGGGTCCGGGTCGGGGCCGATAAAGTGCAGCCACCGGGTCAGCGCGTCGCGCACCCGTGAAGCGGCGTGGGGGTCCGTCAGGCCGATATGTACCACATTTTCGCGGCCTAACGCCATTGACAATATGGTGCGGGGCAAGGGGATTACCAAGCCCCGCAAATCCTCGCCCTCGCGGTCGCTGCCGACACGCCAGGCCTGGTCGAGTTTGCGGTTGCCGTCGGTGCCGGCATCGGCGGCGTGAAGCAGCAGATGGAGCTTGCCCGAACGGGCCGCGTCGGCGATGCGATCCGAACCGGTCAGCAGGCTGCCGGTACGCGAGATGAGGCCGAGCTGGTCGAGCAGGGTACGCTGCAGCGCGTCGGCGATCAGCGCGGGAAGGTCGCCCGGAATGCTCGTCGCCTCGCCCTTGAAGGCGCGGCCCAGCGCGCCCTTCAGCTTGCCCTTGGCGATCGCGGTGTCCAGTTCGGCGCGGTTCACGCCGATCCATGCGCCGCGACCGGGCGCCTTGGCGCGCACGTCGGGTAGCACCGCGCCGTCGGGCGAGATGGCAAGTCGGATCAGCGCATCGCGCGGCGCGGCGTCGCGGGTCAGGATGCAGGTGCGTTCGGGATCAGCCATGCGCTCCTCCCGAGCAAACGGCGCAATTCGCCAACAAATCGCCGGCGATTTTCCCTGTCGACGTCCCCGCGGCAGGGAATTTGGCAGGGAATAGCGATAAAATGCTCTGTCCAACAGAACTGGGGCGGGTGCGTGTCATCCCGCTGATAAAACACCGCTCGATGCGCGGTTGAATCAGCCGCTGACCGGGCAGCAGATTCCTGCCGCCGCGCACCCGGCGCGGCGGACCCCGGAACAAGTCCGGGGTGACGGATAATGATTGGCGAAGCGTCCCATTTTTCCCGTCATGCCGGACTTGTTCCGGCATCCACCGTGCGGCAGTTTCGGGCGTATGAGAGAGCGCGAACCTTGCGTCTATCTGCTTGCTAGCGGCTTCAACGGCGCACTCTATGTCGGCGTGACGTCGAACCTGACCGGCCGAATCATCCAGCACCGCGATGGCACCTTCGACGGGTTCACCAAGCGATACGACATCAAGTACCTCATGTGGTTCGATATGACCGACACCATGGAGGCGGCGTTCGCTAGTGAGAAGCGGATGAAGAAATGGTCTCGTGACTGGAAGAAGAACCTGATCGAGCGCGACAACCCGCATTGGCGCGATCTGGCCATCGAACTCGGATTGCCGCCGCTCGTCTAGCGGCGCGCGACGCAGCATGAACCGCCGAACGCCGCGCGCGCGGCCCCGTGGACCCCGGAACAAGTCCGGGGTGACGGGAGATATTTGAGGCGCTGGTGAGACTAGCGGGTCATTGTGAGGATTCCGCATGCGCGTCCTCCCCGGTGGTCTCTTCGTCGGCGAACCAGTGCGCGCGGGCGGCCATGATGATCTCGTTGCCCTGGGCTTCGCTCAGGCCATATTCGCCGAGCACGCCACCCTTGTGCTCCGGACGCTTGGGGGCGTCCTCGGCGCGGCGGCGCGGTTCCTGGCGCTTTTTCTCGATCAGCTCGTCGGTCGCCAGGTCGGCGAGATCGTCGAGCGTCTTGATCCCGGCCTTGCCGAGCGTGACGAGCATCGCCTCGGTCAGATACGGAATGGCAGCGAGATCGTCCTCGACGCCGAGCGCGCGGCGCTCCTCGCGATTGGCCTGTTCCTTGCGCTCGAGCGCTTCGGCCGCGCGGCTCTGCAGCTCGGCGGCGAGATCCTCGTCGAAGCCTTCGATCGAGGCGATTTCGTCGACCTCGACATAGGCGACCTCTTCGAGGCTGCCGAAGCCTTCGGCGACCAGCAGCTGGGCCAGCGTCTCGTCGACGTCGAGCTCGTTCTGGAACAGCTCGGAGCGCTCGACGAATTCCTTCTGGCGCTTCTCGCTGGCGTCGGCCTCGGTCAGGATGTCGATCGCCTTGCCGGTCAGCTGCGACGCCAGGCGCACGTTCTGGCCGCGACGGCCGATCGCCAGCGACAGCTGGTCGTCGGGCACCACCACCTCGATACGATCCTCTTCCTCGTCGATCACGACGCGGCTGACCGAAGCCGGCTGCAGCGCGTTGACGACGAAGGTCGCGGTGTCGGGCGACCAGGGGATGATGT
>JAZJXZ010000024.1:0-48758 GCA_040390605.1 Pseudomonadota bacterium
ACATCATGGCCGAGATCGAGACCGACAAGGCGACGATGGAGTTCGAAGCCGTCGATGAGGGCGTGGTCAGCAAGATCCTTGTTGCCGAGGGCACCGACAATGTGAAGGTCGGCACCGTCATCGCGACGCTGGCCGCGGAAGGCGAGGACGCCGCCGCGCCCGCATCGGCCGCGGCGTCGGCGCCAAAGGCGGAAACACCCGTCGATCAGAAGACCGAGCCTACGCCCGAGCCGCACAAGGTCGAGACCGGCGCACGCCAGATGTACGAGGCGGCCAAGCACGACGCCGAGGTCTCCGATCCGGCAATCCCGGCCGGCACCGAGATGGTCAAGATCACGCTGCGCGAGGCCTTGCGCGACGCGATGGCCGAGGAAATGCGCCGCGACGAGCGCGTGTTCGTGATGGGCGAGGAAGTCGCGCAATATCAGGGCGCCTACAAGGTGACCCAGGGCCTGCTCGACGAGTTCGGCGACAAGCGCGTGATCGACACGCCGATCACCGAATATGGCTTTGCCGGTGTCGGCACCGGCGCGGCGATGGGCGGGTTGCGCCCGATCGTCGAGTTCATGACCTTCAACTTCGCCATGCAGGCGATCGACCACATCATCAATTCGGCGGCCAAGACCAATTACATGTCGGGCGGCCAGATGCGCTGTCCGATCGTGTTTCGCGGCCCCAACGGCGCGGCGAGCCGCGTCGGCGCGCAGCATTCGCAGAACTACGCGCCCTGGTATGCCAGCGTGCCCGGCCTGATCGTCATCGCGCCGTACGACGCGGCCGACGCCAAGGGCCTGATGAAGGCCGCGATCCGCAGCGAGGACCCGGTCGTGTTCCTCGAGAATGAGTTGCTTTACGGCCGCAGCTTCGAAGTGCCGGCGCTGGACGACTATGTCCTGCCGATCGGCAAGGCACGGATCATGCGCGAGGGCAGGGACGTGACGCTGGTCAGCTATTCGATCGGCGTCGGGCTCGCGCTCGAAGCGGCCGAGACGCTGGCGGGTGAGGGCATCGAGGCGGAGGTGGTCGACCTGCGCACGCTGCGTCCGCTCGACAAGCAGACCGTGCTGGCGTCGCTCGCCAAGACCAACCGCATCGTGGTGGTCGAGGAAGGCTGGCCGACCTGTTCGATCGCCTCGGAAGTGGCGGCGTTCGTGATGGAGGAGGGCTTCGACGATCTCGACGCGCCGGTGCTGCGCGTGACCAACGAGGACGTGCCGCTGCCCTATGCCGCCAATCTCGAAAAGCTCGCGCTGATCTCCGCCGCCAAGATCGTCGAGACGGTCAGGAAGGTTGTCAGCCGCTAGGGACCGCCAGGGCAGGTGGAGGCGGTCGCGCCGGCGGTGTTGTAGATCTGCGTCAGGTCGCGCCGGTCGCGGACCGCCATCGAGGCGGTTTCCGTGAAGGTCGTGGTCGGCGCTAGCGTACCGAGGCCGACGATCGGCTTGTAGGTGTAGAACACCTCGATGAACATCGTCGCATTGTCGTCCTGTGCCGTGACCTGGCGGCCAGCGGGCCCGATCCCGGTGAGCCCGGTCGTGCCCGAGCCGGTTGGGTACTGGCGGACATAGGAGGTCTTGTTGCCGTAGCAGCGGCGCCAGCCGATCTTGTACGTACCGGCCGTGTTGACGGGGGTGTTGGTCGGCTCCAGGTCGGTCAGGATCACGCGCCCGTTGGTCTGTAGATCCAGCTCGCCCGATTGCAGCTGCGCGCCGGTGAACAGGTCGTTGATATCGGTTTCGCTAATCTGCTTGGCCGATAGCTGACTGCCGGTGCCCATGCGCGCCGCGTCATCGGCGAGTTGCAGCGCGATCTGCCCGATGCGCATCTTGGTGGTGATATAGTTGGTCAGTTCCGCGCCCGTCAGGCTCATCGTGATGACCACCGGCAGGATGAACGCGAACTCGAGCAGCGCCAGGCCGCTGGTGTCGCGGTGCAGACGTCCCGTCGCATGGCACAGTTTACCAAAGGGGCTCACGGACAATTCCTCACCGTCGGCGTGCCGTAACTGTTCTGGTCGGAATATGGCTGGTTCTCCAGGATCGTCGTTGCGGCGATCTTGGTAGTCGTCGCGCCACCAATGAATTTGTAGAGCGGGAAGAAGCGCGGATAGGTGACCGTCACGGTGTAGACGGCACGATCCTTCGCGCCGCCTTCGCCATTGTCGCCGCCGTCGGAATCCCAGGTATTGTTGTTGTTGTCGTCCTGGTATGGTTCGCCGTTGTCGCACCGTCCGTCATGGTTGGTGTCGGTGAAGGCTTCTGCCTGCGCCGCCGCCGCCTTGCTGAAGGTGCGATAGAAGCGCCGCGTGATGACGATGGTCGAGTTGTTGGCCAGCGCGCGCACCTGCGCCTTGACCTTGTTGTCGAGTGCGGTCTGTGCCGCGCTGTCGGCGCTTTCCAGCGTCGCGTCGCGGGCCGTTTTCTGTACGATGCCCTGCAGGGTCGCACGCATGTAGAGCGAGTGCGCGACGTCGAACGCGCCGACCAGCATCAGGCCAAGCACCGGCGCGACGATCGCGAACTCGACGATCGTCGCGCCGCGCTTGTCGCGGACGAGAGTGGCCGGCGCGCGCCTCATTTGGTCAACCTGAGCTGGGATATCTGGTTGGCGATCGACGCGAATGTCGTCTGAAGCGTGTTCGAATCGCGCGCGGTGAAATACTTGCCGCTGCTCGCGCAAGAGGCGAGGCGCGCTTCGGTCGTTGTGTTCGAGCCGCTGCCGAACGAAATCACCCACAAGGTGATGTTCTTGTTCTTCACCGCCGTGCACAGTGCGATGAAGCGGTTGTTGACCTGGTCGTCGAGCGCCGAATATTCGTTGGGACAGTTGCCCGCGGTGCCGACATCGGTTGTCGTGCGCTGGTCGTAGAACGCCACGCCATAGGCGGTGTAGTCGCATGGCGCCGACACGGCGTCGCCGTCGGTCATGAAGATCATATGCCGCTGGATGTCCGCACCACCCGGGGTGGTGGCGTTTTCCGAAGCGAAGATGCCGGTCGGTGACATGAAGCGGGCGCCCCACAACATGCCGATGTCGTGATAGGTGTTGCCCGTCGGCACGAGGCTGTCGACATAGGTATCGAACGCGCTCGCATCGGGCCATGCCTGCAGCTTCACCGCCTGGGCGGGGCAGTAATAGGGCACACCATTATAATAATCGGCCGTCGTAGTCGTGCTGGTCCCGTTATAGGCCTCGCTCCAGTAGCTCTGGATGTTGCGGAGGAAGATCGCGTCCGGCAGCGCCGGGCCCCATTGCGTGGTCGTGTCGCTGGTCGTGGGCACAAGGTCGATATCGAGATCCTTGGCGCCGCTCGGGATCGGACTATAGGTCGTCTGCCGCACGGTCGGGCGTTCCTCGATACAGCCGTCCCAGCTGAGCGTGGTATTGGTGCCATTGCTGCCCACCGGCGCCTGGATCGAGTTGTTCCAGCTGCTGCCGCCGGCCTTCAGGCCGCTGACGTTGATCGGCGCGAGCTTGTAGGTCCAGTCCTTGAAGGTCGGGACATAGGTCGTCGTTGTATCGGTGCGCAGGCGCCGGCAGCTCTCGTTGGTGCCCGACGTGTCGGGCGCGCCGGACCAGCCCCATTCACCGTTGCTGCCGCCCTGTGTAGCCGCGCCGTCGCTGTTGAAGGTGACAGTAACGGTCGGATTCGGATTCGGGCCGCCGGAACTCGTCGCGGTCGGCGTGAAGCCCGAGAACGCCTGGTTGTTCATGTACTTCAGGCAATCGCTTTGCGAGATCGAGCTGCCATAGACCTGCCAATAGGGCCCGTTGGACGTGCTACCCGGCGGGTTCCAGTTGGCGACGCGTGTCTGGTAGCTCCAGCTGTCGGCGAGATAGCTGTTGGGGAGCAATTTGCCGACATTGACGTTGGTCGAATAGGGCATGAACCCGAAACGGATCTGCACCTGGCTGCTTGTGCCACCGCTGGGTGTGCCGGTCGCGCAAGTCGCGTCGGTATCCAGGTGCGCCACGATCTCGTAGAAACATTTTACCGCGAGTTTGAGACCCTGTATCTTGGTTAGCGTATCGGTCGACACGGCTTTCTGTCCCATCGAGCCGGTGTTATCGAGCACGAACATCACATCGGTATTGGGCAGCTTCATTTCCGCCTCGCACGTCACCGACAGGGTGTCGCTCGTCTTGCCCAGGATGCGCATAATCGTCATCGGCAGCGTGGCCGAGGCGGCGCCCGTCACCTTGCCGGCATTTTCGGAGAAACTGCGGGTCAGCCCGGTGCTCCCATAGGCGCCGGTCATGTAATTGGCGTCGAAGAACTGCTGCGCGACCGCGTTGTCGCCGGAGTCCCAGGTACCGCCGCCCTGCGACTTGCGGCCGGCGAGGGCGCCGGCGTCACACGCATGTTGCAGGCGCGTCTTGGTGATGTACATCCGGCTGATGTCGATACCGCCGCCGACCAGTCCCGCCAGCGGGATCAACGCTGCAGCCATGATGGCCAGCGTGTTGCCGCGCACGTCGCGTGCGAGCGCGCCCAGGAAACCGCGCGCCGTCGCGAGATCGTTCGGCTTTTCCCCCTGCATCATGCGGCCCCATATGGAACGGACTAGTCCCTGGACGGCGCTATGCTGCGAAAAGGGATAATGGCTTTTCAAGCAACATGGTTAACGACGCCCTTACGCGGTATTTCGGGCGTGCGCGCGGCGTGAGCGCGGTCGATCCGATCGCCAACCCCGAGTCGGCATTGGTGCTCGGCTACGCCCGACCGGCGCTGCGGCCGGCGCTGACGGCGCTGTTCGAGCTCGATGCGACACTTGCCGCGGTGCTGCGCACGACTCGCGAGCCGCTGGTCGGGCAGATGCGCCTGACCTGGTGGCACGAGGCGCTGAGTCGTCTCGATTCCGCGCCGCCGCCGGCCGAGCCGGTGCTGGTCGCGCTTGCCGCGACGGTGTTGCCGCACGGCGTAACGGGTGCGCGGCTGGCGACGATGCTCGATGGCTGGGAAGAGCTCCTCGACGAGGATCTGGCGTACGAAGCGATGATAGGCTTCGCGGAACATCGTGGAGCGGGGCTGTTCGGCATCGCCGGCAAGTTGCTGGGCGCACATGCCGCCGACCCGCTCGCGGCGGCGGGGACCGGATGGGCGCTGGTCGATCTTGCGCGCCACCTGCGTGACCCGCGTGCCGGCGAGAAGGCACTGAGCGCGGCGCGCTCGCCCCTTGGCGCCGCGACGGGCGTGCGCTGGAGCCGGGAAACCCGCGCACTCGGCGCGCTCACGCACCTTGCGCTGCTCGACGCGTCGGTGCCGCTCGACCAGCCGCTGCCGGTCGGGTCGCCACGCCGTGTCGCGCGCCTCGCCTGGCATCGCCTCAGCGGCCGCTGATCTTCCAAGCGGGCAGCAAACGCGATAGCCTCGATTCGCAAGCGAAAGGGCAGGGCGATGTGGCGATATCTGGCGGGCGGTGCGGCGATCTTGTTGTTGGCGGGGGCGGGGGCGACGCTGCTCGGCTCGCGGGCGCATCCCGGCGCGCCATTGCTCGCCGCCGCAGCGCCCGCGCAGACCGCCGCCGGTAGCGCGCCATTGCCCGACACGGTGCCCGAGGCCGGCGACCGGACGCGCGAGCAGAAGCGCTTCGGCCGTTACGACAAGGACCGCAACGGCCAGGTGACGCGCGAGGAATATCTCGCGCAGCGCCGAAAGGCCTATGCCAAGCTCGACACCAACCACGACGGCGTGCTGTCGTTCGACGAATGGGCGGTGAAGGCGGAAACCAAATTCGCTGCGGCCGACCGGGACAGGTCCGGCGCGATGAACCCGACCGAGTTCGCCGCCACCGCGGTTAAGCGCAACACCCGGCCGCGCCCGAAGTGCCGCAACGGCGACGCCGCGCCCGCGCCCGCCGAGGCCGGCGAGGACAGCTGATCAGGCCGCCAGCCACCTGCCGAGCGCCTCGCGGGCGCGGTCGGTGTACATACGTTTGCGGTCGGCCTTCTTGGTTTTGCCCTCGATCGGCGGAAACAGGCCGAAATTGACGTTCATCGGCTGATAGGTCGCCGCCTCCGCCGCGCCGGTGATGTGATGGAGCAGCGCCCCGAACGCCGTCTCGACCGGGGGCGGGGCCAGCGTCTCGCCGCGCAGTTCGGCGGCGGCGAAGCGGCCGGCGAGCAGGCCGATCGCGGCGCTCTCGATATAACCCTCGCAGCCGGTGATCTGGCCGGCGAAACGGATATTCGGCTTCGACTTGAGGCGCAGCGTCTCGTCGAGCAGCTCGGGCGAACGGATGAAGGTGTTGCGGTGCAGCCCGCCGAGCCGCGCGAACTCGGCATTTTCGAGGCCGGGGATGGTGCGGAACAGGCGGACCTGTTCGGCGTGCTTGAGCTTGGTCTGGAAGCCGACGATGTTCCACAAGGTCCCTTGCGCATTGTCCTGGCGCAGCTGCACCACGGCGTGCGGCCAGCGCCCGGTGCGGGGATCGTCGAGGCCGACCGGCTTCATCGGCCCGAAGCGCAGCGTGTCGAGCCCGCGCTCGGCCATCACCTCAATCGGCATGCAGCCCTCGAAGTAAGGGGTGTCCTTCTCCCATTCCTTGAATTCGGTCTTTTCGCCCTCGATCAGCCCGGTGTGGAAGGCGAGATATTGCTCCTTCGACAGGGCGCAGTTGATGTAATCCTTGCCCTCTCCCTTGTTCCAGCGCGACTGGAACCAGGCGGTCTCCATGTCGATGCTGTCGAAATAGACGATCGGGGCGATAGCATCGAAGAAGGCGAGCGCGTCGGCACCCGTCGCCGCGCCGATGCTGGCGGCCAGCGGGGCGGCGGTGAGCGGGCCGGTGGCGATGATGGCGAGGCCGTCGTCGGGCAAGGCATCCACGCGTTCGCGCACGATGGTGATGTTGGGGTGCGCGGTGAGTGCCGCCGTGACGCCCGCTGAGAAACCGTCGCGGTCGACCGCCAGCGCGGAACCGGCGGGCACGCGGTGGATATCGCCCTCGCGCAGGATCAGCGAGTTCAGCGCGCGCATCTCGGCGTGGAGCAGGCCGACGGCGTTGCTGGTCGCGTCGTCGGAGCGGAAGCTGTTGGAGCAGACCAGCTCGGCGAGGCCGTCGGTGTGGTGCGCCGGGGTCATCTCGCCCGAGCCGCGCATTTCCGACAGGCGGACCTTGAAGCCGGCTTCGGCGAGCTGCCAGGCGGCTTCCGAGCCTGCCAGCCCGCCGCCGATGATGTGAACGTCATGTGTCATGGGCGGGCTGATAGCGATGCGGGAGCCCGGTGACAAAGGTATGCCCGTAATCCACAGTTGTTTCGCCGCAACGCGCTTGTTGGACGGCGCGCGGCGGTTATGAGGACGCCATGGCCACCATTCTCGCTCACCCCGCGACTCCCGAAGCACAGACCCTGCCGCAGAATGTCGAGGCGGAAGCGGCGATGCTCGGCGCGATGATGATCGACAACCGGCTGGCCGACGATCTGATCGACAAGCTCGAGCCTGATCACTTTTTCGAGCCCGTCCACGGCCGCATCTTCGCCGCGATCAAGACATTGCGCGGCAACGACATGCTGGCGACGCCGGTGACCCTGCGCCCGATGTTCGAGATGGACGAAGGCATGAAGGAACTGGGCGGGCCGGGCTACCTCGCCCAGTTGACCGGCTCCGGCGCTGGCCTGATCGGCGCACGCCAGTTCGCGCAGCAGATCTACGACCTTGCCATGCTCCGCACACTCGTGTCGGTCGGGCGCGGGCTGGTCGAGCGGGCGATGGATACCTCGGAGGAGGTCAATCCGCGCTCGCAGATCGAGGCGGCCGAGGAGGAGCTGTTCAAGGTCGCGGCGGATGGCGGCACCGAGAGCGCGGTCAAGACCTTCGCCCAGGCCACCACTATGGCGGTCAAGATGGCGCAGCGCGCGCTCAACTCGGGCGGCAATCTGTCGGGCATCACCACGGGGCTGGATTCGGTCAACGCCAAGATCGGCGGCATGCACCACAGCGACCTGATGATACTCGCCGGCCGCCCCGGCATGGGCAAGACGTCGCTCGCCACCAACATCGCCTTCAATGCCGCGCAGCGCTGGATGCGCGACATGCGCGATGGCATCTCGCCATCCGAATCGGTCGGCGCGAAGGTCGCCTTCTTCAGCCTCGAAATGTCGGCCGACCAGCTCGCCACCCGTATCCTGTCGGAACAGGCGCGCATCTCGTCCGAGGCACTGCGCATGGGCAAGATCAGCAAGGCCGAGTTCAACCAGCTCGCCGCCGCCGCCGCCGATCTCGAAAACCTGCCGCTGTTCATCGACGACACCGCTGGTCTGACCATCGCCGCGCTGCATACGCGCATGCGCCGGCTTCAGCGCCGGCATAATAATGAGATCGGGCTGGTGGTGATCGATTACCTCCAGCTGCTGACCGGCTCTGCCAAGGCGTCGGGCGACGGGCGCGTGCAGGAAATCTCCGAGATCAGCCGCGGGTTGAAGACGCTGGCCAAGGACATGAACGTGCCGGTGATGGCGCTGTCGCAGCTCAGCCGCGCGGTCGAGCAACGCGAGGACAAGCGCCCGCAGCTCTCGGATCTGCGCGAATCGGGCTCGATCGAGCAGGACGCCGACATCGTGATGTTCGTGTACCGCGAGGATTATTACGTCGCGGCCAAGGAGCCCAAGCGCCCGGTCGAGGGCGACAGCGCCAAGATCTTCGAGGATCACGCGCAATGGGCGACCGACATGGAGCGTGTGTTCGGCCTGGCCGAGCTGATCATCGCCAAGCAGCGCCACGGCGCGACGGGCAAGGTGATCCTGAAGTTCGAGCCGAGCGTGACGCGCTTCAGCGACTTCGTCGGCTACTGAGACAGACGCGGCGGCGTTGGATCGGTGTGAGGGGTGCCGGCAAGTAACGCGCAAGTCGGGCGGGCGGGCGACACCAAGTAATCGACCTATTTTGACGACCGTCCGCAAGTGCGATGCTGTTCTTGGCCTGTACTTGCCCGAGGTAAGTGACGCATCCGATACGGGCGGCATATCCAACATCGAAAGCTGACGGTCGTCGGCGGCGCGGCGACGCGCGCGGGGCGCGATTAGCCAGGCTTTATTCGACCCTTTATGGGGAAGCGTGGCTTTATTCGTGATCGCCATTGTCCGTGTCCGTCTCGCTTTCGGTCGCCGGTCCAACATCCGTGAGGGGCGTCGGGTCGAGCGGGCGCGAGTTTGGCGTGGTCGGCGAGCGGATTGAATCAGGGCGACCCAATACCTCCCCGGCACGGGGAGGGGGACCGCGCGTAGCGCGGTGGAGGGGCTGGTCGAAGGTGACTGCGCCTTTTTGCGTTATCGGCGCGATTGCCGCTTGAAGGGCTAACGCACCTTCATTCTCTGAGGCGCGGTCGCGTCCAACCAGCCCCATCACCATTCGCTGAAGAAGCGAATGGTCCCCCTCCCCGTGCCGGGGAGGTATTTAGTAGAGAATCAGAAGACCGGTTCTTCGCCGGGTTTCTCGGGCAGGTGGATGCCGCATTCGACCTTTTCCCAGCCGCGCCAGCGGCCGGCCCGGGGGTCTTCGCCGGGAAGGACCTTGCTCGTGCAGGGCGCGCAACCGATCGAGGGGTAGCCTTCCGCCTCGAGCGGGTGGCGTGGCAGCTTGTGCTCCTCGAACCACGCATCGAGGCGCGGTTTGTCCCAGTCGGCGAGCGGGTTGAGCTTGAGCCGGCCCTCATCCTCCTCGAAGCGTGGCATGGCGGTGCGCGTGCCGGCCTGGAAGCCCTTGCGGCCCGAAATCCACGCATCGAACGGGGCGAGCGCGCGACGCAGCGGCTGGACCTTGCGCAGGTCGCAGCAACCATCGGGATCGTAGGACCAGCGCAGGCCGTTGGCGTCCTTGTCGGCGAGCAGGCGCGGATCGGGGCGGAAGACGCGCAGGTCGGTCAGGCCGAGGCGTTCGGACAGTTCGTCGCGATAGGCCAGGGTCTCGCCGAAAATCTTCTGCGTGTTGAGGAAGATGACAGGGATATCTCGGTCGATCTGCGAGATAAGATGGAGCAGCACAGCGCTCTCCGCGCCGAACGACGACACCGCCGCGACGCGGCCCTTCAACTCGCCGGTGAGCAGCTCGCCGAGCATGTCTCCGGTGCCGACGCCCGCAAAGCGCCGTTCCATCGCCGCCGCATCCTCGCGCGTGAACGGAGGTGCGGTATCGATCACGTCGAGGCGCCGCGCCGCCTCAGCCATGGCGCAGTTTCCACACCGGCACGGCATGGTCGGCGGCACTCTGGTAGAAATAGTCGTAGCGCGCGAGCGTGCTTTGCACGGTCGCCGCGTCCAGCTCCGTCTCCGGCGCGAAGCTGTCGAAGCCACAGCGGCGCATGAACAGCAACTGGTCGACCAGCACGTCGCCCTGCGCGCGCAACTCGCCCTTGTACCCCGCCTCGCGCAAGATGGCGGCGGAGGAATAACCGCGCCCGTCGCGGAAGCGCGGGAAGGCGACCTCGACCAGCCTGATGCGATCGAGATGCGGGATCAGCTGGCGCACATCGTCACCGGATTCGATCCGGACCGCGTTGGCGCTGGTCTGGTCGAGGAACGCGTCGAGCGTCACCGCCGGCTCGTCATGGGCCTCGTCGTCGCGAAAGCGCAGCAGATCACCCATAGATCGCCTCCTTGAACGGATCGAGGCCGAGCCTGCGATAGGTGTCGATGAAGCGTTCGCCGTCCTGGCGTGCGCCGAGATAAACGTCGGTGACCTTCTCGACCGCGTCGACGATGCCGTCTTCGTCGAAACCGGGGCCGGTGATGCGGCCGAGGCTGGCATCCTCCGCGCCCGACCCGCCGAGCAGCAGCTGGTAATTCTCGGTGCCCTTACGGTCGACGCCGAGGATGCCGATATGGCCGGCATGATGGTGGCCGCAGGCATTGATGCAGCCGCTGATCTTGAGCTTCAGTTCGCCCAGGTCGCGCTGCTTGTCGGCGAAGCGGGTGGCGATCTTCTGCGCGATCGGGATCGAGCGGGCATTGGCGAGGCTGCAATAATCGAGGCCCGGGCAGGCGATGATATCGCTGATCAGGTCGAGATTGGCGTTGGCCAGGCCGGCCGCGTCCAGCGCCTGCCACAGGGCGTAGAGATCGGCCTTGCGCACGTGCGGCAGGACGATGTTCTGGGCATGCGTCACGCGCAGTTCGTCGAAGCTGTAGCGCTCGGCAAGGTCGGCCATCACGTCGATCTGATCGGCCGTCGCGTCCCCCGGGATACCGCCGATCGGCTTCAGGCTGATGTTCGCGATGGCGTAGCCCGGCGCCTTGTGAGCGACGACATTCTGATCGACCCACAAGGCGAAATCGGGATCGCTGCGGTCGATCCCCTCGCTCAGGCCGGTCTCGAACGGCGGCGGCGTGAAATAGGCGGCGATGCGATCGAATTCGGCGCGCGGTACGTCGGAGTTGTTGCCGAGGATTTCCTGCCATTCGGCTTCGACCTGGCGGGTGAATTCCTCGGCGCCAAGGTCATGGACGAGGATCTTGATGCGCTGCTTGTGGATGTTGTCGCGGCGTGCCCAGCGGTTCCACACGCGCAGCGCCGCCTCGCAATAGCTGAACAGATTGTCGACCGGCAGGAAGGGGCGGATCAGCGGGGCAACGAACGGGGTGCGGCCCATGCCGCCGCCGATATAGACCTCGAAGCCGAGTTCGCCCGCTTCATTCTTGACGAGCTTCAGCCCGATATCGTGCAGGCGGATCGCGGCGCGATCCTCGTCAGCCGCGGTCAGGGCGATCTTGAACTTGCGCGGCAGGTAGCTGAATTCGGGGTGGAAGGTGGTCGCCTGGCGGATCAGCTCGGCCCAGGGGCGCGGATCGGCGATCTCGTCGGCGGCGGCGCCGGCATATTGATCCGACGAGACGTTGCGGATGCTTTCGCCACTGGTCTGGATGGCGTGCATCTCGACCTTGGCCAGTTCGGCGAGGATGTCGGGCGCCTCTTCCAGCTTGATCCAGTTATACTGGATGTTCTGGCGGGTGGTGAAATGGCCGTACCCACGATCGTATTTGCGGGCGATGTGGCCGAGCATGCGCATCTGGCCGCCGTTGAGCGTGCCATAAGGAATCGCGACGCGCAGCATATAGGCGTGAAGCTGGAGATAGAGGCCATTCTTCAGGCGCAGCGGCTTGAACTGGTCCTCGCTGATCGCGCCCGACAGGCGGCGGGCGACCTGATCGCGGAATTCATCGACGCGCGCGTCGACGATCGACTGATCGTATTTGTCATATTTGTACATTGCTCAAATCCTCCCCGGGACGGGGAGGGGGACCATGCGAAGCATGGTGGAGGGGGTTCTCCACGCAAGAATCGCTTGGGGTCGGGCCCCCTCCACCACGTGCTTCGCACGCGGTCCCCCTCCCCGTGCCGGGGAGGAGTTTGTGAACGAGATCATATGACCCAACTCCCGGCGTTCGGATCGGCGGGCTTCAGCGTCAAATCGGGGCGCACGGTGGGGCCGAGTGCGCGGATGCGGTCCTTGATATGCGCCGGCCGCGGACCATCGGCGGTGGCAGTCGCATCGATGACATAGGGGCCATTGACCCGCCGCGCGCCTTCCTCGGCGCGGGCGATCGATTCGCCATGATCGGCGACGTCGGCCGCCTCCTCGACATGGCGCGACCAGCCGGTGCCGGTCCACCATACCACTTCGCCACTGGGGAGATCGTTGCCGGTTAGGAGTTTCATGCCGCCATTCCTTCCGCGACGCGTGCCCAGCGGGCGAGCTTGTCCTCGGCGTCGGACAGTTCGACGACCTCGCCGACAACGATGATCGCCGGGCTGGCGACGCGCTCGCGTTCCACCATCGCCCCGAGATCGGCAAGCAGGGTGCGCATTGCGCGGCTGCCCTCGAGCGTGCCCTTCTCCAGCACCGCCACCGGCATGTCGGGCGCGACGCCGTCGGCCATCAGCTTGTCGGCAATGTCGGCGGCGGTGGCGACGCCCATATAGATGACGAGCGTGCGGCCCTGGCCGGCAAGGCCCGACCAGTTCTGTTCGGCGAGACCCTTGCACTGGCCGGCGACGAAGCTGACCGCGCTGCTATGGTCGCGGTGGGTGAGGGGGAGCATCGCTTCCGCCGCGCAACCCAGTGCCGCGGACACGCCGGGGATAACCTCGACCGGCAGGCCGGCGGCGCGCACGGCCTCGACCTCTTCGCCGCCGCGGCCGAAGATGAACGGGTCGCCGCCCTTCAGCCGCACGACGACGCTGCCGGCCTTCACATGCGCGACGATCAGCGCGTTGATCGCCTCCTGCGGCAGCGTGTGGCGCGCGCGGCTCTTGGCGACCGAAATGCGCTGTGCGGCGGGCGGCGCGATGTCGAGCACGCGCGGATCGATCAGGCCGTCATGCACGACGATATCGGCGGCCTTGAGCGCCGCGACCGCACGCACGGTGAGCAGGCCGGGATCGCCGGGGCCGGCACCAACGAGGATGACGCGCCCACGGGCGGTCGGATCGAGCAGGCTTGTCATGCGGCGGAGATGGGCCAGCGGCCGGCAAGCGGCAACGGATGGTTGCTTTGGCCGGGGGTAGGGAAACTTTTGTGGGGGGAGAGGTGCGGCTATCGCCAGCGTGTGTGCGTTTGGTGGATTCCGGCATTCAGCGTTACCGCGGGCGTCCTTCTATCCGTCCCTGAAAAAGGGAGGGGTAGAAGAAGGGCTCCCGCCGCAATTGGGACGCCAGCCGTCACAGTGATCAGCGTCGGGCACGCTTGAATTTAGACTAGCAAGCCGTGGCAAAACATCGCGCCATTCCCCGCGCGCTATCTATCCCACAGCGAACCTGCCATAGGCGACGCATCGTCGGCATCGCCCTTTCGTAGGCGCCGGCGGCTGAGAGATGCGATGTGCTCCCGCTTACGCTCGGCAGAGGCGCGTGTTTCAAAAACCCTCTTCTACCGAGGCACAAGAGTGCCGGCCCCGGGCGCGGATGTCCGCGGCTATTCGCACTCGTCAGGAGAGCCGCTTATGTCACGTGCCATGAACATCAACGCCGAGCGTGCCGACGTCATCGAGACCTGTGCCAAGCTCAACACGCCGATCAGCGCGATCGAGCCGCTGCTCTCGGGCGGCACGCGCGTGGTGATGATGAACGGCGACGATGCCGAGACGGTGCGCAAGGCGTTCAAGTCGAAATTGCTGGTCGGCGCCGTGACCCGTAACCGCTGGGTCCGCAACGGCTAGGCAATAGTCGCGATCACCTCTTTCCCGTCATGCCGCATTTGTTTCGGCATCCACTGTTGCGCGCGAACCAGTTCGTGCACGCCGCCCAGTGGACCCCGGAACAAGTCCGGGGTGACGGGTAGGGTTGGGTGGGTCGTTACCGAACCCGCGGACCGCCGAAGGGCAGGGGCGGCGGCGGACGGCGGTCTCGGCGAGGGAGCTGCGCCTGATAGGCGTGGCCGCAATGCTGCACGCAATAGGGGAAGCCGGGGTTCACCTTCTCGCCGCAGAAGTGGAAATCGGGCTCGCCCGGGTGGCCGAGCGGCCATTTGCAGATCTTGTCGTTGAGATCGAGCAGGGTCGTCTTGCCCGCCATTTCGGGTGAGGGCTTGGCCGGGACCAGGCGCCGCGGCGGCGCCGGGGTGATCGGTGCCTGCTGCTCGCCGGGAGCCTGACGCAGGAAGCCGCCCGGGCCGACGGAACGCATGATCGGCGGCGGGGGAGGGGCCGCGACGACGGGGGCGTCAGCGGCGGGCGCCGCCGTGAACACGTCATCATCGTCATCCTCGTCCGCTTCGACCACCGGCACGCGCGGCGTGATCGGCGCTGCAGACTGAACGGGCGGGGGCGCTGGGGGCGTCGGTCGCGGCGGTGCTGCCGGCTTGGGTGCGGCCGGCGCGGCGGCGGCCTTGGGCGTCGTGTCGTTCGGCTTCACCGGCGAGGGGCGCGATTGCAGCCCTAGGCGGTGCGCCTTGCCGATCACCGCGTTGCGGCTCACGCCACCCAATTGCTCGGCAATCTGGCTGGCCGTCTGGCCGCCTTCCCACATCTTCCTCAGCGTTTCGATACGCTCGTCGGTCCAGGCCATCTAAAATCCCATGTTTTGCCATGCCCGGTCTTCACGGGTTGCGGGCGGCTGCGGCAGCGACTAACCGATCGCGCCATGAGCAGCCAGCCCCCATCCGATGAAATCCAGTCGGCGGTGCTGAGTCCACCCGGCGTCCCGGTGATCCGGAACGTCAATTGGGGTGGTCTCAAGACCCTCTATATCAAGGAGGTGAGGCGGTTCTTCAAGGTGCAGCTCCAGACGATCTGGGCGCCGGCGATCACGACCTTGCTGTTTTTGATCATTTTCAGCGTCGCCACGGGCGGAAAGCGCCCGGTGCATGTCGGCGGTATCGACGTGCCGTTCGCCGATTTCATCGCGCCTGGCCTGATCGTGATGGGCATGTTGCAGAATGCCTTTGCCAATTCGAGCTTCTCGCTGCTGGTCGGCAAGATCCAGGGGACGATCGTCGATTATCTGATGCCGCCGCTGTCCACCGCCGAGTTGCTCGGCGCGCTGGTCGCGGGCGCGGTGACGCGCGCCTTCTGCGTCGGCGGGGCGGTGTTCGTGGCGATGCTGTTATGGCCCGACGTGCATGTCACGCCGCTCCACCCTATCGCGATCCTGTGGTTCGGGCTGCTCGGCTCGATATTCCTTTCGCTGATCGGTATCCTGACCTCGATCTGGGCAGAGAAGTTCGACCATGCCGCGGCGGTGCAGAATTTCGTCATCGCGCCGCTGACCTTGCTGTCGGGCACCTTCTATTCGGTCGACAAGCTGGCCCCGGCGTTCCGCGCGTTCAGCCATGTGAACCCGTTCTTCTACATCATCTCGGGGTTCCGTTACGGCTTTCTCGGCGCGGCGGATTCGCCGGTGGCGCTGGGCAGCGTGGTGATCCTGGCGATCGACGTGGCGCTTGGCGTGCTGTGCTATGCGCTGCTGCGCGCCGGGTGGAAGATCAAGAGCTAGGCGCTCTGGCCATCGCCCGGGCTCGCGCCGGCAGGGCGGGGTTCGAACCGCCGGGCCGGCCATCTTGATTCAACGATCCGCAGGACTGGCTATTCCGGCCATGCTCACGAGTGGCGTGAGCGTGAACAGGAGTGGCTCATGCCCATCATTGTCCCCATCGAAGAGAACAAGGTCGGCCTGGCGACGGCGACCGATGCGAAGTTTCGCGCGCCGGACTATTCGGGCAGCGGACTGGAAGCGCTGGGCGCCGAACTCGCCCAGCTGGGCGGTGGTGGTCAACAACTCGCCAGCAGCATCGAGGAACGGCGCCGCCGCGCGGCCGAGGCGATCGCTGCAGCGATGCTCGACGACCGGCATCAGAGCAATATCGACGATGCCGCCGTGAAGAAGGCTTATGTCGATTACAGCGACCCAACGCACGAGGCGCTGCACGGCGAAGACGGCCTGTTCAACCAGCAGGGTGCCGGTGCCCATGCCGCTTTCCCCGGCTTGGTGGAAAAGCTGGTCGACAATCACGACAAGGCGCTGTCGAAGCTCGATGATGTTCAGCGCGCCGCCGTCGCGCCGGTAATGAACCAGCGGCTGCGCAAGGATGTCGATCGTGCCGCGGACTATGTTCGTCAGCAGGGCGCGGCCGAGCAGAAGTGGCAGAGCGAGCAACTGCAAAAAGTCGCGGCGCGCGACGCGGTGAACCACGCCAACGATCCCGACCTGTTTGATCACCACCTGGCGACCGGTGAGAAGACGATCCGCCAGCAGGCGAAGATAGACAATCTGGGGGACAAGCTGCTCGAAAAGCAGATCGCCGACTACAAGTCAGGGGTTCATGCCGACACGATCGAGACGCTGAATAGACTTGACCCGGACCAAGCTGCCGATTGGCATTCGCACAACAGTGACAAGCTCAACGAAGTCGACAAACAGCGGGTCGAGACGAAGCTTGCTGGCGACGTGACGGGTGAATTCGTCGACCCCAACGATGATCCGGCGAGGCTGGCGATGCTGCAGGCTGCCGCTAAAATCGAGAGCCAGCACAGCGAACTATTGAGGTTATCACCGCAAGGCATGGTTCGGCCAGACACCAAGGGCGATGCAGATGGCCAAGGCGTATCGCATGCTTTGCTTCGCCCGCAACTCCTTACCTCCCTTGAACGGCAGGCCTCGATCGAAGAGCGCTCTGATGGGATCGCGGCGCCACCTGCAGAAAAGGCGCCACCGTCGCGTCGAGCAAAACCCGCGCATAGCCCCGCAGCACCGGGCGACAAGTCGAAGGTGCACGTCGACGTACATAATGTGGGCCCGGGCCGACAGCCTGCCGGACCAACCTCCGCGGCCGTTTCGTCCCCGCGATCGCCGACCGGAAAACGCGCCGTGACGCAGCCGACGCCTTCCCCTTTGGCGCAAGCCATGCAGCGACTCGGCCGCGATCGATCATATGATCGGGCGTTCTGGGGTGAGTTCCGCCCGACGCCGAACGACGAAGACGATTTCGCGCTGATCGGCAAACCGGATCCGAATTATCGCCCTCCGCCGAAGGCGCAATGGGGCAGGATATCAGCAACCTTTGCCGATCAGAAGATCAGGGAAGACGCGTTGGAACTGGTCGCTTTAGGAGCCCTGACCGGCATGGACGAGGTCGGGATATTGGAATATTTCGGCATTCCAAAAAAATGGGCAATGGCATCGATGGGACTGCTTAAGCCAGCGCTTGATCTTGGCGAGGAAGGGTTCAAGAAAAGGCTATGGAATACATATTTCAATATGGCGTACATCACGTTGAGGCAGGGTGGACAAGTTAGCGTGAATGAAGATACGACAAACTTGGGCCCGGATTAATTTTTCTTTTTAGGTTTGTGAAGAAATCCGTACATAAATGCAATAAATATAATTGAAAAAACAGAAAATATATCAAGACTGACATGAAAAATAAATAACGATGAAGCAATATGGGCTGATTCCGCGATAAATGCGTAATATACACCGCGGAAAAGCGGAACCAGATCACTCGGAATCCTCATGGAATTTTCTCCAAAGCAATTAGATTTGACGGTGGTTTTTAGCTTAATTTGCAGACTAGCATCTTTGTGATATGATTTATGCAGGAACTTAATGTAATAAGGCACCAAGGGTGGCGTGCGGAGAAAGTCCGCAGGCTCCCCGCACTCGGAGTCACCTGATATTCTTCTTTTGTTCTATCCGCTGTCGACGACCAGTGCAACATCCTGCGACATGCTGGTTTCGACACGTGGGAGAGGATTCCCGTCACGAACATTTGCCCTCGCCGCCCGTTCAGTGTGCGGTGAGACGCTGCCAATCGCCGATCAATGAAACTGCGCAGGTGTTCGGCAGATCCCGCTGCCGCGCATGGTGTTGACGCCCTGCCACCCCGCCAAGTAAATGCCCGCTCCGGGCGGTCCGGTCGGGCCGCCCTTTTTCGTTCTGAAGGAGACCTTCCGTGGCAACCCCAACACTCATGCCTGTCTATCCGCGCTGCGGGTTCCGGCCGGTGCGAGGCGAGGGCTGCTATCTGATCGGCGAGGACGGCCAGCGTTATCTCGATTTCGCCGCCGGCATCGCGGTCAACGCGCTCGGCCATGGCCATCCCAAGCTGGTCGGCGCGATCGCCGATCAGGCGGCGACGCTGATGCACGTCTCCAATCTCTATGGCTCGCCGCAGGGCGAGGCGCTGGCGCAGCGCATCGTCGACAACAGCTTCGCAGATACGGTGTTCTTCACCAATTCGGGCACCGAGGCGGTGGAATGCGCGATCAAGACCGCTCGGCGCTTCCATTATGCGGAAGGCAATCCGCAGAAGCACAAGCTGATCACATTCAACAACGCCTTTCACGGGCGGACGATGGGGGCGATCTCGGCGACCAACCAGCCCAAGATGCGCGACGGGTTCGAGCCGCTGCTGCCGGGCTTTGCCTATGCGCCGTTCAACGACCTCGACGCCGCGCTGGCGCTGATCGACGACGAGACCGCGGGCTTCATGGTCGAGACGATCCAGGGTGAGGGAGGCGTGTCGGTCGGCACGGAGAAGTTCATCAAGGGCCTGCGCAAGGCATGCGACGACAAGGGCCTGATGCTGGTGCTCGACGAGGTGCAGTGCGGTTATGCCCGGACCGGCAAGATGTGGGCCTATGAGCATTATGGCATCACGCCCGACATCATGTCGGTGGCCAAGGGCATCGGCGGCGGCTTCCCGCTCGGCGCGTGCCTCGCCACCGAGCATGCCGCCAAGGGCATGGTGATCGGCACGCACGGCTCGACCTATGGCGGCAATCCGCTCGCCATGGCGGCGGGCAGCGCGGTGCTCGACGTGATGCTCGAGCCCGGCTTCCTCGATCATGTCACCGCGATGGGCGACCGGCTGCGCGCCGCGCTGGAGCAGATGATCCCCAACCACGATCACCTGTTCGCCGAAGTGCGCGGCAAGGGGCTGATGCTCGGCATCAAGCTCAAGGCCGGCAACGAGCCGCGCGAAGTGGTGGCGCATCTGCGCGACCATCACGGGCTGCTGACCGTCGCGGCGGGCGAGGGCGTGGTGCGCATCCTGCCGCCGCTGGTGATCGGCGAGGAGCATATCGCCGAATGTATCGAGCGGCTGAGCGAGGGCGCGCGGAGTTTCGCACCCGCGTCGGCCAGTTGATGGAGCTGCGTCACTTCCTCGACCTGTCCGACGCCGGAGGGGACGCGATCGCGGCGATGCTGGCGGACGCGGTCGAGCGCAAGGCGGCGCGGGCCGGCTGGCCGAAGGGCAAGAGCGACGCCGATGCGCCGCTCGCCGGCCATGTGCTGGCGATGGTGTTCGAGAAGAACTCGACCCGCACGCGCGTGTCGTTCGACATGGCGATCCGCCAATTGGGCGGGACGTCGATCGTGCTCGACGCGGGGAGCACGCAGCTCGGGCGCGGCGAGACCGTTGCCGATACGGCGCGGATACTGTCGGGTTATGTCGATGCGATCATGATCCGCACCGACGATCACGCCAAGATCGAGGAGATGGCGCACCACGCCTCGGTGCCGGTGATCAATGGGCTGACCGATGCCTCGCATCCGTGCCAGATCGTCGCCGACTTGCTGACCATCATCGAGAGCGGCAAGTCGCTGCCCGGGCTGAAGGTCGCCTGGCTGGGCGATGGCAACAATGTGCTGGCCTCGATGATCGAGGCGGCGGGGCTGCTGCATTTCGATGTGGTCGCGGCATGCCCGCAGGGCTTCATGCCGCCGGAGAGCGATGTGGCGCGCGGGCAGGGCAGGGCGCGCGTCGTGGCCAGCCCGGCGGAAGCGGTCGCCGGTGCCGATATCGTCGTCACCGACACCTGGATCTCGATGGGCCAGGCGCATGCCGAGACCAAGCTCAAGGCACTGATGCCCTATCAGGTGACGGCCGCGCTGATGGCGCAGGCCAAGCCCGATGCGAAGTTCCTCCATTGCCTGCCCGCACACCGCGAGGAAGAGGTGACCAGCGAGGTGATCGACGGGCCGCAGTCGCTGATCTGGCCCGAGGCGGAGAACCGCTTGCACGCGCAGAAATCGGTGCTGCGCTGGTGCTTCGGGCAGATCGGGTGAGTTGCGGGCGCGCGCCGCGACCCTATCTGTACGCCAATGGAACAACATGATCTCGACACCGCGCTGGGTTTCACCATCCCGGCGCGTCACGCGCGCGGGCGTATCGTGCGGCTGGGGCCTGTGCTCGACACGATCCTGTCGGCGCACGCTTATCCGCGCGCAATCGAGGCGCTGCTCGCCGAGGCGCTGACGCTCGCCGCGCTGATCGGCGCGACGCTGAAGGATGTCGGGGGCCAGTTGACGCTGCAAGCACAGACCGACGGCGGCGTCGTCCGCCTGCTGGTATGCGACTACAAGGCCGGCGAGCTGCGCGGCTATGTCGATTTCGATACCGATCGGTTCGCCGAAGGGCCTGACTCGCCGAGCCTGTTCGCGCTGTTCGGCAAGGGCCACCTCGCCATCACCTTCGACAATGCCGCGACGGGCGAGCGCTATCAGGGCATCGTGCCGCTCGACGGGGCGAGCCTCGCCGAGGCGGCGGAGAATTATTTCGTCCAGTCGGAGCAGATCCCGACGCTTGTGCGGCTCGGCGTCGCGCGGCGCGCCGACGGCAGCCATGTCTCGGGCGGGCTGTTCCTGCAGCACCTGCCCCAGGGCGAAGAGGGTCGCGAGCGGCTGCACACGCGGCTCGACCATCCCGAATGGGAGCATGTCGCGGCATTGGGTGGGACGATGGGAGCGGATGAACTGGCCGATCCCGCCATTCCCCTGCAGACATTGGTATGGCGGCTGTTCAACGAAGAAGAGGAAGTGCGCGTGCAGGGCGGGGTGGCGCTGTCGCGCGGCTGTCGCTGCTCGCCCGACTATATCGCGCAGGTGCTGGCCAAATTTCCGGCGGAGGATCGCCTCGCAATGGCTGACGACAGCGGATTCATTACTGTCGACTGCGCGTTCTGCGCGCGCAAGTTCCCGGTTGCGGCGAGTGTCGGCGCCGATTGACGAGCGCTGTTGCAATGCGGCGCGACACACGCCACCTTGTGTCAAAGGGCGCAGACGGCAAAAAAATGCATCATTGGGGGATATGATGAAGCTTCGGCATCTGAGCCGGGCGGCCTTGTTCGGCCTCGCTCTTTGTACCAGTCTCGCTGGCGCTGCGCCGGCCCAGGCGCCGCAACTCGCCGTGCTGACGCAAATCGAGCCGGGCCAGTGGCAGTTGCGCGAGACGGGCAGATCCGCGCCGCCACGCGCGATGTGTATTGCCGATCCGGCGATGCTGCTGCAGCTCGGCCATCCGGGCGCGCAATGCGCGCGCTTCGTCATTGCGGATACCGCCGGGAGCGGGACGGTGCATTATACCTGCCCCGGCGCCGGGCATGGCCGTACGACGTTGTCGATCGAGACGCCGCGGGTGATCCATGTTGCGACGCAAGGCATCGCCGGCGGTTTGCCGTTCGATCATGATTTCGAGGCCCGCCGCCTCGGCGCCTGCGCGCCACGTTAGCGGGATGTTTACCTGACCGCGCTAGAGCGGTGGCTGTGCTTCATCGGCACGCTTTCCTCCCTTGGTTGCCCGAATTCGGGCAGCTCCTTCGGGCCGCCTTCGGGCGGCCCTTTTTTTGGCGGCGCGCCGGAGCGGAAGGGAGTCGGCCTGTCAGGCCAGGTTTGTCAGTAGCTGATCGTATCGGTCATGGTGAACGCGCCACACTTCTTCGCCACCCATTGGCCCTTCTTGTCCCAGCAGATATTGTCGAGCCGGGGCAGCGGCGGAAAGCGGGTGATGCGGAAGCTGGCGAAGCGCTGCTCGCTGAACTGCCTGATCAGGCTGGTGCGCAGCTCGCGCATATGGGCCGCGGCGATCTGGTAGAAGGTGCCGCGCGGGGCCATGGCTGCCGTTGCCGCGATCGCCGCCGCTGTCTGGCAGAAGCCATATTGCGAGGCGACGGCGGTAAAGCCGGTATAGGTCCGCGTGCCGAAGCGATCGAGCGCGGTCTGGCCGGCCTTGGCCGCCTTGTTGGTGCGCGTGAAATATTTGGTCAGCGTGTCGAACGCTTTTTTCAGCTCCGCGCGGTGGTTGTAAAGCATGGTATTGTAGTTCTGCACCGACATCAGCGTGGGCTCGAACTGGCATTGCAGCGCGGCGACATTGAGCCCTGAGCGCATGTTCCACACCAATTCGGCGCGCACCTCGTCCTCGGTCGCGCCGGGCATGACCTCACCGATGCCGGGCTCGTCGCCCCGCACCACGCCGCCGCGGATATCGGGCGTCGCCAGGAAGAACTGGGCCGCGGCCGGCTGGGCCAGGGCCACGCCGCCAATCGCGGCGAGCAGGGATACGCAACGCAACACGTTCATCATGACCTCATGCAATACAGGCGTTTCGGTACGGCTTTTCGCGCTTAGACCCAAGGGATTTTCCGAAAGCTTCGCGGTGTGTGCCGTCCCAATCGCGACAGATTGCAACAACGGCGCCGGAATCGAAAGGGCCGCCCGGTTTCCCGGACGGCCCCGATGCAAACCCTTGCGGGTGATTACATCTTGTTCTCGGTCGTGGCAGTGGTGTTGGTCGTCGTCGTGGTGGTGTTGGTGGTTGCGGCCATGCCGTTGGTGTCCGCAGCCATGCCACTGTTGTCGGTGATGGTCATCTCTTCCGAAACGTTGGTTTCGGTCATGTTCGTCTCGGTGACGTTCGTGTCAGGCGTCGCTGCCGGCTTGCAAGCCGAAACCATCAGCGCCGCGCCGGCGATCATCGAACCGGCAACAACCTTGGAAATGAGTGCACGCATGGAAGGCTCCCTAGATTAGTGGATTTGGCAAGGCCCCTGAGCCTTTATACCCAAACCAAGGTGGACATTAGACTGATATGGCCCCGCCCTCAAGCCCGGATTTATCGCGGCGAAGAAAGAGTTTGCAGGAATGCCGGAAACGCCGCGGCCAGGGCGGCGTCGAATGTCACCAGATCAGCGCTCCTGCCGAGCGACTCGCTGCTGGTGACCGGATATTCCGCGATGCCGCACGGCACGATACCGCCGAAATGTGACAGGTCTGGCGAGAGGTTGACCGAGAAGCCGTGCAGCGTGACCCAGCGCCGCACGCGCACGCCGATCGCGCCGATCTTGGCCTCGACCGTGCCGCCGCCCGCCACCGGCGCCATCGTCCAGATGCCGATCCGGCCCGGCGCACGAAACGCGGTGATGCCGATGTCGGCCAGCGCGGCGATCACCCAACCTTCCAACGCGTGGACGAAGTGACGAACGTCGCGCCCGCGGCGGTTGAGATCGAGCACGACATAGCCGATTCGCTGACCGGGCCCGTGATAGGTGTAACGCCCGCCGCGCCCGGTCTTGACCACCGGGAAGCGCGGGTCGAGCAATTCGGCCGGATCGGCGCTGGTGCCGCCTGTATAGACTGGGGGATGCTCGAGCAGCCAGATCAACTCGCGCGCTGTGCCGGCGGCGATGGCGGCGGCGCGTTCCTCCATCACCGCGACCGCCGCCTCATAAGCGACCGGTTCGGCAGAGATGCGCCATTCGATATCGTCGGTGGGAAGCGTCACGGCGACGGCGCCTGCGCCATTGTGGCGGTGTGTGCAAGGGCCTCAGCGTTCTTGTTGGCATGCCCCGGGGGCTTGCGCTAACAGGCCGGGTGACGCGCGGGGAGGCGGGAGTGCCATGGTGGTTATCGGGTCGGTGTGGGATCGTACGGTCGAGTTCATCAGCGACAATTTGTCGGCGGTGGTGCCGATCGCGCTGATGGGCATTTTCGCGCCCCTATCCATCTACGCCAGCCTTGCCCCGCTTGCGAATGGCTTAGCGCCCGGCGAACGTTCGGTGATCTATTGCGTGATGATCGGGCTGGCGTTGTGGAGCCTATGGGGCAAGCTGGCGATCACCGCGCTGGCGCTGGATCCGCATGGCGGCCGGCCGGCCGCGATACAGATGGCCGGACGGCGGCTGCTGCCGGCGATCGGCGTCAGCTTGACGTTGCTGATCGCCGTCTTCCTTGCAACGGCGCCGATCTGGATCACGCTCCAGCTCAACGGGTTTGATTTCGCGGCCGCGGCGAGCGGCCATCCGACGCCGCCGAGCGACACCGTGCGCGGTTTCATCGGGCTGTACGGACTGCTTTTTGCCGCAGTCGCCTTATGGGTCGCCGCGCGCCTCAGCGTGATGCTCCCGACGATTGTGATGGAGCGGCGCGGCCTCGGGGTTTATCGCCGTTCGTTCCGCCTGACGCGCGGTTTCGCGCTCAAGATCGTCGGTGTCGTGCTGCTCTATTTCATCGTCGCGTTCGTTGCCCAGAAGGCGACGCAATTCGTGTTCGGGGCGATCCTCGGCCTGCTGTTCGGCAATGAAAGCGCGGTGTCGCTGGCGACGATCCTGACCTCGATCCTGGTCGGCGTCGTGGCGACCGGATTCACGGTTCTCGCCACGGCTTTCTGCACCAAGCTCTATCTGGCCCTGCGCGACGCCCGCGAGTCGATCGTCAACGCCAGATGACCCTCAATGTGCGCGGCGTCTTTCGCGACGCCTGGGCGATGTGGCAGCGCGATCGCGGGGTGCTGATTGCGATCGCGGGATTCTTCCTGTTCCTGCCGCAGCTGGCCTGGATGCTGTTCGTGCCGGCGCGTATCGTGACCGTCACCATAGGCAAAGATCAGCAGCCACAGGCCCAGATCAACGCCCTGGCCCAGGCGATGCTGCGGTTCTTCGCGGAGAACGCGCCGCTGTTGCTCGCGATCGACATTGCCACGATGCTCGGGGCGCTGTCGGTGTTGATGCTGTATCTCGACCGTGACAAACGCGACGTCGGCGCCATCTTGATGGCCGGATTGCGCCGCCTTCCCGCGTATTTCGTGCTCACCTTGATCGTCAACACGATGGTTGGGCTCGGGGTGATGACTTTCTTCCTGCTGGTGCCGGCGCTTTATCTTGCGGGGCGCTTACTTCTCGCAGGCACGATCTTCGCTGCGGAGCCGCGTGTAGGGCCGTTCGCCGCCGTTGGGCGAAGCTTTCGTATGACGAGGGGACACGGGCTGGTGCTCGCCGGGTTCGCCACGTTGATCCTGTTTGCGGGGGAGTTGATGGCCTATCCGGTCGTAGCGCTCGGCAACGCGCTCGACAGGGCGCCGCTCGCCAATCCGGTGTCGGCGCTGATCCTCGACGCGATCGCCGCCGGGGTGGTCGCTGCCGCGATGCTCGGCGGCATTCTGGTTCGGATTGCGCTCTACCGCCGGATCGGCCCGAGCAAGGGTATCTGAGGCGCCGCGTCGGCTGGCAGCAGCCCGGCGACGCGTGGATCGGGGAAGGTCTCGATCGTACGGCTGACGGGTACGAAGCCGGACGCGCGATAGAAGCCGAGCGCCGCGGGATGGTCGAGCGTGCAGGTGTGGACCCACACGCGTTCCACACCCTTGGCCCAGGCGCGGATCAGCGCCTGCGCCATCAGCCAACGTCCATGGCCATGACCGGTCAGTTCGGGAATCAGGCCGACATAGCTCAGTTCGCAGGTGCGGTGATCGCGGAAGTCCAGTTCCAGCATGCCGACCTCGATCCCGCGTCGGTCGAGCACGGCGAACACCGAAACGGCAGGGTCGTGGATGATTCGCGTCAACGTCGCATCGTCCATCGTCAGCCGCGAGAACCATAGCCACGGCGCACCGACGCGGCGGAACAGCGCGCGGTATTTCGCCGGATCGGGTGTCGTCCATGCGGCCAGTTGCAGCGGTGATTCGGGCAAGGGGCGGGGCGCCGGGCGTTTCGTCATCTCCAGCGTCGTGACGACCGTCGCGATCTCGTCGGCGGGGACGGGTGTCAGCGCCACGGTGTCAGGCCCATTCGGCGATCGGCGGCAGGCTCATCAGGATCGCGTCGACATTGCCGCCGGTCTTGAGCCCGAACAAGGTGCCACGGTCATAGACAAGGTTGAACTCGGCATAACGCCCGCGCCAGGCGTTGCGCTGGCGGACTTGTTCCGGCGTGAAGGTTTCGGCCATGCGCCGCCGCACGATCGCAGGATAGACGTCGAGAAAGGCGCGGCCGACTTCCTGGGTGAAGGCGAAGTTCGCTGCGAAATCGCCCTCGAGATGATCGTAGAAGATGCCGCCGACGCCGCGATGCACGTTGCGATGCGGGATGTAGAAATAGTCGTCGGCCCATTTCTTGTAGCGCTCGTAATAGTCGCCGCCGTGCGCGTCGCATGCCGCTTTCAGCCGGGCGTGGAAATCGGTGGTGTCCTCCTCGCGCGGCAAGGGCGGGTTGAGGTCGGCGCCGCCGCCGAACCAGCGCTTGGTCGTGACCAGGAAACGCGTGTTCATATGCACCGCCGGCACGTGCGGGTTGGCCATGTGCGCGACCAGGCTGATGCCGGTGGCGAAGAAGCGAGGATTGTCCGCGGCACCGTGGATCGTCTTGGCGAAATCGCCCTCGAAAGTACCGCCGACGGTCGACACATTGACGCCGACCTTTTCGAACACCTTGCCCTTCATTACCCCGCGCACGCCACCGCCGCCGGGCGAGCCGTCGGGGTCGGTACGGTCCCAGGCGAGATAATCGAATACCGCGTCGGACCCGGCCTCGCGCTCGATCGCCTCGAACTCGGCGCAGATCCGGTCGCGCAGTTGCTCGAACCATTGGCGTGCGGTCGCCTGTTCGTCGTCGAGTTCGATCACGCGGGGAATCCTCCGGTCTGCCGCAGCCCTTCGGCAAGCGCGATGCCCGCCGCAACCGCGACATTCAAGGAGCGAAATCCATCCGCGAGCGGAATCCGCACCGCCAGGTCGGCACGATCATGCACATTGTCGGGCACGCCCGCGCTCTCGGAGCCGAGCAGCAATACGTCATCTGTCGCGAAGCGCGCCGCGTCGAGACGAGTTCCGCCGCGGGTAGTCAGCAAGACCAGCCGCCCTGTCACCTGCCGTTCGAATGCGGTCCAGTCGGTATGGCGTGTGACCTGTGCCTGCACGGCATAGTCCATCCCGGCCCGCGCCAGCGCGCGATCGGAAAAGGCGAATCCCATCGGTTCGATCAGGTCGACGGCCACCTCGAAACAGG
The DNA here is from genome assembly GCA_040390605.1 of Pseudomonadota bacterium. GTDB lineage: Bacteria > Pseudomonadota > Alphaproteobacteria > Sphingomonadales > Sphingomonadaceae > Sphingomonas. The sequence goes on from JAZJXZ010000024.1 coordinate 27,493, forward strand.
CGGCGAGGCGGAGAATCGTGCCGACATTGCCGGCGATATCGGGCTGATAAAGTGCGAGACGCATGCCGCGCTCATACAGGCGAGGCCTTCATCGTAACAATCTCCCCAAAATGCTGTTGGCAAAGCCGCATGCCCGCGTCTATCAGGCGCGCAGCCGCCGTGGGGACGGACGGCGCAGTGGGCAATGTCATCGCCGCTGCGGCGTCCCTCAAGAGCGAAGTGCAAGGGCAAGTGAATGGCAATTGATACCGCTGTGCCGTCGGGTGACGGTCCGACTACCTCCGCTGATCATGCCGATGGCGTCCGCCGTCGCGACTGGATCAACATCGCCGCGGTGTCGTGGATCGGCGTCGGCGCCGGCATCACTGTCCTGCCGCTGCTCAACCAGATGAACCCGTCGGCCGACGTGCTGGCGCAGGCGACCACCGACATCGACCTTGCCGCGATCGAGCCGGGCCAGGCGATCAAGACGCAGTTTCGCAAGCAGCCGCTGTTCGTGCGCAACCTGACGGCGAAGGAAATCGCCGAGGCAGACAAGGTCAGCCTGTCCGAGTTGCGCGATCCCGAGACGCTGGAGCAGCGCACCCGCGGCAAGAAGAACTGGCTGATCACGCTCGGCGTGTGCACCCATCTCGGCTGCGTCCCGCTGGGCGCCGGCGAGGGCGAGGATCGCGGGCCCTTCGGTGGTTATTTCTGCCCGTGCCATGGCTCACAGTACGACACGGCAGCACGTATCCGTAAGGGTCCGGCGCCGAAGAACCTGTTCGTGCCGGAATATAAATTCACGTCGCCCACGACGGTTACGGTCGGTTGAGGACCTAAGATATGAGCTTTCCCTGGGCCAAGCATTACGCGCCGACCAATCCCTTCATGAAGTGGATGGATGACCGCCTGCCGGTTCCGCGCCTCGTCTACAACGCGGTGGGTGCGGGCTATCCGGTGCCGCGCAACCTCAATTATTTCTGGAACTTCGGCGTGCTCGCCGGCGCCGCACTCGGCATCCAGATCATCACCGGTATCGTGCTGGCGATGCATTTCGCGGCGAACGGCGCGATCGCATTCGACTCGGTCGAGCACATCATGCGCGACGTCAATGGCGGCTGGTTCCTGCGCTATGCGCACGCCACCGGCGCCTCGATGTTCTTTGTCGTGGTGTACATCCACATCTTCCGCGGGCTCTATTACGGCTCGTACAAGGCACCGCGCGAGATGGTGTGGCTGCTCGGCGTGGTCATCTTCCTGTTGATGATGGCAACCGCCTTCATGGGTTATGTGCTTCCCTGGGGCCAGATGAGCTTCTGGGGCGCGCAGGTCATCACCGGCTTCTTCTCGGCGATACCCGGGGTCGGTGACACGATCCGCGTGTGGCTGCTCGGCGGCTTCGCGCCCGACGATGCCGCGCTCAACCGCTTCTTCTCGCTGCACTATCTGTTGCCGTTCGTGATCGCCGCGGTGATTATCCTGCACATCTGGGCGCTGCACATTCCGGGTTCCAACAACCCGACCGGCGTCGAGGTCAAGGGCGAGCAGGACACCGTCCCGTTCCATCCCTATTACACGGCGAAGGACGGCTTCGGACTTGGCGTGTTCCTGGTGATCTTTGCGATCATCCTGTTCTTCTACCCGAACGCGCTCGGCCACCCGGATAACTATATCCCGGCCAACCCGCTCTCGACGCCTGCGCATATCGTGCCCGAATGGTATTTCTGGCCGTTCTACGCGATCCTGCGCGCCTTCACCGCCAACTTCATCCTCGACGCCAAGCTGTGGGGCGTGCTGGCGATGTTCGGCTCGATCCTGCTGCTGTTCTTCCTGCCCTGGCTCGACTCGTCGCCGGTGCGCTCGGCCAATTATCGCCCGGCCTATCGCATCGCCTTCTGGGTATTGGTGCTCGACGTGCTGGTTCTCGGTTATTGCGGCGGTTCACCGGCGACGCCATTCTACGTGATCACCAGTCAGATCGCGGCGATGTATTATTTCGCGCATTTCCTGATCATCGTGCCTCTCATCTCGCGCGCCGAACGGCCGCGTCCGCTGCCCAACTCGATCACCGAGGCGGTGCTGGCAGGTAAGGGTGGCACGTCACCGCGCGAGACTGCTCTCGCCGATGCGCACTGAGTTCGAAGGGGCACGATAGAATGGTTCGCAATCTAGCAATGCTGGTCGGGGCGGCGTTCGTCGCCGTGCTCGGCTGGGCGCTGATCGGCTCGATCAGCGGTGCGATTTCCGATCCCGTGGCGCCGACCGCGGCCGATGAATTCCATCTCCATCCGAAGGAAGTGGCGTTCAAGTTCAGCGGCCCGTTCGGCACATTCGACCAAGCGCAGTTGCAGCGTGGCCTGCAGGTCTACAAGGAGGTCTGCTCCAACTGCCATTCGCTCAGCCACGTGTCGTTCCGCGACCTGCGCGACATCGGTTATGACGAAGGCCAGGTGAAGAAATTTGCCGCAGACTGGGGCACCAAGCAGCCGCAGTTCGACGAGAAGGGCGGCACTTGGGGCGAGCGCGCCAACCTGCCGTCGGATCATTTCCCCAAAGTCTATTATCCCGGTCAGGGCGTCCCGCCCGACCTGTCGCTGATCACCAAGGCGCGGCATGAGGGACCGGAATATGTCTATTCGCTGCTGACCGGCTACACGGCGCAGCCGGCGGCGTTGTTGGCGAAGTTCCCGGATGCGAAGTCACCCAACGGCACTTTCTACAATCCCTATTTCGCCAACCTCAACATCGCCATGCCGCCGCCGCTGACGTCGGACGGTCAGGTGACCTATCTCGACGGCACCAAGTCGACCAAGGAGCAAAACGCCAAGGATATCGCGGCGTTCCTGACCTGGGCGGCGGAGCCGAAGCTCGAGGCGCGGCATAACTGGGGCTTCGCCACGGTTCTCTTCCTGCTGATCTTCTGCTTCCTCGCCTGGGGCGCTTATAAGAACGTCTGGGCCGACACCGAGCATTGATTATCGAACGGGTCGGTTCCGCGGAACCGGCCCGTCGCACCACCGTTGATGCAGCATAGCGAAGCCGTCGCGCTTTTGCCCCGGCTCGCCCTCAGCGGAGTGCGGTCATGTCACCGATCAAGACCCTCGCCGTTGGCGCATTGATCGCCAGCGGCTTTGCTTTGTCAGCCTGTACCGAGGATGGTTATGGCGGCGGTGTCGCCGTCGGGTATAGCGACTGGGATCCCTATTATGGCGGGTTCCGCGCGGATCCCTATTGGGGCTGGTATGGCGACTATTATTACCCCGGCACCGGCTTCTACGTCTATGACCGGGGCAACCATCGCCATCGCTGGGACGACCATCAGCGCGGCTATTGGCAGGGCCGCTCGCAGGCGTGGCAAGGCCGCCAGATGCGCCCGATGTGGCGCGAATACGGCGTGACGCGGGGTGGGCATCGCGGGCGCCACTGAAGGCGCCGGGCAGGCCAAAGCAAAATAACCCGTTCGTGCTGAGCTTGTCGAAGCATCGTTCTTCTTTACCCCGCCGGTAGAAAAGAACGGCCCTCCGACAGGCTTGGGGCGAGCGGATTTTTGTTTAAATCCGGCGTGCTAATCCGCTGGCCGGGTCGCGACCAACCCGGTGGAGATGAAGCTCATCACCGGCCTATCGTCCTGATTGAACACCGTCATCCGGCTGTGGAAGATCCCCATCTCGGGCCGGCTTTCCGACGCGCGCTTGTCGAGCACCTCGCTTTCGCAGCGTAAGGTATCGCCGGGATAAACCGGCCGCAGCCAGCGCAGTTCGTCGATCCCGGGCGAGCCGAGCCCGGCCTGGCGATGGTTCTTCAAATTCTCCACCACCATTGCCATCGTCATCGCGCAGGTATGCCAGCCGCTCGCCGACAGCCGGCCGAAATGCGTTTCGGCGGCGGCTTCGTCGGACAGGTGAAAAGGCTGCGGGTCATATTTCTGCGCGAAGGCGATCACCTCGTCGCGCGTCACCTCGTAGCTGCCGAAGCTGGCCTTGCTGCCAACCTCGATGTCTTCGAAATATTGCATCAATGCAGGACTCCCTTGAATGGCGTATCGTCGCCGTCCAGGCCGCTGGCGGGCGGCAGGCCGAGCAGGTCGCGCAGCAAGGGCTCGACGTCGACGTTATCGAAGCTGGCCAGCGGGCCCGCTGGCTTGATGTTTGGTCCCGCCGCGACGAACAGCGCGTTCATCTCCGGCGCCATATTGTCATAACCGTGATTGCCCAGATCGCCTTCCTTCTTCGGCGTGGTCTTGGCGATCAGCCAGCCGACCTCGGCGAGGCAGAAATAGGGCGGGACGCGCGGGTTGCTGCCATAGTGAAAGCGCGCCGGGATCTCGCCCTTGCGCCAGCATTGCAGATGCTCGTGCGGGCCGAGCAGGGCCTTTTCGAGGGCCGCCTCGTGGCCGGGCAGGGCATAGAGGCTGGCGAAGGTCCCGCTTTCGAACAGGCGATAATCCGCGGGATTGGCGATCTGGTCGATCGCGATGGTTCGCGCGGGGCTGGTGCCCGCCATGCCATGGTCTGCGACGATCACCAGGTTTGCGGGCTGATTCAGCTGCTTCAGACCGGCCACCAGCGACCCGATCGTCGCGTCGATGTCGGCGACGGCGCGCGTGGTCTCGGGCGCGTCGGGGCCATAAGTGTGCCCAGCGGTGTCGATCGTATCGAAATAGAGCGTGATCAACCGGGGACGAGTGGCCGCTGGACGACGCAGCCAGTCGAGCACGCCGTTGACGCGCTGGCTGCCGGGAATGACCATATCGAATGGCCACCAGTCCTCCGGCCGCACGCCGTCGGTGATGGCGTTGGGCCACTCCTTGGCCATCGTGCCGCCCCAGGCGACATTCGAGCCCGGCCAGAACATCGTCGCACTGTGAATCCCGGCTTTCTCCGCCGTTACCCAGATCGGCTCGGCCGCATTCCACCAGAACGGGTCCTTGCTGTCGTCCATGGTGAATTTCTGGTCGGGCCGCGCAACGTCCTCCATATTGTTGGAGACGATGCCGCTGCGATCGGGGCGCATGCCGGTAACCAACGTCCAGTGATTGGGAAAAGTCTTGGACGGAAAGCTGGGGTGCATCGCGGCCGAGATACCGCTCGCCGCGAGCGCGTTGAGGTTGGGCGTCACACCGCGCGTCAGATAGTCGGCACGAAAGCCGTCGATCGATACGAGGATGGTGACCGGTGCGCGCTCCTCTGCCCGAGTCGCGATGGGCCCGGGCGGCGGCGTGGCGGCGCAGGCGGAGAGGCCGATGGCGAGCAATGCGGCGAACAGCGGGCGAATGCGAACCATCGGCGACTCCTTCTTGCTATGGCCTAATGCCCGAGCGAAAGCTTGGCGAACAGGCTGAAGCTCACGGGAAATTTTCCGTATGCCGCATCGAGCGCCGCGGGCTTGGCATAAACCCCCAGCGAGCCGCCCAGCGCCGCCTGCACCGGACCGGCGATCTTCAACCGATAGGCATAACCGCCTTCGAGCTTGCTCACGCGGAATTTTCGATCGTGAAGCGGATCGGCCGGATTGGGAAACAGCTCGTCATTGGCGACGTTCTCGGCCCGCGCGAACAATGTGTGATGGCGGTCGAGATCCCAGTTCGCCTCGGCCAGCCAGGCGGTGAGGGTACGGCCCGGCTGCTTGTCTTTGATCGCGAAGCCGAACGTCGTCGATAGCCCTCCGTGGGCGTATTGCACGCTGGCCGTGGTGCGTGCCTCGTTGACGCCCGGTTCGAGCTGCTCGCCGCTATGGATGTAACCGTGGCTGACCTGCACCGCCCAGGCAGGGGATGGCGTCCAGGTCGCGCGGAAGCTCCATGAATCGAGTTTCGGAGTCTCGATATCCCAACGGTGTTCGTCGGGCTCTCGCCCGCGGAACGCCGATCCTTCGATCTGCCAGTGCGGCGTCGCGATGCCGACGGTCACCACCCCGAAGCTGATATGGGTGCTGTCGAACCAGTGGTGGGTGATCGGGCTGTCGGGCTGATATTGCGCCGACGCACGATGCATGAAGGCCGAGGGGCCGAGTGCCGGTTCGGCAACCGGGCCGCCATAGACGAACAGGCTGCTGTTCGGCGCGACGTCCACATCGACCCGGGCGGACAATTCCATGAACAGGTCATGCGGGTGCTGGCGATCGATCAGCGGCGCTACGCCATCGGCGCTTTCGCCCGTGGCGAACAGGTTCGGGTAACCCCGTGCGCCCATCAACGGCTCGAGGCTGAGCATCGAGCGCAGCGCGACGCGCGCGCCGCTGCCGAGATCATGTGAGGCGGAGAGCATCGCCATCGACTGGACATAAGCCTCGTTCGCGCCGCGCGGCCCGCCCTGGTCGGTGTAGACGCCCCAGGCATAGCCATGGAGCATCATCATCCAGCCGCCGGCATCGAAATGCAGGCCCTGCATCGCGCCTTCATCTGCCGGAAGGCGTGACGTCCCCGATCCGGTGGCATAGGCGCCCCCGCCGCCGGTCATCGTCATGCCGGCCATGTTGGGGTCCATCGGCGCCATCTTGTCGCCGGCAGGCATGACCGGCTGGGACGGCGCGGCGCCGGCGGCAGGCGGCATCGGCATGGTCATGCCTTCCATGGGCGGCGGAGTCGTTGTCGAGGATGGCGTTGCCGACGGTGTCGGAGACGCCGGGGTCATGCCCGGCATGTCGTCCATCGCCCGTGTCGGCGTTTCGGTCGGGGCGGCTACTGGCGTCGTTGCCTGCGGTGTCGCCGCTGGTGCCGGATGTTTCACCGGTGCGCGGTGGGCATGCGGATGTTTGGTCGCAGGTGCCGGTTTCGTGGCGGGCTTGCTGGTCGGTTTCGGCATGGGCATCGGCATGTGCATGCCGGGCGCCATGTTTTGCGCTGCCGCCGATAGCGGCAGCAACGCCGCCACGGCGACCGTGGCGAACAAGGTGTAACGAGTCATCTTTGATATCTCCGGGAAAAGCGGGGCAGGCGAGGCAGGTGCCTCGCTGGCTCACGCGATTCGGCGCGGAGGCGGTGTGGCGGGCGGCGCGGACGGCGCGAGATCGAGCGTCGCGATTCGCCTCGCAAGCGACACTGCCGACGGCAGCACCGCGCGCGTCATCACGCCGCTACGCCATGTCGAGGGCGGGATGCAGCCGGCGCAGACATGTTCCGCGGCGGTGCCGTCATGCTTGCTCATCGGCATCGACATGGCGTGATGCGCCGACGTGAGAGCGGCCGGCACGTCGTCATGGCATCCGCTATGCGCCATCGCCGGCATAGCCAGCGCAGCGATCAGGACGCCGAGGATCAGCCGGAGCAGCATGGCGACAATCTAGACGTTCCCGCGCCGCACGACAATGTCGCTCAGACGTTGAAACGGAAGAGCATCACGTCGCCGTCATGGACGACATATTCCTTGCCTTCCTGGCGCAGCTTGCCGGCGTCGCGCGCGCCGGCCTCGCCCTTCAGCGCGATATAGTCGTCGAAAGCGATCGTCTCGGCGCGGATGAAGCCGCGCTCGAAATCGGTGTGGATCTCGCCCGCCGCCTGCGGCGCCTTGGCCCCGGCATGGACCGTCCAGGCGCGCGCTTCCTTCGGGCCGACGGTGAAGAAGGTGAGCAGATGGAGCAGCTTGTAGCCCGCAGTGATGACGCGGGCGAGGCCGGTTTCCTCAAGCCCGAGTTCGGCGAGGAATTCGCCGCGATCCTCGGGCGGCATGGTGGCGATCTCCGCCTCGATTGCGGCCGAGACGACCACTGCCTCGGCGCCTTCCGCTTTCGCCTTTTCGAACACGCGCGCCGACAAGGCGTTGCCATGTGCTGCATCGCCCTCATCGACGTTGCAGACGTAGAGCACGGGCTTCGATGTCAGCAGCTGCGCCTGCCCGAAGACACGCTTCTCTTCCTCGTCCTTCGGCACTGTCAGTCGCGCCGGCTTACCCTCGCGCAGCAGATCGAGCGCCTGGCCGAGCACCGAGGCTGCGATCTTGGCCTCCTTGTCGCCCTGCTGGCCCTTCTTGACGTAGTTCGGTACGCGCTTTTCGAGGCTCTCGAGATCGGACAGCATGAGTTCGGTCTCGACCGTCTCGGCATCGGCGATCGGGTCGACCTTGCCTTCGACATGCGTCACATCGCCATTTTCGAAGCAGCGCAGCACATGGACAATGGCATCGACCTCGCGGATGTTGCCGAGGAACTGGTTGCCGAGCCCTTCGCCCTTCGACGCGCCGCGCACCAGCCCGGCAATGTCAACGAAGCCCAATTGCGTTTCGATGATCTTGGCGGAGCCGGCGATCGCGGCGAGCTGCTGCAGGCGCGGATCGGGCACCGCTACGTTGCCGACATTGGGCTCGATGGTGCAGAACGGATAATTGGCCGCCTGCGCCGCCGCCGTCTCGGTGAGCGCGTTGAAAAGCGTCGACTTGCCGACGTTCGGCAAGCCGACGATGCCGCAGCGGAAACCCATTGTTCGATGATCCTTGGAAAACTGGCCGTCCGCCTAGGCTGGCGGCCGGTTTTTCGCAAGTCGATCAGCCCGGATGGCGGCCGTGACCACCATGATCCGGGTTGCCACCGTCGCCATGTTGCTGCGGCGCGGCTTGTGGACGTGGAGGTTGGGGGGCGGGGCGCGCAGGCTGGGCCTGGGCGCGGGCGGCTTGTGCCTGCGCGCGCGCTGCCTGCGCCTGGGCCTGCAATTGCGCTCGGGCGGCTTGCGCCTGAGAACGCGCCTGCGCTTCAGCCTGGCCGCGTGCCTGCTGCTGCGCCTGAGCGCGCGCGGCTTGTGCCTGTGCGCGAGCCTGCGCCTCGGCCTGACCACGCGCCTGTCGCTGCGCCTGCATCTGCGCCTGATCCGCCGCCTGCGCCCGAACGCGCGCCTGATCGCGCGCGGCTACCTGGGCGGCACGCGCCTGTTCGCGAGCGCCGGCCTGAGCCTGGGCACGGGCAGCATCGGCTTGTGCGCGCTGCGTCTGCCGTGCCTGCATCTGCGCGCGTTGTACGTCGCGCGCCTGGGCCTGGATCTGTTGCCGCTGAGCCATGGCCGCCTGGCGTGCGGCACGGTCGGCCTGCGCGCGCGCCATCTCGCCCGCGCGCTGTTGATCATGCTGTGCCCGGGCTTGTTGCTGGGCCAGCGCCTGTTGCTGCTGACGCTGCGCGGCCTCCGTCTGGACGGCGGCCTGACGCTGCTGGCCGAAATCGCGCGGCCGATCGGCCTGCGGGCGTGCCGCCTGAGCTTGGGCACGGCGTTGCTGCTCGACGCCGGCGTCGCGCGGCCCCGCGGCCGGCTGTCGCGCAGGCAGCGCAACATAACGCTGATTGTCGCGCGCCCAGCGCGCCTGCTGCCATGCCGCGGGAATCACGCGCGGTGGCGGCGTGGCGCGATAATCCGCCTGACGCCAGGCGGCGAAGCGCTGTGCATCGGCCTGGCGGCGAACGCGCTCTTCCTGCCAGTGACGATCTGCTACCGGCGCGACGCGCTGATGGTAGTCGCGCCAGTCGCTTTGCCGCGCCCGCTCGGCCGCCCAGCGCGACTGCGCCGCCGAGATCGCCGCCGCGCGTGCCGCCCAGTTGGCGGCATTGACCGCGCGCCGCTCGCGTTCGCGCGATGCGGCGTACAGTTCGCGCGCCCGGGCGAGATAGCGCGAGGCATAATCGATCCGCGGGCCATAGCTGTCATAGGGCAGGATTTCGCCGCCGGGCCCGTAGATCACCGCGAGCTGGTCGCCGTCATAACCATAGCCATAATCGGCATCGCGGATGAAATACGGCTCGTCGGCGCCTGGCCGGTAATAATAATAACGATAGCCGTCATCGATCGGCTCGACGAAGCTAAGCGACTGGTCATAACCTTGCCACGCCCAAGGCTCGATACCCGCATAGTCGAAGCCATAATCGGGCGGCGCGTCGAAGATCGCATCGCCGAAATCCCATGCGTCGTCGACATAAGCATAGGCGTCACGGGGATCGGCGACGCGGACCGTGCGCACCCGTGGCGCGGCGGGCAGGGCGTCGGCGGATGGCGCATAGGCCGGCGTCGTCACGGCGCCTGCCGCGAGCGGCAATGTCGCGGGCAGGGCGGGTAGCGCAAGGCTGTTGCCGTCGGCACTGCTCTGGTCGCCGGGGTGACAGGCGGTCAGCAGCAACGCCGCGCCGATCGCGGTGCCGCGCCCCAGGATGTTCAATGACTTGCTCATGGCATCGTCTCCTCGATGCCCCCTCAACCGCGCATCATGGCGCCGTGTTCCTGAACTGCCACTGGCGCGCTGGTTCATCCCGGCGTCGGTAAGCGTAAACCGCGACCATCCTCGATTTGTCGCCGAATGAAAACGTTTCGTCGCGCTGTCTGACAGGAGGAGTGAGGATATCGCGGCGCAGCACGGTCTGTCCAATGAAGGCCGGCATGGGGGTGACGGCCTTTCGAACAGGGGGATCTGAAATGCGTGCAGCGCTGGGGATAGCCGTTTCGGCTCTGTGCCTTGCATCGCAGCCGGCCCTGGCCGGCCCTGGAGCGACGTCGCTGGGGAGTGCGTCGCTCCAGGATCTCCGGATCGCCAGCACGACCGTCCGCCACACCAGCGCGCCGACACAGACGTTGCGGATCCGCCTCGATATCGCCAGCCGCTATCAGTCGATCGCACTGTTCAACGATCCCGCCCATATGCGGCAACGCTTGCGCAGCTCGATGGTGGAATTCTATCCGAGCGACGAGGGGCTGCATATCGGCGCCGGCATCCGCATGTTCGAGCGGCAAAATTTCTTCGCCGGTGCCGAGCGCGTCACGCACGGCATACTCTACAATCCGCGCGGGCTGGGCGACGAAGCGCCGCGCGCCGGCTTCCGCGGCTACACGCCGGCCGTGACGGCAGGCTATACCCGCACTGTCGCGCATGATGTCACGATCGGCGTGGAGGGCGGCGCAATGCTTACCCGCGCGGTTGCGTCGATGCCGCGTTCCTATCGCTATGCCACGACCGGTGGCCTTGGCGAACAGGGCGGCCTCAACCCGGTCGCCAATATGGCCGCCACCTTCACCTTCTAAAGGTTCGGCTCCCCGCTATTGCCGATAGTTGAAGCTGATGCTGATCCGCTCCCCCTTTGCGGCGCTCGGCATCACCTCATGGCGCAGCCAGCTTTCCCATAGCAGCACCATGCCCGGCCGTGGCTCGACATGGACGAAGGGGAGCAACGGCTCGGGCGCATCGTCGCGGCGCTGTGGTGCGGCCATCAGCATCGCCAGCCGCGGATCCTCGAAACGGATCGTGCCCGATCCCGGCGGCGTCTCGACATAGATCGTGCCCGACACCGCGCTATGCGGGTGGATATGCCCGGAATGCGCGCCGCCGGGTTTCAGGATATTGACCCACAGGCTGTCGAGCTTGAGTTTCCCATGCAGCTTAAAGGCGCACTCAGTCGCGAAGCGCGCGACATGCTTGTCGAGCAGCCTGACCAGATCGGCAAAGCGCGGATCACGCTGCGGCAGGTCGTTGAGCGAGGCATAGGAGGTATAGCCGCGATAGCCGTGCTCCTTCGACCAGCCGCGCCCGGCACGGTCGTCCGCCGCCAGCCCGCGACAGGCATCCGCCAGTTCGTCGAGCAACGCGGCGTCGCCGAGTTCGCCCTCATATACCGGCGTCGCGAAGAGGTGGCGTATGCTCATGCCGAAGTCCCCAGCCGCAACGCGATATCGTTCATGAAGCGGACATCGTCGCCCTTGGCCAGCCACGGAGCCTCCGCCGCCACCGCGCCGAGCAGGTCGGCAAGATCGTCCATCTCGGCCTTGGCGAAATTGCCCAGCACGTGCCCCGTCACCCGGTCCTTGTGCCCGGGATGGCCGATGCCGATCCGCACGCGGCGGAATTCGCGGCCGAGATGCGCGTCGGTCGAGCGGATCCCGTTATGCCCCGCCGTCCCACCGCCGCGCCGCACCTTCACCTTGAACGGCGCGAGGTCGAGTTCGTCATAGAACACCGTCACATCCTCCGGCGCCAGCTTGTAGAAGCGCATTGCCTCGCCGATCGACCGACCGCTTTCGTTCATGAAAGTGGCGGGTTTGAGCAGCAGGATCTTCTCCCCACCGATGCGGCCTTCCTGCACCCAGCCCTGGAATTTCTTCTGCACCGGCGAGAAGCCATGCACCTCGGCGATCGTGTCGACCGCCATGAAGCCGACATTGTGCCGGTGCAGCGCATATTGCGTGCCCGGATTGCCGAGGCCGACCCATAATTGCATCGTCATGGTTCTCAGGTTCAGGTGTCGCGACAATAGCCGACGAAAACGGGCGGGGAAGCCCTGTGCCTCCCCGCCCGCTTATGTGCTCGCCAAGCGAAGGATGACGTGGATCAGGCCTCGCCTGCGTCCTCGCCACCCTCGGTCGTTGCTTCGGCTTCGGCCTCGGCGGCCTCGACTTCGGCGACATGCTCTTCATGCTGCGCTTCGGCTTCGGCTGCCTCTTCGGCGGCCTGCTCGATCGCCTCGGACTTGAGCGCCGACGGCGCGATCAGCGTCGCGATGGTGAAGTCGCGGTCGTCGATCGCCGACTTGGTGCCCTTGGGCAGTTTGACCTGCGAGATGTGGATCGAATCGCCGACATCCGTGCCCTTGAGCGAGATCTCGATCTCACCGGGAATGTCCGCCGCGTCGCAGATCAGCTCGAGCTCGTGGCGCACGACGTTGAGCACGCCGCCGCGCTTGATGCCCTTGGACTCTTCCTCGTCGGTGAACACGACCGGCACGTTGACGTGCACGGTGGTATGCTCGCCGATGCGCAGGAAGTCGGCATGGACCGGACGATCGGTGACGACGTCGAAGGTGACGTCCTTGGGCAATGTGCGGATCGGCGTCTTGCCGTTCTCGATCATCACCACGGAATTCATGAAATGGCCGGTCATGAGCAGACGCATCAGCGCCTTCTCTTCGACGTGAATGGCCAGGGGCTCTTGCTTGTTGCCGTAGACAACGGCGGGTACGCGGCCTGCACGACGCAGTGAACGGGAGGCTCCCTTGCCAACCTGTTCGCGCGTCTCGGCTGCGAGCGTCAATTGTTCGCTCATCACAGTCTCCGAAACGATATGGGTCAATCTTCCCGTCAGGCCTCCAGGGATGACCCTGACCGGAAGCGGGCGCCTATAGAGAGACGAGCGGTTTTACGCAACCCATCGGGTCATTCGACCCGCTCGACCTTCAGTCCACGCGCGCGCAACATTGCCGGCAGCGAATCCGCGCCGACCAGATGGCCGACGCCGACCGCGACCAGCACGCGCCCGGGCTTCGCCATACGCGCGGCGATCTTGTCCGCCCAGGCGGTGTTGCGCGCCTTCACCACCAGCGCCTCGATTTCGGGCGCGGCGCGAAATTCCGGATCGATCGTCGCTGCAATGCGCTTCTCGTCGCCCGCCGCCCAGGCGGCGAGCGTCGCCCGATAGTCGGCACCGCCGCCCGCCGCGCTGTCGATCGCGCGGTCGAGCAACACGCGCTGCGCCCTTTCCGACAGGCTGTCGAAAGAGCCGAATTGATCGACCGGGTCTTCCAGTCCGCTGCTTGGCCGATGGCGGGCGGCAAAATCGGCGGACAGAACCGCCTCGGCGCCATGCTTCGAACCTATGCCCCTGGCGGCGTTGGGCGCACCGGCGATGATGAACGCCGCTGCCCAGCTTTTCTTGCCATCGACATCGGCGGCGCTGAGGCCGCCCGCCGCAAGCGCGGCCGCCAGTGCAGCACGACGCCCCGGCGCGATCCGCGCCGAGATCGGCGGCAAGGTGCGGCTACCCGAATTCGCCGTAAACGCACGCTGCGTCACACCGGGATCATCCGGGATTTCCATCACCAGCGCGTCGGCCTGATCGATCGCCGCACGGATCGCGGGCGTCTGCCAGTGCACATTGTCGGGCAGCACATGGATCGTGCCGAGCAACCAGATCGTCGTGTCGCCGTCACTCACCCGCCAAAGCGCGGGCCGTGCCTCGATCGGCGGCGCGCGGTGGCAGCCCACGAGCAGCAGCGCCAGCGCGGCGGCAATCGGGCCGGCTCGGCGCGGCATCAATAGCGGACCCGCACCGCCTTGAGATGATGCTTGCGCAGCCACACCTGCACGCTCTGCCCGCCGGCGAGATGGCCCGCGCCGACCGCGATGAACACCGTGCCCGGCTTCTTCATGCGCTCGGCGATCCACGTCGCCCAGCGCGCATTGCGATCCGACAGCAGCACCTTGCCGATCTCGGGCTGCTCGATCATTCCCTCGTTGAGCGTACGCCCCAGCGCGTCGGGGTCACCCTTGCTCCAGCTCGACACCATCTGCTCGATCTCGCTGCCGGTCTTGGGCAGGTCGCGCACCGTCATTTCGAGGAACTTGATCTGTAACGGCTCGGCCAGGCTGTCGAAATAGCCGAATTGCTGTGCGGCGGTTTCCAGCCCGATCACCGGCTTGTGCTCGACCGCCGCGGCGGCCGCCAACACATGTTCCGGTCCCTGATTGGGGTCGTAACCCAGTTTGAGTACGGGGATCAGCGAAAGGTTGATCGCCGCGGTCCATGGTTTGGCGCGATCGAGCGCAGCGGGCGGAATGCCGAGGCCCTTGAGCGCGTCGGCATAAGCGGTTCGATGCGGCTCGGGCAGCTTTTCCGTGAGCGTTGGCCCGCTGGTCGTGAAGCCGGTCTTCATCACCAGCGCCTGCATCGCGGCGGGATCGGGCATGACCAGTTCGAGCACCAGCGTGTCGCTCTTGTCGAACGCCTTCTTCACTGCCTCGTCGAACCAGCTGAGGCCCGGCTTCAGCACATGGATCGTGCCGAACAGATAGATCGTCGTGTCCTTGTCCTTCACCACCCACAAAGCGGGGTCGGCATCGACCGTCGGGGTCAGCGCGACGGCTGGCGCGCTGGGCGTGGGAGAGGCGGCGGTCTGCGCCGCAGCGAGGGCCGGCACGATGGCGAGCAAGGAGGCGAGGAAAGCGAGACTGCGACGCATGCGGGAGAAAATCCTGAAGGAGAGGGGAAGAGGGGCTAGCCGCGAAAACCTTACGAAATCGCGATGCCGCCCGCCATTACCGAATTCGCGTCACGCGAATGCCGCGCTGCCGCAACAGGTCGATTACCGATCCGTTGCCGATGAAATGGCTTGCTCCGGCCGCGAACAGCACCGTGCCAGGCTGCCGCTTCAACCGTGCAGCGAGGGTTGCTGCCCAGGCGCGGTTGCGGTCGATCATCAGCGGTCCGTCGAGCGCCGAGGTGCCGCTGCTGCCTTTCAGGTCGACCGACAGCGCCGATCCCGGGCCGATCTCGCCCCGGGCCCAGGCGTGCGCCGGTGCCCGCAGCCGCCCGAGGGTGGGCAGCGGCGCATCGAGCGCCGCGTCGAGCATGCGGCGCTGCTCCGCCTCGGGCACCGCGCCGACCGCCGCCATCACCTTTTCGCCGTCCTCGATCGGCACTACCGGCTTGCCGGCGGTACGGAACTGCTGTTCCAGCCAGTCGTCGGCGCCCGGGCCCGGGATTGCCCCAAGACGATATTCGCGCACGAAGCCGACCGATACCGCGACGATCCAGGTCGGCAGGCCATCGAGCAGTTTCACCGCCGGCGGCGGCAGGTCGGCCGTAAAACGCGCCAGCGCGGCACGGTGGCTGGGCGAGACCCGTGCCGCGATCGGCGGCAGTGGGCGTGGGGCCTTCCCGCCGAGAGTGTCGGCGGCAGAGCGGTCATCGACCGATTCGACCATCAGCATATCGGCTGTCGCCACGACATGGTCGAGCGCCGCGCTGCGCCATCTGAAGCCCGGGGGCAGGACATGGATCGTGCCGAACAGGTAGATCGTCGTGTCGTGATCGCGGATTCGCCAGATCGCCGGGTCGGGCCGATAATTCTGCACCGGTCGCAATGCCGCCAGCCGCACCTCCGTCGCCGCCATTTCGGCCGGTGTCGGTGCCTCGGTTTCGTCACTGTCCAACGCCAGGTCGTCGGGCGCGAGACGCTCATCGAGTGGCAGCGTGGCATAGGCGATGTGCGGCACCACTCTTGCGTGCCAACTCAGGCGCTCGTCATGGGGAAGGGGAGCATAGGGGATGCGCGGCTGCGTTGCGCCCGTTGCCGACGACCATAGCGCCGCCGCCAGCAAGGCCGTCACGCCGCTCCGTGGCAGCAGCGCGAGTCGGGGGCGCGTCATCACTGGTTAACGTGGTGGCAGCACGGCTCGTCGTCAATCGCGCCCATAACCTTGTGTGTCGGGGCACCATTGACCGCTCAAGGCCCATACGCCAAAGCGCGCGCGTCCTTTTACCGCAGTTGCGAAGGTGCATATTTTGGCCGGCCAACCGCTGAGTTTCCAGCGCATGATTCTCACGCTCCATGATTACTGGAGCGCGCATGGCTGCTTGATTCTCCAGCCCTACGACATGGAGATGGGTGCCGGCACCTTCCACACGGCGACGACGCTACGCGCGCTCGGTCCGGATCCGTGGAACGCCGCCTTCGTCCAGCCGTGCCGTCGCCCGACCGACGGCCGCTATGGCGAGAACCCCAACCGGCTGCAGCATTATTACCAGTATCAGGTGATCCTGAAGCCGAGCCCGCCCGACCTGCAGGAGCTGTACCTCGGCTCGCTCGCCGCGATCGGGATCGACTTCACGCACCATGATATCCGCTTCGTCGAGGACGATTGGGAAAGCCCCACGCTCGGTGCCTGGGGGCTGGGCTGGGAAGTGTGGTGCGACGGCATGGAGGTGACGCAGTTCACCTATTTCCAGCAGATGGGCGGGTTCGACTGCAAGCCCGTCGCCGGCGAGCTGACTTACGGCCTCGAGCGGCTGGCGATGTATATCCAGAACAAAGACAGCATCTACGACCTGGCGTTCAACGATGCGACCGGCAACACGCCGCAGCTGACCTATGGCGACGTCTTCCTCGAAAACGAGAAGCAGATGTCGGCGTGGAATTTCGAGGTCGCCGACACCGACAACCTGTTCGACCAGTTTCGAAAGCACGTCGCCGAGTGCGAGAATTGCCTCAAGGCCGAATTGCCGATCCCGGCCTACGAACAGGCGATCAAGGCCAGCCACGTGTTCAACCTGCTCCAGGCGCGCGGCGTGATCTCGGTGGCGGAGCGCCAGGCTTATATCGGCCGCGTGCGTGATCTGGCCAAGGGTAGCTGCCAGGCGTGGATGACGAAGAACGGATGGGCGGCGTGAGCGTGTTGATGACGGGGGTTCGATTCCCTTCACCCGCTCCAACCATCGTCATCCCAGCGAAAGCTGGGATCTCCCGGTTGTCTGTCGCGTCCTTGCCGCATGAGATCCCAGCTTTCGCTGGGATGACGTATGAGGAGGTGCGCGCGTGACCGACTTCCTCCTCGAACTCCGCTCCGAAGAAATCCCCGCGCGCATGCAGGACAAGGCGCGGGAGGACCTCGCACGCCTGTTCGCCGCCGAGCTCGACAAGGCCGGCCTCAAGGCCGCTGCGCTCGACACCTACGCAACGCCGCGCCGCCTGGCGCTCATCGCGCGCGATCTGCCCGCCGAGACCGCTGCCGTCAGCGACGAAACCAAGGGCCCGCGCGCCAGCGCCCCGGAACAGGCGCTCGAAGGTTTCCTCCGCAAGACCGGCCTGACCCGCGACGCCTTGGTCGAGCGCGACGGCGTGCTCTATGCGGTAATCGACAAGCCCGGCCGCGCGACCCTCGCAGTGCTGGCCGAGGCAATCCCCGCCATCATCCGCGCCTTTCCCTGGCCCAAGGCGATGCGCTGGGGCGAGGCCTCGTCGTCGACCGAAAGCCTGCGCTGGGTTCGCCCGCTGCACGGCATCGTCGCGCTGTTAGGTGATCAGGTGGTGCCGTGCGAGATCGCCGGCGTCACCAGCGGTTCGGCGACGCTGGGTCATCGCTTCCACCATCCCGGTGTGATCACCATCGGTTCGGCGAGCGACTACGTCGAGAAGCTGCGCGCCTGCCACGTCATCGTCGACCAGAACGAGCGTCGCGCCACGATCCGCGACCGCGCGTCGGCGCTCGCCGTCGAGGCCGGGCTCGAACTGATCGAGGACGAAGGTTTGGTCGCGGAGAATGCCGGCCTGACCGAATGGCCGGTGCCGCTGCTCGGTCGCTTCGACGAGGCGTTCCTCGATGTGCCGCCCGAGGTGATCCAGCTCACCGCGCGCGTGAACCAGAAATATTTCGTCTGCCGCGGCAAGGACGGCGCCCTCGCCAACGCCTTCATCTGCACCGCCAACATCGTCGCGGCGGATGGCGGCGCGAAAATCGTCGAGGGCAACCGCAAGGTGCTTGCCGCCCGGCTCAGTGACGCGCGTTTCTTTTACGAGACCGATCTCAAGGTGGCGCTCGCCGATCAGGCGAAGAAGCTCGAAAAGATCGTCTTCCACGAAAAGCTCGGCACGCTCGCGGACAAGGTCGACCGGGTCGCCAAGCTGGCGCGCTGGCTGGCCGAAACGGGCATGGTGCGCGGTGCCGACCCGGTGATGGCCGAACGCGCCGCGCGTCTCGCCAAGGCCGATCTGGTCACCGGCATGGTCGGCGAATTCCCCGAGCTGCAGGGCCTGATGGGCGGCTATTACGCCCGCGCGCAGGGTGAGGCGATCGACGTCGCCGCGGCGATCCGCGATCATTACAAGCCGGTCGGGCAGGGCGATGTCGTGCCGACCGCGCCCGTCACCGTCGCCGTGGCGCTGGCCGACAAGCTCGACACGCTGTCATTGTTCTTCCTCGTCGGCCTGCCGCCGAGCGGCTCGAAGGATCCGTTCGCGCTGCGCCGCGCCGCGCTCGGCGTGCTCGAACTGATTACCGTCAACGGCATACGCGGCAGCCTGGCCGACCCGGCGGTGATCGCGCCGGCGCTGTTCATGGGCCGCAAGCTGGGCGGCACGGCACAACAAAGCTTCAGCCGCATGGTCGATCTGCGCAAGGAACTTGGCCTCGACGTGTCGGAAGAGTGGCAGGTGCGAGAGGGAGCGCAGGTCGAACAGAAGCTGCTCTCCGGCGATTTCCAGGGCGCGATGTACGACACCTATATCGGCCCGACCTGGAACAAGCTGCTCGGCTTCTTTGCCGATCGCCTCAAGGTACAGCAGCGCGAGGCAGGCGTCCGCCACGACCTGATCGACGCGGTGTTCGCGCTTGGTGGCGAGGAGGACATCGTCCGCCTGCTCGCCCGCGTCCATGCCCTTCAGGCCTTCGTAACAACCGAGGACGGCGCCAACTTGCTCGCCGGTTACAAGCGCGCCGCCAACATCCTCAAGAAGGAGGGCTTTAGCGGCGCCGAGAATAAGCCGCTGTCCTACACTCCGGAACCGGCCGAAAGCGCCCTCGTCGCGGCGCTCGATTCGGCCGAACCGCGCGCGCGTGCCGCCGTGGCGGCGGAGGATTTCGAGGGGGCGATGGCTGCATTGGCGAGCTTGCGGGGGCCGATCGACAGGTTCTTCGACGACGTGACGGTCAATGATGCCGATGCCGACAAGCGCATCGCCCGGCTCGGATTGCTGTCTCGCGTCCGCGACGCGGTGCAGACAGTGGCGGATTTCGCGAAGATCGAAGGTTAGTTTTTCGCCCTTCCGCATGGCGGAAGGGCAAGGTGAGGATCTCTTTTATCGGTGACAGGGGGCAAAGACCGCCGTCGCCGCGACCGGGTAGAACCGGTCACGCTCATCCCGCCGCGGCGGCAGGGCAAACAAGGTCAGGGACGGCACGATGACGCAATATGTCTACCGCTTCGGCGGCGGTGTTTCGGACGGTGGCAAGGGGGACAAGAACCTCCTCGGCGGCAAGGGCGCGAACCTTGCGGAGATGGCTTCGATCGGCCTCCCCGTGCCGCCCGGCTTCACCATCTCGACCGAGATGTGCACGCGTTATTATGACGAAGGCGGCGCTTTCCCCGATAGCCTGAAGGCCGAGGTCGCCACCGGCATCGCCCATATCGAGGCGGTCACCGGCAAGAAGTTCGGCGATGCCGCCGATCCGTTGCTCGTCTCGGTCCGCTCCGGCGCGCGCGCCTCGATGCCGGGCATGATGGATACCGTGCTCAACCTCGGCCTCAACGACGAGACGGTACAGGGCCTCGCGGCCACCTCGGGCGACGATCGTTTCGCGTGGGACAGCTATCGCCGTTTCATTCAGATGTACTCGGATGTCGTGCTCGAACTCGATCACGGAAGCTTCGAGGAAGCGCTTGAAATCGCCAAGGAAGATAAGGGCTATTTCCTCGACACCGAGCTCACCGCCGCCGATCTCCAGGCGCTCGTCGCCGAGTATAAGGGGCTGGTCGAACAGCAATGGGGCAAACCCTTCCCGCAGGACGTGCACGACCAGCTGTGGGGCGCGGTCGGCGCGGTGTTCGGCTCGTGGCAGTCGGAGCGCGCCAAGGTCTATCGCCGCCTCAACGACATTCCCGCCGCCTGGGGCACCGCGGTCAACATCCAGGCGATGGTGTTCGGCAATATGGGCGACACCTCGGCGACGGGCGTGGCGTTCACGCGCGACCCGGCCAAGGGCGACAACGCTTATTATGGCGAGTTCCTGATCAACGCCCAGGGCGAGGACGTCGTCGCGGGTATCCGCACGCCGCAGTATCTGACGAAAGCCGCGCGCGAAGCCGCCGGTGCCAAGCTTGCCTCGATGGAAGAGGCGATGCCGGAGACCTATGCCGAGCTCGCCGGCGTGTTCGACCTGCTCGAGAAGCATTATCGCGACATGCAGGACATCGAGTTCACCGTGCAGCAGGGCAAGCTGTGGATGCTGCAGACGCGTTCGGGCAAGCGCACCGCCAAGGCCGCGCTCAAGATCGCGGTCGACATGGCCGAGGAAGGGCTGATCACGCGCGAGGAGGCCGTCGAGCGCGTCGATCCGGCAGCGCTCGACCAGTTGCTGCACCCGACGCTCGACCCCAAGGCGGTGCGCGACGTGCTGACCAAGGGCCTGCCGGCCTCGCCCGGCGCGGCCTCGGGCTTTGCCGTGTTCGACAGCGACACCGCCGAGAAGCGTGCGGCAGCAGGCGAGGCGGTGATCCTGATCCGCACCGAAACCAGCCCGGAAGACATTCACGGCATGCACGCCGCCAAGGGCATCCTCACCGCGCGCGGCGGCATGACCAGCCACGCCGCGGTGGTGGCGCGCGGCATGGGGCGTCCGTGCGTTTCCGGTGCCGGCGGCATTGCGATCGATGCCAAGGCCGGCGTGATGCGTGTCGGTCTCGGGGCCGACGCGCGCGTGGTCAATGCGGGCGACACCATCACCATCGACGGCACCACCGGCGAAGTGATGGCGGGCGAAGTGCCGACCGTGCAGCCCGAGCTTTCGGGCGATTTCGCGACGCTGATGGTGTGGGCCGATGGCGTGCGCCGCCTGCGCGTGC
>JAZJXZ010000025.1:0-3907 GCA_040390605.1 Pseudomonadota bacterium
CCCCGCGCGAGGAGCGCGTGCTGCGCATGCGCTTCGGCATCGGCATGAACACCGACCATACGCTGGAGGAAGTCGGCCAGCAGTTCAGCGTGACGCGCGAACGTATCCGCCAGATCGAGGCCAAG
This sequence comes from Pseudomonadota bacterium, assembly GCA_040390605.1. Taxonomy (GTDB): domain Bacteria; phylum Pseudomonadota; class Alphaproteobacteria; order Sphingomonadales; family Sphingomonadaceae; genus Sphingomonas. The sequence goes on from JAZJXZ010000025.1 coordinate 126, forward strand.
GCGCTGAGGAAGCTCAAGCATCCGAGCCGCAGCCGCAAGATGCGGTCGTTCCTCGACCAGTAAGGTTGGGTTCTAAAGATCAGGAAAGGGCCGTGACGGGATGCCGTCGCGGCCCTTTTCTTAGGCGCCGCGCAGGCGGCTGGTGTGCGGAAAGAAGATTTGTTCACGCGGAGGCGCGAAGGCGCGGAGATTTCGCGATTGACCGCGTCGCGACCCATCATCATCGTGATGCTCTCCGGCACGCTATCGATCAGGCGCTGCGCGAGCCAGGCGTGCACCACCTCCGCGCCTTCGCGCCTCCGCGTGAACAACTACTCTTTCTCTGGGCTCAGTGGTCGCTGCTATAGGGCGGGATGCTTGGCGCAACGGCGTCGAGGCGAACCCATAGGGCAATGGCCAGGGCCAGTAGGACCAGCAGCACCGCGGCCCTGACTGCGTTTTGGCGGGTGACCGCCGGTACCAGTGGGGCAGCGAGCAGCGCTGCGAGGGTCAACGGCAAGGCAGCGACCATCGGCATACCCGGACCGACCGCCTCGATCAGCTGCCAGCCGAGCGCGAGCATGTAACCTCCGCCGAGCGCCGCGACGATGATGCTCGCCACCATGCCGAGGCGCGGCCCGGCGAAGCGCCAGGTCGCGGCGGCGAGGCCGCCGAGGAACAGCGGCACGACGATCGGAAAAGCCGCAGTCGGTGCCGTCCCTTGCGCGAACAGGCCGAGCAGCAAGACGGGCAACGCCATGCCCAGCGCCAGCCCGGTGGTGGCCGATCGGGCGTTGGCGACAAGGCCCCAGACCAACGCCGCCGCCGCGAGGCACAACAGCAACGCCTGAACCTCGAGGCGCGGGATGGCGGCGAGGCGGTCGTAATAATTGGTCCGGCCATAGCCGCCCGACACGGCATTCACCGCGAACAGGAGCAGCCCCGCACCGACGAACAGCGCCAGCGTCATCGCCACGCCGCGACCGATCTCGCCGAGGCGCGCGCCGCCGAACGCCGCGGCGCCATAGCCTGCCGCGCCGACCGCGAGCAGCAACCAGCCGACCCACACCGCGTAACTGACGAAGATCAAGCCGAAGACGTCGAAGAACACGCGGTCGGGCGCCCTGCCGGGCAAGGCCGGCGCGGCGAGCAAGGCACGCGTGAGGTCGAGCACCTGGCGCCCCATATCCTGCACCGCGCCCTGATCGAGCGCGTCGGGGGTGGCGGTGGGCGAGTGATATTGGCTCGGCCGGCCGATGAAGGCGAAATTGAAACCCGGATATCCAAGTTTCTTGGCGACGGTATAGTCGGTCGAGTTGGGCAGCTTCTTGTAGATGAACACGCTGAGCGAGGTGCTGACCGGGCGGTGCACCGCCTCGCCGAACAGCGCCATCATCGCGCCATTGTCGCTGCCGGTCTCGAACATCGAAGCGCGTCCGCCGCCGCCGCGCGTCTCCATGTTGACGATCACGCCGACATGGGCGCGGCGCGGATCCTGCGCGAAGAAGACTCTGGCCCCCTCCAGCCCGAGTTCCTCGCCGTCGCTGAACAGCACCATCAGGTCGCGCGACGGCTGCCCCGCGGCCCTGATCGCACGAATGGTCTCGAGCGCCGAGGCCACGCCGGCGCCGTCGTCCGCAGCGCCGGGCGAACCCCAGACGCTGTCATGGTGCGCCATCAGCAGCACCGCCGGGAGCGATCGGTCTTTTCCCGGCATGATGCCGACGACATTGGTCAAAGGTGGTGGCGGTGCGGGATGCCCGCGCCACAGATCGAGACGCTTCGCCCCGTCGGCACTCATCGTCCCGCCCGGCGTGGAGGTCTCCAGCCCCATCGCCTGAAGCCTCGCGACGAGATATGCGCGGACATCGGCATCGGCCGCGCTGCCGGTTGGATGCGGGGCGCGGGCTATGACGCGGTCGTCGACCATCGCGCGCGTGGCGGAAAATTCGGTCGGTGGCGCACTCGCTGGCGCCGGCCCGGGCGGGGTCGTCGCAATGATTGCGAGGATGATCGCTCCGACAAGCGCGACCAGCAGGCCCCCATATCTGTTCATCGCATCCGCCCCTCTTTTGCGGCGATGCTATGGGAAGCCATGATGACGGGCAAGGATGCACCTGCGCGCCGATCGGCGGAATGTCGGAAAGACATATCCGGGAAGTTTAGACAGGCTTAACCGCCTCTACACCACGTCTTTACGCGCTTCGGTATACTCCTTGCGGTGAAACGGTCGTGCGCGCGGATTCTCGTCGCGCTCGCTCGGGGTGTTGGGGATACATGGCGTTCGAATCGACTCAGCTACGCGGCATCGGTGGAGGGTGGGACGTCATCGCCTCGCTCGCCGCCGCCGACGGCAGCGCGGGGCATCCCCATCTGGCGCGCCTGTCGCGCAGCGGCGCGGCACAGCGTGATCTGGCCGACGCTGTGCACGCGATCTGCGCGGTGCACGGGCGGACCACCGATCTGTTCGACGAAGCCAATCGGCACCGCAGCGATGCCCCCGGGGCAAATGGTGTGGTCCCGGTGTGGATCGCGGTCGCCACCGATGGCTTCGCCGCCGAGCGCGCCTATCTCGCCACGCTGACCGCCGCCGCCGGCCCCCTGCCCTCGACGCCGGGCCAGGCCGAAACCGATGCCGCGCTGGTCGCGCAGCGCCACGCCTTCGATATGCTCGCCCATTCCGATCGCGCGGGTTGCGCGACCGGCGCCGCGATCGCGCTGGTGATCGACTGGTATGCGTTTCGCGATGCGATGGATGTCGCCGCCGCGCGTTTCGGCGTGAACGCGCCGGAAATGACCCTGCCCGACGAAATCGAGGTGGCGACGATCGTCGCCGCGCTGTCCGATTCGTCGGCGATGCAGCGCGCCATGGCGTTCGGCGCGCAGCAGGTGTTCGCGCAGCATCGCGGCCTGTGGGATTTGCTCGAGGCCAGGGCGAGCGCCCGCGACCGGCACTGATTTTGTTCGGCTCGCGCCGAAAGCGGCACCAGCCCACTCCCCCACCCGACCTCCCATAGAATATCCTGATTGGGAGGTCGGGTGGGGGAGTGGGCTGGTGCCGCCTGTTCAGCGTAGCTGAACCGCAAACAAAGCCACCGCTTGCGTCGCCCGCCATAATCCCTCTATCGCCAAACCCGATTTTCGAATGAAACGGGATTTGGCCGCATGAAGCGCTTCGAGGGCACGCAAAGCTATGTCGCGACGGACGACCTGAAGGTCGCGGTCAATGCCGCGGTGACCTTGCGCCGCCCGCTGCTGGTCAAGGGCGAGCCTGGCACCGGCAAGACCGTGCTGGCCTATGAGATCGCCAAGGCGGTCAACGCGCCGCTGATCGAGTGGAACGTCAAGTCGACGACCAAGGCGCAGCAGGGCCTGTACGAATATGATGCGGTGGCGCGGCTGCGCGACGGACAACTCGGCGACGAGCGCGTGCACGATATTTCCAACTACATCCGCCGCGGCAAATTATGGGAGGCGTTCACCGCCCCGGAAGTACCGGTGCTGCTGATCGACGAGATCGACAAGGCGGACATCGAATTCCCCAACGACCTGCTCCAGGAACTCGATCGCATGGAGTTCCATGTCTACGAGACCAAGGAGACGATCCGCGCCGCCGAGCGGCCGATCGTCGTGATCACCTCGAACAACGAGAAGGAATTGCCCGACGCGTTCCTGCGCCGTTGCTTCTTCCATTACATCAAGTTTCCCGACCGCGACACGATGCAGGCGATCGTCGACGTGCACTTCCCCGGCATCCAGAAGATCCTGGTCAACAAGGCGATGGATATCTTCTACGACGTGCG
>JAZJXZ010000026.1:0-164298 GCA_040390605.1 Pseudomonadota bacterium
CGACGATGAAGAAGGCGAGGATCGGGATCACCGCGCCGTTCATCGTCATCGACACCGACATCTTGTCGAGCGGGATACCGTCGAACAGGATCTTCATGTCCTCGACGCTGTCGATCGCCACGCCGGCCTTGCCAACGTCGCCGGTGACGCGGGGATGGTCGCTGTCGTAACCGCGATGCGTGGCAAGATCGAACGCCACCGACAGGCCCTTCTGCCCGGCGGCGAGGTTGCGGCGGTAAAAGGCGTTGGATTCCTCGGCGGTCGAGAAGCCGGCATATTGCCGGATCGTCCAGGGACGCCCGGCATACATCGATGCACGCACGCCGCGCGTGAACGGCGCGAAGCCCGGCAGGCCGGGGTCGGTCGTCACGTCTTCGGCGGTGTAGAGCGGCTTGACGTCGATCCCCTCCGGCGTGTGCCAGGTCAGGTCGGCGCCCTTCACTTCCTTGGCCGCGGCGGCGGCCCAGGTGTCGAGAGTGGGTTTGTCGGTCATACGCTTACTTTCGAACCACACCGAAAACATCAACCACCCCGGCGAAGGCCGGAGCCCAGTATCGGGCCGGCCGGTTGGTGGGTGCTCCGCTCAACAACTTCCAACTTCCCGACTGGGCCCCGGGCTTCGCCGGGGTGGCAAAAGGAGAAAGGTGCGCGAACATCACGCGCCCTTGAACGCCGGCTTGCGCTTCTGCAGGAACGCCATGCCGCCCTCCAGCGAGTCCGCAGAGCCGCGCGCCGCGCGCTGGTTCTCGGCCTCGCGCAGCATCGTCGCCGCATAACCATTCTCGAACGAGTGGTTGAGCCCACGCTTCATCAGCCCCAGCGCCACGGTCGGCCCCGCTGCCAGGCGCTCAGCCAGCGCAAACGCTTCCTCGTCGAGCACCTCATCGGCGACGACGCGGTGGATCATGCCCCAGTCGAGCGCCTTGGGCGCCAGCACGCGTTCGCCGAGCATCATCATCTCGGTCGCGCGTGCCCGGCCGACCAGCCGCGGCAGCACCCAGCTCGCCCCGCCATCGGGCACCAGCCCGATATTGACGAACGCCTGGAGGAAATAGGCCGTGTCGCTGGCGACACAGAAATCGGCCGCCAGTGCGAGACTGCAGCCGATGCCCGCCGCAGGCCCGCGCACCGCGCTGACCACCGGTACCGGCAGGTCGGCAAAGGCGACCATGGTCGGATTATAGCCTTCGGTCAGCGCGAGATAGGTCGCGCCGGCCGGATCATCACCGCCGATCGCCCCACCGGCGAGATCGGCGCCCGAGCAGAATGCCCTTCCCGCCCCCGTCACCAGTACCGCGCGCGCACCATCGAGATTGGCGATCGCATCGCGCAGCTCGGCGAACATCCCCGGCGGCGCGGCGTTCAACCGATCCGGCCGGTTGAGCGTCAGCACCAACACGTCGCCGCGCCGTTCGGCGAGGATATGCTCATAGGCCATCAATGCGCGTCCTTCGGTGTTTCCATGATCTCGGTCAGCACGCCGCCCATGTCCCTGGGGTGGACAAAGAAGATCGGCGTGCCGTGCGCGCCGATCCTCGGTTCGCCGAGCACCTTGGCGCCCTTCGCCTCGAACCACGCCTTGGCTTCGAGGATATCGGGCACCTCGTAGCAGAGATGATGCTGTCCGCCGGCCGGGTTCTTGGCCAGGAAACCATGGATCGGCGAGGCCGGGCCCAGCGGCTCGATCAGTTCGATCTGGGTGTTGGGCGTATCGACGAAACACACCTTCACGCCCTGCGCGGGCAGGTCGAACGGTTCATGGATCGTCGTCGCGCCCATCACGTCGCGATAGAACGCGATCGACCCCGCGATCGACGGGGTCGCCACGCCGACGTGATTGAGCCGCCCGAGCTTCACTGGCCGGGCGTCGGCGCGGGTGCCGGCGTGCGCACCGGGATCGTGCCCAGCGTATAGCCGCAGGTGCCGAGCACCTGGGTCAGGCCGGCAGGGCTTGCCGGTCCATCGAACACCGCATCGACCGGCTCGCCGGCGAGGTTGGTGGTGTGGACCTTGATCTCGCGGGCATGCGCCAGCGCCGCGGTGATCGTCGTCACGGCGGCATCCTCGCGCTCAAGCGCGATGCCGCTGATGAATTCCCAATTGGCGATCAGCGGCGTGCCTCCATCGAGAATCAGCGAGACCGGGCGCACCGGGCCGGCCCCGAGATCGCCGGGCGCCTTGAACTGGATCGACACCACCTTGTCGGTGCGCGCATCGCAGCGCACCGCAAGGCGGCTGCCCGGCGTGCGCGAATAGACGTAGACCGAACTCGACAAATTGCCCGAGGCGGCATCGCCGCGCGTGATCGCCGTCCATGGCGCGGGCGGCGCGGGAACGGGTGCCGGCGCGGGTGCGGCGGCTTGCAGCAGCAAGGCGAGAATGGAAATCATGAACGGTCCCTCTGTTTGGAGAATCACAACGGGATATTGTCGTGCTTCTTCCACGGATTCTCCAGCGCCTTGTTGCGCAGCTTGCGCAGGCCCAGCGCGATGCGCCGCCGCGTCGAGTGCGGCTGGATCACTTCGTCGATGAAACCCTTTGACGCGGCGACGAAAGGATTGGCGAAACGCGCCTCATATTCGGCGGTGCGTTCGGCGATTTCCTCGGGCGTCTTGCCGCGGAAAATGATCTCCACCGCACCCTTGGCGCCCATCACCGCGATCTCGGCGGTCGGCCAGGCATAGTTGAGGTCGCCGCGCAAATGCTTCGAGGCCATCACGTCATAGGCGCCGCCATAGGCCTTGCGCGTGATGACGGTGATCTTGGGCACAGTCGCCTCGGCATAGGCGAACAGCAATTTGGCGCCGTGCTTGATGATGCCGTTCAGCTCCTGGCTGGTCCCCGGCAGGAAGCCCGGCACGTCGACGAAGGTGACGATCGGAATCTCGAACGCATCGCAGAAGCGCACGAACCGCGCCGCCTTCTTGGACGAGTTGATGTCGAGGCAGCCCGCCAGCACCATCGGCTGGTTGGCGACGATGCCAATCGTACGTCCCTCGATCCGCCCGAAACCGACGATGATGTTGCCGGCATGGGTCGGTTGCACCTCGAAGAAATCGCCCTCGTCAACGGTCTTCCGGATAAGCTCGTGCATGTCATAGGGCTGGTTGGCCGAAGCCGGGATCAGCGTGTCGAGACTGTCCTCGATCCGGTCCCACGGGTCCGAGCTCGGCCGCTCGGGCACGCCGTCACGGTTCGAGGCAGGCAGGAAATCGATAAAATCGCGTGCCGCGAGCAGCGCCTCGATGTCGTTCTCGAACGCGACATCGGCCACCCCGGACTTGGTGGTGTGCGTCACCGCGCCGCCCAGTTCCTCCTGGGTCACGATCTCGTTGGTCACCGTCTTCACCACATCGGGCCCGGTGACGAACATGTAGGAGCTGTCCTTCACCATGAAGATGAAGTCGGTCATCGCCGGGCTGTACACCGCGCCGCCGGCGCAAGGCCCCATGATCAGGCTGATCTGCGGTACCACGCCCGAGGCGAGCACGTTGCGCTGGAACACTTCGGCATAACCGCCCAGCGACGCCACACCCTCCTGGATACGCGCGCCGCCGCTATCGTTGATGCCGATCACCGGCGCACCGACCTTCAGCGCCATGTCCATGATCTTGCAGATCTTCTGCGCATGACGCTCGCTGAGCGAACCGCCGAACACGGTGAAGTCCTGGCTGAACACGAACACCAGCCGCCCGTTGATCGTGCCCGAGCCCGTCACCACGCCGTCGCCGGGAATGATCTGGTCGGCCATGCCGAAATCGACGCAATTATGCTCGACATACATGTCGAGCTCCTCGAACGACTTCTCGTCGAGCAAAATCTCGAGCCGCTCGCGCGCGGTCAGCTTGCCCTTGGCATGCTGCGCGGCAATGCGCTTCTCGCCACCACCAAGCCGCGCCGCGGCGCGCTTGCGTTCGAGTTCGGCGATGGTCGACGACATGGGCTTCTCCGGCTTTCGGACAGGTCCCTTTCCGCCTTCCTCCTCGAAAAGCAAATGTGAACTTGCGAAGTTGCGAAGCAGAACTTTGCAAACTAGGCTATACCCATGGCCCGTACGCGCCTCTATGCCGGCGAACAGCTCCGCGCGCTGCGCCTCGCGTCGGGCGTGAACCAGGCCGCGATGGCGGCGCGGCTGGGCATTTCGGTCAGTTATCTCTCGCAGCTCGAAAGCGGCGAGCGCCCGCTGACCGCCGCGGTGGCGGCGGCATTGCGCCGGCATCATCCCGCCGCGCTGACGGCGATCGAGGGCGAGGCGCCGGCCCGTCGGCTCGGCGCGCTGGAACGCGCGCTGGCCGATCCGGTCCTGCCGCCTTCCCCGCCGGCCGAGTCGATCGCGCGGCTCGCCGAGGAGCGCCCCGAGATCGCCGACCGCATCATCGCGCTACACGCGACGATGCGCGACGCCGAAGCGCGATTGCAGATGGTCGAGGAGGTGATGGCCTCGGGCGCCGAGGCGCGCATGCCGTGGGAGGCGGTGCGCGACTGGTTCCACGACGCCGGCAATTATGTCGACACGCTCGACCGCGCGGCGGAGTCGCTGGCCGAAGCGATCGGCGAGGGCGACGCGCCGTCCGAAGGCGCGCTCGCCGCCGAGCTCGCCGGCCGCGGCGTGACCATCGTCCGGTCGCGCGACGAAGCCGCGCCACTGCGCCACTTCGACCAGGCGCGCGGCCTGCTGACGCTCAACGACGCGCTGCCGGCGGAGAGCCGACGCTTCCTGCTCGCCCACCAGCTCGCCGCGCTGCGCTTCGCCGGCCCGATCGCCGACATCGCCGCGGCCGGCGGCAGCGAGGCGGCACGCACCTTGCTCAGCATCGGTCTCGCCAACTACGCCGCCGGCGCGATCACCATGCCCTATGGCCGCTTCCGCACTGCCGCGCGGGCAATGCGCCACGATATCGACCGGCTGTCGCGGCGCTTCGGCGTCAGTTTCGAACAAGCCTGCCACCGACTTTCCACGTTGCAGCGCGGCGGCGCGGCCGGCATCCCCTTTTATTTCTGCCGCGTCGACATGGCCGGCAACATCACCAAGCGCCATTCCGCAACCCGCCTGCAATTCGCCCGCTTCGGCGGCGCCTGCCCCTTGTGGATGGTGCATGAAGCTGTCGCGATCCCCGACCGCATCATGGTGCAGCATGCCGAGACGCCCGACGGCGTACGCTACGTCTCGATGGCCAAAGGCCTCGTCAAACCCTCGGGCAGCTTCACCCGCGCCCCGCGCCGCTATGCCGTCCTGCTCGGCTGCGAGGCGGAGCACGCCGCCGATTTCGTCTATGCCGACGCGATCGACCGCGCCGCACCCCCGACGCCGATCGGCATCTCCTGCCGGCTATGCCCGCGCCCCGACTGCGACCAGCGCGCGTTCCCGCCGGCCGACCGGGCGATCCGGGTCGATGCCGAGGTGCGCGAAGTGGTGCCTTACCGGATCGTGTGAGCGAGCGGTTCAAATTTAGAAAAAGAAGTGAATGGGTTCGCGCAGAGGCGCAGAGGCGCGGAGATGTTGCGCGTAGCGCATGCTCATCTTCCATCACGTCTGGCGGGTGTTTGTTGAGCGCCGCAGTCGCGCCGGACGCAACTGCTCCGCGCCTCCGCGCCTCTGCGCGAACAAATCTCTTCTTCTTGCTTGGCGATGAAGAGCGACGCCCGCGCTCAAACCTTCACCAACCCCAGATCGATCAAACTCCGCGCCGTATCGACGATCGACTCCTCCGCCGGCCGCATCTTCCAGCCCAGCAGCTCGCGCGCATGCGTCGAATCCCCGTCCCGCACCTTGCCCAGCTCACCGGTCACCTGCCGCACCACCGGATCGAACAGGGCGAACAACCGCACCAGGAAATCGGGCAGGTTGCGCGTCGGCACCTTGCGCGCTTCGGTGCCCAGCCGCGCGCGCAGCACCTTTCCAACCTCGCTCATCATGTAGAACGGCCCCGAGCAGACGAAGCGTTCGCCCGCCATGCCCGGCGCGTTGAGGGCGCGGACATGCAGGTCGGCGACGTCGCGCACATCGACGATGCCGAAGCCGAACCGTGGATAGCCCGGCAACGCGCCCTCCAGCATCTTCTTCACCACCTCGATCGAGGCGGAAAAATCCTCGCCCCATACCGGCCCGAGCACCGCCGACGGATTGACCGTGCAGAATTCCAGCGCCCCGCCTTCCGCGGCGACCCAGTCGCGCGCCGCGCGCTCGGCAATCGTCTTGGATTTGACATAGGGGTAGATCTCGCGCGCGTTGACGTCGGTCCAGTCGGCCTCGGTGAAGCGCGAGCGTCCTTCATGGCCATAGGCGATCGCCGCCATCGACGAGGTCATCACGAAGCGTCGCACCCCGGCGTCCCGCGCGAAGCGCAGCGCGCGGATCGCTCCTTCCCGCGCCGGCACGACAAGCTCATCCTCATGGCGAACCGCCGCGGCCGGAAAAGGCGAGGCGACATGCGCGACATGGCTGCACCCGGCGACCGCCTCGGCCCAGCCGGCATCGTTGGTCAGGTCGGCGGCGAAGAAGCGCAGCTGCGCCTCGGGCACGCCGATCAGCGCGCGAACCTTGTCCTCCTTCGCCAGCGAGCGGATCGTGGCGTTGATCATCCACCCCTCTGCCGCGAGCTGTCGGATGAGATAGCCGGCGATGAAGCCGCTGCCGCCGGTGACCAGGATCGTGCCCGCCATCATGCCCTCCTCGTGTCGTTGGAGGGGGTTTTACGATGAAACCGCGGGAAGGCGAAACGCCTTGCCCCCCACCGTCCTCCTGCGGCAATCATCGGCCATGTGCTTCGATCATCTCTCCGACGACCGCCCCTGGCCACAAGAGGGCCGCGAACGCCTGATCATTCCGGCACCGGTCGCGATCGTCGGCACGGGCCAGTCGACCGGCGAGCATGAGGCGCTCGCCCGTCTGGGTCCCGACACGGTGATGATGATGGGCGACAACCCCGCTTTGCCGCGCATGCCCGAGGCGCCGACCCTGCTCGACTTCTTCCGCCACCGCATCACCGGCATCACCGGCCGGCACCTGATGGGTTCGGCCAAGCGTGCGATGGATGCCGGCATGGACGAGAAGGTGGTGATGGCCTGCCTGCTCCACGACATTTCCAACGCCTGCCTGATCCGCACCGATCACGGCTATTGGGGCGCGCAGATGATCGCGCCCTATGTCGACGAGGAGGTCGCCTGGGCGGTGCAATATCACCAGGCGCTGCGCTATTTCGCCGACCCCTCGGTCGGCTACACCTACCCCGAAAGCTATCACCGCTTTTTCGGCGAGGATTTCGTACCGCCTGACTATATCCGCCGCGACGCCGAATATGCTCGGAGCCACCGCTGGTACATGAGCGCGCGCAACGTCACGCTCAACGACATCTATTTCTTCGACGATATGGCGGAGAGCCCCGATCCGGAGATCTTCACCGACCTGATCGGCCGCCACTTCCGCCAGCCGAGCCAGGGCCTCGGCTTCGACGGCTCACCCACCGCCCATATGTGGCGCACGATGATCTGGCCGAACAACTTTCTGTAGCGGGTTCTTTCCGTCATGCCAGACTTGTTCCGGGGTCCACTGCGCCGCGAAGCAATGGTTCGCCATCCTTTCGGCACGGTGGACCCCGGAACAAGTCTGGCATGACGGTTGAGGCTATCGTTGTGGCTCCCTTTTAGGGCACCGGCTTCGCCACCGCACCGCCGATCAGTCCGGCGACCGCGGAGCCGAGCGTCGCGTAGACCAGCACCCCCCGCATCGACATCGCCGAGCGCGCAGGAAAGGGCGATGCCGATCAACGCGCAGATACCGCCCGCCAGCGCACCGCGAAAAGAAACGGTAGAGCCCGTCATAATCCTCGCCCGGAGCGAGGCCCATGCCCGACACCGTCACCCGCGAATCGTTCGGACCCTGCACCTGGAATTCGCGCGTCTGGATGGTGTTGCCGTACGTCGCATCGGGTGCGAGTTGATCGTTCGCTCGAGCGTGCTGGCGCGGCGTGATTGATCGATCGGCCAGCAATCAAATGCAGAGCTGTAACGAACCCGCTTGCATTGCCACCGCACGCTTCGCAAAGGGCGTGGCAGGAGGACTTCATGACCGAACAGACTCTCTATCCCGTTCCAGCCGAATGGGCGAAGCACGCGCGCTTCGATGCGGCGGGATATGAGAAGCTCTATGGCCGCAGCCTCGCCGATCCGGGCAGCTTCTGGCTCGAACAGGCGCGCCGGCTCGACTGGATCAAGCGGCCGGAAATCGCCGGCGACTGGTCGTTCGCCAAGCGCGACTTCCACATCAGATGGTTCGCCGACGGGCGTCTCAACGTCGCGGCCAATTGCCTCGACCGCCACCTCGCCAGGCGCGGCGACCAGGTCGCGCTGATCTGGGAACCCGACGAACCGTCGGACGAGCCGCGCCGCTTCACCTATCGCCAGCTCCACGCCGAGGTGTGCCGCTTCGCCAATGTGCTCAAGGGCCAGGGCGTCGAGAAGGGCGACCGCGTCACCATCTACATGCCGATGATCCCCGAAGCGGCATTCGCGATCCTCGCCTGCGCGCGGATCGGCGCGATCCATTCGGTGGTGTTCGGCGGCTTCTCGGCCGAGGCGCTGGCCGGCCGCATCGAGGATTGCCAGTCGCGCATCGTCGTCACCGCCGACGAGGGCCGGCGCGGCGGCAAGCGCGTGCCGCTCAAAGCGGCGGTCGATGCCTGCGCGAAGCACGCGCCGGGTCTGGAGAAGGTCATCGTCGTGCGCGCCACCGGCGGTGATGTCACCATGCAGGCCGGCCGCGACCTCTGGTATCACGAAGCGGCCGAAGGCGTCGAAGCGGCCTGCCCGCCCGAGCCCATGGGTGCCGAGGATCCGCTGTTCATTCTCTACACCAGCGGCTCGACCGGCCAGCCCAAGGGCGTGCTGCACTCGAGCGGCGGTTACCTGTTATGGGCCAGCCTGACGCACGAACTGGCGTTCGATTACCGCGCCGGCGACATATGGTGGTGCGCCGCCGATATCGGCTGGGTCACCGGGCACAGCTATATCCTGTACGGCCCGCTCGCCAATGGCGCGACGACGCTGATGTTCGAAGGGCTGCCCAACTGGCCCGACGCCAGCCGTATCTGGCAGGTGGTCGACCGCCACAAGGTCCACACCATCTTCACCGCCCCCACCGCGCTGCGTGCGCTGATGAAGGAGGGCGACGATCTGGTGAAGAAAACCAGCCGCGCCTCGTTGAAGCTGCTCGGTACGGTCGGCGAACCGATCAATCCCGAGGCGTGGCGCTGGTATCACGAAGTGGTCGGCGAAGGACGCTGCCCGATCATCGACACCTGGTGGCAGACCGAGACCGGCGCGGCGATGATCGCGCCGATGCCCGGCGCGACCGATCTCAAGCCCGGCTCCGCGACGAAGCCGATGCCCGGCGTCGATCCACAACTGGTCGACACAGAGGGCCGGGTGCTGAACGGCCCGACCGAAGGCAACCTCGTCATCGCGCGCAGCTGGCCGGGCCAGATGCGCACCGTGTGGGGCGATCACGACCGTTTCTTCCAGACCTATTTCACCACCTATCCCGGCAAATACTTCACCGGCGACGGCTGCCGCCGCGACGAGAACGGCTATTACTGGATCACCGGCCGGGTCGACGATGTGATCAACGTCTCGGGCCACCGCATGGGAACGGCCGAGGTCGAGTCGGCGCTGGTGCTCCATCCCAAGGTCGCCGAAGCGGCTGTCGTCGGCTTCCCTCACGACATCAAGGGCCAGGGCATCTACGCCTATGTCACGCTCAATTCGGGCGAGCAGTCGTCCGACGAATTGCGCGCCGAACTCAGGCAATGGGTCCGCACCGAGATCGGCCCGATCGCGACCCCCGACGCGCTGCAGTTCGCGCCCGGCCTACCCAAGACCCGCTCGGGCAAGATCATGCGCCGCATCCTGCGCAAGATCGCCGAGGGTGACGTGTCGTCGCTCGGCGACACCTCGACGCTGGCCGATCCGGCGGTGGTCGATGATCTCGTGGCGAACCGCGTGAGTTGATGCCGCGACTTTATGGGTGATCCGCCCCGGGCGGTGGCGGTTCGCCATCCGCTTCGCGGTCGACCCGATCCCAGAATTCCTCCCTCAGCGCCCACGATGTGAAGGCCATGGCAAACAACATGTGGCCCAGCGTTCGCCAATATTGCCGGGTGAAGAAGGGCGCGAAATAGGCGGTGGGTCTGGTCATACGCGGCGTCGCCTTCCCCTGGCGATGGCGGGTCCTTGCCACTCTAGCCCGAAAGAGGCCCGCACGTAATCCCGTATCCTTCAAATGGCTTAGTAAAGCCGCCTATCCCGTTGATCGGAAAGCGTTGCGCCGCTCATGGCGCAGCGCTATAGTCAGGCAACACAGTTTCTGGGCAAGGGGCTCCACATTATGCGTAAATCCATGATCCTCCGCTTGACGGCGGGCGCCGCCGCGCTTGCCATCGCCGGGGCAGCACTGTCGCAGACCGCCGCGCCGGCCGGCAAGCCGCGCTACGGCGCGTTCGGCATCGACCTCACCTCGCAGCAGTCGGGCGTGAAGCCGGGCGACGATTTCTGGACCTTCGCCAATGGCGGCTGGGCGTCGCGCACCGAGATTCCGGCGGACAAGGGCGCCGTCGGCTATGGCAACATCCTGTACGATGAAGCCGAAGCGAATGTGCATAATCTGCTCGACGACATGGCCGCGAACCCGGCCAAATATGGCGCTACCGGCAAGCAGGTCGGCGACTTCTACGCCAGCTGGATGGACGCCGCGACGGTCGAGGCCAAGGGCACCGCACCGCTCAAGCCCTATCTCGCGCGCATCGCCGCGGTGAACGACCTCACGGGACTGCAGACGCTGTTCGCCTCGACCGGCTACGAGTCGCCGGTCGGCATCGGCATGATCCCCGACCTCGCCGACCCGACGCATTACACCGCGGCGACGGGCCAGGGCGGGCTGGGCCTGCCGCGCGATTATTATCTCAACGAAGGCGCCAAGTTCGACGGCTATCGCGCCGCCTACAAGGCGTACATCGCGAAGATGCTGACGCTGGCCGGCATCGCCGATGCCCCGGCCAAGGCCGATGCGATCTTCGCGCTCGAGCTGTCGATGGCCAAGCAGCAATGGTCGCCGGCCGAGAGCCGCGACATCGCCAGGCTCAACGATCCCCAGTCGCTGGCCGGGCTCAAGGCCAAGGCGCCCGAGTTCGACTGGGCGCTGATGTTCAAGACCGCGGGTTTCGGCGCGCCGCCCAAGGTGCTGATGGCCAACAACACCGCCGTCACGGCGATGGGCAAGATCATGGTCGCGACGCCGCTGCAGACCTGGAAGGACTATCTCGCCTTCCACTTCATCGGCGACCACGCCAACGCGCTGCCCAAGGCGTTCGACGATGCCCGCTTCGCCTTCAGCAGCGCGCTGTCGGGCGTGAAGGTGCAGCGCGACCGCTGGAAGCGCGGCGTGCAGCTGACCAACGGGGCACTGGGCGAGGCCGTCGGCCAGCTCTATGTCGCGAAATATTACCCGCCTGCGGCCGAAGCGCAGATGAGCGAGCTGATCGAAAATCTGCGCGCCGCCTATCAGGTGCGCATCACCGGCAGCACCTGGATGGACGACGCGACCCGGAAAGCCGCGCTGACCAAGCTCGCCGCGTTCGAGCCCCGCATCGGCCACCCGACCAAATATATCGACTATTCGAACTTCCACGTCGTGCGGGGCGATCTGTTCGGCAACATCGTCCGCAGCGAGGAGTTCGGACACCAGATCGAGCTGTCGCGTTACGCCAAGCCCGTCGATCGCACTTTGTGGGCAATGACGCCGCAGACGGTGAACGCCTATTACAACCCGCTGGCCAACCAGATCACCTTCCCGGCCGCGATCCTCCAGCCGCCTTATTTCGATCCGAATTCGGATCCTGCGGTGAACTACGGCGCGATCGGCGCGATCATCGGCCATGAAATGGGCCATGGTTTCGACGACCAGGGTAGCCAGTTCGGCCCGACCGGCAAGTTCGAGAACTGGTGGACGCCGGCGGCCAAGGAAGCCTTCCAGAAGCGCACCAGCGCACTCGCCACGCAATATGATGCGTACGAGCCGGTCCCCGGCACGCACATCCAGGGCAAGCTGACGCTTGGCGAGAATATCGGCGACCTCGGCGGCGTCGAGGCGGCCTATGGCGCTTTCCAGCGCTACCAGCAGCAGCATGGCCCCGCGCCGGTGATCGATGGCCTGACCGGCGATCAGCGTTTCTTCCTGTCCTACGCCCAGGCGTGGCAGGCCAAGGTGCGCGAAGACGCCCAGCGTGCGCAGTTGGTCAGCGACCCGCACTCGCCGGCGATGTTCCGCGTCAACGGCGTCGTGCGCAACGTCGACGCCTGGTACAAGGCGTTCAACATCCAACCCGGCGACAAGATGTACCTGCCGCCCGAGCAGCGCGTCCATATCTGGTAAGCGCGCGCTAGACTCCTCTCCGGGCCGGACGCAGATTGCCGGCCACTACTCCTCTCCCCCTTGGGGGAGAGGGCCGGGGAGAGGGGGTGGCCCCAGACGCCACGCTGATAGGGCATACCTCCCTCCCCTGCCCGCAAAGGGAAAACAAGGGAGAGCTGCCATGCCCGCAATCGAACTCCGCCCCCTCGCCGAACATTGCGGCGTCGAAGCCCTCGGCATCGATCTGCGCACGATCGACGACACCGGCATGGAGACGATCCGCACCGCGCTGGCCGAACATGGCGTGATGTTCATCCGCGACCAGGACCTGACGCCTGAAGACCATATCGCCTTCGCGCGGCGCTGGGGCACGATCGACGTCAACAACTACTTCCCCGCCAATGGTGGCCACCCCGAAATCGCCGAGGTGCGCAAGAGTGAGAGCCAGACCACCAATATCGGCGGCGGCTGGCACACCGACCACAGCTATGACCAGGTGCCCGCGATGGGCTCGATCCTGCTCGCCCGCGAAACCCCGCCGAGCGGCGGTGACACGCTGTTCGCCAGCATGGGCGCGGCGTTCGATGCGCTGTCGCCGGGGTTACAGAAGACGCTCGAAGGCCTGCGCGCGGTGCACAGCGCCGATCATATTTACGGCCATGACGGCATCTATGCGAAGACCGACCAGGCCGCCGACCTCAAGGGCCACGACATCCACGCCGCCGCCGTCCACCCCGCGGTGATCCGCCACCCCGTCACCGGCCGCAAGCTGCTCTACGTCAACCCGGCCTTCACGCTCCATTTCGAGGGCTGGTCGCGCGAAGACAGCCTGCCGCTACTGACCTGGCTCTACACCGTAGCGATGCGCAGCGAATTCCATTGCCGACTGCAATGGGCGCCGGGCTCACTGGCGATCTGGGACAACCGCTCGACCTGGCACCTCGCGATGAACGACTATCACGGCCACCGCCGGCTGATGCACAGGATCACGCTGTCGGGCGTACCGCTGGAATAATCTCGACAATTTTAGCGCATTTCGGTATGTCGCCGCTATGGCTCAGATGAATATATCGGTACCGGATGGCCTCAAGCAATGGGCCGAGCAACGAGTCGCCGACGGCACCTACGCCAGCACGAGCGATTATGTACGCGACCTGATGCGCCGTGATCGCGAAGCAGCCGCCGAACTGGCATGGCTTCAGGAAAAGCTCGATCAAGGCATGGCATCTGGCGTCGATCCGCGGCCGGTCGAACAGATCGTTGCCGACATTCGGGCGAAATACCTGCCGCGGAATGATTGACGTTGAGATCGCCGCTGCAGCGGCCGCCGATCTCGACGAGATTTTCCGTTTCAGCCTGGACCGCTTTGGCGAGGAACGTGCGTCGCGCTATCTGGATGATATCACGCGCGCCATCCTGCGGCTGCGCGAATATCCCGATTCCGGGATGCTCTATCGCGGTACGGCGCCGCCAGTCCGCTATACCAGTTGCGGCAGCCATCGCATCTTTTACACCCGGCACCAGCACGGCCTGCTGGTCATTCGCATCTTGCATCAGGCAATGCGAACACGAGGTCGATTGTCCTGAAGGTTAGCGGCTGATCATGCCTGCTTGACTAGTATGTTAGTCATGGCTTACCGTAAGTCATGGCTAACCGAATCGCCACCGCCCTTACCGCGCTCGCCGATCCCACGCGCCGCGCCGTGTTCGAGCGTGTCGGCCAGGCGCCCGCCTCGGTCGGCGACATCGCCGCCGGCCTGCCCGTGTCGCGCCCGGCGGTGTCGCAGCATCTGAAGGTGCTGAAGGAGGCCGGCCTCGTGAGCGAGACACCGCAGGGCACCCGCCGCATCTACCGCCTCGACCCGCGCGGCATCGGGCATCTGCGCGACTGGCTCGACCAGTTCTGGGCCGGCCAGCTCGGCGCCTTCAGGGATTTCGTCGAACAACAGGAACAGGAGGACAAGTCGTGAGCATCGCCCCCATCGTCCAGTCCGTCACCGTGCCGGTGCCGCCCGATCGGGCCTTTGCCATGTTCACCGGCAGCATGGGGCGCTGGTGGCAACCCGGCAAGACGATCGGCAAGCAACCGCATGTCGCGATCGTCATCGAGCCCCGCGCCGGCGGCCGCTGGTTCGAGCAGGACGCCGACGGCAACCAGACCGACTGGGGCCATGTCCTCGCCTGGGAGCCGCCCGGGCTGGTGCTGCTTGCCTGGCAGCTCAATGCCAGCTTCGATTATGATCCCGAGCTGGTCACCGAGGTCGAGATCACCTTCTCCCCCGCCGGCGACAGCACCCGCGTGACCCTGACACACCGCAAGCTCGAACGCTTCGGCGACGCGGCCGATCGCGTCGCAGCGCAACTGTCGGGCGGCTGGCCGACCATCATCCAGCGGTTCGCCGATTTCATCGAGGAGCAGAGCAAATGACCGACTTCACCGTCCACGGCATTCCCGGCAGCCCGTTCGTCCGCACCGTCCTGCTCGCGCTCGAGGAGAAGGGCCTTCCCTGGCACCTCGCCGCGATCCCGATCGGCGCGCAGCGCGAGCCCGGCTATGCCGCGATCCATCCCTTCCACAAGATCCCGACGCTCGATCATGGCGACTTCCGCCTCTACGAGACGATCGCGATCCTCGGTTATCTCGACCGCGCCGCCGCGACCAACCCGCTGACGCCGCACGACACGCGGGCACGAGCGCGGATGGACCAGTTGATCAGCATCGGCCTGTGCTACGTCACCACGACGATCAGCGCGGCGATCAGCTTTCCGCGCCGCGTCGCGCCGCTGCTCGGCCTGCAAGTCGACGACAGCGCGGTCGAGGGCGCCCTGCCCGCCGCCGCGGCCACGCTTGCCGAGATCGCGCGGCTGCTCGGCGACCAGCCTTACATGGCCGGCGACGCGCTCAGCCTCGCCGACCTGATGCTGGTACCGCATCTCGCCTTCCTGGCGGACTATGACGAAGGCCGCGCCCTGCTCGCAGGTCAGCCGAACGTAGACGCGTGGCGCGCGCGGATGGAGACACGGTCGTCGATGGCCGCGACCGAATGGGATCGGCTGATCGCGCTGACCGGCGTCGACAACAAGGCGCCGGTGCCGGTCGCCGCCTAGCGCAGCAGCACCAACTCCTCCGCCATGCTCGGATGGAGCGCGACGGTGTCGTCGAACGCCTGCTTGGTCAGCCCCGCCTTGACCGCGATCGCCGCCGCCTGGAGGATCTCGGGCGCGTCGGGGCCGATCATGTGCAGGCCGACGACGCGTTCGGTCGTCCCATCGCACACCATCTTGTAGAGCGCGCGCTCGTTGCGGCCGGCGAGCACGTTCTTCATCGCGCGGAAGTCCGAGGTATAGACCTTGACCGAACCGAGCTTCTGCTTGGCCTGGCTCTCGGTCAGGCCGACCCCGGCCATCGGCGGGTGGCTGAACACGGCGGAGGGGACGTTCTCGTAATCCACCCTGGTCGGCTTGTTGCCGAAGAAGGTGTCGGCGAACGCCTGCCCTTCGCGGATCGCGATCGGGGTCAGCTGGATGCGGTTCGTCACGTCGCCGATCGCGAAGATGCTGTCGCAGGTCGAGCGGTTGTCGGCATCGACCTTGATCGCGCCCTTGGCGTCGAGCTCGACCCCGGCGCTCTCCAGCCCCAGGCCCCTGGTGTTGGGGTCGCGACCGGTGGCGAACATCACGGTGTCGACGGTGACCGGCTCATGGCCGCTCATCGACACCGTCAGGCAGCCATTCTTCTCCTTCTTGATGCCCTCGAACGCGGCGTGGAAGCGGAACTCGATCCCCTTCATCATCGAGATCTGCAGCAGCCGGTCGCGGATCTGCTCGTCATAGCCGCGCAGGATGACGTCGGTGCGGTTGATCAGGATGACGTGCGCGCCGAGCTGGTGGAAGATGCCGGCGAACTCGTTGGCGATGTAACCCGCGCCGGCGATCAGGATGCGCTTGGGCACGGCGTCGAGATGGAAGGCTTCGTTGGAGGTGATGCCGTGCTCATGCCCCGGGCAGTCGGGCACCGACGGCGTCGCGCCGGTCGCGACCAGGATCGTCTTGGCAGTGACCTTACGCCCGTCGCCGAGCTTCAGCTCGTGCGGTCCGGTGACCTCGGCGCGCTGGTTGATGATCTCGACGCCGTTATTCTCCAGCGTCTGGGTATAGGCGGCATTGATCCGGTCGACCTCCTCGAAGACGTTGCCGGTCAGCACTTTCCAGTCGAATTCGCACTCCGGCACCTTCCAGCCGAAGCGTCGTGCATCCGCGAGGTCCTCAGCGAAGTGCGCGCCGTAGACGAGCAGCTTCTTGGGCACGCAGCCACGGATCACGCAGGTTCCGCCGACGCGGTATTCCTCGGCCACCGCCACCTTCGCGCCATGCGCACCCGCGACGCGCGAGGCGCGCGTACCGCCGGAACCGGCGCCGATGACGAACAGGTCGTAGTCGTAACTTGCCATTACCATTGCCTCTTTCGTCAGCCGAACGCGCGCTTGATCAGGTCGGTCGTCGATACGTCGAACGCGCCGCCGCCCGCACCCGCCGCCTTGGCCATTTCCTTGCCCAGTTCGACACCGAACTGGTCGAACGAGTTGATGCCGAGCAGCACGCCGTTCACGAACACGCGGTGTTCGTAGAAGGCGATCAATGCGCCAAGCGAGCGTGCATCGACATCCTCGAGCAGGATCGTCGTCGAGGGCCGGTCGCCGGGATAGCTCCGCGCCAGGTCCTTGTCATTCGCTCGGCCCTTCATCAGTGCGGCACCCTGCGCAAAGGCGTTGAGCAGCAGCTGGCGGTGATGATCGTCGGCCAGCGTGTCGCCGGGTTCGATCGAGGCGATGAACTCGACCGGCACGAGATGCGTGCCCTGGTGGAGCAGCTGGAACACCGCATGCTGCGCGTCGGTGCCGACTCCGCCCCAGGTGATCGCCGCGCTCGGGCGGTCGAGCTTCTTGCCATCGGTCGTCACGCCCTTGCCGTTCGACTCCATCTCCAATTGCTGGAGATAGGACGGCAACAGCCGCAGCCGTTCGTCATAGGCAAAGGTCGCGCGCGTCTCGCAGTGGCGAACCTGGGTGTAATAGAGATCGGCAAAGGCGGCGAGCGCCGGTGCGTTCTCGTGCAGTGCGGTGAGGCGGAAATGCCGGTCCATCTCGGCCGCGCCGTCGAGCAGTTCCTCGAAGCAATCCCAGCCCAGCCCAAGCGCGGCGGGAAAGCCGATCGACGACCACAAGGAGTAGCGCCCGCCGACCGAGCCGAGAAAGGGTAGCACGCGGGTCTCGTCGACGCCCCAGGCGATCGCCTTGTCGGGCTCGGCGGTCAGTGCGACGACGCGGCCATAGACGTCTTCGACGCCATGCTCTGTCATCCATTGCAGCACCGACTCGGCGTTGAGCAGAGTCTCGGTGGTGGTGAAGGTCTTGGACGCCACCGCCAGCAGCGTCGCGGCAGGGTCGAACTTCGCGAACACCTCCTCCAGCGCCAGGCCATCGACGTTGGAGACGATCTCCACGTCATAACGTTCGCTCTCGCGCCCCAGCGCGTCGACCAGCAGCTTGGGCCCCAGCGCCGAGCCGCCGATGCCGACATGCAGCACATGCCGGATCGGGCCGAGCGCCTCACCCTCGATCGCATCGATCAGCGCACGCATCCGGGCGTGGAGCGCACGTGCCTGGGCGACGATGTCGGCGTTGCCCTCGCCGCGCTCCTCGGTGTGGGTCACGGCGCGGCCTTCGGTGACGTTGACCTTCTCGCCGGCGAACAACGCCTCGCGCTTCGCCGCCAGCCCCTGCGCCTTGGCGAGCTTCTCGAACGCCGTCACCGCATCGCCGGTCAGATGCGTCTTGGAGAAGTCGAAATGTAGTCCGGCAACATCCATCGAGAAGCGCGACAGCCGCTCCGGGTCGGCATCGAACAGCGCTTCGAGGCGCTCCTGCGGCAAGGCTTCGATCGCGCTCCAGTCGGCGGCCATGGTCTCGTCTCCACTGTCAGGCGGGGGACATAGGGAGGCGGAAGCCCCGGCGCCACCGCCAACGCGTCCCTCGCCTGCACAATCGCACCGCGCCGCCGCGCTTGACGCCGCAGCCGGCGTAGCGCAACCCCCGCGACATGGCCGATACCGAAATCCCGGGCGAACCCGTCGCCACCGACACCGTCGTCACCCCCTCCAAGCCCAAGTCGGAGACACGCGAGACGCTGGTCTTCCTGCTCAAGCTGGGCCTCGCGGTGGCGATCTTCCGCAGCTTCTTCTTCTCGCCCTTCTTCATCCCGTCGCAGTCGATGCTGCCGCGGCTCTATATCGGCGACTATCTGTTCGTTTCGAAGTGGAACTACGGCTATTCGCGCTGGTCGCTGCCGTTCGGCGTGCCGCTGATCCCCGGGCGGATCTTCGGCGGGACGCCGGCGCGCGGCGACGTCGTGGTGTTCCGCGGCCCGCCCAAGGTGGACGATCACGACGTCATCAAACGGGTCATCGGCGTCCCTGGCGACACGATCGAGATGCGCCACGGCCAGATCATCCTCAACGGCGTCGCGGTGCCGCAGGTGCCGGTCGCCGACTTCACGATTCCGCTGTCGCCCAACTATCCGGCCAACACGGAATGTCCGGGCGAGTTTCAGGACGTCGCCAACAATGTCCCGATCTGCCGCTACAAGCAGTTGCGCGAGACGCTGCCGAACGGGGTAACCTACAACGTCCTCGATCGTGGCGAGAACCCCGCGGCCGACGATACCGGGGTCTACACCGTCCCCGCAGGCACGGTGTTCGTGATGGGCGACAATCGCGACGACAGCGGCGACAGCCGCTTCACCCCGGAAGGCGGAGGCATGGGTTATGTCCCGCTCGAGCGGGTCGAGGGCAAGGCGCTGTTCACCTTCTGGTCGACCGACGGTTCGGCCTCCTGGGTGCTGCCCTGGACGTGGTTCAGCGCCGCACGCTGGAGCCGCATGGGGCACGGCTTTTGAGTGAGAGCTTCGCGGGCTGGATCACCACGACCACCGGTCACGCGCCTGCCGAGCTGAACCTGTTCGAACGCGCGCTGACCCATGGCAGCCAGGGCGCGGAGAATTACGAGCGGCTGGAGTTCCTCGGCGACCGCGTGCTCGGCCTGATCATGGCTGAGTGGCTGACCGAGCTGTTCCCGGGCGAGGCCGAAGGCACCTTGTCGAAGCGGTTGCATGCTTTGGTGTCGGGCGCGGTGTGCGCCGATGTCGCGCGCAGCCTCGGCGTCGGCGGGCAGTTGCGGCTCGGCAAGCAGGCGCGCGACGATGGTGCGGGCGACAGCGACAACGTGCTGGGCGATGCGATGGAGTCGCTGATCGGCGCTTTGTACCGCGACGCCGGGCTCGACGCGGTGCGCGGTTTCATCCGGCGCAGCTGGGGCGATCGCGTGTCGAGCGAGAGCAAGGCGCCGCAGCATCCCAAATCCGCGCTGCTCGAATGGGCCGCCGCCAACAAGCGTCGCGCGCCGACCTATGAGGTGACCGACCGCTCGGGGCCGGACCATGCGCCTCGCTTCACGGTGAAAGCGGCGATCGGCGAGTTCGCCTCGGCGAGCGCGACCGGCGGGTCGAAGCAGGAGGCCGAGACCGCGGCGGCGGCGGCGCTGCTGGAGAAGCTGGGCTAGGCGCGACCTGCGAACCCGGGGTAATACTCACCCCGGCGAAGGCCGGGGCCCAGTATCGAGCCGTCATGGCGACGGGCAGCGCCCCATTACCAGCGCCTCCCAACTGGGCCCCGGCCTTCGCCGGGGTGGCGGGTTTAATGTTTGGAACAAGTGACATGAGTGAACAACATTGCGGCCTGGTCGCGGTCCTCGGGGCGCCGAACGCCGGCAAGTCGACTTTGGTCAATGCGCTGGTCGGGCAGAAGGTGGCGATCGTCAGCCCCAAGGCGCAGACGACGCGGGCACGGTTGCTCGGCGTGGCGATCGAGGGCGACGCGCAGGTCCTGCTGGTCGACACGCCCGGCATCTTCGAGCCCAAGCGCCGGCTCGACCGGGCGATGGTCGCGGCGGCCTGGGGCGGGACCGAGGGCGCCGACGTGTTGGCGCTGGTGGTCGATGCCAAGGGCGGCATACCCGCCAAGGTCAGCGAGATCGCCGAAGGGCTCAAGGGCCGGCGCGAGACGAAGTATCTGATACTCAACAAGGTCGACATCGCCGACAAGGCGCGACTGCTGGTCCATGCCGAGAAGCTCAACGCGCTGGCCGACTTCAGCGAGACCTTCTTCGTCAGCGCCACGACCGGCGACGGCGTGGCCGAGCTGAAGCGCGCCTTCGCCGCCGCCATGCCGGAGGCGCATTGGCACTATCCCGAAGACCAGGTGTCGAACGCCAGCGAGCGATCGATGGCGGCCGAGGTGACGCGCGAGCAGATCTACCTCCAGCTCCATGCCGAGCTGCCCTATGCCTCGGCGATCGAGACCGAGAGCTTCAAGGAACGCGAGGACGGATCGGTCGAGATACACCAGCAGATCATGGTCGAGCGCCCGACCCAGCGCGCCATCGTACTGGGCAAGGGGGGAACGCGCATTCGCGAGATCGGCGCCCGCGCCCGCGCCGAGCTCGCCATCCTGCTCGACCGACCGGTGCATCTCTACCTTCACGTGAAAGTAAGACCGGGATGGGATGATGAGCGCGACATGTATCGCGAAATCGGGCTGGACTGGGTGGAATGAACAAGACGGTGAAGGCGGCGATCATCCAGGCGGCTCCGGTGCCGCTGGCGATCGACCATGGGATCGCGCAGCTGGTCGAGATGGTCGGCGACGCGGCGGATGTCGGCGCCGATATCGTGGCGTTCGGCGAAACCTTTCTCGGCGGCTATCCGCTGTGGCTCGACGAGGCGCCTGGCGCGGCGATCTGGGAGCATAAGGGCACGCAGGCGCTGCACGCCATCCTGCTCGACCAGGCATTGCGGCAAAACGATCCCCGGCTTGCCCCCTTGCAGGCGCTGATCGATCAGGCCGGCATCCTCGCCTCGGTCGGCGCGCATGAGCGGGTGCGCGGCAGCCTGTTCAACACGCAATATCTGTTCCGCCCCAACCAGCCCCCGATGCTCCACCGCAAGCTGGTGCCGACGCATGGCGAGCGGCTGATCTGGGGCCGCGGCGATGGCTCGACGCTCGGCGTGCACGAGGCGCCGTGGGGCGCTGTCGGCGCGCTGATCTGCTGGGAACACTGGATGCCGTTCGCGCGCGCCGCGATGCATCATGCCGGCGAGACGGTGCACGTCGCTGCCTGGCCGAGCGTGCGCGAGATGTACGGCGTGGCGTCGCGCCACTATGCGTTCGAGGGGCGCTGCTTCGTGCTGGCCGCGGGCACGCTGCAGAGCCGGGCCGACCTGCTCCACGGGCTGGAACTGGTGGGTGGCGACAAGGATGCGCGCGACCTGCTGCTCGGCCTGCCCGATGGCCCGTTGCAGAGCGGCGGCAGCATGATCATCGCCCCCGACGGCACGGTGCTGGCAGCAGCGGACAGTGAGCCCGACCTGCTGGTCGCCGATCTCGACCTGTCTGCGATCGGCCGCGGCCTGGCCGCGCTCGACACCGACGGCCATTATGCCCGCCCCGACGTGTTCGAACTGCACATCGACCGCCGCCCGCGCGATGGCTTCGCGACGGCGGCGAACGGGCTGAAGCCGGCCTGAAGGGGGCCGCGTGCCCGGGCAAGATCACCTGCTCCACCTGTTTTAGCAGGTGACAGTTTTTTTGTGGCCCCTCCGCGGAGTGCTTTTGCCTGATGGCAAGAAAGAATTTTACTCTGACTCAAGCAGTTACATAGTTTTTGGCGCGCCCGGGCGTTTCCAACTTAACAGGTGGCGAGCAGGTAAGTTTAGCAGGCGGAGCAGGACGGGTAGCAGGTGCAAGCAGGTGCGCCCGCGGACGCCCCGCGCGAACGCTCTTCAAGTCATCGACAATGAGAAATAGCCGCCGGGCAAACGCCTGGCGGATAAAGTGCTGCCACGAAGAACGTCGTGATTGAATCACGATAACACCGCTCACGAGCAAGCTATTGCGGCCTGCTCCACCTACGCGAGCGATCGCGCGACCCGTAGACAAATACCGCCTTCCCGATGATATCCGTCACCGGCGGCATACCGAGACCGAACTGCATATCGTCGAAGCGGCTGTCCGCGGCATTGTCGCGATTATCGCCCAGTGCGAAGAAGTGCGCCGCGGGAACGACAATCGGCGCGATGTCGTCGCCATCGGTATAGCCGGTGTCAAGGACGCGGTGGGTGCCGCGTTCGTGCGGCAACTGCTCGATAAAGCGTTGCGCCGGGACCGTTTGCTCGGCGATCGTCATCGTCGTTTCACCGTCCGGGCGCTGTTTCGCGGCGACGCCGTTTACCAGCGGAATGCCATCGCGCATCTCCACACGGTCGCCGGCCAGAGCAACGACGCGAACGATGCGGACGTGATCCTTGGCGCGAACAACGACGATGTCGCCGACCGCCGGCGGGTGGCTGCCGTTTTTATCGACAAGAAACTGGTCGCCAATCTGGAAGGTCGGCTCCATGCTTTGCGACGGGACGTAATAGGGAATGTAGAAGGCGCGGCCGATAATGACCGCGAGCAAGAGCAGACCGACCGGTACGCCCAGGGCAATCAGCCAGCCATTGATGCGGCTGCGCGATGTTTTCATGTTGCCTCCCTTTGCTCGTTCAACTGCTCAGCATCTCATCGACCCAGGCCGGCACCAGCACGCCCGCCGGGCCGGTCCGCGTTTCGCCGAACCAGGCGCTGCCGGCGGAGGGTTCAAGGTTGAGCTCCAGCGTCCGCGCGCCGTGATAGCGCGCGGTCTGGACGAAGCCGGCGGCGGGATAGACCGCGCCCGAGGTGCCGATCGAAATGAACATATCGGCCGTGGCCAGCGCGCGCTCGATGCGCTCCATCTGGTAAGGCATCTCGCCGAAGAAGACGATGTCCGGGCGCAGCGCGGGCGCGGCGCAGGCGGGACAGAGCGAACCGGGCGGCATATCGCCGACCCAAGCCTGCTGCGCGCCGCACGACGCGCACAGCGCCGAGAGTAGTTCGCCATGCATGTGCAGCATGCGCTTCGCCCCCGCGCGCTCGTGCAGGTCATCGACATTCTGCGTGACGATCAGGAGCTCGCCCTGCCACGCGGCATCGAGGCGGGCGAGTGCCTCGTGCGCCAGGTTTGGCGCGACCGTCGCCAATGCAGCGCGTCGCATATCGTAGAAACGGTGGACGAGTTCCGGGTCGTGCGCCAGCGCCTCAGGCGTGCAGACATCCTCGACGCGGTGTCCCTCCCACAGCCCGCCGGGGCCGCGAAAGGTGGCGATGCCCGACTCGGCCGAAATGCCGGCACCGGTGAGGATGACGATGTTGCGGATATCACTCATGCGGCTGCCTTCGCCGATACGCGTCCTTCATTCCGAGGCTGGTATCGGCAGAGCCGGCGGCAGATCAGCCGCCGGTCTTGACCCCGAGCTTCTTGCGGCCTGGCTTGGCGGCAGGCGCGGCGGCCATCTTGGCACCGGGCTTGCGGCCGAGGCCGATGCGCTTGGCCATCTCGCTGCGCGCCGCGGCATAATTGGGCGCGACCATCGGATAGCTGGCAGGCAGACCCCATTTTGCACGATATTCCTCGGGTGAGAGGCCGTGCGCGGTGCCGATATGGCGCTTCAGCGTCTTCTGCTTCGCGCCGCACTCCAGGCAGGTGATGGTGTCGGGCTTGACGCTGGCCTTTACCGACACCGCAGGCGCCTGCGCCTCGACGGCGGGCGCGGCCGGCGCGGAAAGGCCGGCCAGAGCAGTATAAACGCTTGAAATCGCGCGCGGCAGGTCGGCCGAAGTGACCGAATTGTTCGAAACATGCGCGGCGACGATATCGGCGGTAAGGGTAAGCAATTCAGTATTGGGCATGGCGCGACTCCGTGAATTTGAACCGCTCATAGCATCATAATAGCTTCGCGCGATTATCTTCTCGTTCATCAAGACTATCCGCCGTGGACATCGTGGCTTTTCCTGCCCTCACCCGTCAATCAGGCGATATCCCACCCCCACCTCGTTACGGATCAGCGCCGGGCGCGCCGGATCAGCCTCGAGTTTCTGGCGCAGGTTGCGGATGACGATGCGTAGATATTCGACATGGTCGTCATGCGCCGGGCCCCACACGTCGCGCAACAACTGGCGATGGCCGAAGATGCGGCCGGGTTTGCTCGCGAGTTGGGCGAGTACGCCATATTCCTTGGGCGAGAGATGCACCTCTCCGCCGGCGCGAGTGACGTGGCGGTTTTCGAGATCGATCGAGACGTCGCCGATCATGACCTTTGTTTCGGCCGCCGTACTCGACAGGCGGTGGCGCAGCGCGGCGCGGATGCGCGCGAGCAATTCCTCGGTATCGAACGGCTTGGTCAGGTAATCGTCGGCACCGAGATCGAGCGCGGCGACCTTTTCCGCGGTTTCCTCGCGCGCCGACGCGACGATCACCGCCGCGCCCCTGGCCTTGATCAACTGGATCAGCTCGAGACCATCGCGATCGGGCAAGCCGAGATCGAGCAGGACCAGATCGGGTTTGTCGATGTCGAGCAGCGACACCCCCTCGCGCGCCGTCGCCGCCTCGGCCGCGCGGTAGCCGGCGCGCTCGACAGTTGCGCGCAGCAGGCGGCGGATATGGGCGTCGTCCTCGATGATCAGGAGGCGGGCGGCGTTGGACATGTCGCCTTGTTATACCAAGCGCGAACGAGCGGAAGCCGTTGAAGGGCAGGCTTCGAAAAACGGCGTGCTCCTGCGAAAGCAGGAGCCCAGGGTTCCAAGGACGGCGCCTGCGGCCCTGGGTTCCTGCTTTCGCAGGAACACATTGACTGTCACGATTTCACCGGCACCTGATCCAGCGCGCGGTTGAGGGCGAGCAGGTTGACGTGCGGCTCGCCAATGATGCCGAGGAACGGCTGCTCGGTCCGGGCGGCGATCAACTGGCGCAGCAGGGCCGGGTCGACATGTCGCGCGCGAGCAACACGGTCGACCTGATAAAAAGCCGCCTCGGGGCTCAGGTCGGGGTCGAGCCCCGAGGCGGAAGTGGTCACCAGATCGGCGGGAACATCTTGACCCGGTGAGGGGGGGGCGGCCTTGACGTCGCCGCGCACGCGATCGGCGAGCGCCTGCGATGTCGGGCCGAGGTTGGAGCCCGACGAGGCGCTGGCATCATAGCCCTTGCCCGCCGCGGACGGGCGGCTGTGGAAATAACGGTCGCTGGCGAATTGCTGGCCGACCAGCGACGAGCCGATGACCTTGCCGTTGTCGGTGACGAGGCTGCCATTGGCCTGGGACGGGAATAGCCCCTGGCCGATGCCGGTCAGCGCCAGCGGATAGAGTATCCCGAGCAGGATCGCGAAGGCGACCGTCAGCGCGAGCGCGGGGCGGAGGGCGGTTTTGAAATCGGTGAGCATGGTCTTTTCTTTCTAGCTTCCACCCCGGCGTAGGCCGGGGCCCAGTTGCGGAGCAGTTCGAAACGAAGGGCAGCGAGCAGTTATTTCCGCCTTCCCAACTGGGCCCCGGCCTGCGCCGGGGTGGAAATAAGGGAGGGCTTCATTCCTCACGCCAGGTGCACCCCGGTCACCAGCAGATCGATCAGCTTGATGCCAATGAACGGCGCGATCAGGCCGCCGAGACCGTAGACGGCAAGGTTGCGGGCGAGCAGCGGCCCGGCCGGCATGGGCTTGTAGGTCACGCCCTTCAGCGCCAGCGGCACGAGCAGCGGGATGATCAGCGCGTTGAAGATGATCGCCGAGAGGATCGCCGATTGTGGCGTCGCCAGCCCCATCACGTTGAGCACGCCCAGCCCGGGATAGAGCGCGACGAACATCGCCGGGATGATCGCGAAATATTTCGCCACGTCGTTCGCGACCGAGAAGGTGGTGAGCGCACCACGCGTCATCAGCAGCTGCTTGCCGAGGCCGACGACCTCGATCAGCTTGGTCGGATCGCTGTCGAGATCGACCATGTTGCCGGCCTCACGCGCGGCCTGGGTGCCGGTGTTCATCGCCACGCCGACATCCGCCTGGGCGAGCGCGGGCGCATCGTTGGTGCCGTCGCCGCACATCGCGACGAGCCGGCCGCCCTGCTGCTCCTTGCGGATCAGCGCGAGCTTGTCCTCGGGCGTCGCTTCGGCGAGGAAATCGTCGACCCCGGCCTCGGCGGCGATGGCGGCGGCGGTCAACGGATTGTCGCCGGTGATCATCACCGTGCGGATGCCCATCTGGCGCAGTTCGCCGAAACGCTCGCGGATGCCGGCCTTGACGATGTCCTTCAAGGCGATCGCGCCGAGCAGCTTACCGTCTTTCGACACGGCGAGCGGCGTCATGCCGCCGCGCGCGATCTCGTCGGTGACCCGGCGCAGCTCGGCGGCAGCGGGGCTGTCGGCCACATCCGGCAGGGTCCTCAGGATCGAATCCACCGCGCCCTTGCGGATCACGCTGTCACCGACCTTGATGCCCGAAAAGCGCGTCTGGGCGGTGAACGGGATGATCTCGGCGCCGGCCGGCATGACGAGCGTGGGGATGGCGTGGCGCTCGCGGGCGAGCACGACGATCGAGCGGCCTTCCGGCGTCTCGTCGGCGAGGCTCGACAGCAACGCGGCGCCGGCCAGCGTGTCGATCTCGACGCCGGTCAGCGGATGGAACTTGCTCGCCTGGCGGTCGCCAATGGTGATCGTGCCGGTCTTGTCGAGCAGCAGCACGTCGATATCGCCCGCCGCCTCGACCGCGCGGCCGGACTTGGCAAGCACGTTGAAACGGACCAGCCGGTCCATGCCGGCAATGCCGATCGCCGAGAGCAAGGCGGCGATGGTGGTCGGGATCAGCGTGATCAGCAACGCCGCGAGGATCGCCACCGGCACGCCGCCGCCGGCATAGGAGGCGAAGGCCGGAATGGTGCCGACCGCGATCAGGAAGATGATCGTCAGCCCGACCAGCAGGATGGTGAGCGCGATCTCGTTCGGCGTCTTCTGACGCTCGGCACCCTCGACCAGCGCAATCATGCGGTCGAGGAAACCCTGGCCGGGCTCCTGGGTGACGCGCACCTTGATGCGGTCGGAGATGACGCGCGTGCCGGCGGTGACGGCAGAGCGGTCGCCGCCCGCCTCGCGGATGACGGGGGCGCTTTCGCCGGTGATCGCGGCCTCGTTGACCGACGCGACGCCGAAGATAACCTCGCCGTCGGCCGGGATCAGATCGCCGGTCTCGACCAGCACGATCTCATCCTTTTCCAGCCGGTGCGCCGCGACCAGCTCCCAGGTCTCGCCGACGCCGAGCATGCGCTTGGCGGTAAGATCGGCCTTGGCGGCGCGCAGCGAGGCGGCCTGCGCACGCCCGCGCCCTTCAGCGATGGCCTCGGCGAAGGTGCCGAACAGCACCGTCAGCCACAGCCAGACGATCAGCTGAAGCTGAAAGCCGATGGCGAGCGGCTCGCCGCCGATCGCCAGCAGCACGGTGAGCAGCGCCGCGACGGTCGCGGTGGTGAACATCACCGGGTTCCTGATCAGCTGGCGCGGATCGAGCTTCTTGAACGCGTCACCGATCGCCGGGAGGAGGAGGTTGGCGGTGAAGATCGAGGTGGTCTGGGTCATGACTGGGTTCCAATCCCCTCTCCCTGTGGGAGAGGGAGGGGCTTGCCCGGCGCAGCCGGGTGGGAGGGTGAGGACAGAGACGGGAGGTGAGTTCGCGGCGAAGGCCCTGCCCTCACCCTTCCGCCCCTTCGGGGCTCCCTCCCTCTCCCGCTGGGAGAGGGAATGTTCACGACAGCTTCCCCGAGATCATCGCCAGGTGGTCCGCGATCGGACCGAGCGCGAGGCTGGGCAGGAAGGTCAGGCCACCCATGATCAGGATGACACCGAGCAGCAGCCCGACCCACAGGGGTCCGGTGGTCGGGAAGGAACCCGACGATGGCGGGGTGTACTTCTTCGCCGCGAGGCTGCCG
The DNA here is from genome assembly GCA_040390605.1 of Pseudomonadota bacterium. GTDB lineage: Bacteria > Pseudomonadota > Alphaproteobacteria > Sphingomonadales > Sphingomonadaceae > Sphingomonas. The sequence goes on from JAZJXZ010000026.1 coordinate 28,338, forward strand.
GCGATGGCCAGCATCGGCACGATCATCAAGAAGCGCCCGCCCCACATCGCCACGCCCAGCAGCGCATTGTAGAAGGGCGTGCCGGCGGTAAGGCCGGCAAAGGCCGAGCCATTGTTGCCGACCGCCGAGCTGAAGGCATAGAGGATCTCCGAGAAACCGTGCGCGCCCTTGTTGAGCGGGCCCGCCAGGCCAGCGGTGCTGACCGCGGCGATGGCAGTGCCGCCGAGGATCAGCAGCGGCAGCACGGCGATGGCCAGCACCGCGAACTTGACCTCGCGGCCCTCGATCTTCTTGCCGACATATTCCGGCGTGCGGCCGACCATCAGCCCGGCGACGAACACGCTGAGGATGGCGAACAGCAGGAAGCCGTAGATGCCCGCGCCGACGCCGCCGACGACGATCTCGCCCAGCTGCATGTTGATCAGCGGGACCATTCCGCCCAGCGCGGTGAAGCTGTCGTGCATCGCATTGACCGCGCCGCACGAAGCGTCGGTGGTGACCACGGCGAACAGCGACGAGGCGGCGGCGCCGAAGCGCACCTCCTTGCCTTCCATGTTCGCGCCCGCCACGCCGAGCTGGTGCAGGACGGGATTGCCGGCGGCTTCCTGCCAATAAGCGATCGAGGTGCCGGCGAGGAACAGGATGGTCATCGCGGCGAGGATCGCCCAGCCCTGTTTCGTGTTGCCGACCGCCTTGCCGAAGCACCAGGTCAGACCGAAGCCGATCACGAAGATCGACAGCATCTCGACAAAATTGGTCATCGCGCTCGGATTTTCGAACGGATGCGCGCTGTTGCCGTTGAAGAAGCCGCCACCATTGGTGCCGAGCATCTTGATCGCTTCCTGGCTCGCCACCGGGCCCAGCGCGATGGCCTGTTTGGCCCCTTCCAGCGTGGTCGCGTCGACCGACATGGCAAGCGTCTGCGGCACGCCGCTGGCGATGAGATAGATCGCATAGACCAGGCAGATCGGCAGCAGCAGATAGAGCGTGACGCGGGTGCAGTCGGCCCAGAAATTGCCGACCGTCTTCGACTCGCGCCGCGCGAAGCCGCGAAACAGTGCGAAGGCCAGCGCGATGCCGGTGGCGGCCGAGAGGAAGTTATGGATCGTCAGGCCGAACATCTGGCTGAAGTTCGACAGTGCGGCCTCGCCCGAATACCATTGCCAGTTGGTGTTGGTGGTGAAGCTGATCGCGGTGTTGAAGGCGCCATCCGGCGACATGCCGGCATAGCCGCGCGGATTGAGCGGCAGGTAGAATTGTAGCCGCAGCACGGCATAGGTCAGCACCAGCAGCGCCACGTTGAACACCAGCATATGCACCGCGTAGCGGCGCCAGCTCTGCTCGGCGTTCGGATCGATCCCGGCGAATTTGTAGAAGCCGGTCTCGACCGGCCCAAGCACGGCGTGGAGCGGCGTGCGGCGCCCTTCATAGAGCGCGAACAGCCACAGGCCGACCGGCTTGGCCAGCGCCCAGAGGATGATGGTGAAAAGGGCGATCATCGCCCAGCCGGCAAAAGTCATGGCGTGGCCCCTTTCAGAAGCGTTCGGGGCGCAGCAGCACCGCGACGAGATAAAGCAGCAGGGCGGCGGCGGTGATCGCCGCCAGCATGAGGTGGAGCGTCATCGCCTCAGGCCTCGTCGCACAGGCGGCACCAGGCCAGCGTCAGCAGGAACAGCCCGGCGAGCGCCGCGAGCCACAATATGTCAGTCATGGGGTCGTGCCCTGTTGCCGGCGCACGGGTGGCCGGGTCGGCAGGGCAGATAGGCGTGGGGGGCGTAAAGGTTCGACGGGGAATGCGCGGGGTGGGCGTTAAGTTTGCATAAGGATCGGAGGTTGGGCGTGGCGTTTGCGCGCGAGGGTGCATAGGCTTTGCGGGATGATGAGGATTGAGACTCTTGGAGGCGGCGCGCGCTCCATCCCCTCTCCCTGTGGGAGAGGGGCAAGCCGCGAAGCGGCGCGGGGTGAGGGTCGCGTCGAAACGGCCCGTTTGTGCCGCCGTCTGCCCTCACCCTTCCCACTCGGCTGTGCCGAGCGGGCCCCTTCCCTCTCCCACAGGGAGAGGGAGTAGATGCGCCCCTCGCCCGATGCCTTGCTCCGCGAAGCCACCCGCGAGACGCGCGGCAAGCTGAAGATATTCCTTGGCGCCGCCCCCGGCGTCGGCAAGACGTTCGAGATGCTGAGCGAGGGCGCCGCGCGTTTGCGGGAAGGTGTCGACGTGGTCGTCGCGGTGGTCGAGACGCACGGCCGCGCCGAGACCGAGGCGCTGGTGGCGCCGTTCGAGATCGTGCCGCGCCGCTCGGTCGACTATCGCGGCCAGACGCTGACCGAGATGGACATCGACGCGGTGATCGCGCGCCGCCCGGCGCTCGCGCTGGTCGACGAGCTGGCCCACACCAATATCGACGGCAGCCGCCACCCCAAACGCTGGCAGGACATCGTCGAGCTGCTCGACGCGGGGATCGATGTCTACACCACGCTCAACGTCCAGCATATCGAGAGCCTCAACGACGTCGTCGCCAGCTTCACGCGGGTGCGCGTGCGCGAGACGGTACCCGATGCGATCTTCGACGATGCCGAGATCGAGATCGTCGACATTCCACCCGACGAGCTGATCGAGCGGCTGAAAGACGGCAAGGTCTATGTCCCGGCCGAGGCGACGCGCGCGCTGGGGCATTTCTTCTCCAAGGCCAATCTCTCGGCGTTGCGCGAGATGGCGCTGCGCCAGGCAGCGCACACCGTCGACCGGCGGATGCTGGAGCATCTCGACGCCAGCGCGGTCGCCGGGTCGTTCGCGGCCGGCGAGCGGGTGCTGGTCGCGGTCAGCGAGTTGCCCGGCGCCGATGCGCTGGTGCGTACCGCGAAGCGGCTGGCCGATGCGTTGCGCGCGCCCTGGTCCGCCATCTTCATCGAAACGCCACGCGCGGAGAATTTCACGGCCGAGCAGAAGGCCCGAGTCGCGGCGACCTTGCGGCTCGCGGCCAGCCTCGGCGCGACGATCGCGACGATCGCGGCGGAGAGCGTCACCGCCGGTCTGACCGCGCAGGTCCAGGCGATGCGTGCGACGCAACTGGTGCTGGGCAAGTCGCGGCGCAACTGGTTGTTCACGCTGCGCCACGGATCGGTGGTGGACACGATGCTGGCGGCAAGCGACGGTCTCGCCGTGCACGTCATCCCGGCCGACGCGGCGCACCTCGCATCGCCGGCACAGCGCTGGGTGCCGCCGAGCATCGACCCGCTGGTTTATGCCATCGTCGCCCTGCTGGTGACCGCGACAACGATCGTCGGGCTGGTCGCGCAGCCGTGGATCGGCTCGGGGGCGCTCGACCTGCTCTATCTGGTGCCGGTGATCATCGCTGCCAATCGCTATGGGCTGGGTCCGGGCCTGATGACCGGTGTGGCGGCTGCGCTGGCGTATAATTTCTTCTTCCTGCCGCCGGTCCACACCTTCACCATCACCGATCCGCAGAGCGTGATCACGGTCGTCATCCTGCTCGGCATCGCGACGTTCACCAGCCGGCTGACCGGTGCGACGCGGTCGCGCGCCGCGATCGGGGTGCGCAATGCGCGCACCAATGCCGATCTCGCCGCCTTTGCCCAGGCGCTGACCCGTGTCTCGGATGCACGGAGCACGGCGGAGACAGTGGTCGCCGAGGCGGCGCGTCTGCTCGACGTGCGCGCGCAACTCTATGTGCTGGAGCGCGGCGAGCCGGTGATGCTGGCCGCCGCGCCGTCCGGCGGCGTCCTGACCCCGCTCGATCGTGCCGCGCTCGACTGGGCGTTCGGCCGCGGCGAGCCGTCGGGCAATGGCACCGCGACGCTCAACGGCGCCGACTGGCAATTCCAGCCGCTGAAGACCTCGCTCGGTATTCTCGCGGTGCTTGGGCTCGCACGCGGCGATGGCGAAGACCCGGTGCCGTCGGATCGCGCGGTGCTGCTCGCCAATCTGGTGGCGCAAGCGTCGCTGGCGCATGAGCGGCTGCATCTCGAAAGCGAGGTGCGCGAATTGTCGGTGCTCAAGGAGCGCGACCGGCTGCGCATCGCCCTGCTCTCCTCGATCGGCCATGATCTGCGTACGCCGATGACCTCGGTGCGCTCGGCGATCGAGGCACTGGTCGCCGAGCAACCCGACGCCGAACCGGTCAAGGTCGCGCAGGCCGAGGTGCAGCGGCTCGAGCGGTTCCTCGGCAATCTGTTGTCGATGGTGCGGCTGGAATCCGGCGCATTGACCGTCGCTTCCGAGGTGATCGACCTGACGGACGCGATCGGTGGGGCGGTGCATGACCTGCGCGATCCCTTGCGCGGCAAGCATATCGACCTGAAAATGCCGGCGAGCCTGCCGTTCGTGCGCGCCGATCCCAAGCTGCTGCACCAGGTACTGATCAACCTGCTCGCCAACGCCGCCGAGCATGGTCGCGACGACGGCACGATCACCGTCGCGGGCGAACGCGACGCGGAGGCCATCACGCTGACGATCCGCGACGATGGCGCCGGAATCGATCCGGCGCTCGGCAACCGCGTGTTCGACCTGTTCGTCAGCGGTGCGGGCAGCGACCGCGCCGGCGGAAGCGGGCTGGGGCTGGCGATCGTCAAGGGCTTTGCCGATGCGATGGGCGTGACGGTGGGCGCCGCCAACCACCCCGATGGCGGCGCGCTGTTCAGCCTGAAGTTTCGCGACGTGGTGAGGGCCTGAACACGCACCGCTCGAACATTACAAATGTGTAATGAAGACCATTGTCACGCAACCGTAACGTAAACGCCGCCGAAGAGTCACCGTTTCCCCATAGCGGAGCCGCAACGCGCCCGAAGCGGCGTCTTGCTGGGGAATCGGAAAATGTCGAACGACACCATGTCACGCCGCCTGCTGTGCGGTGCGAGCGCACTCATCCTCGCCGCGCTGCCGGGCACGGCGCAGGCCGAAGGCAAGGCCACCGCCCCCGCCCCGTCCGCGACCGACACACCCGCCGCCCCCGCCGCCGCCGATCCGCAAAAGATCGCCGAAGGCTCGGACATCATCGTCACCGCGACCCGCGCCAACGAGATCGCCCCGGTGACGGCGTCGCTGACCACGACGCAACCGCAATCGATCATCTCGCGCTCGTTCATCGAGGATTCGTTGCCCGCGACATCCGACTTCAACCAGATCGCGCTGATCTCGCCGAGCGTGTCCGGCTACGGCAATGCCAATGGCCCGGGCCTGTCCGAATCCAAGGCGCAGATCCGCGGCTTCCAGGACGGCGAATACAACATCACCTATGACGGCGTGCCGTTCGGCGACACCAACGACCCGACGCACCATTCGAACACCTTCTTCCCGTCGAACACGATCGAGACGCTGATCGTCGACCGCGGCCCGGGCAATGCCAGCCAGCTCGGCCAGGCGACCTTCGGCGGCAACGTCAACCTGTTCTCGCGGGCGACGCGCCAGGACATGGGCGTCGAGCTCAAGGGATCCTATGGCAGCTACAACACCTGGCTGCTGCGCGGCGTGTTCCAGAGCGGCGCGATTCGCCCGCTCGGCGGCGCCGAGATGGTCGTGAGCGCACAGCATATCGGATCGGACGGCGCGCGCAGCTTCAGCCCATTCAGCTCGAACAACCTGTTCGGCAAGATCATGATCCCGATCGGGCCGGACGTGAAGCTGACCCTGCTCGGCACCTATAACGAGAACAGCTTCAACCAGCCCGACAAGGACGGCGCGACGCTGTCGCAGGTGGCGCTGTACGGCAAATATTTCAGCCTGAACGACGACCCCAATTCGCAGAGCTATTACAAGTATAATTATACCCACAAGACGACCGACTTCGAGGTCGTGCGGCTCGAGGCGACGCTCGCGCCCGGCGCAACCTTCGACAACCGCGCCTATACCTACAGCTACGACAACGAGACGCTGAGCGGCAACGACGTGACGCTCTACGCCACCGCCGATGCGGCGGCGATCGCCAAGGCGAACATGGTCACGCTGACCCCGGGCGGCGCCAGCACGGTCGGGATCCCGGGCTACACCAAGACGAACAAGTACCGGATGTTCGGCGACATCGCCAAGACGCGGATCGACTTCGGCTTCGGTACGATCACCGCGGGTGCTTGGCTGGAATGGTCGAACACCTACCGCCAGCAGCGCGACGTGAACCTGCTGACCATGGCGCCGAATTACAGCGAGAAGAAGGTGACCGACCCGGTCAGCGGCGTGTTGACGCCGCAGAACATCAAGTTCGACCAGAACTCGCATACCAACCACACCGAGGAGTTCGTCGAGTTGGAATTGCGCCCGCTGCCCGGCCTCAAGATCACGCCGGGCTTCAAGCATGTCGACTTCAACCGCCGGATCGATGCGGCCTACAACCAGACGACGCGCTATCCCCAGCGGCTGAGCAGCACCTACACCGCCGACCTGCCCTTCGCGACGATCAACTATCAGGTGAATGACAAGCTCGCCGTCTATGCGCAATATGCCCGCGGCTTCCTCGCCCCGCCGCTCAGCGTGCTATATGTCGCGAGCCCGAGCTTCTCGACCGTACAGCCCGAACGCTCGACCAACTATCAGGCCGGGCTGGTCTATCATGGCGGCAATCTGAGCATCGACGCCGACGTCTACAAGATCGACTTCGCCAACAAGTTCACGACCGACCCGACGGCGCCGGCAAGCGAAGGCACGGTGTACATCAACCAGGGCGCGGTGCAGTACAAGGGCATCGAAGCCCAGATCACCTATGCTTTCGGTCATGGCCTGGCGGCATTCGCCAATGGCTCTCGCAACTATGCCAAGACGCACAATCCGGCCGCGCCCAGCCTTCAGGTGGCCAACGCACCCGATTATACCGCAGCGGCGGGCATCCTGTACAAGCATGGGCCGATCCGCTTCTCGCTGATCGACAAATATACCGGGCAGCAATATTTCACCGACCCGAGCGGGATCACCGACACCTCGCCGGCCAGCGCGCTGGCCACGTACAATCTCTACCGTGCCAGCCCCTACAACACGGCCATCCTTTCGGCGCGCTACGATATCGGCCCGGTGCGGGTCGGCATCGAAGTCAACAATCTGTTCGATTCGCGCCGGATCACCAACATCAACACCGGCAAGACCGCGCCCTTCGACCAGTATTTCTACCAGACTGGCCGGTCGTTCACCGGCGACGTCACGCTGACCTTCTGATGCTGGCGCTGCTCCTGGCGGCAGCTCTGGTGGCCGACAAGCCGGCGCCATTGCTGGAAGTGGCCGATCTCGACCCGGCCCTGGTGCTGCCCCCGCCGCCGGCCGCGGGGAGTGCGCAGGCGCTCGCCGAACTGGCCGAACTGCATGCTGCCGAGGTCGTGCGCACCGCGGCCGACGAAGCGGATGCCCGTCGTGACGGCGACACCAAGAACGCGACGATCTTCACCAGCGTGCTCGGACCGGGGTTCGATCTCGACAAGCTGCCGGCAACCGCACGGCTGATGGCGATGGTGCGCGCTTCCGAAAAGGCGGTGGTCGATGCCGGCAAGGACGAGTTCAGACGCCCACGCCCCTATGCCGTCGATACAAGTCTCAAAAGCTGCAAGCGCAACGACGATCCGCTGTCGAGCTATCCCAGCGGCCACGCCTCGATGGCGTTCTCGATGGGCGAGACGCTGGCGCGGCTGGTGCCCGAGCACGCGCCGGCGCTGCTCGCCCGCGCGGCACGTTACGGCCAGAGCCGGATCGTCTGCGGCCAGCATTTCCGCAGCGACGTGGCGGCCGGGCAATTGCTCGGCGGGCTGATCGTCGAGCGGTTGATGAGCAAGCCGGCATTCCAGGCCGCCTTTGCCGATGCGCGGCGTGAACTGGTCGCCGCGGGGATCACCGGCAGGTCTTAGCGCTTGGCATCCCGCCCCTGATGCAAGTAACGCCGGACGTTACTCTTACAGGAGCAGGACCAGTGACCGCGATCGGCATTTTCGGCAGCGCAGGGCGCATGGGCCAGGCGATCGCCGCGACCATCTCCGATCTCGGCGCGACGCTCGCCGGTGGCATCGATGCGGACGGCGATCCGGCGGCGCTGGCGCGGGCGTCCGACGTGCTGGTCGATTTCACCGCGCCCTCCGCGCTCGCCGCCAATCTCGCCGCGGCACGTTCGGCGGGGGCCCCGATCGTCATCGGCACCACCGGGCTGCATCTTCACCACCACCGGATGATCGACGACGCCGCGGCCGAGATAGCCGTGCTGCAGACCGGCAATACCTCACTCGGCGTGACCCTCCTCGCCAGGCTGGTGCGCGAGGCGGCGGAGAAGCTCGGCCCCGAGTGGGACATCGAGATCCTGGAGATGCACCACCGCCACAAGGTCGACGCGCCGTCTGGCACCGCGCTGCTGCTCGGCGAGGCGGCGGCGGCAGGTCGCAACACGCTGCTCGCCGACGCGCGGGTCAGCGACCGCGCCGGGCTGACCGGCGCGCGCGCGGAGGGGACGATCGGCTTCGCCTCGCTGCGCGGCGGATCGGTGGTCGGCGATCATCAGGTGATCTTCGCCGGCCAGGGCGAGCGCATCGAACTGAATCACCGCGGCGACGATCGCACGATCTTTGCACGCGGCGCGGTCACGGCGGCCTTGTGGCTCGCCGGCAAGCCGGCCGGCCGCTATCAGATGGCCGAGGTGCTCGGCCTGTGAAGAAGGCGGACGTCTTCGAATTTTTCTCGCGCCTCGCCGCCGACAATCCGCACCCCGAAACCGAGCTCGAATCGGTCAACAACTATACCCTGCTCGTCGCGGTGGTGTTGTCGGCGCAGGCGACCGATGTCGGCGTCAACAAGGCGACACGGCAATTGTTTCAGCAAGTGACGACGCCGGAACAGATGGTCGCGCTGGGCGAGGAGGGCCTCAAGCAACACATCAAGACGATAGGCTTGTATAACGCCAAGGCGAAGAACGTCATCGCTTTGAGCGAGGCGCTGATCGCCGAGCACCATAGCGAGGTGCCGGCGGATCGCGACGCGCTCGAAAAGCTCCCCGGCGTGGGCCGCAAGACCGCCAATGTGGTGATGAACGTCGCCTTCGGCGCCGAGACCTTTGCGGTCGACACGCACCTGTTCCGCGTCGGCAACCGCACCGGCCTGGCGCGCGGAAAGACGCCGCTGGCAGTCGAACTCAAGCTGGAAAAGGTCGTGCCGCAGCCATTCCGGCTCCACGCCCATCACTGGCTGATCCTGCACGGGCGTTATGTGTGCAAGGCGCGCAAGCCCGAATGCTGGCGATGCGTCGTTTGCGACCTTTGCGCGTTCAAGCCAAAGACTCCTCCCCCCGAATGAAAATGGAGTGATTCGATGCGCCCGCTCTTCGCCCTCGCTCTTGCCGCCAGCGCGCTTACGGCCCCCGCCCTGGCGCGCGACGCCCAACGCGTTCCCAACGCGATCCCGGATGGCAAGGCCGTGTCCTGCATTTCGCTGACCCAGATCCAAGCCAGCCATGTGCGCAGCGACAATGTGATCGATTTCGAGATGAGGGGCGGCAAGATCTATCGCAATACCCTGCCCCAGTCCTGCCCGAGCCTGGGGTTCGAGGAACATTTCAGCTACGAAACATCGCTCAGCCAGCTCTGCTCGACAGACATCATCAACGTCTTCACCACGAACCCGCCGATGCGCGGCCCCAGTTGCGGCCTCGGCGCGTTTCAGCCGGTGAAGCTTACGCGCTGAAACCACTGGCGAGCGCGAAAAGCCTCTGCTAGGCGCTTGCCCCCAGGCACCCATAGCTCAGCTGGATAGAGCGCTGCCCTCCGAAGGCAGAGGTCACAGGTTCGAATCCTGTTGGGTGCGCCATCTTTTCAATGTGTTACGCTACACAGCGAACCTTCGTACGGAAAACGTACGAAGGCCATTATCCAAAAATCAATTCGCCCCAAATTGCGATGACCAGCCCCGCAGGACGAGTGCCGATCTGTACCCGGCCATGCCGTGCACGGCCCGATCACAGGCCCGGACAGTTCGCGGTTGCTCCGCCGTAAGGCATTGCGAGCGGCGTTACAGTCACCGTCAGCGTGTCTCGATAGCTCGGCGACGGCATCCTGGTTGCGCCGCCCTCCTGCAACGTCACCGCAATCGGCAGGTTCTGCCCGCCGGTACCGGCACGCTGGCACGCAACCGTGGCGAAGGACGGGCTCGCATTGCTTTTCGTCTGCCCAAGGAAGCGAGTGGAATATTTTATTTTTTGCGTCGTATCGGCAAGGTTGCCGCCCGAAAAGGTCATCCGATAGTTGTTCGCGGAACTCAGGCTCACGGTATAGGGACCCGAGCTCGCCACCCTGATCGCGCCGGTGACGCTGTGTGCGCCGGCTTGCAGATCGGTAACGCTGCCGATCTCGCCGAAATCCAGCGCGGGACCCGCATAGCTTGCCTGCAACGCGCTCAGGACGTTGATCCTGATCGTCATCGCATCCGTCAGTGTCGCCGGTGAGTAGACGTCCTGCACTCCGTTCTCACCGTCGCAGACATAGCGGATATCGAAAACGAGCGGATCGCCGGCATTCAGATCGAGACCGCCCGGAATCGAGACGACGAACTGGTTGGTCTGGGTGTCCGGCGAGAAATATCCGCCGAAATCCAGAAAGACGGTGCCGCTCGGCGGCGGAAACGGTACGGAAAGGGTGTGGATGGCCGGTGCGGTATAGAGGACGTTCCAGCCGGAATGGGTGATGGTAAAAGCCGGAGATCCCGACGCCTGCACGAAATAGAAATCCACGTGTCGGGTATAGCCATTGGCCGACCGAAAGCGCGTCAGGTTCATGGTGACCGTCACCTGATTGATCCCTGACCCGGTAAATGGGTTATAGTTGCCGATCGATGTCGCGGTGGTTCCGCTGACACCGCACGGGCCCGCCGCGTCGGCGGCCGGGGTGATCGCAATCAAGGCGAGCAGCGACAATAGCGCCGTAGCAAGGCGTGCCATGGTCCTCATGGGCGACCGTCCGCCTTCTCGGGCCTGATATCCTCCATCCTGAATACTCCCGTTGCCTTGCCCGCCGGAATGTCCACGGCATAGACGGTGATGGGCTCGGTATGGAACGCTATGCGCCAGCGCCCGGGTTTGAGGCCGGTTACCGCGAACCGACCGTCACTGCTGGTGAACACGGGGAGCGGTTCGCGCTCCGGCGCCGCAAGCTCGGTGGCCAGCCCCGAAAGCAGCGCCAGCGGCCTCCCTTCCTCGTCGAGGAATCGGCCGACCAGGGTGACCGGATATTCCGATCCCGCCCGCAGCCGGTAACCGCTGCGATAGGGCGGGAACATCCGAAAGGCACCGGGGCCCAAATCGAGGTCGGCCGGAGCACCAGGCGCATCGATCGTGATCGTCCGGTTGTTGTAGGACATCAGGTCAGGCTGCGTGGCCGTGCCAAGCAGCGTGGTTCCCGCGGTGTAGCCATAAGGGCCCGACTCCAACTCCACCCTGACATGCCCGATATTCTCGCGTCGGCTTACGATCGCGAAACTGTCGCTGATCGGTCGTCCAATCGATACCGCGCCATCGGCGAACGCGATCGACGTGGCGAAGCGCAGATTGGTCCGCGAGTCCGTCGGGGAGCCTGCGCCACCCCCAAAGGCGGTAAGCTGGTCGATACCGATCTCGCCAGCGCTGGTGATATAGTTGGCGGAGCCGTTGATCCCGATATTGTGAGGCGATCGTTCCAGAGACCCCGACAGGTTGAGCGCGCCGACGCCCTGACCATATTGCGCCTGATAGCTGATCCGCTCGGTCTGACGGCCGGAATCATAATCCGCCATCAGGCTCGCCCCTTTTCCCATCTGCACCGTCAACGACAACAGAAAAGACAGGCCGGCGCGCCGACTCCGCGTCGTGCCCTCATATACCGTCGTCGCGGTGAAATTCATCCTCGGCAGCGGGCGCCACCCGAGAGTCATCCGATAGACCGACGAATCCCAGACGCCCGCCCTCCCCTTGGCGTAATTCACGTCCACACCGGCATACATCGCCTGGCTGAAGGCGTGCGAATAACCGCCGCTGAGCCTGTAGGTGAAGGGGTTCTGACCGAATGCATCCCCGGTCGGCGCGAAATTCTTGCTCAACAATTCGGCTGACAGGTCGAGCGCGTCAGAGGTCATGTCTTTGCGCTGGATCAGACTCCGGAAGGTGAATAGCGCAGCGCCCCCCGTGCCACGCCCATCGATCTGGGAGGCGGCCAGGTTCATACCGAACGCTCCGATCGGGGTTGCCAGGATGGATTCGAGGCCGATCATCCGCGAACGCCGGTCGGCTTGAAGATTGCCGCCTAAAGTCAGTTTGTCCGAAAGCCCGCGGCGATAGAAGCCCGTGATTACGGGTTCTCTGGAATAGATCGGACCAGAGCGGCCTGGTGTCGCCTTGACACCAGCGTACAGGCCGAATTCGCTCAACCCCGTCGCCAGTTGCGACTGGTCCGAGAACAGGCTGAAATTGAGCGTTTCGACCCTGCCAGCGTCGTCTCGGATCGTGATCCGCGCGTTGTCGATGCCCTGGGTATAGGGAAAATCACGCAGATCGTAGCTGCCGGGATCGAGGCGCGTCCGTCTGACCAGATGCTCGTTGACCCAGATTTCGACGGTCGATGGCTGATCGAGCCGGAAACTTTGTCGGCCGGTCGGGCGCGTGACCATCTGGGGCTGTAACGCGCCGTACGACCGGAGGATCGAAATGCCGGCGATGTCGGGTGCGGACTGGAAACCCCTCGCGACCGTTCGTAGATCGCCCGCGGTCCAGCGGATCAACCGGTCCTGATCGTCATAGACGAACCGCGATCCCTGGCGCTGAAATGCAGGGCCATTGTCGCCGGGGTGAAATACGCCCTGCGTTTCGAATACGACGCCAGCCAGGCGTGCCGCGCCGTCAAGGAAGACGGCAAGCGTCCCCAAGCCGCGATTCGTGCCGGCCTCGACATAGTCGACCGCCCCGCGCATCGTGAGATAGGCGCTGAAACCGGCAGGTTGCGCGAAGCCGCCGACCGTTTCGATTCCAAGCGGGGCTACCTGGATCGTGCGCTGCACTTCCAGTTCAGCCGGGATGTCGAGCACCAACGCGATCTTCTGTGGATCGTAGTGCATCCTGATCCCCAGGGAGGCCAATGCATCAAGGCCGATCACGGCCTGGGCCACAAGCATCGTGCGCAACTTGGCGGCCAGCTCCGGCTTCGCGCTGACGACGACCAGATCGAGCAGCCGCTGCGCGGGCAACCGTATTTCGTCATCGGGCATGAGCCTGAGGTCGATGTCGCCCAGATAGCGCGCTCCATCCAGTACCGGCACCGTCAGGTCGATTACGCGGCCCGTCGGATTGAGCGACGCAGCCGCCGCGGCCGTAGCGGCTGAGAGCGGCTCCGCCGGGCGCGACGAGGACGGCTCCCCGGCAGACGATCCGCGGGGAGCCTCATCATTGGCCGCGTTCGTCGCAGGAAGTTTTGCCCCCGGGGCATCCGCGAGCAGGATCAACCACGCAGCGGTGCAACACAGGGCTGCCACATCCGTGCCGCTCAGCTATCCGGAGTGAACTTGGCTTCGATCGTTCCCTCCGTGAGCGGCAACACACCCGCCAGGGTAAACTTGCGCTCCTGTCCGGACGTGATCAGGCCCATGCCCAATTGCTGCTGGATCTCCGGCCCCGACAGCGTCTGGCGGAACACCTCGCGTCCAGCCGCGTCCTTTTCGATGATGCGCAGCTTGCCGTGCGACAGATATCCGTAAGTGGAGGAGTCATTGGCGACCGTGATGACTGGCACCGGCTTGCCGGCGTCGTTCTTGCTCACTCCCGTGGATTGCACGTGCAACGCCGGCTTCGCGCCCTGGGGCCCAACGCTGACGAGCACCTGAAAACTGAAAACGACCTGAACGGCGGATTCGCCTGCCTTCGGCTTTACGGGAAGCTGGGCAACGGTGATGTAATAATGTTTGCTTCTGGTGAGTGCCGGATCCCCGACATACTGGACCCGAAACGTCTGCGTCTGTCCGGGCTGGATCAGCGCTTGGGGCGGGAACACGACCAGATCGCCGGGATCCTTGCCGGTACCGTGCGTCTCGCCGGACTCGACCACGAGTTCCTGTACCGTCAACTGGACCGGCACCGCCGTAGCTGCAGTATTTTCCACCGAGACGATCTGGTTTATCCCGCGTCCACTGGTCTTGAGATCGACCACCAGCGGTTTCACCGTGATGGCTTCCGCCTGATAGATCGGGGCGGCAAGCATTCCCAACATGGCGACGGTTACACCGATGATGCGAAATCGAGAGATACGTTGCATTTTGATTACTCCTTGAAGCTGTGGGGGTGGGAGCGGTCGAGCCCTGCCCTCTCGAAGCATGCGGCGCGAATTCGGGATCGCGCCGCGCTTCACATTCTCGTCGTTGGCGTCGACATTCCGCCGGCCGAGCCGATCAGGGGGCCGGCGCCACCAGGACCGAAATCACGCTGTCATAGGCGCCGGCGAGCATGATGCTCGCATCGCCATTGTCGGGATGGAGCGCATAGACGCGCACCTGGAAGTTGCCCGCGACGGCAGAAACCGCGCCGGTCACAAGCGTTACGCTCGGTGCGGGCAATGTGGCCGCCGTCGTATAGGTCGCAAAGGAGAACCCACCCTCGGCCTTCGCGATCTTCGTCTCCGCGGTATAATCGATGGTCGCGCTGCCAGGAGGCGCGGGTACAGAGGCGGGGTTGACCAGCCGGGTGGCGCTCAGGGTGACGTTGAACCGGGTCGACGAGCATCCGACGAAGAAATCCGCCACGCCCGCTGGCGAATTGGTGCTCGATGCGGTGAGTCCAGGCAATATCGCTCCATTCGAACCTGTTAGCTCGCCAAGATTGATCGTGCCTGTGAAGGTCGTGTCCCCGTTGAAGGTGGAGCCGCAGCGCGGCGCGACCGTGCCGTGGACATTAACCGTGCCCGTCACGCTCTGCGCCGAGGCCGGGGTTGCCGCCAGCGCGGTCAGCGCGAAGATGGCTGAAGCTGCGAGATACCGGGATTTCATTTTAAGGTTCCTTCCTGTTTGAAATGTGGAGGTCGACGGTAGGCTAGGTGGTTCGTTCAGATCGTCGGGCTGACCGTTACGGTCAGGGTGTCGGCATAAGTGGTTGAGGCAATGAGCGTTTCTGAGCCCGCATAGACGGGGGCGCTGACCCGCAAATAGGATCCTGAAGCAGCCGTGGATGCGCCGCCCAGCCTGAGACCCTGGCTCGAGCCAGCCGGCCCCCGAAAGGTGCAAGGCGCGCCGGCGGTGGCGGTCAGCATGGCCACGGCGCATGTCGCCGTAACTGTCGGGACGCCCGAATTGCCGACGAGGCTCAGCGCCACGTCGTACGGCGCCAGCCTGCCGTATCCGAGCGGCGGCGTCGCGACCGCCGCCAGCAACCCGCCATTGGCCGACACGACGGCGACCCGCACCGCAGTGCTGCATTGCAGCGTCATGCCGAAATCATGCGTGAAGCCTGTGGTGATCTCGGGGGCGTCATAGGTGCCGCTGACCGAAAAACTGCAGCGGGTGGCGACGGAAGCGGTGACCGGTATCGACAGCGTGATGTTGGCGGGGCTTCCGCCCGCGACGGCGGTGGTTTGCGCCTGCGCGCCCACCGGCCATATCACCCACCCCATAGCGAATGCCGCCAACGCGTTTCGAGCCGTCAGCCCTGCACCACACCTCTTCCTCAGACCCGGTACCGCGATCGATCGCGTTGGTAACGGAGCACTGGTCCCAGGTGCAGCGACACCAACTCTCGCGCGCACTGCCGGCTCGCAAGTGCGGAGCCCTAATCGCAACGCCCGTTGAACCGCTCCGGTTAACTTTGCATTTTTCATAGGCGCCAAGAACAAGCTTCGTGGTGCGAGGCAACGATCTCTGCCGGTAACCCGCACAATCAAAACCCGGAGCGACACAGAGCCAATCCCGCGAAAACCCGCTGCGATTATTTGCAGCGATTTTCCAATTACTCCCAATCTAGACGTCGGAATATAAGGGAATATACGCGGAGCAATTTGTTAATACATTGTTGCGCCCGATACCTAGACGGTCACCGTTCAGAGAGTCGCGTTGGACAACTTCCTGGGCAACCCTGCCCCGACCACTGCTTGCCGGCTCGCTTCAGGGCCGGCGCGATCTCCGCGTTGGACATCAACGGTTTCAAGGGGAATCAACCGCGGCGTCCTTTCACGAACAGGTTCGCGGTCAGTCGGCCGATCCGCGGATTATCGCTCATCGACATGTCCAGCGGAATAATTCCCGAATGGAGCAGATTGCCGCGATAGATGACGAGCCGGTCGGGCACGCCTTCCACCGCGGCGATCTGTTCGAAATGTGCGTCGGTTCCGTTGATATAGGTCGCCGGCCGCGCAGCAGCGTCACGCCTCGCCGTGGTGACGAAACGGGAAAGATTGGCCTCGTCGACGACCTCGATCCCCGTCGCGCGCTGTCGGTAGAAGGCGGTGCCGGTCCCCGGCGTGTCGCTCAGATAGTGGAGTATCGCGATGTAATCGGGATCGGTCGAATCGAAATGCGGGGCGCGTTGCGCGGGCAGGAGCGTCGCGGGCGCCGCGGTAATCATCGAGAAGCTCGCTTCGATGAGGTCGAACCCGTCCAGATCGAACGCGCCACCAATAAAGGGCGCCACCGCGCATAATGTCTCACTGACATAGGCGAACGCGGTTTCGTCGCGCTCGTCGATGACCCGGCGCAGGCCTGGATAATAATTGCCTGCGATGCGCGGGAACGGCGCCATCGCGGCGGCGAGATCGACGATCGCAGGCAGCCGCCCGCTGAAACCATCGACCACCACCACGGGACTCTGGCCCGCCCCGACACGCCGCAACTCCGGGGTCATCGCGCGATCACCCCCGGATCGCGACACGTGCGGGATGCGCGATGTCGGGCAAGGTGAAGCTGATCGTATGGGCTTTCGCATCGACCTTCGCGGTCACTGCGCGACCGTCGAGTCGTATTCTGGGCGCAGGACCGGTCCAGCCGTGGATCACCACGTCGAACCCGGTCCACCATGGTTTGAAGCTGCCCTCGCGTGTGCCGAACGACAGCGAGGTGGCGTCGCAGCTGATCTGTTGACGCAGATAGTCGCCGCGCTTGTAGGCGAAGCTTTCCCCGTCATCGAGATAAAGCGCACCCTGGCAATTCGCGCCGGGATAGATGGCGAGCTGCAGGCGGCCCTTGAGTATTTCGACCGTACTCTGGACCAAAGGTTGCCGCGGCAGGATCGCGCCGGGCCGGACATAGACCGGCAAATGGTCGAGCGTCGGCGTCTCGGTCGTCTCGCTGCCTGCCAGTGGCAGTCCGGTCCAGTAATCGTACCAGCCCGCACCGGGCAGCGCGATCCTGTAAGGCGCGGGCGATTCCCACGTCGCCGGCGGCGCGATCAGCAAATCGCCGCCGAGCATGAACTGGTCCTCCGTCCCACCGAGCCGGTCGCCCCTGGCGACCGCGAGCGGATAATCGAGAAACACCGGGCGCATCAGCGGCAGGCCGGTGCGGCTGTTTTCGTCGGCCAGCGCGTAGATGTACGGCATCAGGCGATAGCGCTCCTCGATATAGCGCCGCCTGATGTCCTCATGTTCCTTGCCGTGGACCCAGACTTCCTGCTCCGCCTTGCCCTTCTGGTAGTGATCGCGGAAGATCGGGTTGAACGCGCCGACCTCGATCCAGCGCGTCAGCAATTCGGGCGACGGCGGATCTCCCGCAAACCCGCCGATATCGTCACCGGCATAGGCAAAACCGCTCAGCCCCAGGCTGACCAGCTGCGAGACCGAGAGCTTGAGATGCGCCCAGCTCGACGAATTGTCGCCCGTCCAGGTGGCGGCGTAACGCTGCCCGCCGGCGAAGGACGCACGCGTCATGACGAACGGGCGCTTGTCGGGCGCGAGCTTCAGCACGCCTTCATAGGTGGCGCGCGCATTGAGCATGCCCGTCAAATTGTGAACCTCGGCCTGTGTCGTCCTGCGCGACGCGAAGCCGGGCTCGTCGATCGTGTTGACCACATCGAGCGGCATCGTCTTGGTCTGCGGGTCGAACACCGCCGGCTCGTTCATGTCGTTCCAGAAACCCGCCACGCCCATCCCGACGAAGTCGCGATATTGCTCGCCCCACCATGCCCGCACCCGCGCCTGGGTGAAGTCAGGGAACAGGGCCGGCCCGGGCCAGACCGGCCCGACGAACGGCTTGCCGTCCGGGTTCTTCATGAAGACATTGCCGGCCATGCCGCTGTCATAGGGCTTGTAGCCCTGGTTCGGCGCGTCGGCGATGTGCAGATCGGTGATGACGACCAGGTGCATGTCCTGTGCCTTCAACCTGCGCACGAGGCCCGGCAGATCGGGAAAGGTCCGCGTGTTGACCGTGAACGGGCGATTGCGGTCCTGATAATCGATATCGAGCCACAGTACGTCGGCCGGGATGCGGTCGGCGCGCAGCCGGTCGGCGATCCCCTGCGCCTCGGCCTGGCTCATATAGCTCCAGCGCGATTGCTGGAAACCGAGCGCCCAGCGCGGCGTCAGCGGCGCCGTGCCAGTGAGATAGGCATATTGCCGGACCACGTCCTTTGGGCCCGGCCCGGCCATCACATAATAATCGACCGGCCCGCCCTCGGCGCCGAACGAGAAGGCCGCGCGCTCGCTCTTCCCGAAATCGAAGAAGCTGCGCCAGCTATTGTCCATGAACAGCCCGAAGGCGTGGCCGCCCTGGTCGAGCCCGAGCACGAACGGGATCGACTTGTAGAGCGGGTCGGTCGCGACGCCGAAGCCGAACTGATCGCTGTTCCACAAGGTGTAGGCGCCGCCGCGGCGATCGAGCGAGCCGGTCTTGTCGCCAAGTCCGAAATAATGCGCGTCGAGCGGCATCGCCTTGCGCAAGCGGAAACCGCCATTGGCGAAATCAAGGGCGTTGCCTGGCGCGTCGGCGAGTACCACGCGGCCCGCGACATCACGGATCGAGACAGCCAGCGTGACGCGGTCGAGCGTGACCGTCAGCGCGGAGGTGCGCGCCGTCACCTCGTCCCCCGACGTGGCAACGTCGAGAGGCGTGTGCTGGCTGCGGATCGGTTGCGCTACCGCCCAGGAAGCATCCTCGGGCAATGTCCCTTTGCCGGCACGGATACGGACGATATCCGCGCGCGGCGCGCTGATTTCGATCGTCACGCCATTGCGCTCGGCGACATAGCGATCGACGGTCTTCGCTATTGCGGTCCCGGGCACGAGCGCCAACGCGATCGCGATCAGGCGCGCCCATGCTTTCCGCAGCGCGATCATGCGAGCACGAACGTGGCTGGCACGCCCCCGGTCGAGGATGGCGCAACCCAGACATCGAACGCGCCCGGCTCGGCGAAGGTGCGGCGATCGGCATGGACGAAGGCGAGATCGGCGCGGCTCAGCGTGAAAGACACACGCATGCTCTGCCCGGGATCGAGGTCGAGATGCCTGACGCCTTTCAGCGACCGTACCGGTTGCGTGAGGCTCGCGACCTTGTCGTGTATATATAACTGCGCCACTTCATGCGTCCGCCGCTTGCCGGTGTTGGTCACCGTTGCCGACACCGTGATCGCGCCGCCGCCGCCAAGCGTCGGCGCGCTCACCTCGGTGCCGGAATAGCTGACGGTCGAATAAGTCAGCCCATGCCCGAACGGGTAGAGCGCCTCATTGGTCACTTCGCGGTAGCGCGCTTTCCAATCGCGATCGGTGGTCAGTTGCGGGCGGCCGGTGGGGCGGTGATTGTAGAAGAACGGTTCCTGCCCCGAGGCTTGCGGGAAGCTGACCGGCAGGCGGCCCTGCGGCGCGCGATCGCCGAACACGACCTCCGCCATCGCATTGCCGGTTTCCGAGCCGAGGAACCAGGTGGCGAGGATCGCCGGCGCGGCGCGCACCGCGCCGGTCAGCGCCAGCGCCCGCCCGTGACGCAGCAGCACGACCACGGGCTTGCCGGTCGCGGCGACTGCTGCGGCCAGCGCGCGTTGCGGGTCGGGTATCGTGATCTCGACCCGCGCCTGCGCCTCGCCCGACATGCCAGCGCTTTCGCCGATCACCAGCACGACCACGTCCGAGGCCTTCGCCGCCCTGACCGCCTGATCGATCCCGCCTTCGAGTGGCGATTCATAGTCGGCACCGCGCACCACCTCGAGCTTCGCACCCGGCCCCATCGCGGCACGAAAGCCTTCTTCCGGCGTTACGCAGCTCGCCACATCGGGGAAGCTCGCCCATGGTCCCGGCATGTCGTTCCTGTCGGACACGCACGGCCCGATCAGCGCGATCTTCGTCGACTTTGTCAGGGGCAGCAGATCGCCTTCGTTCTTCAGCAGCACGACCGACTTGCATGCCGCCTCGCGCGCCAATGCGATCGCCTGCGGCAGGCGCACATCGCGCTGCTCGCGTGAGACATCGAGCGAGCGATAGGGATTGTCGAACAGCCCGAGCGCCTGCTTGACGTGGAGCACACGGCGCACCGCGGTATCGACCGTCGCCATCGAGATCTTCCCGGCCTTCACCAGCGCGGGCAGATGTTCGTTGTAGAGTCCGCTCTGCATCGAGACGTCACAGCCGGCGTTGAGCGCCTTGACCACCGCATCGGCCCCGTCGGCGGCAAAGCCATGCAGGATCATCTCCTGCTCCGAGGTATAATCGGAAACGACCAGGCCCCTGAACCCCCATTCCCGGCGCAGGATGTCGGTGAGAAGGTAATGGTTGCCGGTCGAAGGCACGCCGGCGATGTCGTTGAAGCTCGACATGGTCGACAGCGCGCCCGCGTCGAACGCAGCCTTGAACGGCGGCAAATGCGTCTCGCGCAAGGTCGTCTCCGGGATGTCGGCGCTGTTATATTCCATGCCGCCCATCACCGCACCATAAGCGGCGAAATGCTTCGGGCAGGCGAGCACCGAATCCTCCGCCTTGAGGTCATCGCCCTGGAAGCCGCGCACGCGCGCCGCGGCGAATTGCCGCCCGAGCCAGGTGTCCTCGCCGGCGCCTTCGACGACGCGGCCCCAGCGCTGATCGCGGGCAATATCGACCATCGGCGCGAAGACCCAATGGATGCCCTTGGCACTCGCCTCGACCGCCGCCGCGCGCGCGGTGCGGCGGGCGAGCTCGGGATCGAAGCTCGCCGCCTCGCCCAGCGGCACGGGGAAGGTCGTCTTCATGCCGTGGATCACATCCCCGGCGAAAATCAGCGGAATCCCGTGCGGGCTCTGCTCGATCGCGGTCTTTTGCAGTTCACGTCCGGCGGCCACGCCGATGCCGTTGAACAGGCCGGTCATCTTGCCCGCAGCGATCGCCGCCTTGAGCGATTCCATGCTCTGCCGCGCCAGGCCGGGGTTGATCGCGGGCCCGTCGGTGCGCGCCGGGTCGCTGAAGATCGACAGCTGGCCCGCTTTCTCCTGAAGGCTCATTCGCGCGATCAGCCGCTCGATCAACGGATCTGTCGCGGGCGCGGCCTTGGCCAGGGCCGGCAACGCGGCCGAGACGAAAGCGATCGCAGACGCACCCTTCAGCAGATCGCGGCGGGAAACGGCTCCAGCCAGAACAACCTCTCTCCTGTCGATCGCGGTCCCGAATCGCCGTGGCGTGTCGGAACGGAATAATTTTCTGCTTGGCGAATGCGCATGAAACCGGTTACGAAGCAAGTCATGGAACCGGTTACGCGGCCCGCAAGAGGCCGATACATCGTTCAGTCCAGCAGGGCGCTGGCAAGGGGAAGGACTGAGGCAAAGCGATGGCTACGGCCCGCAGCACCACAATCTATCTCGGTACCGCATCGTTGCGGACGGTAACCGTGCGCCTAAGCGAATCGAGCATGAACAAGGAAATATAACGGGGCGGCCATCCGCTCCGAACAGGGGATACGACATGAACAAGCTGATGAAGGCGAGCCTGCGCGCGGCGCTTGCAACCACCGTTTTGGGCGGGGGTGCCCTGATCCTTGCCATGCCCGCCGCAGCGCAGACCACATCGACCGTTCGGGGGCATGTCGACGGTGCCGCCGCCGGGGCGACCGTGACCATCACGGATACCAATACCGGCCATCAGGATACGGCGAAGGTAGATGCGAACGGCAATTACATCCTGCCCGGGTTGACGCCGAGCACCTACCGCGTCGCGTCCGGCGACAAGTCCGTCGTGGTGGTGGTGCCGCTGGGCCAGGCGGTCACCGCCGATCTGATCGCCGCGCCGGCGAGCCCGAATGGCGATGTCGTGGTGACGGCGTCACGCGCACGGGACGTCAAGACGCCGGTGGTCACCACCAATGTCTCGCGGTTCCAGATCGAGAACCTGCCGAACGGCGATCGCAACTTCCTCAACTTCGCCGCGCTGGCGCCGGGTGTCACCGTCACCCCGCCGCAACTCGGTGGCAGGGCGCGCCAGGTCCAGGCCGGCGGCATCAATTCGGACAATACCAATACCTTCATTGACGGCATCAGCATCAAGAACCTGGTGAACCATGGCGGCACCGTCGGGCAGAACCTGTCGTCGGGCAACCCGTTCCCGGCCTCCGCCGTCGACCAGTTCGACGTCCAGACGCAGAATTTCAGGGCGGAATTCGAACAGGCAGGCTCCGCCGTCATTTCCACGGTGACGAAGACCGGCGGCGACGCGTTCCACGGTGAGATCTTCGGCGAATGGCAGCCGAGTTCCTTCATCTCCCAGAACTATGACGACAGGCCCGGTCATCTGAACAATCCGACCGCGCCCTACCGGCCCAAGCCGCATTTCGACACGAAATATTATGGCGCCGACCTGGGCGGCCCGATCATCAGGGACAGGTTGACGTTCTTCGTCGATTTCGAGGGAACGAAGAAGACCTTCGGCGCCAACGACATCAACGTCTATCAGGGAAATCTCGCCGTATTGCCGGCGCCGGCGGCAGCCTATGCGCAGACGGCGCGGTCCCAGTATAATGGCAGCTTCCCGGCGGATTTCGCCGAGAAGCTCTATTTCGGGAAGCTGACGTTTTTTGCGACGCCGCGCGATACGATCAACGTCAGCGCGTTCGTCCGTGCCGAGTCCAACCTCCAGATCAACGGCGGTATCACGACCACCGACGCGTCGTCGAGGAACCGCAACAACGAGCATCGCTACCAGCTTACCTGGAACCATCGCGGCGACAGCTGGCTGAACGAGTTCATCTTCGCGCGCGATGCGGCGGCCAACGGCTCGATCCCCAACGTCGGCGGCCCTTCGTACATCGTCACCCTCGGCGGCGGCGGCGCGCCCAATATCGGTGACTCACGCGTGCTGCAGCTTGGCGGGACCAATTTCGCGCAGGATGATCATCAATATCAGACGCTGTTCAAGGACAACGTGACGTTCTTCGGCGGCGATCACACGGTGAAGACCGGCATCAAGGTCAACTTCACCAAGCTGCAGCGGCTCGAGGATAACAACAGCCAGGGTACCTATTTCTACGACGCGCGCAGCTTCGTCGGCCTCGGGGCGGCGGGCACGGCGGCGCCTTACGCCGCGACGATCAATACCGCCGCGGTTCAGCCGGTGACGGCCAAGAACACCGAAATCGGTTTGTTCCTGCAGGACGACTGGCGGCCGGACGACCATTGGCAGATCAGCGCCGGCCTGCGCTGGGACTATGAGTCGAACGCCACCAATAACGACTTCGTCACGCCGGCGGGCATTGCCGCCGCGCTCAGGGCGTATCCGGGCTGGAAGGCCGCCGGCATCAACCCCGACGATTACATCTCGACCGGGCATAACCGTAAGCCCTTCCTGGGCGCCTTCCAGCCGCGCCTGGGCATTACCTACGACGTGCGGGGCGACCGCGATCTCGTGTTCGGCGTCGGCCTGGGTCGGTATTACGACCGCTCGCTGTTCATCGACTCGGCGATCGAAACCATCAAGGACCTGTATGAGTCGGTCGTTACCATCAACACGCCGCCGAACTGTACCCTTGGCGATCCGCGTTGCGTTGCGACGCTTCCGACGAACACCGACCAGCTACGTGCGCTGGCGGCGATGCAGGGCGGCGAAGTGCACCTTCTCAACAACCGCACACGCATCCCCTATTCTGATGAGTTGAATTTCGGTATCAGAAAGCGCTTGGGCAAGATCAACACGTCGATCACCCTCTCCTACATCAGGTCGCACAACATTTATCAGGAGGTCGTCGGCAACCGGCTGCCCGACGGCACATACAGCCCGGGCGGCAACCCGATTTTCGTCTATCAGGGCGTGCCCTATGCGGCAGGCATCTTCTACGGCGGGTCGGCCATCTTCAATGCGCCACTGCCTGGATATGGCAGCATCTTCATCGGCAACAGTGATGGCAAAGCAAATTACGTCGCCCTGTATCTGCAGGCCGACAAGCCGTTCACGGAACAATCGGGCTGGGGATTCAGCACGACGCTGACCCTCTCCAATACCCGGTCGAACGATTCACGGAACGGCGGATCGATCGGCGACCCGTTCAATTTCGATGCGCCGACCATCGGGCAACAAGGCTATGGCAATTCGAGCGGTCTCGAACGGTGGCGGTTTGTCGCCACGGGTACCGTCAAGCTGCCATTCGACATCAAGGCGACCACCTTCGTCACCCTGTCCTCGGGTCCTTCCTATGGCGGTGTCGTGTGTGGTGCTCCCGCCACCACCCCGGGCAATGCCGGATGTTACCTCACCAATTTCGGCATCTATCGGCCGAAGGGGATCGGATACAAGAATGTCGACTTCAACATCACCAAGACGTTCAAGATGCCCTGGGACCATGGCCACGAGCTGACGGTCTACTTCCAGGCGCTGAACGTGTTCGACTTCGTGAACCGCAATTACTCGCAATGGGGTGGCGGTTTCCAGGCTGTCGGTGGACCCGGCCCCAGCCTCGCGCCGGACAGCGGCTCGGTGGCGAGCCAGGGGCGCAACTTCAAGGTCGGTGCGCGGTACCGGTTCTAGGCGAGAAAGGGATGGGCCGACGACCGGTCGGCTCATCCTTCGTCAGTCACACGGCGAGCGGCGGCGCCTTGCAATGGCGGTCGATGAAGGCAGCATGATCGGGCATGGCCGCCGCGACATCGGCGGTCACTTCCTCGATATCGTTTAAGTACGACGCCCGGACATCGGCCGACACGATCGCGGCGTTGGGGTCTTGCCCCATCGCCAACCCCTGGCCCAGCAAGACCTGAACCCAGCTTTCCACGCGGAACAGTTCCGCCGCGGCGCGCTTGTAGAAGCGGCCCGACGAGGCGAACAGTTCCAGCCGTTCCGTCAGGCTGTCCGGGATCGCCATGTTCTTGAGATACGCCCAGTAAGGCGTGTGTTCGCGCTCGGTTACCTTGTAATGCGCGACGATGAAGTCGCGCACATCGGTAAATTCGAAGTCGTGCTGGCGGTTATATTCGGCAATGTCGGCCGCGGCGAAGCCGCGATGCGGGAAGAGGCCGAGCAGCTTGAGGATGCCAGTCTGGATCAGGTGGATGCTGGTCGATTCGAGCGGCTCGAGAAAGCCGGACGACAGGCCGATCGCGACGACATTCTTCTCCCATGCTTTGTGCCGCTTGCCCGGGCGGAAACGTACCGGGCGCGGATCGGCCAGCGGCTTGCCATCGAGACCGGCGAGCAGCACCGACGCCGCCTCGTCGTCCGAGATATGGTTGCTCGAATAGACGTGACCGTTGCCGGTGCGGTGCTGCAACGGGATCCGCCACTGCCAGCCATGATCGCGCGCCGTCACGCGGGTATAGGGCGTGAGCGGCGCGACGCGCTCGCACGGCACGGCGAGCGCGCGGTCGTTGAGCAGCCAGTGATTCCAGTCCTCATAGCCGATGCCGAGCGCCTGACCGATCAGCAGCGCGCGCATCCCCGAACAATCGACGAACAGGTCGCCATCGACCGTCCGCCCATCCTCCATCACGACATGATCGACGTGACCGCTCTCGCCATCGAGTTTTACGTCGACGATCTTCCCCTCGATCCGGGTGACGCCATTGGCTTCCGAGCGCCCGCGCAGATATCTGGCGAACAGCGAGGCATCGAACTGATAGGCATAGTCCAGCCCGCCGAGCGGCGATGCCGGGTTCCGGGGATCCGGATAACAGAATTTGTTCTGCATGCCCGCCACGCAATTGAGCGCATAATGGTCGAAATGCTGCGCCTTCCCCTCCTGCTGCGCGCTGAGCCACAGCTGATGGGGGTGCAGCCACATGAAATCATGGCCGATGCGTCCGAAGCCGTGGAAATAGCGATCATTGCCGTTGCGCCAGTCGACAAAGTCGATGCCGAGCTTGAACGTCGCCTGGCTGGCGCGCATCATCTCGACCTGGTCGATGCCGGCCATGTCGTTATAGGTGCGGATCGACGGGATCGTCGCCTCACCGACGCCGATGATGCCGATCTCTTCCGATTCGATCAGCTTGATGGTGTAGCTGCGGAACAGGTGCGACAGCATTGCCGCGGTCATCCAGCCCGCGGTGCCGCCGCCGACGATGGTCACCGACCTGAGCGGTGCGTTGGGGTGGCCGTCAGCGTTCATGCTTCCCTCTCCCGGACTTGTTGCGCGGTTCTAGGGCAGCGCGCGGCCGCAGGCTATGTGCCGAGCCAGCCGCCGCTGAAGCCCGCGCGGCGCAGTCCCTGCCGGATCGGTGCCGAGCGCCGCATCGCGCGCCAGACGAAATCGTCCCTGGCATTGGCGATCGCGCCGATGATCGGGCCCTGGTCGATGCCGAGATAATTTTGCGACACCCAGCCCCGTGCCGGGTCGACCGCGCCGCGCTCCGTCGGCTGGTCGGTCCAGCGAAAGCTCGGGTTGAACGCGTCGTAAAAGCCGTATTTGCCGTACAGCCAGTCGCCATAGCGACGGTGCATCGCCAGCGTCGCGGGCACGACGATCTCCGGCGCGAAGGCAAGCGAGCCGAGCGCGGCGGTCGGCGCGATCGTGCCGTCGTCATACCCGTCCGGCTCGTCGATCGGGCCGCGCGCGGAATAGGCGCGGAATTCGCGCTCCTGCCCCTTGAAGAGGTGGCGGATGCCGGCCGGGCCGACGCACGCCGTCAGGCCCCAGATGTCGCGCGAATAGCCGTCCCAGCCCATCGGATTGCGTATCGCATAGGCGCGCTGCGCCCAGGTCTCGCGGCGGCTGTTCTCGAAATAATCGAACCCCGCCGCGCGCATGGCGCGATCACGGATACCGCGGAAATCGATCCACATATGGCTATACTGATGGCCAAGCGACGGGCCGAACGCGAGCCGGCGCGCGGCGCCGGTGCCGCGCCAGAAACGCGGATACGGCGCGCACCACGCATCCCATATCGCGGGCGGGACGGCATGCGTCGGCGATCCGAGCGCCATCACATTGACCATCATGCCCTCGTTGTAACCATCCCAGTTGCGCGGAAGGAAACCCTGACCGGGATGCCAGCCCATCGAGATCACCGCCTGACCGCGGCGGAACCAGTTCCAGTCGGCACGGGCATAGATCGCCCTGGCGAGCCGCCCGATCTCGCGCTCATCGGGATGGTCCTGATCATAATATTCGGCCGCGAACAGCATGCCGAGGAACAGCAATGTGCTGTCGACTGATGAGAGCTCGACATTTCCGTAACGCAGCCCGCTGTCCATGTGCAGGAAGTGGTAGAAGAAGCCCTGATAGCCCGAGGTGCCTTCGGCGGCCGCGCCTTGTGGCGCGCGATCGAAGAAGCGCAGCGTAGCGAGCGTCCGCTCACGCGCCGCGGCCCGGGTGATCCAGCCGCGCGCCGCGCCGACCGGATATACCGTCAGTGCAAAACCGACTGCGGCGATGCTACAGAATTCGGGATCGGGCCAGCTGTCCGGCACCAGACCATTGGCCGGGTTGCCGGTGTCCCAGAACCAGCGGAAAGTGCGTTCCTCGATATCGTCGAACAGGGCGGGCAGTTTCGCGCCATGCGCCGTGCGCGCATGCCGATCGCGCCCATGCGTCGGGACTGCGACACCTGCCGCGAGCCCGCCGGCGGCCAATAGCGAGACGGCGCTGAAGGAACGACGATCGATCACCTGGCACTCCGGCCCGTGCAATGAGTGCATCGCCTGTAACCGGTTACAAAAGCCGGTCAAGTGAAATGCGGATCGATCGGGAGAGCCGTGCTATCCCGGTCCGGATGGCAAATCCGGCGATCACCGCACCGCAGCTTTCCTGGCCCGCGCGGCTGCGCTTTGCCTCGGGCGACTTCGCCTGCAATCTCTATTGGCAGAGCTCCAGCCTGTTCCTGTTCTTCTATTATACCG
This sequence comes from Pseudomonadota bacterium, assembly GCA_040390605.1. Taxonomy (GTDB): domain Bacteria; phylum Pseudomonadota; class Alphaproteobacteria; order Sphingomonadales; family Sphingomonadaceae; genus Sphingomonas. Next base: position 56,505 of record JAZJXZ010000026.1, read on the forward strand.
ACGTGCTGCATCTCGCGCCGCAGATTGCGGGCGTGATCTACATGATCGGTTCGGTGTGGGATGGAATCGCCGATCTGCTGGCCGGAATCTGGGCCGAGCGCGGAAGGCGTGCTTATGCGCGGGTGGTCCGCTATGGCGCGGTACCGCTCGGGCTGGCTTTCCCGTTGCTTTATTTCGCGCCGCCGTTTCAGGGCATGGCGTTCGTAGTTGGGCTGCTGATCGCGCAGTTCGCCTTTCGCTCGCTCTACGCGATGGTCAATATTCCTTATGCCGCGTGGAGCGCGCGGATCAGTCCCGACAGTCGCGACCGCGCGGCGATCGCCGGTCTGCGCATGCTGTTCGGCACGATTGCCGCGGTCGTCGTCTCGCTGGCGACCGAGCGCATTTCGCTCGCCGTCTCGGGCACCCGCACCAGCGTCACCGGGTTCCTGTGTGCCGCCGCCCTGTTCTCGCTGATCGCGACACCGCTGCTGATCCATGTCGCACGACGCTCACCGCCGGGCGTCGATCGCCGGCCGGTCGACGCACCGGCGACGCCGTTGCTCCGTGGCCTCGCCGCGCTCGCCACCAACCGGGCATTCGTCACCCTCTGCACGGCGATGATATGCGTCGCGATCGCGGCGACGATGCTGTCGCGCTCGGTGCTTTATTACTTCACCTATATCGTCGGAGACGAGACCGCGGGGACCACCGCGCTGGCGCTGATGGGTGTCGCCGGCAGCCTGTTCGTGCCGTTATGGATGCTGGCGCGGCATCGGATCGGCAGCCGCGCCTTGTGGCTTGGCGCAGCCGCGCTGGCGATCGCCGGAAGCGCCGCCTTCGCCTTGACCGACAGCGGCGCGGCATGGCGCGCCGATCTGTTCCTGGTGACGATGCAGGCCGCGCTCGCCGCCTTCAGCTTCGTCTTCTGGGCGATGCTGCCCGACACGGTGGAATATGGCGAATATCAGGGCGGCGTGCGGATCGAAGCGCTGGGCTTTGGCGTCGCCGCCCTGCTGCAGAAGGTGGCGATCGGCGCCGCGACCGCCATCACCGGCTTTGCCTATGCAGCGATCGGCTATACGCCCCAGGTGGCGCAGACCCCCGGCGTGATCAGCGGAATCCGCTGGATCATGGTCGCGGCACCGATCATCGGTTGCCTGCTCTCGGCCCTGGCCATGGTCGCCAATCCGCTGCGCCGCGACACGCACCGGCGGATCGTCGCGACGCTGGCGCAGCGAGAGGCAGACTAGCTCAAGGTAAAGCGGCCCGAGACGCCGTCGGCCTCCGCCGAGGGCGCGATCCAGACGAGGAAGTCGCCGGGCTCGAATGCCGGCTTCATGTCCGTGCCGATGAAGGTCAGGTCCGAGCGGCGCAGCGTGAAACTGACCTTCTCCGACGTGCCCGGGGCCAGCGAAACGCGGCGATAGGCCTTGAGTTGGCGCACCGCCCGCGTGATGCTCGCCGCGACGTCGTGAATGTAGAGTTGCACCACTTCATCCGCCGCTGCCTTGCCGCTATTGGTGACGGTCGCCGAAACGGTGAGCGTGCCGTCCGGCGCCAGCCTGCCGCCGTTGCTTGTCTCCAGCCCGGCATAGGCGATTTGCCCATAGGTCAGGCCGTGCCCGAAGGGGAACAAGGCGGCATTGGGGATCCCGCGATAATGCGCCTTATAAGCCTCGAGCGGCCCCTGGGGGTTGGGTCGGCCGGTCGCCTTGTGCGCGTAATAATAAGGCTCCTGCCCCGTCGCGCGTGGGAAGCTGACCGGGAGGCGTCCCGAGGGGCCGGCGCGACCGAACAAGATGTCGGCGATCGCCGGCCCCCCTTCCGACCCGAGAAACCAGGTAACGAGAATCGCCGGTGCCGCGAGCACCGCGCCATCGAGCGCCAGCGCACGACCGTTCTTGAGCAACACCACGATCGGCTTGCCGGTCGCAGCGACCGCTTCGACCAGCGCCTGTTGCGGGGCTGGCACGACGATCTCGGTGCGCGCTTGCGCCTCGCCCGACATATCCTGTCCCTCGCCGATCGCGAGCACCACAATGTCGGCCGACCGGGCGGCGGCCACCGCCGCCGCGATCCCGCCATCGAGCGGTACTTCGACGCCCGAACCGTCGGTGACGCTGATCTGCGCATGAGGCCCGGCCGCGGCGCGCACGCCGGTCGCAAGATCGATCGCCTCGCGATCGGAACCATAGACGTTCCACGGTCCGATCAGATCATGCTGCCCCTGTGCGAACGGGCCGATCAGCGCGATCTTCCTGTCCTGCGGCAGCGGCAGCAGCCCGCCCTCGTTCTTCAGCATGACGATCGAGCGCCGCGCCGCCTCGCGCGCCACGGCGCGGTTGGCGGCGGTGCCGATGCGCGTCGCTTCACGCTTCGGATCGATGCGGCGGAACGGGTCGTCGAACAGCCCCAGCGCCGCCTTCACGCGCAACACGCGGCGTACCGCCTGGTCGAGCCGCGCCATCGGCACCGCGCTGGCGGTCACCAGATCCGGCAGATATTTGATATAGAGCGCGCTCTGCATGCTCATGTCGACGCCGGCCATGAAGGCGAGCCGCGTCGCATCGCGCTCGTCGGCGGCGAGGCCATGCGCGATCAGTTCCTCGTCGCCGGTATAGTCGGACACCGTCAGCCCGCCAAAGCCCCATTGATCGCGCAGCACATCGGTCATCAGCCAATGGTTGGCGGTCGCCGGCACACCCGAAATCTCGTTGAACGCCGCCATCAGCGACGGGGCCCCGGCATCGAGCGCCGCCTGGAAGGGCGGGAAATAGACCTCGCGCAAGGTGCGCTCGGAAAGGTCCACGCTGTTATAGTCGAGGCCGCCCTCGCCCGCGCCGTACGCCGCGAAATGCTTGGCGCAGGCCATCACCGCGTCATTGGCGGTCAGTGCGCTGCCCTGGAAACCACGCACCCGCGCGCGTGCCATGTCGCAGCCGAGCAGGACGTCCTCGCCGGCCCCTTCCACGCCGCGTCCCCAGCGCGCGTCACGTGCGATGTCGACCATCGGCGCGAAGGTCCAGTCGATCCCCGCGGCGGCGGCTTCGGTCGCCGCGATGCGCGCGGTGCGTTCCGCGAGTGCCGGATCGAAACTCGACGCCTCGCCCAGCGGCACCGGGAACACGGTGCGAAAGCCGTGGATCACGTCGGCGGCGAAGATCAGCGGAATCTTCAGCCGGCTGGCCATCGCGGCCTGCTGCATCTCGCGTGCCATCTTCGTGCCATTGCCGTTGAATACGCCGGACAATCGGCCGGCCCGCGCGTCGGTAAGCTGTCCCTCATAACCGCCGGTCGGCGCGATCGGGTTGAGCTTGTTGGCCGCGCCCCCGGCCCAGGCGGCGGCCATCAGCGTAAGTTGCCCGGCCTTTTCTTCGAGCGTCATCTTGCCGATCAGCGCCTCGACCGCCGCCGGCAGGCCGGCCTCGCCCAGCGCCGCGATCAGCGCGGACGCCGGACTGGCGCGCCACGCCAGCGCCGCTGCGCCGCCCAGCATGAGGCTACGTCGCGAGACCTGCATCGTGTTCAACCTCAATCTTCCCGGCTCTGAGTCCTCGTACCCCGGTGTAACCGGTTACAGCAAGAGCCTTGATGTATCCCTCCTTTCGTGGTGCAAGCGGAGTTGCAAATAGCCGGAGACTTCTCGCCCTTATGGCGCATACCACCATCCGCGATGTCGCCCGAGCGGCGAAGGTTTCGATCGCGACCGTCTCCCGTGCGTTGAACGGCCACAGCAATGTGCGCGACGCCGTGCGCGAGCACGTCCAGTCGGTCGCCGCCGCGCTCGGCTATGTGCCGCATACCGGGGCGCGCAGTCTCAGTCTTGCGCGGACCAACGCGATCGGGGTGATGTTGCCCGACCTGCATGGCGAATTCTATTCCGAGGCGCTGCGCGGTATCGATGGCGAGGCTTCGGCGCGAGGGCTGCAATTGCTGCTTTCCAACATGCACGCCGATCAGCGCGGTGCCGAGACGCTGCGTTTCATGCGCGGGCGCGTCGATGCGCTGATCATCATGGCTCCCGACATCGAGCCCGAGCGGCTACTCGCTCATCTGCCGGCAAGCCTGCCCACCGTTCTGATCAGCTGTCCCGACGTAGCGGCGGACCATCCGCAGTTCCGCATCGACAACGCCACAGCTGCGGAGGCGATGGTCGATCACCTCGTCGCCTCCGGGCGGCGGCGCATCGTCCATCTCTCCGGCCCGCGCGGCAACCGCGATGCCGAGGAGCGTATCGCCGGCTACTGCGCCGCGATGGCGCGGCAGGGCCTCGCCCCGCGCATCCTGACGGGCAATTTCGACGAGGAATCCGGCACCGCGACGGCGCACCAACTGATCGGCGAAGCCCAGCGTCCCGACGCCCTGTTCGCTGCAAACGACATGATGGCGATTGGCGCGCTTGTCGCGTTCCAGCGTGCCGGCGTCGCGGTACCCCAGGAAATCGCCGTGGCGGGCTTCGACGACATTCCTCTCGCCCGTCTGGTCACACCTGCCCTTACGACGATGCGGGTGGGCATCGCGGAGATCGGCGCCGAGGCGGTTTCTCGCGTTGCAGCGATCCTCGCTGGAGCGGAGGATACCCAGATCCGCCGGGTCGTACCCCAGATCATTCCCAGGGCGAGCACGATCGCAGACGGCGAACGCCTCTTGCGCGACTGATCCTGCAGCACATGGTGTCGACTGACATTCCGTCGTCATGCGCGCCGGGCGTGCGCCGCTATTCTTCCGCGCGAAAGCGGCTTTGCGCCCCGAGCCGGATCGGCGCGTTCGCCGCGCCGTAGCCGGGATAGGCGCCGCGGCGCTCAACGATCTCGAAAAAGAAGCGCTTCTCGAAGGCGCGGGTGTAGATCTGCCAATATTCGTTGCCGGCTTCGTCGCGGTCGAACAGGATATTGTGCGCGCGCATCTCGGCGATCGCCTCGTCCGCGATGCCGAAGCGCGCGACCAGATCGTCATAATAATTGGCCGGAATGGGCAAGAGCGCGACGCCCCCTTCGGCCAGTTTGCGCGCGGTGGCGAAGATGTCCGTGGTGGTGAAGGCGATGTGCTGGAAACCCGCGCCGAACACATTGCCGATGAACCGCGACGACAAGGTACCGCGCCCGCCCGAGGCGTTCATCGTCACGCGGAAGGCGCCGTCAGCGCCCTCGATCGCGCGGCTCTGCACGAGTCCGGCGGGGTCCGGAATGTCGAGTTCCGCCTGTTTCACCACGTCGAACAACGCCGTCCAGTAGAGCTGCCAGGACAGGAATTCGTCGATATCGACCGAGGCGGCGACATGGTCGATCCGGCCGAGCCCGGCATCGTCTTGCGGCGCGGCGGCCTCGGCGAGGGGGCGGAATTCGCTCGACCAGATGCGATCGACGCCGGCGCTCTCCATCAAATAGACGAGGCTGCCGCCGACCCCGCGCAGCGCGGGCATCGCCGCGGCGTCGCGCGTACCGTCGTCGAAGCGCTGGATGTCGAGCGCGCGCGCCCGGCGCAGCGTGGCGTCCGGGCCGGGCACGGTCAGGCCGAGCGCGCAGATCGATGCGCCATGGGTGATGTCGTAGGAATGGGCGAAGCCGCGTTGCTCGCGATTGACCACCAGGTTGATCGCGCCCTGCGACCAGCGATCGACCTGTTTGGTGCGGTGTCGCCCGACTTTGGCGAAGCCCATGCCAGCGAGCATCGGCGCGAGCCGCGCCGCTTCGTCGTCCGAGGCGGCGAACTCGATAAACTCGACCCCGCCGATGGGCGCGGGGGCCGGCAGCGCAGGGCGGCGGCCGATCAACCGCTCGGCCTGGTCGCGCACCGCAACCAGAGAGCGCAGCCCGTCCTGCGCAACCAACGCGGTCGAGCCGGCGCGAAAGCGGTCGTTGAAGATCTCCAGCGACAGCGGCCCGTCATAACCGAGCTTGAGCAGCTCGGCGACGAAACCGGCCACGGGCAGATCGCCCTGGCCCGGCATGCAGCGAAAATGCCGGCTCCAGAACAGCAGGTCCATCGACAGGCGCGGCGCGTCGGCCAGCTGGACGAAGACGATCTTGGCCGGGTCGATCTCGGCCAGGCTCTCATTGGGAATGTCGCGTGAGAGCGAATGGAAGCTGTCGAGCAATATGCCGATGGCGGGATGATCGACCGCCTTGACGATCTGCCACGCCTGGCGGTGATCATAGACATGGCGGCCCCAGGCCAGCGCCTCGTAACCGATCAGCACGCCGCGCGCGGCGGCGCGCTCGCCCAGTGCGCGGAAATCGTCGACGATGCGGTCATGCTCGCCCAGCGCGTGCGGGGAACAGTTGGAGCAGAACAGCACGCGCTCGGTGCCGAGCTCGGCCATCACGTCGAACTTGCGCTCCGCCCGGTCGAACGCACGCTGGCGCAATTCGCCGGGCATGCCCTCGAAGTCGCGAAACGGCTGGTAAAGCGCGCAGGTGAGGCCGAGATCCTCGATGCGGCGCGCGATCTCGCGCGGGGAGGCGGCGCAAGACAGCAGATCGGGCTCGAAAATCTCCACCGCATCATAGCCAGCGGCGGCGATTGCAGTCAGTTTCTGCTCAAGCGTGCCGCTGACGGAGACGGTGGCGATCGAGGTGCGCATCGGGCTTCCTTCAGGCCAGCCGGAAGACATGGACGATGACCGTGGGCGGACCGCCGCTCACACCCTCCAGGCTGCCGACGAACACCGACTGGTTGAGCCAGTCGTGCGGCCCCACCGGCGCCTCGAACTCGGGCACGGTGCGCAGGTAACGCGCCGTCGCGCCCTTGACCCGCGTGTTGGTCAGCCCGCGGTTGCGGACATGGATCGGTGTGCCGTCCTCGGCCTCGATCATGTAATCGGCCTCGATCAGCGTGTAATCGTCGGCGCGCTGCAGCTGCCAGTCGGCACCGCCCGGCACGACGCGGCCCCGAATGCGCGGCCCCTCGAACGTGCCGCCGATGATCGGGATGCGGCGGCGGATGCCGTATGGGGTACGGCCGATCTCCCTGGTCGGTTCGAGCAGGACATGCGCGGAGAAGGCGAACTCGACCGAAGGCGTAACGCCATCAGGCAACGGCGCTGCCCGCGCCTCGCTGCCCAGCGCGAGCGGGACCGCGGCGCATGCCATCGTCCCGAAGAAACCGCGCCGCGTCGCCTGCCCTTCCATCACCGCTCCTCGTCTTCCGGCGCGCCGCTTGACCTACACGAACCATTTCGTACACATACTGCCCATTCTGGCGAGAGTCGACAAGAGCTTCGTTGCGCCCAAGGAGGATGGATGAAACGGATCGCGACGATGCTGACGGCATCGCTCCTGATGGCATCGCCGGCGGCATCCGTCGTGGCAGGGGACACCATTCCGAGCGCGGGGGGCCTCGCGGCAATGCAGCCGATCGCCTCCGATCCCGTCGCCACCACATCGGGCGCAATTGCCGGCACGGGGGTCGACGGCAATGTGCGGGCCTATCTCGGCATTCCCTACGCCGCGCCGCCGGTCGGCGATCTGCGCTGGGCAGCACCGCGGCCGGTCACATGGCAGGGCGTGCGCAACGCCGACCGCACCGGGCCGGAGTGCATCCAGGTGCTACGCCCACACGGCATCAACCATTATTTCGGCGAAGAGGCGACGTCGGAGGACTGCCTCTACATGAACATCTGGGCGCCCGAGGCGAAGCCTGCCGCCAAATTGCCGGTGGTGGTGTTCATCTATGGCGGCGGCTTCACCATCGGTTCGTCGGGGATGCCCAATTATGGGGGCGCGGCGGTGGCGAAGCACGGCGCGGTGTTCGTCAATTTCAACTACCGGGTCGGCGCTTTCGGTTTCATGGCCCACCCCGAACTGACGCGCGAGCAGGGCGGCCATTCGGGCAATTACGGGTTGATGGACCAGATCGCGGCGCTGCGCTGGGTCAAGGCGAACATCGCGGCGTTCGGGGGCGACCCCGACAAGGTGACGATCATCGGCCAGTCGGCCGGCGCGCTGTCCGTCGCCTCACTTATTTTCTCGCCCGAAGCCAAGGGTCTGTTCCGCAGCGCGACAATGACCAGCTGGTGCAACTATCACGACACCATGCCGACCCTTGCCGAGGCCGAGGCGATCGGCGTCGCGGTGCAGCAACGGCTCAAGGCGGGGTCGCTCGCGGCGCTGCGCGACGTGCCCGCCGACCGCATCCTCGCCATCCAGAGCGAGAGCCAGCTCGGCGCCAATGTTGCGGGCATTCGCATCGGCGGGCCGATCGTCGACGGCCTCGTGCTGCCCGATCAGAAGCCGGCGCTGCTCGCGGCGGGGCAGATCAACCGTGTACCGATCATCGCCAGCTCGAACACCGACGATATCGATATCCCGATGAGCCCGTTCGGCCATGTCACGACGCTCGGCCAGTATCGCGCCACAGCCCAGGCCGCGTTCGGCGCCGACACCGCCGCCTTCCTCCGCTTGTTCCCCGCGACGAGCGACGCCGAGGCGAAGGCGATGGCGCGCCACGTCGCGCATCTCGCCGGCTTCGAACTGGCGTCTCGCCAATGCGCGCGCGACCAGGCGGGCATCGGGCAAGCCGCCTATATCGACCAGTTTTCGCGCAAACATCCCTACACGCCCGGTGTGCATCTCGCCGATCAGGACCCGGCGACGGTCGGCGCCTATCACACCGGCGACGTGCCTTACTGGCTGGGCACGCTCGACATTTACAACAGCCTGCGTCGCACGCGCGACTGGACTCCGTACGACCGCCAGCTCTCGACGACGATGATGGACGACCTCATCGCTTTCTCGCGCGACGGTAAGCCCGGCGCGGCGTGGCCGGCATGGTCGCCGCGGGATGAGCGTGAGATGCTGTTCGGCGACAGCGTGACGGTGCGCCCGCTCGACGTGCGGCGGCTCGACTGGCTCGCCGCGCATCCTGTTGCACGCCAGGCGCTGCCGCCGAGGCCGGGGTCGCCGCGCGACTGACGCCCGGTTGATCACGCCAGCGGATCGCACTAGGCCTGTGCCCGCAAGCCCCGGGGATACGCAACCGTTGACCATCGCCACCACAGCGCAGGAGCCGCGCGGCACCCGGACCGCAGATTCGGAGGCGACCAAGGCCAATATCCTTGACGTCGCGCGCCAGGAATTCGCCGACAAGGGACTGAGCGGCGCGCGCATCGACGAGATTGCCGAGCGCACCAACACCAGCAAACGAATGATCTATTACCACTTCGGCAGCAAGGAGGGCCTGTACCGCGCCGTCCTCGAGCAGGCCTATGGCCGCATCCGCGAGACCGAAACCGCGCTGCCGATCGAGACGATGGGGGCGGAGGAAGCGCTCAGGGCCAATGTCCGGCTGACCTTCGATTATCACGACCAGCACCCGGAATTCGTTCGGCTGGTGATGAACGAGAACATCCATCACGGCGAATTCATCAAGGACGTCGCGGGGATCAAGCGCCGCAACGAAAGCGTGATCCGCGTGCTCGGCGATATCATCGCCAAGGGCGTCGACGAGGGCGTGTTCCGCGACGGGCTCGACCCGATCGACCTGCACATGACGATCAGCGCGCTGTGCTTTTACAACGTCTCGAACCGCTATACCTTTTCCGAGATCTTTCGCCGCGACATGACCTCACCCAAGGCGGTCGAGCGGCGGCGGGAACAGGTAGTCGAGGTCGTGCTGGCGGCGTGCCGGCGGTAGCTTAACCTTCAACCGTCATGCCGGACTCGTTCCGGCATCCACCGGGCCGCAAGAGCGGCGCTGTCAACGTTTGCGGAACGGTGGACCCCGGAACAAGTCCGGGGTGACGGAGCTTTTTACTGCCACACCGGCAGCGCTCGGTAAGCAAGCCGATCAGCCTGGTAGGAACCCAACCACAGCGTGCTTCCCGCAACGATCGCCGTCGATACGCCGTTGAACGCCGCCTCGGGCTCGCCATAGGCCAGCGTCGAGACCGTGCCGTTCACCGGATCGATCGCGGCAGCGACATAGCCGCGATGGCACAGCATCTTGTCGGCCTCGCCCTTCACCACCTTGCGCAGCCCGCCACACGCCGGTTCGTCCAGCCGCATGCCCGCCGCGACCAGCCGGCCATCGGTCCAATGGATGTTGTCGGGCATGAAATCGGGCATCACGATCGTGCGCAGCGCTTTCGCGCGATGACGGTCGAACACCACCACCGCGTGCCAGCCGAACGCGACGACATAGAAATGGCGCTCGTCGGGGTCGACCTCCAGCCCATTATTGCCGGGCAGTGCAGTACCGGCGATCTCGCGGAAGCGGTCATCGCCGGTGCGCCACTGCCAGACCGCACCGGTCGGCTTGCCGAGCATGAAGTCGCCGATCGTCGTGCCTGGCCGGGTCAGCACGGTGACCAGCAGGGTGCCATCGGCAAAGGTCGCGACGGCATTGCCGACCTGCCCCGCTGGCATCACCCGGCAGCCGCGCCACACCAAATGCGGCATCGCCCCATCGAGGATGACGTCGAAGACCTCGATCGATTCACGCCCGCCATGGTTGACGACATGGAGCGACCAGTGGCCCTCGCCGGTGCGGCGCAGTGCGAGGCCGCGCGCGTTGAACAGCCTGGGGTCGAGTGGACCGGGGCAGGAAGAATAGGTCGCGCGGTCGGGGTCGACCTGGTCGGGCGCGCCGATGAACCAAGGGGTGGCGGTATGCTTTTCGGTATCGACCAGCTTGAGGCCCGCACCAGGCGCGAATCCACTGGTGACGATGAAGTGCGTCCCCGGTATGGCGACGAGATCCTCGGGCCGCTCCACGCCGCAGATATAGTTCAACCGCACGCCCGCCTCGCAGGTGACCGGCGTTGCCGCCGCCAGCAAGGCCGCGAGCCAGATCAGAGTTCGATCCGCTTCACGTCGCCGAGCACGAAGATATAGGCCAGCGCGCCCATCAGCGCGAGGCTGCCGACATAGGCCAGCGCATAGAAGAACGAGCCCGTCGCCGAGACGATCGCGCCGATCACCAGCGGCGTGACGATGCCGGCAAGGTTGGCGGCGAGGTTGAACACCCCGCCGGTCAGGCCGAGCATGCCCCTGGGCGCGATGTCGGAGACCAAAGTCCAGCCAAGCGCCGCCATCCCTTGGGCAAAGAAGGCCAGCGAGAGGATGGCGATCACTGCCGCGTTCGACTCGACGAAATTGGCCGCGATGATCGTCGAGGCGAGCAGCAGCCCGGTGATGATCGGCGCCTTGCGCGCGATGTTGGCCGACTTGCCCCGGCGAAGCATTGTATCCGACCACCAGCCGCCGAACAGCACGCCGACCGAGGCGGCGATGAACGGCAGCACCGCGTAAAAGCCGATCTTGAGGAACGCCATGTGACGCTCGGTCGCAAGATAGGTCGGGAACCAGGTGAGGAAGAACACCAGGGTCGAGTTTCCGGCGAACTGGCCGAGGCAGATGCCCCACATCTGGCGAAAGCGGAGGAGCTTTCCGGCCTTGCTCCAGTCGATCTTGGCGGTCTTGCTGTCGCTGCCGACCAGGCCACCGCCGGCGGCGATCAGCTCGAGCTCGGCGGCGTTGACGCCTGTATGCTCGGGTGGGTCGCGATATCGGGCGATCCACACCAGCACGAACACGAAGCCAATCAACCCGCAGACGATGAACAATGAACGCCAGCCATGATGGACCAGCAGCCAGAACATTACCGGGCTGAGGAAGGCGAGGCCGACATATTCGCCGACGGTATAGACGCCGGTGGCAAACGCACGCTCCGATTGCGGGAACCATGTCGCGACGACGCGGCTGTTGGCGGGGAAGCATGGCGCCTCCGAAATCCCCAGCGCCAGACGCAGGCCGAGCAAAGAGGTCAACCCGCCGGCGAGCGCGTGGAGCAGCGTGAACAGCGACCAGAAGCCAACCGACAGCGCATAGGTGAGGCGCGTGCCGAAGCGATCGAGGAACAGCCCGCCGGGCACCTGCGACGCGGCATAGCTCCACGAAAAGGCCGAGAAGACGACGCCCATCACCGCCGCGTCGATGGCGAGTTCCTTGGTCAGCGCAGGCGCGGCGATCCCCAGCACGGTACGGTCGAGATAATTGACCAGGGTGCCGGTCGCGATCAGCCCGAGCATGCCGAAGCGCGCGCGACTCGGGCGCGGGCCCGTGGTCATCGTGTCGGTGTTCGGCATGCTTGATCCTCTCGCGAGGCGCTTTGTCCGGCGCCCTCTCGTCGTCGATATGATATCAGAAGTTCGCCGTCATGCGCTCGCGGTCGGCGCGATGGCCGGTGAACAGGTCGAACGCACGCGCCGCCTGAAAAACCGCCATGTCGCCGCCATGCGCCGTGCGGCAGCCGATTGCGCGCGCGGCACGCAGCAATTCGGTTTCGAGCGGGAAATAGACCACGTCGGCGACCCACAGAGCGGGGCGCAACAGCGCGGTGTCGATCGGCGTGCCAGGGTAACCTTCCATGCCGATCGGCGTGGCGTTGATCAGCCCGCTCGCGGCGGCAAGCTCGGCCGCGAGATCGCGGCCGACGCAGGCGATCGTGCCGGGCAGCCGCGAGACGAGGTCCTCCGCGCGGTCGGCTTGCGAGTCGATGACCACCAGTTCATTGCAGCCGAGATTGACCATCGCCGTCGCCGTCGCCGCACCGGCGCCGCCGGCACCGATCTGCACCACTCGCGCTACGTTTGCGCCGGCGAGCTGCCGCTCAAAACCTTCGGCGAAACCCGACGAATCGGTGTTGTAACCGACACGGCCGTCGGCGCCGAACACCACGGTGTTGACCGCGCCGATCGCGCGCGCCTCGTCGCTGAGCCGGTCGAGCAGCGCGATCACGCTCTGCTTGAAAGGGTGGGTGATGTTGACCCCGGCAAAACCGGCGCGCTCGACCGCGTCGAGCGTAGTGGCGAGATCGGCGGAGGCGTGACCCGCGCCGGCGAGGTCGAACAGCTCATATCGCAACGCGATGCCTTGCGCCGCGGCCTCGCGCATATGCATCTCGGGCGAGCGTGAGCTTTGGATGTCCATACCGATCAGCCCGGTGAGGACGGTGCCCGCGCCGGTGCCGCGCACCTCACCACCGGACGTAACGGCCCCTTCTCCCACCAGTTCAACCTCCCCAATTCTTTGGGTCAACCCCGCCGCGTCAGGTGCAGCAAAGGCGCCTCATCAACTGCCATTGACTCGGTACGAACCATTTCGTACACAAAATGTCAACGACGAGATTGGCACCGACCGATCTTGCCCGGCGGCAGGGACAGGCCACCGCAACGAAGGGAGAGGCATGACGAGGCGTTTTATATTCGCGGCGATGGCACTTTTCCCGGTGGCGGCGATCGCCGCGCCGACAGGCCAGAGCATGGGCGCGAAAATCGCCGATGCGACCGATGTCGGTGCCGGTGTTCAGGCGGTCGGAGCCGATTCCTTTGCCGGGGTGAAGGTCGACTTTCCCGATGGCGTGACCGGTTATCCCGACATCCCTTATCAGACATTACCGGGTTATCGCCCACTCAAGCTCGACCTGTTTCTGCCGCCGAAGAGCTTCGCGTCCGCCGGCCCGCGCCCGCTGATCGTTTATGTCCATGGCGGCGGCTGGATGGCCGGCGGGCCGCGCCGCAGCGCCGCCTATACCGACTGGCCCAAGGTGCTCGCCTCGCTTGCCGCGCGCGGTTACGTCGTCGCCAGCGTCTCATACCGCTTCTCGCGCGAGGCCCCGTTTCCCGCCGCGATCCAGGACGTCAAGGCGGGCATCCGCTGGCTGCGCGCACGCGCCGCAACCTACAATATCGATCCGAAGCGTGCCGCGATCTGGGGCCAGTCGGCCGGCGGACATCTCGCCGCGCTGGCGGGCGTGAGCTGCGGAGTCGCCGCGCTCGAACCCGGTGCACGGATCGTGCCCGGTACCGCCAATGTCGAGACCGTGCCGTCGACCGTCGCCGGCAGCGATGCGGCTTCCGACTGTGTCCAGGCCGTCGTCGGCTGGTTCGGCATTTACGACTTCGCGACTCTCGCCAAGCGCACCAGCCCGCCCCCCGGCGCACCGCCGGGGCCGAGCGCTGACAATCTGTTCCTCGGTTGTCCGGCGGGAGACTGCACGGCCCAGCAACGCGCCTTCGCCTCGCCGGTCACCTATGTCGACCGCAGCGATCCGCCGTTCCTGCTGATGCACGGGAGCGACGACCATACCGTGCCCGAGGGACAAACCGAGCAATTCGACGCCGCGCTGCGCGCCGCCGGCGTGCCGGTGCGCAAGATCGTCATTTCCGGCGTCGACCATAGCTGGATCGGCGCCACGCCGGAAGCGACGCGCGACGCCAGCAAGCTCGCCCTGCGCGAAGCGATCGACTTCATCGATGCCCAGATCGGCGACGGGCGCCGCAACAACTGAGCGGCCGAACGCCGCCACGTGATCAACGACAATATGAGGGGAGAAACATCATGACCAATCATAGCCGCGCTCGCCTGAGCCTCGGGCAATCCGTTTCTACATGGGCGATCACCGCCGGTGCACTTGCAGTGGCGATCGTCGCGCCGGGCACGGCCTCGGCCCGCACTGCCCCGGCCCCCGGCGCGCCCGCCGTTGCCGCGCAGGCGGCGGATAGTCCCGCCGACGATCAGAGCAAGGACATCGTCGTCACCGGTTCGCTCATCCAGCGCCCCAACAACACCGCGGTGAGCCCGATCGTCACCGTTGGCGACCAGGCATTGAAGGACAGCGGCACCGCGACCCTGCAAGACGCGCTCAACCAGTTTCCCAGCTTCACCACCGGCGGCAATGCCGCGACCGGCGGCCAGGGCACGGGCGGCCGCGCCTCGATCAACCTTCACGGCCTCGGCACCAACCGCAACCTCGTGCTGCTCGACGGACGCCGTCTGCCAGTGTCGGACATCAACGGCAATGTCGACATCAACATCCTGCCCGAGGCGATCATCTCGGGCGTCGACGTGATCACCGGCGGCGCCTCGGCGGTGTACGGGTCGGACGCCATGTCCGGCGTGGTCAACTTCAAGACCGTGCGCTCGCTCGACGGCGTGAAGATAGACCTGATGAACTCGATCAGCGAGCGCGGCGACGCGTTCAAGTTCAACGGGTCGCTCGCCTTCGGCACGCATTTCGCGGATGATCGCGGCCATGTCGTCGCCGCGTTCAGCTATGCCAAGCAGGACCCGGTCAACGGCAGTTCGCGCCCCTTCTTCCACGACAAGACACCCTCGTCGTTCATCGGCTTCGGCACATTCGTGCCGAGCGCGACCAACGCTCCGAATGCCGCCGTCGTGCAGTCGGTATTCGCCAGCTATGGCGTTACCACGACGGTCAATCCGCTGCTCAACCTCGGCTTCAACAATGGCGGCACTCTGTTCACCCAGACCGGCGCATTGAACTATCGCGGCCCGACCGACGCCGGCGGTTACCTGCTCGTCGGTGGCAATGTCCGCATGCCGGTCGGCCAGCAGGTCGATTTCTACAACGGCATGAAGCGCAAGACGGCCTTCCTCAAGGCCGACTACGAACTGACGCCGGGCCTCACCGCCTATGGTCAGTTCATGTATGTCGATCTCAACGTCCACACCGCGAGCGGCAACAGCCTGACCCAGTTCGGCAACCTCACGACCGTTCCGGTCACCAACCCGTTCATCCCCAACGACCTGCGCACGATCCTCGCCTCGCGCCCGACACCGGGCGCCGCGTTCACCTGGAACGGCCGCTATGTCGGCGTGCCGTACAAGGCGTGGGACGAAAGCTATCAGATCCAGCAATATCTCGCCGGCGTGAAAGGCAATATCGCGCCCGGCTGGACCTTCGACGTCTTCGCCTCCTACGACGAATCCGTCCACAACCAGACGCTGCACAACGCCATCCTCAAGACCAAGGTGCAGACGCTGCTCAACGCGCCCGACGGCGGCGTCTCGCTGTGCAGCGGCGGCTTCAATCCGTTCGGCGACGCCAATGCACGCTCGCTCTCACAAGCCTGCGTCAACTACATCACCAAGGACGCCTTCTCGCCCGAGAAACTGACCCAGACCCAGGTCCAGGCGCAGGTCAACGGCAAGCTGTTCGACCTCGGCGCCGGGCCGGCGCAGATCGCCTTCGTCGCCGACTGGCGCCGCAACACCTATTCCTTCGTCCCCGACAGCGACCTCGCGGCGCAGAATATCGAGGCGGTGATCGCCTCCGCGGCGGCGCGCGGCAACATTTCGGTCAAGGAATTCGCCGCCCAGGTCGACATCCCGTTGATCGCGGACAAGCCGTTCTTCCACGAGCTCGGCGTCGGCGCCGCGGTGCGTGTCTCCAACTATTCATCGTCGGGTACGGTGACCAGCTATGAGGGCGATGCGCGCTGGCGGCCGATTGAATCGCTGCTGTTCCGCGGCAGCTACCAGCGCGCGGTACGCGCGCCGAACATCGGTGAGTTGTTCACCCCGTCATCGGGCACGCAGCTGGTGATCGGCACGCCGCCCGCCTCGCTCGGTGACCCATGCGACATCCGCTCGACCGCCCGCACCGGCAGCGCCGGGGCCCAGGTCACGGCGCTGTGCGTCGCCCAGGGCATCCCCGCGGCAGCGGTCAGCAGCTACACCTTCCCGACCACCGCCACGGGCCAGACCATCTCCGGCAACACGGGGCTGACCCCGGAGCGCGCCGATACGTTCAACATCGGCGCGGTGTTCAACGCCCCGCGCGGCAGCGGCGTGTTCGGCGATTTCTCCTTCTCGGTCGATTATTACAAGATCAACATCAAGAACGTGATCTCGACCGTGCCAGGGCTGACCGTGCTGTCGAAATGCTTCAACCTCGACGGGTCGAACCCGACCTATTCGAACAGCAACCTCTATTGCGGGCTGATCCAGCGTGACGCGAGCGGCCAGCTGTCGACCATCAGCACCCCCTATCTCAACCTCGGTGCGCTGAAGACCGACGGCATCGAATTCCAGTTCCACTGGGGCGTGCGGGCCGGGTTCCTCGGCGAGAGCGGGAAGCTCTATGTCGACTCGGCGGTCGGCTATCTGCGCAACTACAGCGTGCAGTTGCTGCCTGGCACGGCGTTCCTCAACTATACCGGCATCAGCAATGGGGGCGCCGGGACCGGCGCGGTGCCACCACGCGCGACGCCGCGGTGGAAGGCGCTGACCACCTTCGGTTACCGCTCGGACAGCGTCGGGCTCGGGCTGCGCTGGCGGTATCAGGATGCGATGGCGGACGTCAGCTCGGTGCTGACACCGGCCACCGCATCGGTCGGCGTCCCCGCCTATGCGCTGTGGGACTTGTTCGGCTCGATCAAGGTAAGCAAGAAGTTCGAGTTCCGCGCCGGCGTGAACAACCTGTTCGACAAGGGCCTGCCGTTCGTCGCCAGCTCGCAGAACGGGACCGACACGGCGCTGTACGATCCGATCGGCCGGTCCTTCTATTTCGGCGTGAAGGTGGGATTCTGACACCCCGCTCTTCGATGCCATCGTGAAAGGCGGCGGCCGGCGATGAGTTCGCCGGCCGCCGTTTCCTTGAACTTCTTCCCCCGCGAATGGAACGCACGCGCAAATGCCCGATATGTCACCCATCCCCCAGGAGGTGCTGAGCCTGATGCGCGCGCGCCAGACGCCGCAGACCGACGAGGCGCTGCAGCGTGAGTTCGGCATCAGTTACAATACCTGGCGCCGGATCAAGGCGGGACAGGCCATCCGAACCTCGGTAGCGGAGCGGCTGATCCGGCGGCTGGGCGAGCGTCAGTTCTAGATGCGCCTGAAGGCCGCCATCACAACGGCAGACCGACATAGTTTTCGGCAATGACCTTCTGCATTGCTTCCGAGGACGCGACATAATCGAGCTCGGCACTCTGCATGCGATGTTCGAACGCGCCGTCCTCGGGGAAGCGATGCATCAACTTGGTGAGATACCAGCTGAATCGCTCGGCCTTCCAGATTCGGGCCAAGGCTTTGGCTTCGTAACCGGAAAGGCCCGTATCGTCGCCACGCCGATAATGCCCGATCAATGCATCGGACAGGTATGCGACGTCCGACGCGGCGAGATTGAGGCCCTTGGCTCCGGTGGGCGGGACGATATGCGCGGCATCGCCGGCGAGCAGCAGACGGCCGTGGCGCATCTTCTCGAACACATAGGAACGAAGCGGGGCGATCGAGATTTCGAGCGCCGGCCCGCGGACGACCGGGCGGGCGGCAAGCGGGGCAAAGCGGCGCTCGAGTTCATCCCATAGCCGCGCCTCGGGCCAGTCTTCGAGCTTCTCGGTCAACGGCACCTGGATGTAATAGCGGCTGCGCGTCGGCGAGCGCATCGAGGCAAGCGCGAAGCCGGCTTCGCCATTGGCATAGATCAGCTCGTCATGGCACGGCGGCACGTCCGCCAGGATACCGAGCCAGCCGAACGGATATTCGCGCTCGAACTCGCGCGCCGCGCCGCCCGGTATCATCTTGCGCGACGGTCCATGGAAGCCGTCGCAACCGCAGATGAAATCGGCCTGGATATGGTGCTCGACGCCATCCTTGCGATAGCTGACGCTCGGGCTGGCGCCGTCGACATCGTGCAGCCCGACATCGCCCGCTTCGAAGACGATCTCGAGGCCGCGCCCGGGCGCCGCGTCGATCAGGTCGCGCGTGACTTCGGTCTGGCCGTACACGACGACATGCCTGCCGGTCAGGCGCGTGATCTCGATACGGATGAGCTTCTCGCCATCGGCGAGGTTGAACCCTTCCTCGCTCATCCCCTGCGCCTTGAGTCCGGCGTCGATGCCGAGCCGGTGCAGCAGGTCGGTCGTCACCGTTTCCAGCACGCCGGCGCGGATGCGGCTCTCGACATAGTCGCGCGCCTGGCGCTCGACGATGATGCAGTCGATCCCCTCGGCGCGCAGCAGATGGCCGAGCAGCAATCCGGCCGGGCCGGAGCCGATGATCGCGACCTGCGTCTTCATGCGTTGAGCTGCTTCTCGAGCGCATCGAGCACGCGATAGCAGGGCAGCACCTGCGCGACCGAGCTGTTGGGTTCGCGGCCGTCGCGGATGGCGCGAATGAATTCGCGATCCTGCAATTCGATGCCGTTCATCGAGACATCGACCTGCGACACGTCGATCTGCTCTTCCTTGCCGGTGAACAGGTCGTCGTAGCGCGCGAGATAGGTCGCGGTGTCGCCGATATAGCGGAAGAAGGTGCCAAGCGGCCCGTCATTGTTGAAGCTCAGCGACAGGGTGCAGATCGCGCCGCTTTCCGCCTTGAGCTGGATCGACATGTCCATCGCGATGCCGAGCTCGGGATGAATCGGTCCTTCGATCGCGTTCGCCTTGACGATCGGCCCCGCCTGATAAGCGAACAGGTCGACCGTGTGCGCGGCATGGTGCCACAGCAGATGATCGGTCCAGCTCCGCGCCTCGCCCTTGGCGTTCATGTTCTTGCGGCGGAAGAAATAGGTCTGCACGTCCATCTGCTGGATGGCGAAGTCGCCGGCCTTGATGCGGTTGTGGATATATTGGTGGCTCGGGTTGAAGCGCCGGGTGTGCCCGACCATGCAGGTCAGCCCGGTCGCCTGCTGCCTGGCCAGCACGGCTTCCGCATCGGCGAGACTGTCGGCGAGCGGAATCTCCACCTGGACATGTTTGCCCGCATCCATGCACTGGATCGCCTGGGCAGCATGCATCTGGGTCGGCGTGCACAGGATGACCGCGTCGAGGCCCGGCTGGGCCAGCGCCTCGGCGAGGTCGGTGCAGGCGTGCGCAATGCCGTACTTGGCCGCAACGGCCTGGGTCGGTTCAAGCCGCCGGCCGACGAGCGAGATGACCTCGACCCCGTCGATCAATTTCAACCCATCGAGATGCTTTTCGCCAAAGGCGCCGGCACCGGCGAGCGCGATCTTCATGGTAACTCCTTACGACTGGCCGGATTGCGGCCGGCTTTTCATGTGTTGAAAGAATCGCGCGGCGGCCTGGGCCAGAGCGTCGTTGCTGTGACGAAGCGCGGCGGCCGACGCCTTGTAATCGGGGTTTTCGGGTTCGATCGACACCACCGGCCATTGCGCCTGGTGCATGGCCAGCTGCGTTCGCACCGCGGATAGCGCGCGACGGAATGTCTCGAATTCTTCCGCCAAGGTCAGGCGCGCATCGAGGCTAGCCATCGCCGCGGCTATCAGCGCGATCTGATCCTGCAGCTTGCGGCGCAGCCGGACGGTTGCCAGGCGCCAGTCGTCCCCTCGTTCGGTCGCCAGCCGCGCCATTTCGAACCGCGTCAGGTCCCACGCCGCGACGGTATCGCGCAACGCGTCCCGCGCAATACTCACGGCACGGGGCTCAGGACGATATGCCCGACGGCGGTGTTGCTCGCCGGCACGTGATAGTGGCGGTGCAGCGTGCGGGTGGTCTTGCCGAGGGCGCCGCGCATGATCAGCCACATCACCATCTCAATCCCTTCCGAGCCGGTCTCGCGGAGGTATTCGATATGCGGAATGAAGCGCAGTTCCTGGGTGTCGCCTTCGAGCCGGTCGAGGAAGCGATTGTCCCACGCGGCGTTGATCAGCCCCGCGCGCGGCCCCTGCAGCTGGTGGCTCATCCCGCCGGTGCCCCAGACCTGCACGTTGAGATCCTCCTCGAAGCTCTCCACCGCGCGCGCGATCGCCTCGCCCAAAGCCCAGCAGCGATTGCCGGAGGGAGGCGGATAGGTGACCACGTTGACCGCGATCGGGATCACCCGGCACGGCCAGGCCTCGGGCGTGCCGAACATCATCGTCAGCGGCACGGTCAGGCCATGGTCGACGTCCATCTCGTTGATGATCGTCATGTCGAACTCGTCGAGGATCAGGCTCTGCGCGATGTGCCAGGCGAGATCGGGGTGACCGATCACCGTCGGCACCTTGCGTGGCCCCCAGCCCTCGTCGGCCGGCTGGAATTCCTCCGCACAACCGATCGCGAAGGTCGGGATGATCTTCATGTCGAAGGCGGTGGCATGGTCGTTATAGACCAGGATGACGACGTCGGGCTTCTGCTCCGCCTCCCACTTCTTCGTCCACTCGTATCCGGCAAAGGCGGGCTTCCAATAGTCCTCGCCGGTCTTGCCCAGATCGGACGCGGCGCCGAGCGCCGGGATATGGCTGGTGGCGACGCCGGCGGTGATGCGCGCCATTATTTCTGCTCCTTCTTGGACCGCAAACCTTCCGGCGAACGGCCGCCGGCGATCATCATCGCGGAATAATCTTCCAGGCTCATGCCCGACATGGTCGACACCGCCTGCAGGAAGCTCTTGCCGTCGGTCGAGAACACCTTGGCGAGGAAATAGATGTTGCCGCCAAGATCGAGCAGCCGGTTGTAATCGCGGTCGAGCACCGCCTGTTTCTGCTCCTCGCTGAGCTTCCATTCGTCGAGATAGGCGCGCTCGTCGGCCTTCCAGCGTTCGCGGTTCTCCGCCTTCATCAGGCTCATCGCGAACTGGTTGAGTTGATATCCCTGGCGCGCACGCTTCGCGGTGAACACGCGCGTGCCGGGAATGTCCTCGAGATCGGCGAGATATTGATGGATGTCGCGCTGCATGGTCAAAGGCCCCTCGCTGTCAGTTTCGCGTCGAGCCGCGGGAAGACGCGGCGAGCATTGCCCTCGAAGATTGCGTGGCGCTGCTCGGGCGTGATCGGCAGCGCGTCGACATAACGCTTGGTGTCGTCGAAATATTGCCCGGTCTCGGGATCGATGCCGCGCACCGCGCCGACCATCTCGCTACCGAACAGGATGTTCTTGGTGTCGATCACCTTGGCCAGCAGATCGACTCCCGGCTGGTGATAGACGCAGGTGTCGAAGAACACGTTGTTCATGACATGCCCGTCGAGGCTCGGCTGTTTGAGCATGTCGGCGAGCCCGCGATAGCGCCCCCAATGATAGGGCACCGCACCGCCGCCATGCGGGATGATGAAGCGCAGGCTGGGGAAATCCCTGAACAGGTCACCCTCGATCAGCTGCATGAAGGCGATCGTGTCCGCGGCGATATAATAGGCGCCGGTCGCATGCAGGCCCGGGTTGCAGCTGCCCGAGACGTGGATCATCGCCGGCACGTCGAGTTCGACCATCTTCTCGTAGAACGGATACCAGAAACGGTCGGTCAGCGGCGAGCTGGTGAAATGGCCGCCGCCCGGATCGGGGTTGAGGTTGCAGCCGATGAAGCCGAGTTCGCTGACGCAGCGTTCCAGCTCGGCGATCGACCCGGTCATGTCCGCCTTGGGGTTCTGCGGCAGCATGCACACGCCGGCGAAGATCTCGGGGTAGAGCGCGACGCAGCGTGCGATCAGGTCATTGTTGGCCCGTGCCCAGGCGAGGCTGACGCTCTCGTCGCCGACATGCGGCGCCATGGCCGAGGCACGCGGCGAGAAGATCGTCATGTCCGCGCCGCGCTCGCGCAGCAGGCGGAGCTGGTTCTTCTCCAGCGTCTCGCGGATCTCGTCGTCCGAGATGACCGGATAGGGCGGCGGCGTCTCGCCGGCCTTGAACGCAGCCTTTTGCGCCTCGCGCCACTCGTTATGCGGCGCCGGCGCAGTGGTATAGTGACCGTGGCAATCGATGATCATGCGGCTTCCCTGTCGTCGCCCAGCAGCAGCGCGAGCTTGTCGTCGAGCGTGGCCGGCGCGGCCTGGCCGAGCGCGCCGAGCGCGCGCTGCCGCTCCACCGTGCCACGCGTCATCGCGCTGCCGGTGCCAAGCGCGTCGAGCGTCTTGACCACTTCTTCCATCTCGGCCGCGCGGCGCAGACCGTGCACCATCATGCGCTCGAGATTATAATCGGCCTTGGCGGCCCAGTCGGTGCCAGGCCAGCTGGCATTGAGCGCGACCACTGCCTCGTCGCGAATCCCGGCAGCCTCCGCCGCCAGGATCCATTCGGCGGTCAGCGCCTCGAGCCCCTTGACCATCACCGAGCGGATCATCTTGATCGACGAGGCCTTGCCCACCCCGCCGGCGATCGTGCGCACATTGGCGAAGCCGATCGCACGGAGCTGAGCGGCACCCGCCTCGGCATGCGGGCCGCTGACGAGCAACGGCACGGCGAGCTTTTGCGGATGAACCGGTGCGAGCACGGCGACATCGACGTAGCGTCCGCCCGCTTTCTCGATCGCGCTGGCCGCCGCACGCTTGGTGTCGGGCGCGACACTGTTCATGTCGAGCCACAGCGCGCCGGGACGCAATTTGCCGGCGCCATCCCGCGCGGCTGACAGGGCCTGATCGGCGGTGACGAGGGAAAGGACGGCATCGGCGTTGCGCAGCGCTTCCGCCGCGCTCGCGGCGCCGGCGACGTCATGGCGTGCATAGTCGGCGAGCTTGGCGGCTCGTGTCGCGTCGGCGTCGGTCTTTATGTCATAGGCGGACGGGCGCGCCACGCCGCCGACAAAGGCGGTAGCGGCTTCCCCGAAGCCGATAAAGGCGATGCTGCTCTCCACGACACGGCGCCTAGCCCCTGGCACCCGGGCACCGCCAATCGCTTTGCCGGTCGAGCGATCAATTTTTTGAAAGTCTGGTGTCGCCGGCCGCCTGCTGGACGAGCGAGACGAAGCGCGCTTGCGCCGCGGTCGGGTGCCAACCGGTGCGTGTCGTGATACCGATCGTGCGCCTGCCGCCCGCCAGGCGATAGTCGATGATGGTCAGGATGCCGGCATCGATCTCCAGCGCAACCTGATCGGGCGATAGCAGCGTGAGGAAGTCGCTCTCGCGCAATACCCCGCGCACCGTCATCACCGACCCGCATTCGATCGGCGCTGCGGGCGGATCCATGCCGGCGAACATCGCTTCCCAGTGGTGGCGGAGCGGCGTGCCGCGCTGACCGACGATCCACGGCACCCCCGCCAGTGCCTCGAGCGCCACATCGCGACGGCCGGCGAGCGGGTGTCCGGCACGCCCGATCACAACGAGCTGATCGACCATTATCGCCACCTGATCGAGATCGGCGGGCGCCTCGTCGCGCAGCGCGCCGATCATCAGGTCTATGATACCGTCACGCAGGGGGTCGACCAGTTCGCGCCATGACCCCTCGACCACCTCGACCTTCACCGCCGGCATTTCCCGCGCAAAACGCGCCAGCACATGCGGCAGGATCAGCGCGCGGCACAAAGGCATGGCGCCGACGACGATGCGCGCGCCGTGTTGACCCGCTGCCGGGTCGATATCGACCATCGCGGCCGCGATCTCGCCGGCCGCGAGCCGCACGCCGCGCGCGAGCCGGCGTCCCGCCGCGGTCAACGAGATGCCGCGCCCGCGTCGCTCGGCCAGCGGCGTCGCGCATAATTGCTCAAGATCGCGCACCGCACGGTGCAGCGCCGGTTGCGACAGGCCGGTGTCGCCCGCTGCGCCGACGAAGCTGCCGGCATCGGCCAGCGCGAGGAAGGCGCGAAGCTGCGTCGCGGTCATCAGCAGTTCGGGCCGTGCAAACCCCCGCGCACCACGCGACGGCCCCCGCCCGGCCGCAGCGAGATGGCTCAGAGCGGCGCCGGCCCGCTCGGCGAGCATGGCGCCTTCGGGCGTCGCGCGCATGCCGTCGGGTCGCCGTTCGAACAGCGCGACGCCGAGCTGGCGTTCGAGCTTGGCGAGCCCCTGGGTCAGCGCGGGCTGCGACAGGCTTACCGCCTCCGCTGCGGCGCTCATGCTGCCGCGCGTGGCGATCGCGGACAGCGCGCGCAGGTGACGGAGATTGAGGTCGAACGGATGCATGAAGGAAAACATAGCAAAAACTTATCGCGCTGCCACTAAAGTGACTTGCCCTCGCGCGTCACCCCGTCGCATCGCCCGATGATAGCAGATCAGGAGAGCGACATGTCCCGTGTGGTGCGCAACATCCAACGCGCCGAGGCGCAGGTGATCGACGGGCTGGCCCATGCCGGCGTCGCCACGGTGCACGAGGCGCAGGGCCGCATCGGCCTGCTCGCCAGCCGCATGCGACCCATCTATCCCGGCGCGCGCATCGCCGGCTCGGCCGTGACGATCTCCGCGCCGCCGGGCGACAACTGGATGGTTCATGTCGCGATCGAGCAATTGCAGGCTGGCGACATCCTCGTCCTCGCCCCGACCAGCCCCTGCGAGGACGGCTATTTCGGGGATCTGCTCGCCACCTCGGCGATCGCGCGCGGCTGTCGCGGGCTGGTGATCGACGCCGGCGTGCGCGACGTGCGCGATCTCACGCAAATGGGCTTTCCGGTCTGGTCGAAGGCGGTGTTCGCGCAAGGCACGGTCAAGGCGACGCTCGGCTCGGTCAATGTGCCGATCGTCTGTGCCGGCGCCGCGATCGACCCGGGCGACGTGATCGTCGCGGACGACGACGGCGTGTGCGTGGTCAAGCGCGCCGACGCGGCGACCGTGCTAGCGGCGGCACAGGCGCGCGAGGCCAACGAGGAATCGAAGCGCCAGCGCCTCGCGGCGGGCGAACTCGGCCTCGACATCTACGACATGCGCGGCAAGCTCGCAGCAATGGGGCTGCGGTATGAGTGAGCTTGAATCCTCCCCGGCACGGGGAGGGGGACCGCGAAGCGGTGGAGGGGGGTCTCCCCAAACGCTCCGCTTGCGGCCAGCCCCCTCCACCATGCTGAGCATGGTCCCCCTCCCCGTGCCGGGGAGGAATTTGTGACCGCCACCCCCTGCATGTGGATGCGCGGCGGCACCTCCAAGGGCGGCTTCTTCCTCGCCGACGACCTGCCATCCGACACCGCCGCGCGTGATACCTTCCTGCTCCGCGTGATGGGCTCGCCCGATCCGCGTCAGATCGACGGGATGGGCGGCGCCGATCCGCTCACCTCGAAGGTCGCAGTCGTCTCGAAATCCGCGCGCGACGGCGTCGACGTCGACTATCTGTTCCTCCAGGTGTTCGTCGATCAGGCGATCGTCAGCGACGCACAGAATTGCGGCAACATGCTCGCCGGGGTCGGCCCGTTCGCGATCGAACGCGGGCTGGTCGCCGCGACCGGCGACGAGACTCGGGTGGCGATCTTCATGGTCAATACCGGCCAGATCGCCGTCGCCACCATCCAGACGCCCGGCGGCGTCCCGACCTATGACGGCGACGCCCGGATCGACGGCGTGCCCGGCAGCGCGGCGCCGGTTCCGCTCGAATTCCGCGACACCGCCGGCTCGTCATGCGGCGCGCTGCTGCCAACCGGCAATGCGGTCGACATGATCGACGGCGTCGCCTGCACGTTGATCGACAACGGCATGCCCTGCGTCGTGTTCAAGGCGAGCGACGTCGGTGCGACCGGCTATGAGGATCGCGACACGCTCGACGCGGCGACTGACCTCAAGGCCAGGATCGAGGCGATCCGCCTGAAGGCCGGACCGATGATGAACCTCGGCGACGTGGCCGACAAATCGGTGCCCAAGATGATGCTCGTCGCGCCGCCCGCACAGGGTGGCGCCGTGACGGTGCGCAGCTTCATTCCGCACCGCGCCCATGCGACGATCGGCGTGCTCGGCGCGGTCAGCGTCGCGACTGCGTGCCTGGTCGAGGGCTCGCCGGCGGCCGAGGTCGCCGCGATTCCCGATGGCGCGCGCAAGACGCTGTCGGTCGAGCATCCGACGGGTGAGATGAGCTGCGTGCTCGAACTCGACGAAAGCGGCGCGGTGATCAGCGCCGCGTTGCTGCGCACGGCGCGCAAATTGATGGACGGAAAGGTGTTCGGATGAGCGTCGACAGTGAAGGCCGCATCAGGAGCTGGACGCTCACCCCGTCCACCCCGCGCTTCGTGCCGCCGCCCGGCGCGGTCGATGCGCATTGCCACGTGTTCGGCCCTGCTGCGCAGTTCCCCTTTTCCGCCAAGGCGAAATATCTGCCGCAGGATGCCGGGCCGGACATGCTGTTCGCGTTGCGTGACAAGCTCGGCTTCACCCGCAACGTCATCGTCCAGGCAAGTTGCCACGGCACCGACAACAGCGCGACGCTCAACGCCATCGCCCTGTCCAACGGCATGGCGCGCGGCGTGGCGGTGGTCGATCCGGCGATCGGCGACGCCGAGCTGGCCGTGCTGCACGCCGGCGGCATCCGCGGCATCCGCTTCAACTTCCTCAAGCGGCTGGTCGACGACGCCCCCAAGGACAGGTTCCTCGATGTCGCCGCGCGCCTGCCCGCCGGCTGGCATGTCGTGGTCTATTTCGAGGCCGATATCCTCGGCGAATTGCGCCCCTTCCTCGATGCGATCCCGGTGCCGCTGGTGATCGACCATATGGGCCGGCCCGACGTGGCGCAGGGGCCGCATGGCGCCGACATGCGTGCCTTCCGCACCCTGCTGGATTCGCGCCCGGACGTGCACGTGAAGGTCACCTGCCCCGATCGCCTCGATGCCAAGGGGCCGCCCTGGGACGATTTCGCCGCCGCCGTGCGTCCGCTGGTCGAGGATTATCCCGACCGCGTCCTGTGGGGCACCGACTGGCCGCATCCGACCATGGAAAACGCCATCCCCGACGATGGCGCGCTGGTCGACATGATCCCGCGCATCGCACCAAGCGCGGAGCTTCAGCGCAAGCTGCTGATCGACAACCCGATGCGGCTTTATTGGAGCGACTGATCCGATCCATAAAATGTTTCACGATATAATGGTTGCAATCTTCCACTAATAATGTTCTGATCCTTTCGACGCCACAGGGCTGCCCATGCGAGGCGGCGGTGACGGGGAGAGGAGCCGACCGAATGGCGTCGAGGTGGCAGTTTCACTGGGCCGCGCGGATTACCGGTGCCGTCACCGCCATCGGTGTCGTCGCCGGCGCAGCCCATGCCGGGCCCGACACCCCTGATCCCGCCCTCGTCCGCTCGTCGATCTATGTGCCGGTGCGCGACGGCACGAAGCTCGCCGTCAACATCTATCGCCCGGCTGAAGGCGGCGTGGCGCGCGACGGCAAGTTCCCGATCGTCTTTGCCTTCACGCCTTATCGTGCGCGCTATTTCGACAAGGACGGGCATCTCGTCGACATGGTCGATCAGCCCGTCTTCGGGCTGCGCGACCTCGTGCATGCGGGCTATGTCGTCGCGACCGCCGATGTCCGCGGCAAGGGTGCCTCGTTCGGCGCGCGGCGCGGCTTCCTCGACCGGACCGAAGCGCATGACGGTTATGACCTGATCCAGTGGCTGGCGGCGAAGCCCTGGTCGTCGGGCAAGGTCGGGATCGTCGGTTGCTCCTATCTCGGCGGCTCGGCGATGCTGGTCGCCGGTACCCTGCCCCCGGCACTGCGCGCGGTGTTCGCCGGGGCGACCGACATCGACAAGTATAATTTCGTCCGCCAGGGCGGCATCACCGCGCAGTTCAACACGCGGCCCGACGAGCCGCCTGAGGTCGATCTCGCCAGCGTACCGGTCGATGGCGACACCGACGGCGCGCTGCTCAAGGCTGCGGTCGCGCAACATGCCGGCAATACGCCGATGGCGAAATTGTGGGAGAGCATGCCCTATCGCGACAGCGTTTCGCCGCTGACACGCAACCGTTTCTGGGCCGAGGTCGGGCCCAATACCCACCTCGCCGCACTGCGCAGCAAGCAGCTCGCCTGGTATCTGTGGGACAATTGGGAGGACGAGCCGACCGAGCAGATGATCATGGCGGCCGGCAATCTCGATACCAGGCTGATCATCGGGCCAGGCAGCCACTGCGTGCCGCCGCCGGCCAGCGCGTTCAGCATCACCGGCGAGGAACGGCGCTTCTTCGATCATTATCTGAAGGGCGCCGACAACGGCATCGAGCGGGAGCCGCGCTACGCCTGGTATCACGAAGGCGCGAACGGCACCGGCACGATGGTTCGATCGGCAACCCTGCCCGGCGTCGGTGTCGCGCGCACCTCCTTCTATCTCTCGACGCGGCCGAACGACGCGCCGGCGGCGTTCGACACGGGCAGCCTTTCGCTGGCCCGGCCGGCTGCGAGCAAGGCACCGTTCAAGGTCGATTACGATCTCGGGACGGGCGAATATTTCGCCTTCTGGCCAGCGGTTCTCGACGGCAAGGGGCTGACCTATACCAGCGCGCCGCTCGCGGCCGATGCCGGCATGACCGGCTATCCGGTCGCACGCATCACCGCGACACTCGATCGCGCCGATGCCAATCTGTTCGCCTATCTCGAGGACGTAGCGCCCGACGGCAAGGCGCATATGGTATCCTTCTCGCGTCTCGCCGCCTCGCACCGCAAGCTGGCGACCGCGCCCTATCAGCGGCTCGGCCTGCCCTATCATTCGGGGCTGAAAGCCGACGTCGCGCCGATGATCCCGGGCAAGCCCGCCGACTTCGTCATGGCGATGTCGCCGCGCGCCTACACCTTTGCGGCGGGACACCGGGTGCGCGTGACATTGACCGGCGCCGATCCGCGCCAACGCAACCTCGCGCAGATCAGGCAAGACCCGCCGCCGGTCTTCACCGTCATGCAGGGCGGTGCGGCAGCGTCTCGCGTCGACATTCCGTTCACCACGAAACCGACATTCCGCCGATGACAAGCGGATGGATAAAAGGGGAGGCTAAGATGATTCATTCCACAGCAAGGACGGCAATGCGCTGCGGCGTTGGCCTGACGGCGTTGATCTACGCGTCGGCGGCAATGGCCCAGCAAACACCACCGGCGCCGCCGGCACCGGATGCGGCGGTGGCCGGCCCGACCACCGTCGATGCGCCGACCAGCGGCGATGTCGTCGTCACCGGCAGCCGCATCCGCGGCGCCGCCCCGGTCGGGTCGAGCGTGATCGCGATCGATCGCGCGGCGATCGAAGCGTCGGGTGCGGTGACCACCGATCGGCTGATCAAGGAGATTCCGCAGGTGTTCGATCTCGGCACCTCGGAGAATTCGCGCGGCCAGTCCGGCGGCAGCAACAACATCACCTTCGGCAACGCGATCAACATCCGCGGCATCGGCCCCTACGCCACGTTGACGCTGCTCGACGGCCACCGCGCGGTCGACAACAGCCGTTCGGTCGATCCGTCGATCGTCCCGTCGCTCGGCCTGGAGCGCGTCGAAGTGATCGCCGACGGCGCGTCGGCCGTCTACGGTTCGGACGCCGTCGCCGGCGTCGTCAACCTCATTCCGCGGCGCAGCCTCAACGGCGTCGAAGTCATGGCACGCGCCGGCATCGCCGATGATTTCTACGAGGAGCAGTTCGGCGCCGCGATCGGCAAGAAGGGCGACTGGGGCCAGGTGATGCTGGCGTATGAGCATGTCTATCGCAGCAACCTCAACGGCGATGATCGCGACTTCTTCCGTTCCAACCAGACCGCCTTTGGCGGGCACGATTATCGCACCACCCTGTGCGACCCGGGCACGATCATCGTCGGCGGCGTCAACTACCCGATCCCCGCAGGCGGCGTGACTCCGGCGACGGCGGCGTCGCTGGTGTCGGGCCCCGCCAACAAGTGCGAGGGTTTCAACGGGCAGGACCTCATCCCGCAGACCAAATATGACAGCGTCAACGCGACGGCGACGGTCCATCTCGCCGACTGGCTCGACCTGTTCGGCGACGGCTATTGGTCCAAGCGCAGCTTCTATCGTCTCGGCGGCTATGGCGGCACCACCGTCACCGTGCCGACGACCAACGCCTTCTTCGTCCGGCCGCCCGGCACGGTTGGCACCGAGACCGTCGGCGTGCGGCTCGACGACCTGCCCAACACGCCGTCTTATGGCTTTACCCGCACCTGGCAGGCGACCGGCGGGCTGCGCGCCAAGTTCGGCGACTGGCAGCTCAGCGGCCAGCTCAGCTATGGGAAGGGGCGCGACGAGTCCGATACCTATCACGGGATCAACACGCCGGCGCTGACCGCGGCGCTGGCGAGCAGCGACCCCAATGTCGCATTCGACCCCTATGGCCTGCACCGCACCAGTGCGGCGACGCTGGCGGCGATCAACGACCAGATCTTCCTCGCGCCGACGCTGACCCGGATGACCGACGTGCAGACGACCATCAACGGTACGCTGTTCCATCTGCCCGGCGGCGGCGTGAAGCTGGCGGCCGGCTATGAGCATTATTACGAGCGCGTCGACCTCGGCACCGCGCGCGGCGGGCCGACCACGCCGGTTACCTTCCGCACCTTCAATCGTGCCGTCGACTCTGCCTATGCCGAGTTGCTCGTGCCGGTGTTCGGCGCGGGCAATGCGACGGGCGGCCTGCAGCGCCTCGAGTTGAGCGCGGCGGTGCGCTACGACAAATATAGCGACGTCGGAAAGACCACCAATCCCAAGTTCGGGGTGAACTGGTCGCCGGTGCAGCATCTCGTGCTGCGCGGCAGCTACGGCACGTCGTTCCGCGCGCCGTTGTTCTCGCAGATCTACGGCAACAGCTCGAACTTCTTCATCCAGCCTTATTCGGACCCGACCGCCGGCGGCGCCATCGTCCAGGGCGTGGCACTGTCGGGCGGCAATCTCGCGCTGAAGCCGGAAACCGCGACGACCTATTCGTTCGGCGCCGACTGGGATCCGGTGCCGGGCGCGCGCTTCAGCGTCACCTATTGGCATGTCGACTATAAGGGGCAGGTCAACACCTACCTCGCCGACCTCGCGATCCTGAGCAAGGAATCGCAACTCGCCGGCACCGGCGTGATCCTGCGCGGGGCGGATGCCGCGGCACGTGTCGCGCAGCTCACCGCGGCGGGCATCACCGTCGCGCGCGGCGTGATGCCGGCGACGGTGACGCTGTTCGTCGACGGGCGTACGCAGAATCTCGACCGTTCGATCACCAGCGGGCTCGATTTCGTCGCGGCCTATGGCTTCGACACCGGCAAGCTCGGTCACTTCGCGATCAACGCCAATGCAACCTATATCCTCAGCTACAAGACCGCGCTGAGCAACGGCGCGACGCCGACCGACAAGCTCAACACCATCTTCAACCCGTTGCGCTTCAAGGGGCGTGCGAGCCTGTATTGGGACCCGTCGCACGTCGTCGCCGGACGCCTGACGGTCAACTACGTCAATGGCTATGACAACAACACGCTGCCGGCCGGAGCGATCCAGAAGGTCGGCGCCTACACCACGGTCGACGCCGGGGTCACCTTCAACATCGGCAACCGGGAGTCGAGCAACTGGATGGAGCAGGGCCTGTCGTTGAGCGTCGACGTGCTCAACCTGTTCGACAAGAGCCCGCCCTATGTCGATTTCGCCCCGACGGTGAACGGCAGCGGCGGATATGACGCGACCGCCGCCAATCCGGTCGGCCGCGAGTTCGCGGTGACGCTGCGCAAGAAGTTCTGACCCGTTCAAAAGGGGGATGGGCGCGCGTTCCGCGAGGAACGCGCGCCTTTTTTGTGTGACGATTTCGCGCCCTCGCTACGTCTCGATTCAACGATCGCCGATCCCAGGCCAAGATGCTGCCTTGCACCGGCACGCCCGGGGCACGCTGTTTCTCATTGTCGATTTGCCAAAACGGCGAGCCCCTCTTTCTCCCCTCCCTGGATAAGGGAGGGGTCGGGGGTGGGTCGGCCCGACAAGACCCCACCGCGCGCCAAAAATCACCCCGGCAACGCCTCGCCCCAGACTGCCGGCCCGCGATACGGAGAGCGACCCACCCCCAGCCCCTCCCTTATCCAGGGAGGGGAGCAGGTCAGGAAACACTCACCTGCATGCGACCTGCTCACCACCTGCTCACCACCTGCTCACCACCTGCTAACGCACCTGCTCGCCACCTGTTAAGTTGGATCGTGGCGGCGCCCGGATGCCAAACAAGCTATTGAAATATCGGCAAAAAAAGAATTGCTGCGTCGCCCACGCGACGCCAAAAAAACATCCACCTGTTTTAGCAGGTCGGAGCAGGTGTTTGCAGGTGGCTAAATCAAGCCCGCCGCGCGCGTTGCGCGGTCACCGGCCCTTCGAGAAAAGCGACCGCGCGGCGGTCCAGGTCGGCCTCGCCCTCGGGATCGCGGGCATAATTGTCCATGCCGAGCTCCAGCACCGGCAAGCCCGCTTCGCGGAGCGCGCGCAGCACGAGCGGGTCGGCGTCGGATAGCGCCATGACGCCATCGACCTGATGCAAATGCGCTTCCTTGACGTGCCAGGCACCCGCCCAGGTCGGCATGCGCAGCTCGTCGCCCATGGTCACGAAGCGCGCGGCGAGCGCACGCATCGGATCGCGCCCGCGATCGTGCCGGCGGATATACCCGTCCGCGGCCAGGCTGAGATACATCGAGCAGACGAACACTGCGCCGTGGCTCTCCTCCCAGCGCTGGTAGAAGCTCATGTCGCTCCACAGCCCGCGCCCGACGAACATCAGCCGCAGCCGCTCGTCGGGACAAGCCGCCTCACCGGCCACGACCCGCGCGGCGACCTCGTCATAGAACGCCTTGGCCGCATCGCGCGCCCAAGGTGTACCGCGATGCCATTGCGGCACCATCGTCGCCGGCATCTGGTCGACGACGCCGATCGGCGCCGGTATCGTCGCCGCGATCAAGTCGCGGGTGCGGCGGTAATATTCCTCCTGCTCGTTGACGAGGTCCATGATCTGCGCAAACGCCGCTGCGTCGAAGCGGCGCCCGGTCTGTGCCTCCAGCTCGGCGACCGAACGACGCAGCTCGGCTTCGAGCAGGTCGAGCCGCTCCGGTTCGATCACCTCGTCCCACCGTTCGGCGAGGCCGTCCCACCAGTCGATCGGGATTTCCCAGCGGCTTTCGATGCTGCGCTCGAAGGTCTGCAACGTCGCGCCCGCCGCGCCGGCCCAGGCCTGGAACAGCGCCGGGGTCGCATCGGTCGACAATACCGAGGCGACCGTATCGGGGCGTGGCACGCCGCCCCAGGGCGCCAGCGCGGTGTCCTCGTCGAACGCCGCCGCGACGCCCTGTGCGCTGTAGGCCTCGGTCGCGCTGGGCAGGCCGTGCGCTTCGAGCAGGCCGGCGTAACGTTCGCCCTGCTGCTTGGCGGCGACGATCGAGGCCCACCATTGATTGACCACGAAGGGGATACCGAGCGCGCGCAGCGTCTCCTGCGGCGTGTTGGCATTGACCATGACGAACGGCGCACCCTCGGCCACGGCGGCGCGCACGCCGGCGAACCAGTCGCGCTGATAGACGCCGAAATCCGCGACGGCGGACAGCGACTTGCGGCTGCGACGCGGCGTAGGCGGTCGCGCGCGCTCTTCCGCGGACGGCGGCAGGCGATCGAGCGTGTGATGAGGATCGCATATCTCGACCGCCACGCCCGCCGCTTCGGCCGCGACACGCACCGCCTGAGCCTGCCACGGCGCACTCTCGTCGCCTTCGCCGATGACATAGACGATCCGGGCGCGGCGCGCTTTGGCACGGACGGCGAGGCGCTCGGCGCGGGCCGCGACACGGGCGAACGGGCCCGACCACGGATCGAGGGTGGACGCAGCGAGCGCCTCGACCGGCTCGCGGCGCGGATCGATCAGGCGGTGGGCACGGTCCTCGCCCCAGCCATGATCCTCGCCGACGACCAGCAGCCCCCGCGCCTCGATCGCGGCAATCGAGTCCGGCCGCTCGGCGAGGCTTCCGCCCAGCACGACCCGATCGCCCGGCAAGCGCGACAGCGATGCGGGGTCGATGGCATCGAGCAAGGCGGTCGCCTCGTCCGGGTCGAGCATCGCCGTCGCGGCGACCACATGCTGCGCCGTCGCGCCGGCGATCAGCCCGTCAAGGCGCAGCGACATCACGCGGCCCAGCGCAGCGCGCAATGCGTTACCCTGGGCAATCGCCTCCGCCAGCCGTGGCGCCTCGCCGCCCAGCGTCGCCAGCCAGTCGAGCGCCTGGCGCACGCGGATCGCGTTATAGGTCAGCACCGCAGGACGATCGGTGGTCAGCAGATCGAGGAAGGCGACCGGCGGCAGGGTCATCGCGCCGCAGCGGCTCAGCTCGCGCAGGGTCGCGAAGAGCTGGGGCTGTTCGGCGTCGGTGTGCGATATGAGCAACGCGTCGCCGACGGGCAGCGCGGCGATCGCGCCGAGCAGGCGGCGGCCGCGCGAGCCGAGGCTCTCGCGGCTGATCAGCGCGTCGATCTCGGGATGATCCTCGCTCTCGCCGGGCACGAGGCGGATCGCATGATGGCCACAGGCCCGCACGATCTCCTGCGGCAGGTCGGCGCCGAGCGTCCACACCACGCGCTTGCCCTGCGCCCGCGCCGCCGCGGCGATGCCCTGCGCGTCGCGTGACGCTGCCTCGAGCGGGGTGAGCGGGTTCACGCGATCACGCCGCCGCTGGTCAGGGCCGCGATCCGCGCCTCGTCATAGCCGAGCAGATCGCGATAGATGTCCACATTGTGCTCGCCGATCGACACCGGCAGCACCGGGTCGAACCCGGTCTGCGCGTCCGAAAAGCGGATCGGAATGCCGGCGGTGCGCAGCTCCTCGACCGAGGGATAGGAAGGGTGCGCGACGACGTTGGTTTCGTTGCGCGCCACGACGCGCGGATCGACCAGCGCTTCCTCCGGATGCCGCACCGGCGCGACGGGCACGCCCTGCGCCTCCAGCGCCGCGACCGCCTGCGCCACCGGCAGCGTGCGCGACCAGGCGTTGATCCGCGCTTCCAGTTCGACGGCATTGGCGACGCGGGTGTCGCGGGTGGCGAAGCGCGGGTCCTCGATCAGTTCGGGCGCGCCCATCGCGGCGAACAGCCCTTGCGCGAGCTTCTGGTGCACCGCGACCAGCGCGACATAACCGTCGGCGCACTCGAACACGCCGAACGGCGACAGCCGCTGCACGGTGAGGCCGGTGCGCGCCGGCATGTCGACCGCGCGCATCGCCGCCCAGTTCTCGATCGCGACGAACGAGGTCAGCGCGCCGAGCATCGAGATGTCGACATGCTGGCCGACTCCGGTGCGGTGGCGCTGCTCCAGCGCCGACAGGATGCCGATCACCGCGAACACCGGCGCGAGCATATCGGCCATCGGCACGCCGATGCGCACTGGCGGATGGTCGTGCTCGCCGCTGGTGTACATCGCCCCCGACAGCGCCTGGATGACGATGTCCATCGCCTTGCCGCCTTCCGGGAAGTCGGCACCGAAGCCGGACAGCGAGCAATAGATGACCGCGGGATTGGCAGCCTTGGCCGCGGCATAACCCACGCCGAGCCGGTCGGCGGTGCCGGCGGTGAAGTTCTCGACGACGATGTCGGCGGTGGCGACGAGGTCGGCGAAGACCTGACGCGCTTCCGGGCTCTTGAGGTTGAGCGACACGCCGCGCTTTCCCCGCGCCCGCGTCAGATGCGAGATCGAGATGTCGTCGTCATGCTGGCGCTCGATCACCACCCCGTCACGGCCGACATAGGGGCTGTTCTCGCGCGCGAGATCGCCGCCGCGCGGATCCTCGACCTTGATCACCTCGGCGCCGAGTCCGGCGAGCAGCAGCGTGGCATAGGGCCCGGCCAATGCGCGCGTCAGGTCGATGACCCGCAATCCTTCGAGCGGCCGCGGCAGCGCGCCGGTCTGTTCCCCCGTCATGATCTTTGTCCAAGCTCCGATAAGATGGCGTCATTGTCGCTGCCCGCGACCCGCGCCGCGCGTGGCGCGACGGTGGGCGTGGCGGACAGCTTGATCGGCGAGCCGATATGGCGAACCGTGCCGCCGGCGCTGTCGACCTCCAGCACCATGCCGCGCGCGACATTGTGCGGGTCCTCCAGCGCCTCGGCGACCGAGTTCACGGCGGCGAACTGCGTGTCGGCTTCGGCCAGCAGTGCCAACCAGTGCGCTAGTGGCTCGCGGGCGAAGACCTCAGCCAGCGTCGCGACGATGTGCGGCCGGGCCTCTGCGTCGTTCTGCAGCGGTGCGAAGTCGGGCACGCCCATCGCTTCGCAGAAGCGCTGCCAGAAACGCGGTTCCATGTCGGTGGTGGCAAGGAACTTGCCATCGGCGGTCTGATAGATGCCGCAATCGGCGCGCGCCTTGCCGCGCGGCGGCGCCTTGCTCAGGTCCGGATTTCGCGACACGGCGGGCGCGATCAGCGCCATCGCGCTGTCCGACATGGCGATGTCGACGCGCTGCCCCCTGCCGGTCGCGGCGCGGGCATGGAGCGCGGCGAGGATGCCGATCACCGCGTTCGAGCCGGTCAGCAAATCGGCGACGGGCACGCCGGCCGAGCGCGGCCGTTCGGGATCGTCGCCGATCCGCGACAACGCGCCCGAGATGGCCAGGGCGATCGGGTCGTGGCCGGGCTTGTCGCGGTGCGGCCCGGTCTGGCCGCACAGGGTGACCGAGCAATAGATCAGCCGGGGATTGAGCGCGGCCATTGCCTCGTAACCATAGCCCATCGCCTCAAGTACGCCGGGACGGTAATCCTCGACGAGGATGTCGGCCCGCGCGATCAGCGCCTCGATCACGGGGCGGGAGTCGTCGGCACCCGGATCGAGCATCAGGCTGCGTTTGTTGCGCGCGAAGATGTCGCCGGCGCGGATGCGGGCGCGCGCCTCGTCATCGAGCTTGTCCCAGCCGAACACCTGGGCCTGTTTGGCCAGTTCGCGCGGATGCTCGATGCGCACGATGTCGGCACCGAGATCGCCGAGCATCCAGGTGCAATAAGGTCCCGGCAGGAACTTGGAGAAGTCGACGACGCGGATCCCGGCGAGCGCGCTCATGCCACCTCCCTCGCGAACAGGGGGCCGGGCACGCGTACCGTGCGGCCATCCAGCTCGACCTCACGCCACAGGCCGCGCGCGGCGAGATGCTCGCTCGCCAGCACGTCGGCCGGGGCATCGATCGCCGACAGGCCCATGCCGTGCCGGTTGGACAAAGCGGTAAGCTCGGCCCGTGTCTTGGTGGCGAGCCAGGCGGCGACGATCGCCTCCCACTCGATCAGCGTCTCGCGCGGCACGTCGGCGACGAGGATCGCGTCCCAGTCGATCTCGGCCAGCGCACCGGCCATGCCGTCCTCGGCCATGCGTGCGACGGTCGATCGCATCATCGGCTGGTTGTCGACCAGTGCCCAGGTGACGAAGCCGTCGGCGCAGCGCCATACCTGCTGCACGCCCGACTTGCCGCGCACCAGCAGGTTGCCGGTGCGCATCCCGACCTTGCCGACCCAGCCCCAGGTCAGCGGCTCGCGGTAATTGGCCAGCACGGCCGAGCGATAGGCCGAAACGACGACCTGCTCCCCTACGCCGCTGGCGGCGCGCGCGTTGAGCGCGACCAGCGCGGCGATCGCTCCCTGGATACCCGCCAGCGCCCAGGCCTGGCGACCGGGCATGGTCAGCGGCGCCCGGTCGGGATCGCCGCCGATCGCCACCAGCCCCGACCGCGCCATCAGCGTCAGGTCGGTGGCGGGCCGTTCGGCATTGGGACCGTCGGGTTCGAAGGGATGAATGGCGACGTCGATCAGCCGCGGATTGCGCGCGGCGAGCGCATCCGGTGCGAGTTCGTCCGGCAACGCCTCCGGTCCGCGCAGCAGGATATCCGCGCCGTCGATCAGCGCGAGCAGCGCCGGGTCGCCGACCGCACAGCCCGCATCGCGCTTGCCGCGGCCTGCCATGACCAGCTCGGCCGGATCGTGCGGCCCGCCCTGCTCGACCTGCGCAACGTCCGCGCCGAGTTCTGCCAGCAGCACACCGGCATAGGCGCCGAGATCGCGGGTCAGGTCGACGACCCTGATATGCCCGAGCATCGTCATGCCAGCGCTCCCTCGGCGACGAGCGCCTCGATCTCGGTCGCATCCATGCCGAGCATCTCGACGAACACCCGATGGTTGTGCTCGCCCAGGCGCGGCGGCGGCCCCACGATCACCTCGGACCGCGAGAAATGCGCCGGCGGCGCGGGCATGTCGCAATGCCCGAGCACGGCATGGTCGATCGCAACGAAATGGCCGCCGGCAATCAGTTCGGGATCGGTGAACACGTCGCGCCCGTCATTGACGGCTTCCGCCGCCACGCCCGCCGCACTCAGCCGGTCGGCCAGCACGTGCTTGTCCTGCCCCGCCGTCCAGGCCGCGATTGCGGCGTCGATATCGCCCGCCGCCGCCTTGCGCCGGTCGAGATCAGGGTAGCGGTCACCGTCGAGGCCGGTCATCGCTGCCAGCGTGCGCCATGCGGCGTCATCCTGCGCGGCAATGGCGATCCATTGATCGATCCCTCGCGCCGGATAGATGCCGTGCGGCGCCATCGAGACGCTGCCATTGGCGAGGCGCGTGAAATCGCCCTCGATCTGCCCGCGCGCCAGCACATCGCCAAGGACGTGCACGAGCGGTTCCACCTGCGAGACGTCGAGATGCTGCCCTTCCCCGGTCGCGCGGCGATGCTCCAGCGCGGCGAGCACGGCGAGGGTCGCGAACATCGGCGCGACGACGTCGCCATAGGCGAAAGGCGGCATGTGCGGCAGCCGGTCGGGCCAGCCCGACAGTGCGGCGAGACCCGACAAGGCGGCTGCCGAATTGCCGTAGCCGCGCAGATCGGACATCGGCCCGGTGCGGCCGGCAACGCTGACCGACAGCATGATGATGTCCGGGCGGATCGCGCGGCAATCGGCATAGCCGAGGCCGATCCGCTCCATGAACCCCTTGCCGAAATTCTCGACCACGACATCGGCCCAGCCGACCAGTTTGCGCGCCACCGCCTGGCCGCGCGGGTCGGACAGGTTGATCGTCACGCCGAGCTTGCTGGTGTTGGTGATGGCGAAGAAAGCCGAGCCGTCGACGTCGCGCTTGCCGTCCTTGAACGGCGGGCTGACCCGGCCGAGATCGAGCCGCTTCGCGCTCTCGACCTTGACCACCGTCGCGCCGTGATCGGCCAGGTCCTTGGTCGCGCGCGGCCCCGCCCCGACCCAGCTGAAATCGGCGATCTTCACGCCGGCGAGCGCCTGCGTCATCGGGTTGCTCCACAGCTCAGGGGTTGGCCGGCATTGCGCGCGGCGATCAGCGCCGCGGCATGGTCGGCGAGCTTCACGCCGTTAAAGCCGTAGCCGTCGAGCGAGCGTGCCAGCTTCATCGCATTGGCGCGGTATAGCGCGTCGAACTTCGCCTGCTCTGCCGCGGGCATCGGCACGAACACGATGCCTTCCTTGTGCGAATACTCGTCGCCGGCGGCGAGCGCGGCCTCGATCTGCTCGACCATCGCCTGCTCCCAAACCACCTCGGCCTGGTCGAACAGCGCGCGGTCCGCGGGACTGAGCGAACGCCACAGATCGCCCGACATGGCGCGGCCGGGATAGGCGCCGCGCGGCACCTTGAGCGTTGAATAATATTTGCCGACATCGGCGAGATGCACCGCCTTGAGCGCATCGAGCGGCGCGACCACGCCGTCGATCACACCCTTGGCCATCGCCGGATAGACCTCGGCCATCGACATGTTGACCGGGTCGGCGCCGAGCTGGCGCAGCAACGCGGCGGTGTCCTCCTGCGCGCGCAGGCGCAGGCCCCTGAAATCGGCGAGCGTGCGGATCGGCCGGGTGCGCGTCAGCACGCCGGGAAAGTTGCCGCCCTGCACCGCCAGGATGTGCAGACCCTGCAGGTCCGACGCCATTTCCGGATAGCGCGCGGCCATGCATTTGTAGATGTCGATCTGGTCACGGATCGTGCCGATGCCGCTGTAGAAGCTCGGCTGGATGCGCTGCAGATGCGCGCTGCGCGCATACATCGGCGTGACCAGGCCGATATCCGCTACGCGGTGGCTGATCTCGAGCATGTTCTCGTTCGAAGAGAGCAGCGCTCCGCCCCAATAGGGCTTGATCACGATGCGGCCGCCGGAATGCTGCTTCAGCCAGTCCATCCACACGCTATCGGCGCGGCTGAAGGTGTGCGTCGCCGGATAGGGGCTGGCATAGGTGAAGACCCGCGTGCCGGGTTTCGTGTCGGGCGTGCAGGCACCGGCAAACAACAGCGCGACCAAAGCGGCGACGAGAGTCAGCGCGCGCATCTCAATGCCCCTGCATCTGCGGCAGCCACAATGCGATCGCGGGAAAGGCGATCAGCGCGGCAAGGTGGAAGAAGTCGGCGACGAGGAACGGCACGATGCCGCGGAAGATGCGCCCGACCGGAATGTCGCGCGCGCCGGCATGGATGACATAGACGTTGAACCCCAGCGGGGGATGCACGAACCCGATCTCCATCGTGCGCACCAGGAAGATGCCGAACCAGATCGGGCTGAGGCCCAGCGTGCCGACGATCGGCAGCAGGATCGGCGTCATCAACAGCATCAGCGCCAGGCCATCGAGGAACGAGCCGAGCACCAGCAGCACGACCGCCATGATCACCACGGCGAGCGCCGGTGCCGCCCCCGCCGCGCGCACCAGGCTGCTCAGATGCTCGGTGATGCCGGTGACGCTGACGAAGGTGCTGAACAGCAAGGCGCCGATCACGATGCTGTAGATCATGCCCGTGGTCTTGAGCGTCTCGAGCAGCGCGCCGGCGACGCGCTCGCGCGTCATGCGTCGGCGCAGTGCGAGGATCAGGAAGGCGCCGACGCAGCCGACCGACGCGGCTTCGGTCGGGGTGAACCAGCCGACCACCAGCCCACCGATCACGAACAGGATGAGCAAGGCGAGATCGGCGACATGACGCAGCGCGCGGACGCGCTCACCCCAGCTGGAGCGCGGGCCGGCCGGGCCGAGTTCGGGTTTCCAGCGGCACATCGCCCAGACGACGAGGATGTAGAGCAAGGCCTGACTGACCACCGGCACGATCGCCGCGCCGAACAGCTTGCCGATCGATTGCTCGGCGATGATGCCATAGACGATCAACGCACCGCTCGGCGGGGTGAGCGAACCGAGCGTTCCGCCGGCGGCCAGTGCACCTGCCGCAAAGCCGGAATGATAGCCCTGGCGGCGCATTTCCGGCAGCGCCACCGCGCTGACCGTGGCGACGGTGGCGAGGCTCGACCCGCTGATCGCGCCGAACCCGGCACAGCCGCCGATCGACGCCATGGCCAGGCCGCCGCGGCGATGCCCGACGAAGCGCGCCGCCATGTCGAAGAAATCACTGCTCGCCCCGGCCGCGAAACATAGCTGTGCCATCAGCATGAACAGCGGCAGCACGCCGAGCTCGTAGCGCGACAGGGTATCGAAGGCGATCACCCCCGATTTGATCAACGCCGCCTCGGGGGACAGGATGATCGCCAGGCCGCCGATGCCGACCAGTGCCAGTGCGGCACCGATCGGGATGCCGCCGAGCAGCATCCCCAGCAACAGCAGAAAGCCGACGATGCCGGTGATTTCGGCGGGGCTCATGCGCGCAGCCCGCGCCACAGGGCGCGCAGATAGAAGGCCGTCACGACGAGACCGCAGGCGATCCAGAACAGGCGGAAGCCGAGCAACGGAATGCCGAGCTGCTCGGTCATCTCCCGCGTCGCCCACAGATCGCCCGCGACCCAGATCGAGCCGGCGGTGATCAGGCCGAAGGCGGCGGCACTGGCCAGCGCGCCGGCCAGCCGGAGCCGCACCTTGCCGCGATCCGACACCCGGCCGAGCAGCAGGTCGACCGCCGCATGTCGTGCATCGATCGTCGCCAGCACGATGGCCGACGACAAGGCGATCACGGCGCAGACCTGGAAGAGCTCGATCGAACCGTTGACCGCGAAGCCGGCATGGCGTCCGAGCACCGCCAGCGCGTCGGACGCCATGGCGAGGAGCAAGGCGGCCGAGCCGAGGGCGAGCAACAGCCGGCGCAATACGCCTGATCGCCGATTCTCCTGCGGACCGTCGTCCAAGCCATCCTCCCGCCGCGTCGTTTGCGCGGAATAATCAGTTTGCAGATATAATGATGTATGTCATCAACTATTTTATCGCGGGCATGATTTGCCGCGCCCGCGCTTCTCTTGTAGCGCTTTTCGATAGTGGACATCAGCAACGGATCGACCTTGGACGAGCAATCATCCGACGACGTGAACAGCGTTTCGCTGGGGCGGCTGGGCAGCTTCCTCGGCTTTCGGCTGCGCCGCGTGCAAAATCAGCTGTCGCGCGATTTCAGCGCCAAGACGCGCGATTGGGGCATGCGTGCGGGCATGTTCAGCGCGCTGGAGATCATCGCCAGCAATCCCGGCGTCTCGCAGGCGACATTGAGTGAGGAGGTCGGGCTCGACAAGTCGGCGATCGTGCCGCTGGTCGACGATCTTGAGCGCCGCGGCTGGGTGACCCGGACGCGCTCCACCACGGACCGGCGTCGCAATCATCTCGACATCACCGACGCCGGCCGCGACGAACTCGACAAGCTGTTCGCGCATCTCTCGGAAACCGAGGAAGCGGGGCTGGCAATGCTCGACGATGAAGAGCGCGCGATCGTCAGCCGGGCGCTCGACAAGGTCTATCATGCCTATGTGCGGTCGAGCGGGCGGTAAGTTCCATCTGAGCGCCGCGTTCTAGCTGCTTCCCCGGCGAAGGCCGGGGTCCAGTCTCGAGACCGAGATTGGCGAGCGCCACACGTCCTCACCGAAGCTTTTCCAACTGGACCCCGGCCTTCGCCGGGGAAGCAGTGAGGTGGATGGCGCAAGATTAAAGCAGCGGATCGCGGCGGCAGCCGTACGATGCCGCATCGTCGGCGTTGCCCTTGCCGTCATAAACCGCGCTCGCCGGGAAGGCGCATAGCGCACGGGTGAATTTCGGGCGATCGGCCACCATCCGCGTGGCGACGATCCGGTCCGGTGCGCGCTTGTGCTCGACCCAGTCGATCAGCGACCACAGCACGTCGTGTGACGGATCCGACGGCGCGGCGATCTGGCCCGAGCCACCGAACTGGTCGGCACCGGGGCCGCCGCGGCAATGGTACATGCCCGGCACCATGAAGAGGCGCACCGCATCCTTGAGCCTCGCTTGGCCGCCATTGGCAGCCGCGAGCTTGCGATAATAGTCGATCGTCGGGCCGGCGATGACCGACGGGTCCTGCCAGCCCTGATAGATGATCGCCTTGCCGCCGCGGCGCAGGAACGGCACGATCGCGACGGAGTCGGCGCGCAACTGCGGCATGGCGCGGTTGACCAGCATCAGGTCGTGCGTGCGCCGGAAGCCGTCCTCATTCCACTCGGGGTCGCCATAAACGGCATCGCCCCACATCGCGCGCAACAG
This sequence comes from Pseudomonadota bacterium, assembly GCA_040390605.1. Lineage (GTDB taxonomy): Bacteria > Pseudomonadota > Alphaproteobacteria > Sphingomonadales > Sphingomonadaceae > Sphingomonas. The sequence continues at coordinate 100,251 of JAZJXZ010000026.1, forward strand.
GGGCGATGGTGGGCCGGGCCGGGTCCGCACGCCGGGCAGCAGGCCCTTGTCCATCGGGCGGCCCTGTTCATCCGGCATCGATCCGACGATGCGTTGCAGCATGGCGAGTTTGGCGGCGGTGAGGCAGTCGGCGGTCTGACCCGGCTTGCACAACAGCGTTGCGGTTTTGAAGCCGCAGCGGCGCGGGTTCTCGATCACCCCATCCCTGACTCCATCGAGCCCGTCGCAATCGGCGATCGTCGCTTTCTCGTACAGCGCCCAGTCCGCATCGGTCAGTGCGGCGACGGGATCGTGCTTCTGCAGCAGCGAAAGCCACATCATGCGCACCGAGATGACCGGCATGTTCGGCCCCGGCGCGCCCGCAATCACGCCGTCATAGTCGGCCGGATAGACCTGCATTTCCTTGAGCGCCTGTCGACCGCCGCCCGAACAGCCGAGGAAATAGCTCTTGTCCGCCGGCTTGCCGTAGAAGCGCGCGATCAGACGCTTGGCGGCGAGCGCGGTGAGATGCACCGCGCTGTGCTCATAATCAGTGCGCGCCTTGGCCTGCATCATCCAGTGCGCCTGGGCGGCCTTGTGACCGCCGTCGGTGGTGACGGTGGCGAAGCCCTCGCCGACGCGGCGGCTCATATCGGTGTAGTTGAACACCCCGGCATCGCCGCCGACCCCCGCGCCGAGCAAGCGGCCGTTCCAGCTGCTCGCGGCGGGCAGCCACAGTTCGAAGCCGATATTGCCTTCGATCATGCCCTCCACACGGCAGATCGGGACGGTGATCGGGACTGGCTTGTAGAAGCTGTCGGTCCGCGGCGCCCAGCCCGGCGAGGCGGCGACCGAAGTCGCCGCCGTCACCGTCACCGTCACCGAACCGGCCTGACGGCCGGCCAGCGCCGCGCATTCCTGTGCCGCGGCCGGGCTCGCCCAGGCGGCGAACGCCGAGGCGAGCAGCGCGACCGCCCGACGCCGCATCAGAACTTCACGCCCGCGGTGATCGAGATGATGCGCGGCACCGGGTTGCTCGACTGCGGATCGTAACCGCGCGTCGTGTCGACGAAGGGCGGCTGGACGTTGAACAGGTTACGCGCATCGACCCCGACGGTGAAATGATCGTTGATGTCGTAACCGAGCGACAGATCGACCGTGTTGTAGGCGGCGACATGCTGCGCCGGCGTGACGGTGTTGTTGAGATAACCCGACAGGTGGTTGAGCGTGCCACGCGCGCGGAAGCCGTTCCACGCCATGCCGAGATCGGCCTGCATGCGGAATTTCTGGGTGAAGCCGATGGTGTTGAGCACATCGGTCAACGCGGCCCCGGGGACGGCGCGGAATTTGTATTCGGTGAACAGGCTGCCGTTGATACCGGCGTCGAGCTTGAAGCCGCCCATCTGCCAATTATAGTTCAGCCCGAAATCGACCCCGCCGACCAGCGAGGTGCCGAGATTCTGCCGGCGCCCATCGGCGATGAACTGCACCACCGAAGTGTTGATCGTGTTGTTGATCGGGAGGCCGGAATTGACCAGCGCGGTGACCTGCGCCGCGGTCGGGCTGAGATTGACGAACGAGGCGTAGAGCGGGTTGGTCAACAGTCCGGCGGTGCCGCGCAGTGCCTGGATCTGGTTGGTGTAATTGATGTGGAAATAGGTCGCGGTGGCGATCAGGCCGGGAATGGCGGCGGGCTTGATCTCGGCGCCGAACGACCAGGTCTTGGCGGTCTCCGGCTTGAGGCCGGGATTGCCGCCGGCGATGCCGATGCCGGTCAGGTTGCCGCTCGGGCCTGGCAGCGTGTCGTAATAGAGGCCCGCACCGCCGGCGATGGTCGACACTTCGGTGAAGGTCGGCGCGCGGAACGAGGTACCATAGCTGCCGCGGAAGGTGAGGCCGTCGAACGGCCGCCAGGTCAGGCCGATCTTGGGGTTGGTCGTGCTGCCGAAGTCGCTGTACTTTTCATAGCGACCGGCGATCGACAGCGTGAGTTCCTCCATGCCCGGCGTCGCATTGCCGGCGCCGAAGATCGGAACATAGAGTTCGGCGAACACCGCCTTGACGGTGCGGCTGCCGCCATCGGCGACATGCGTCTGGGTGGTCGAGTTGCCGGTGGCGAGATCGGTGAAGGTATATTCCTTGCGATATTCGCCGCCCAGCGCGACCTTCACATTGCCGCCCGGCAAGGCGAACAACGAGCCGTTGAGTTGCAGGTTGAGGACGTCGAGCCGCGTCGCGCCGGTGATGACGAAATAGTTGTCGTTGATCTTTGCCAGCGTGGCCGGATTGTTGGCGCCGCCGAACACGTTGAGCGCGGTCGCCGCGCTGGTATCCGCAAGCGCCGCGTTGAGTGCCGCGGTATTCACGCCCTTGCGACGATCGGCGACGTCCTGCGACGCGCCGTGCGCATAATAGAGCGTCGCGTTCCAGTCGGAGAACAGGCGGGCGTCGACGCCGGCCATCAGGTTCCAGGAATAGGAACGATACGGGTTGCGATCCGGGCCGAGCTCGGGGAGCAGCGAATAGGTCACCGTCTCCTGCGTCGCGCCGGGCACGGGTGAGACGAAGAACGGGTTGGTGTTCTTGACCGTGGCGGTGAAGGTGTCCCCGGTGCCCAGGATGATGCCGTTGCGGTGCGAATAGAAGCCGTCGGCGAACAGGCGGATGCCCTCGCCGACATGCTGCGACAGCGCGCCGACGATGCTGATCCGCTGCTGTTCCGGGATCACCGCATCCTGGCCGTTGTAGAAGCATTTGTTCGACGTGCCGGCGACCAGCGCGCCGACATTGGCCGATGTGACGCCGCCGGTCGGGATGGCGTAGGTGTTGCCGCCGGCGGTGATCGTGCCGGGATTGCACAAGGTGACGCGCAGGTCGCGGCCACCGCGATAACGATTGTCGTCCTGATACCAGGGCAGGTCGTAGCCACGCAGCGCCGAGTTGCGGGTATATTCGGCGGCAAGCATCACCGAGCCGCTGTCCCATTTGTGCCCGACGATGCCGGAGATCTGGGTCTCGTCGTAATTGCCGTCGGTGAAGCCGTAACGCGCACGCGCCTCCATGCCGTTGAAATCCTTGCGCAGGATGAAGTTGACCACGCCGGCAATGGCATCCGAGCCATAGATCGCCGAGGCGCCGTCGGCGACCACTTCGACCCGGCCGAGCGCGATCGAGGGCAGCACCGACGGGTCGGTATACTGGCCCTGCGTGCCCTGGGGCGGCATGCGCTTGCCGTCATAGAGCAGCAGCGTCGCATTGGTGCTGATGCCGCGCAGGTTGATACCCGCGCCACGCGTCGCATTGGCGGCGCCGTTCTGCGCCGAGCCGCCGTTGCGGTTGGCGCCGAGCGAGATGACCTGCGGCACGCGGCGCAACAGGTCGGCGGTCGAGGTGACGGGTTCCTGCGCGATCGTGGCCTGGTCGATGGCGATGACGTTGGACCCCACGGCACGGACGCCGCGAATGCGGCTGCCGGTGACGACGACATCGGTCGCGGGAGCATCATCCGCCGCGGCAGGCTTGTCGGCGGGCGGCGGAGCGGCGGTCTGTGCCATGGCCGGTGCGGCCAGCGCGATGGCGAGCGCGCCGAGCGCGGTCTTCGAAGCGAGTGCCGCAAAGCGGCGATCGTGCAGGTTGGTCATGTTTCCCTCTCCTTTTAAGTTCGCTCGTGCCTCTGTCGGGCCGTGGCGGGTGTCAGATGCCGTCAGGGCGCCTCGGCGCGGGCGGCGGTGATGATGGGTTTCCAGCGCGGGGCGAGCGACAGCAGCACGATCGCGCCGATCAGGATGGTGGCCCCGGTCAGCTCGGCCGGGGTCGGGGCCTTGAGGCCCCACAGCCAGGCCAGGATCAACGAGGCGACGATGCCGGCGAGCAGGCTGGAGGCGCGCTCGAGCGGGACGCAAAAGGCGTTCTCGCGCGGATCGAGCAGGATGATCACCGAGAAGACCGAGACGATCGTCAGCGTCAGCGCGATCAGGCCGAGCCAGACGATCGCTGGATCGCTCCATATCCCGATGAAGCCGAACGACAGCTCGCCGGCCTGGCTGCCGAAGCCCGCGGCGGAAATCGCGGCCAGGATGGCCACCGAGGCCGGCAGGGCGAAGACCTTCTCTTCGACGAAGTAGCGCCGGACCGAGGCGGGATCGCCGTTCTTGGCGACACGGGTCATCATGGCGAGGCGGAAGAAGTAGCCGAGCGTGTAGAGCGCCACGGTGAGCAGGGCGAGCGGCGGCAGGTTGAGGCCGCCGCGCGCGCTGAGCGTGACGAGCAGCGCCACCGCGACCATCGCCAGCGCGACCCAGCTCCACCAGCGCACCTTGCGACCGAACAGGATATCGACCAGCGGCGCGATGATCAGGATATCGCCGCGCATCAGCAGCTGGATGAATGGGATGCTGACGCCCTTGAAGGTGAAGGACAGCGGCACGGTGAAGACGATCAGCGCGGTGCCGACGCCCGACAGCAGGGTGTAGCGCGTCGGCACGGGGACATGCAGGCCGAGCAGCTTCACCGAATGGGCATCACGGTGCCAGCCGGACCACCAGATGAACAGATAGGTCATCAGCGTGTTGATGATCAGCGTGGCGGGCAGCGTTTCCAGCCCGGTCAGCGGCCGGCCGAGCGCGCCGTGCGGCAGGCTCGTCACCAGCTTGGTGATGATCACATTGGGCAGATAGAAAAGGAAATAGAGGAGGACATAGGCCTCCAGCGGCAAGGCGCGGCGGGCGGTCACGCGACCGCCACCAGTTCGACCATGTCGTCGCCGACGCGGTAGCGGGCATTTAGCCCGGCCTCTTCGGTGATCGCGCTCATATAGTCGACCACCGCGGCATGTTGCTCGCTGCCGCGCGCGACGAAGCGCGGCACGGCGTCGCGATCGATATGGAGCGGCAGGAACCCCGCCTTGATCAGCTTGCCCCCGGCGACTTCCAGGCGCGCGACCATCGACAGGCGCGCGGTCTTGGGGAAATTGTACAGGCTGTCGAAATCCGGCTCCCACTCCTCGGCGAGGACGCGGATTTCGTTGAAGCTCTTCGACGCGGCATGCGCCTCGTCCATGCGCAGGTCGGTGGCGAAGTTGCACAGCGAGTAGAACACCGGCTTGCCGTCGATCAGCTCGCACCCTTTGAGGATATGGGCATGGCCCCCGAGGATGGCATCGGCGCCGGCCGCGATGGTCGCGCGCGCCACGTCGCGCTGATAGTCGGCGATCGCCGCGCGGACGAAGTGGATGCCCCAATGATGCGAGACGATGACGACGTCGTTCTCCGCCTTGGCGGCGCGGATATCGGCCTCCATCGCGGCGAGGTCCTCGCGGTGCGGGTAGGAGTGGATGCGCGGCGGGGTACCGGGCTGGTCGTGCTCGATCTGCTCGTAGATCGTGAAGGCGCGCATCGGCGCGCAGCCCGGGCGGCGCTCATCGGCCCAATAGCTGTGCGGGAGGATGCTGGAATAAGCGAGGAACGCCACCGTGGTCCCGTCGGCCATGGTGAAGTGCACCGGACGGCGCGCCTCGGCGATGTTGGCGCCGGCGCCGACCACCTTCATGCCCGCTTTCTCGAGGTTGTCGCGCGTCTCGAAGAACGCCTCGTTGCCCCAGTCGAGCACATGGTTGCCGGCCATCGAGATGACGTCGAAGCCGGCGCGGCCGAGCGCGGCGGCGCCGTCCGGACGGGCGAGCACGGCATGGCGCGCCTGGGGCAGCCGCGTGCCCTTCTCGGCGAAACTGGTTTCGAGCTGGCCGAACACCACGTCTGCGGCGCGCAGCGTTTCGGCGGTGGCGACGAAGCTCTCGTCATAACGCTCGCGGTCCATCGCGAGATCGCCGGTGGCGAGGATCACGCCGGTCATGCCGCCGCCTCGAAGGCGACCGGCACGCTGAGCGCGCCGATTTCGGGAAAGCGGGTCGGCCTGGGTTCGGCGGTGAGCGCGAAACCCGGCGCCGCGGCGAGCAGCTCCTCGAGTGCCACGATCAGCTCGATCCGGCCGAGCGCGGCACCGACGCACATATGCGGGCCGCGGCCGAAGGCGACCGAATCCTTCATGTTGGGCCGATCGAGGCGGAAGCTTTCGGGATCCTCGAACACATCGGCATCGCGATTGGCCGAGGCATAGACCAGAGCGATCGGCTCGCCCGCCGGGATGGTGCGGCCACGGATCGTCACGTCGCACACCGCCGTGCGGGCGAAACCGCGATACGGCGTGTAGAGGCGCAGGAATTCGTCGACCGCAGCGGGCACCAGCGACGGATCGGCGCGCAGCCTGCTCTGCAAATCGCGGTCGCGGCCGAGATGGACGGCGATCGAGCCGATCATCACCGTCGGCGCGATCAGCCCGACCACCAGCACCTGGCGGATCGTGCCGATGATCATCTCCTCGGGCAACGGCTCGCCGTCGACGCGCACCGCGAGCAGCGCGCTGGTCGCATCCTCGTCGACCGGCAGCGGATCGGCACGGCGATCGCGCACCACGTTGCGCGCCATGTCGTAGAGCAGCAGGCTGGTTTCCTTGGTCGCCTCCATGTCGTTCGACTGGACGGCGATATTGTAGCGGCGCCCGACATCGGTCAGCGCGGCGATCGCGTCGGCCGGCAGGTTCATCCAGTGCGCGAACACGGCGATCGGCATATGCGCGGAATAATCGGCGCAGATGTCGCCGCCCCCGGCCGCGACCATCTTCGCCAGCAGGTCGCGGCAGATTTGCCGAATGACCGGTTCAAGCCGATCGATGCGCTTGGGCGACAACAACGGCGCGAGCGCGCGGCGATAGGGCGTGTGTTCGGGCGGGTCGAGGTGCAGCGGCGGGCGGCGCCCGGTGAACGCGACCTTGGGGATGACATTCTGCCGCGAGGTGATGAAGGTCTCCCAGTCGGCGGCGGCGGCCGCGACGTCGTCATGCTTCATCAGCGCCCAGAAACCGCCCCAGGCGTCGCTATGCGCCACCGGGCAAGCCTCGCGCAGAAGTGCATATTCCGCGTTCGCGCTGTCGAACGTCTCGGGCGCGAGGGGATTAAAGTCATGCGACATAGCTATCTTGTTATCGCGAAATGTAAGCGCTTGCAAGACGCTTTCCTTCGCGCGGTGCTTTCCCCATAACGACGGGATGAGCGGGAAAACCAAGGCCCCCACGCTGGATGATGTCGCGACCCGCGCGGGCGTGTCGCCGGCAACCGTATCGCGTTTTCTCAACAGCCCCGAGGTCGTCGCCGCGAAGACCGGAGATCGCATCCGCGCGGCGGTGGTGGAGACCGGCTATTTGCCCAATCTCACCGCCGGATCGCTCGCCGGCAACCGCTCGCGGCTGATCGCGGTGCTGGTCCCCGACATCGCCCAATCGATCTTCAACGATACCGTCGAGGCGATGATTGAGGAGCTGTCGGCGGCGGGCAACAGCGTGATGCTGGCACTGACCGGGGCCGACAATAATCGCCTGATCACGCAGATCAACGCCGCCCTGTCGCGACGGGTCGACGCCATCATCCTGACTGGCGTGGTGACCGACGAGCCGACGCGCGAGCGATTGCGCGCGCACCCTGTCACCGTGATCGAAACCTGGGGCCTGCCCGAGGACCCGATCGACGTGGCGATCGGCTTTTCCCACCGCGCGGCGGGCGAGGAAATGGCGCGGTTTCTGCGCGGGCGAGGCTATCGCCGGCCGCATCTGGTGGTGCCGCGTTCGTCACGCTCGGAGCGACGGGCGAGCAGCTTCGCGACCCGCTGGATGCAGGATGGCGGCCCGGAACCGACGCGCATGGAGGTCAACACGCCGAGCCATTTCGGCCAGGGCCGGCTGAGTTTTCGCGCGCTCGCCGACCTGCCGCACATGCCCGATGTGGTGGTGTGCGGCTCGGACTGGATCGCGCAGGGGCTGATCGTCGAGGCGCAGGCAGCGGGCATGCGCGTGCCCGACCAGATCGCGGTCACCGGCTTCGGTAATCTGCGCATGGCGGGCGACATGCGCCCGACGATCACCTCGGTCGATGTCGATGGCGCGCGCGTCGCGCGTGAGACGCTGCGCGTGTTGCGGACGCTATCGGCCGGCGAACCGTTGCATGAGCGGCGGATCGACGTCGGTTTCCGCATCATCGCGCGCGAAAGTGCGTGAAATGAAAGGGCTTGCATAAGCTGCGCCCGGCTCTTTAGTATTGTGTCATAACAATATCGGAGAGCGGTGATGGCAAGGATGGCGGCGACGATCGGAATCGGGGCGTTGCTCGTGGCTGGCATCGCCAGCGCGCAGGTGCGGCCGGATCTCGATGCGCAGATGCGCGCCGATGGCGCCGCCCAGCGGCTCACCTATCCGAAGATGCCGGACACGCCGGGCAGTGGCCCCTATCCCGCGATAAAGACGCTCGACCCCGACTTCCCGGGTCATGTGATCTATCGCCCGGCCAATCTCGCCGCGCTCGGCGGGCGGAAGTTGCCGGTCTTCGTGTGGGGCAATGGCGGCTGTTCGGGCGACGGGGCCAGCGCACGGCTGTTCCTGTCGGAAATCGCGTCACACGGTTATCTGGCGGTGGCGCCGGGCGCCATGCTGTCCGGCTCCGGCGCACCGCCGCCCCCGCCGCCGCCGGCAGCGGGCACGCCCGCATTGGCGGTCCACACGACCAGCGACGATGTGCGCCAGGGCATCGATCTCGCCAGCGCCGCGAACGCGCACGCCGGCGGCACGCTGCGCGGCCGCCTCGACCTGTCGCGCGTCGCGGTTGGCGGACATAGCTGCGGCGGATTGCAGGCGCTGCAGTTGGCCGGCGATACGCGCATCAAGGCGGTGATCGTGATGCACAGCGGCATCTTCGCCGACGGCAGCAACCCGATCGCCGGGATGAAGGTCGACAAGGGCCTGCTCAAGACGCTGCACACGCCGGTGCTCTACATTCTCGGCGGGCCGCTCGATGTCGCCTACCCCAACGGCACCGACGACGTGGCGAAGATCGACCATGTACCGGTGTTTCTCGCCGATCATCCGGTGCGCCATCTCGGCACCTTCGCCCAGCCCAATGGCGGCAGCGAGGCCCAGGTGGTGACAGCCTGGCTCGACTGGCAATTGCTCGGCAAAGCCAGTGCGGGGAAATGGTTCACCGGCGCGAAATGCGGCCTGTGCACCGACACATCATGGACCATCACCCGCAAGAAGATCGACTGAACGTCAGCGGCACGCCCCGCCGCGCACACAGGGTCGCAGCATCGGCGGCGGCGCATAGTCGACGAACCCCGCCGGCCGCGCCGGCCAGCGGCCGCTGTCGATTCTCGTCGCGAGATGGCGGATCGACGCCAGCACGGTCGGCGTATCGAAGGTGCAATGGCCCGCACCGGCCACCCACAGGCCGGCGACGCGGCCGGGCGCGCGCTTTGCCGCTGCCGTGAGATAGGCCTGCTGGAGCGATGCGGAGGTCAGGCCGTCACCGATATTCTGCACCGCGAGCGTGGGTACCAGCGGCCGGGCATTCGGCGTGTAGTGCGCGGTCATGTAGGTCACCGCCCGCGGTGCGGCGGCGACGCGCTGCCCGGCGTTGAGCGTCGCGAGATCGGCATCGAGATCGATCCCCGCGTTGCGGTACAGGGCACGCAGCATCGGCCCGCGTCCGCTCAGCGCGAGCTGTCGGCGATAGTCGACCCCTGTGTTCCACGAGAAGCTGCCGCCGGCGCGGCGTTCCTGGTCGACGCGCGGAAGGTACACCCCCATCACGAAGGTCCTGGCCATCTCGGCCTCCTGCGCGACATAGTCATCCGGCGCCGGCGGCGTGCTGCCCGGCGTGGTCCAGCCCGGCAGGCCGGCGAGCACGGCCGCCAGCGCGACCCGCGCGCGGCCGGCCGGTGTGCGCTGCGCCTCGGCCAGCACATCGGCGACGCGGCGTGCATTGGCGCGGTCGTCATCCACGCCGGTCAAACGAATATCGGACTGCGGCGCAAGCAGGATGCGAAACGCATAGGCGCCGTCCAGCGCCATGTTCATCATGCCGACCGCGCCGCCGACCGAGGCGCACATCGCCAGCCCGCCATCGACGCGGCGCGGCGCATGTTCGACCAGGGCCGACGTCACCAGCCCGCCCATCGACATGCCCCAGGCAATAACGCGCTTGGGCTTGCCGTAACGCGCGGTAAAGGCGGCGATCGTCCCCAGTTGGTCGGGCACCGCGGATTCAAGCGCCCAGCCGGCATCGGCATAGCTCGAACCGGCAATGGCATAGCCCGCCGCGAGCAGTGCGTCGCGGTGCCGCGCCGGCGCATCCTCCGCGGCGGGCATGGTCGCGGCATAGCCGTGACTCCACAACAGCAACGTGCCGTTCCAGTTGGCCGGCACGGTTGCCTTCCAGCGCGCGCCATCGGCCAGTGCCGCCTCGCTCGTTGGCGCAGTCTGCCCGGCACGGGCCGCGGCTGAACCCACCAGCGACGCGACGATCAAGGCGGTAACAAATGTGCGCCGCATCCACGCTCTCCAGATATCGACAGATATGGGCCATAACGATATAGCGAGGTGAAAGCGCTTGCAAATTGGAATGAGATGTTGCCGTCGGATTTGCTCATCCGCCATATCGCCAGCTTCGACCCCGCGCAGCCATCTTGCTCGGCGGACGGTCGTGGCCAGGCCGATGGCGCTATTGCGCACCGCCAACGAACAGGTTATGCCACATAGCAATCATGGAGAGGACCGAAATGGCAACGCAAGTTTCGATGCTCGTTGGCGGGCACAGCCACGAGACCCTGAGCAGCTTCGAGCGCCGCAATCCCGTCACCGGCGAGGTAGCGAGCACCGCCGGCGCCGCGACCGTCGATGACGCCAACGCCGCGGCCAATGCCGCCGCGGCGGCTTTCCCGGCCTGGTCGGCGCTGGGCCCCAATGCGCGTCGCGCCTTGCTCAACAAGGCCGCCGCTGCGCTGGAGGCGAAGGCACCGCAGTTCGTCGAGGCGATGATGGGCGAGATCGGCGCGACGGAAGGCTGGGCGCGGTTCAACCTGATGCTCGCCGCAGGCATGGTGCGCGAGGCGGCCGCGATGACCACGCAGATCGGCGGCGAGGTGATCCCGTCGGACAAGCCGGGCTGCATCGCCATGGCACTGCGCGAGCCGGTCGGCGTGATCCTCGGCATCGCGCCGTGGAACGCCCCGATCATCCTCGGCGTGCGCGCCATCGCCATGCCGCTGGCGTGCGGCAACACCGTCGTGCTCAAGGCGAGCGAGCAATGCCCGCGCACCCATGCGCTGATCGTCGAGGCGTTCAACGAGGCCGGCCTGCCCGAGGGGGCGGTCAATCTCGTCACCAACGCCCCGTCCGATGCCGGCGAGATCGTCGGCGCGCTGATCGACAACCCTCATGTCCGCCGCATCAACTTCACCGGTTCGACCGCGGTCGGCCGGATCATCGCGGCGCGCGCCGGGCAACAGCTCAAGCCGGTATTGCTCGAACTCGGCGGCAAGGCGCCGCTGATCGTGCTCGAGGATGCCGATCTCGACGAGGCGGTGAAGGCCGCGGCGTTCGGCGCGTTCATGAATTCGGGCCAGATCTGCATGTCGACCGAGCGCATCATCGTCGTCGACAGCGTCGCCGATGCCTTTGTCGAAAAGTTCGCCGCCAAGGTCGGCACGATGCCGGTCGGTGATCCGCGCTTGGGACAGACCCCGCTCGGCGCGGTGGTCGACCAGAAGACAGTCGACCATGTGAAGGGCCTGATCGCCGATGCCCTCGGCGCCGGCGCGACCCAGGTCAATGGCGGCGACGCCAATGGCGTGCTGATGCCGGCCCATGTCATCGACAAGGTAACGCCGGCCATGAAGCTGTTCCGCGACGAGAGCTTCGGACCCGTCGTCGCGATCATCCGGGCGAAGGATGAGGACGAGGCGATCGCGCTGGCCAACGACACCGAATATGGCCTGTCCGCCGCCGTCTTCACCCGCGACACCGCGCGCGGCCTGCGCGTCGCGCGCCAGATCAAGTCGGGCATCTGCCACGTCAACGGCCCGACCGTGCACGACGAGGCGCAGATGCCGTTCGGCGGCACCAAGGGCTCGGGCTATGGCCGTTTCGGCGGCAAGGCCGGCATCGACAGCTTCACCGAGCTGCGCTGGATCACGATCGAGACCCAGCCCGGCCATTATCCGATCTGACCTTCTTGCCCCTCCCTGGAAGGGAGGGGGTCGGGGGTGGGTGTTCGCCACAACCACCACCGCCCGAGGCCGACCCACCCCAACCCCTCCCTTCCAGGGAGGGGCGAAAAAAGAGAGAAAAGATGACCGAAACCAGCCCGCAGGGCACTGTCGCCTATGAAATCGTGGACCGCATCGCCTGGGTGAAGTTCAACCGCCCCGACAAGCGCAACTGCATGTCTCCGACGCTCAACCGCGAGATGATGGAGGTGCTCGACGCGCTCGAATTCCGCGACGATGTCGGCGTGCTGGTGCTGACCGGCGAGGGCACCGCCTGGTCGGCGGGCATGGATCTCAAGGAATATTTCCGTGAGACCGAGGCCCAGGGCCTTGCCGGAACGCGCAAGGCGCAACGCGAGAGCTACGGCTGGTGGCGCCGTCTGCGCTGGTACCAGAAGCCGACCATCGCGATGGTCAATGGCTGGTGCTTCGGTGGCGGCTACGGCCCGCTGTTCGCCTGCGACCTCGCCTTCGCCGCGGAAGAAGCGCAGTTCGGACTGTCCGAAATCAACTGGGGCATTCTGCCCGGCGGTGGCGCAACCAAGGTGGCGGTCGAGCTGATGCCGTTTCGCAAGGCGATGTACCACGCGATGATGGGCGAGAATGTCGACGGCAAGACCGCCGCGGAATGGGGTCTCGTCAACGAGGCTCTGCCACTCGCCAACCTCAAGGAGCGCGTGACCGCGGTGGCCAATGTGCTGCTCAAGAAGAACCCCGTCGCGCTCAAAGCGACCAAGGACGCGGTCCGCCGCGTCTCCGTTCTGAGCTATGACGATGCCGAGGATTATCTGATCCGCGCGCAGGAAGCGGCCAACAGCTACGACAGTCAGGGCCGCAAGGAAGGCATCAAGCAGTTCATCGACGACAAGACCTACAAGCCGGGCCTTGGCGCCTATGACCTGTCCAAGCAGACGGCCTGACCTCGCCCATGATCGTCGATACGCTCGCCCGGCCGCGCCTGGCCTCGCTCGATCGCCTGCTGCGCCCGCGTTCGGTGGCGATCGTCGGCGCGTCGGAAAAGCCCGGCGCGCTGGGCAACCAGGTGCTCGCCAATCTCGAGCGCCATGGTTTCGCCGGTGACATCCATCTCATCAACCCCCGGCGCGGGGTGATCGCCGGGCGTCAGTCGCTCGGCTCGGTGGATGAACTGCCCGACGGGGTGGATGCGGCGGTGCTGGCGATCCCCGGTGCGGCGGTGCTGCCGACGATCCGCGCGCTCGCCGCGCGCGGTGTCGGCGCGGCGGTGATCTTCTCCGCCGGCTTTGCCGAAGGCGGCGAGGAAGGCATGGCGGCGCAGCGCGAAGTGGCGCGCATCGCCAGCGAGAGCGGTATGATCGTCGAGGGGCCGAACTGCCTCGGCATGACCAACTATGTCGACGGGGTCGCGCTGACCTTCGTCGAGACATCGTCCGAGCGGCTCGGCGACCGGCCGGGCGTCGGTATCGTCTCGCAATCGGGAGCGATGGCGGTGGTGCTCGGCACGACGCTGATGGCGAAGGAACTCGGCGTATCGCTGTCGGTGTCGACCGGCAACGAGGCGGCATCGGGTGTCGAGGATTATGTTGATTATCTGATCGACGATCCGCACACCCATGTCATCGCGATGATCGTCGAGCAGTTCCGCAAGCCGGCGCGCTTCCTCGTGCTGGCCGAGCGCGCCCGCGCGGCGGGCAAGCCGATCGTGCTGCTTCACCCGGGCAAGTCGAGCGCCGCGCGCGAGTCCGCCGCGACGCATACCGGCGCGATGGCCGGCGACTGGCAGGTGATGAAGACCAAAGTCGAGCGCGCCGGGGTGATCCTCGCCGACACGCTGGAGGAACTGGGTGACGTGACCGAACTGGCGCTGCGTTGCGGCGCCGTCGCACCGGGCGGCTGCGCGGTGCTGACCGAGTCCGGCGCGTTCAAGGCGCTGACGCTCGACCTGTGCGAGGAGATCGGCCTTCCTCTCCCCGCCCCCGGTGCGGCGACCGAAGCTGCCTTGCGGGCGGCGATGCCCGACTTCATCCCGGTCAGCAATCCGATGGACCTGACCGCCCAGGCACTGGTCGACCCCGATCTCTATCGCCGCACGCTGGCGCCGCTGCTCGATGATCCGGCCTATGCCGCGATCGTGCTCGGCATCATCCAGACCGACGCGGCGACCTGCCGCCTGAAGTTCGAGCCGATCATCGCCGCGATCGAAGCGCTGAAGCCGGCCAAACCGGTGATCTTCGCCGGCCTCGACGACGGCGCGCCGGTGCCGGCCGAATATATCGCCGGTCTGCGCGCGCATGGCGTGCCCTATTTCCCCTCGCCCGACCGCGCCTTCCGCGCGCTTGCGCGCTACACCGCCGCCGCTGCGCGCGATACCGCGCGGGCCGAGCCCGAAGCCCTGGCCGTGAGCGACATTCCGGGCGGCGTGATCCCCGAATATCGCGCCAAACAGATCCTTGCGCCGCTCGGCGTGCCCTTCCCACGCGGCGGCGTCGCGAAGACGCTCGACGAGGCGAAAGAGGTCGCGGCCGAGATCGGCTATCCGGTGGTGATCAAGGCGCAGGCCAGCGCGCTCAGCCACAAGAGCGACGCCGGCGGCGTGATCCTCAATCTCTCCGACGATGCCGAACTCACAGCGGGCTGGGGCAAGCTCCACACCAACATCGCCCACCATGCGCCGGGCCTGATCCTCGACGGCGTGCTGGTCGAGGCGATGGGCCAGCGCGGCGTCGAGCTGATCGTCGGCGCGCGCAACGACCCCGAATGGGGCCCGATCATCCTGGTCGGCTTCGGCGGCGTACAGGCCGAGATCCTGCAGGACGTGCGCCTGCTCCCGCCTGATCTCACACGTGAAACCATCGCCGCCGAGTTGCGCCAGCTCAAGAGCGGCGCGCTGCTCGACGGCTGGCGCGGCAGCCCGGCGCTCGACGTCGACGCTGTGACCGACATCGTCGTCGCACTTGGCCGCCTGCTCGCCGCCGCACCCTCGATCCGCGAGATCGATCTCAATCCGGTGGTGGTCTATCCGGCAGGCCAGGGCGCGGTCGCGCTCGACGCGCTGATCTACGGCGCGGAATAAGGATCGTGCGATCCGCCGCCGACATCGAAAAGCTCGTCGCGATCGATATCCATGTTCACGCCGAGCACAGCTGCCGCCAGCCGCTCGACCCGATCCAGGCCGAGTTCGAAGCCGCCGCCAACGTCTATTTCCGCACCGGCGACAAGCGCCCATCGATCCCCGAGACGATCGCACACTATCGCGCGCTCAACATCGGTTTCGTGATGTTCACCGTCGACATGGAGGCGGGCACCGGCATCAAGCGCATCGCCAATGAGGAAATCGCGAAAGCCGCGGCCGAGAATGCCGACATCATGACAGCCTTTGCGTCCATCGACCCGCACAAGGGCAAGCGCGGCGCGATCGAGGCGCGCTCGCTGATCGAGGATTACGGCGTCCGGGGCTTCAAATTCCATCCGCCGCTGCAGGATTTCGATCCCGGCGACCGCATGGCCTGGCCGCTCTATGAGGTGATCGACCACTACAAACTGCCAGCGATTTTTCACACCGGCCATTCCGGGATGGGCACCGGCATGCCCGGTGGCGGCGGCATCCGCCTGAAATACGGCCAGCCGATGCTGGTCGACGATGTCGCGGTCGATTTCCCCGACATGAAGATCATCCTCGCCCATCCGAGCTGGCCGTGGACCGACGAGGCGCTGTCGATGGCGCTGCACAAGCCCAACGTCTTCATCGACCTGAGCGGCTGGTCGCCGAAGTATTTCCCGCCGCAGATCGTGCGCTATGCCAATGGCCAACTCGGCGACAAATTCCTGTTCGGCAGCGACTTCCCGCTGATCCCGCCGGAAAAGTGGATCTCCGCCTATGACGATGCCGGGTTCAAGCCGGCACTGCGCGACGCTATCCTCAAGGGTAATGCCGCGCGCGTGCTGGGACTCATCTAGCGTTCCTTCGCCTCGATCCGGCTGAGCAGATCGATCAACGCCGTTCGTTCGGCGGGCTCCAGATCGGACAATAGCCGATCCTCATGCGCGCGAATGCGCTTCAGGCAATTGTCGAACATCGCCACGCCGTCAGGCGAAAGGGTAAGCGAAAAGGCGCGCCGATCTTCGGCCGCGGTCTTGCGATCGAGCAGGTCGCGATCGACCAGTTCGTTGATCAACGACACCATATTGGCGCGCTGGATGCCCAGCGCCCGGCCGACCGCGCCCTGGTTGATGCCGGGGTTGGCGTTGACGATCGACAGGATGCCGAACAGCACCTGGCGCATGCCGGTGCCGTCGAGCGCGCGCGAAAAATCATTGCCGACCACGGCGGAGGCGCGGCGCAGATGATATCCGACCAGCCCGTCGAGATTGCCGATCGTCACCTCGTCCGAGGTGCTCGCGGTTGATACGCTTGCCAAAACCCTACTCCCTGTTCGGCCGGATCATGCCGGTAGCGGGCGCCGTACTCAAGCCGCCGCGCGCAATTGCCGCCGCGCGGTGAACAAAGCGAGCGCGGCGAGCAGCGACCCCAGCGCCATGAGTGCGGCGACCGTCGGCAAACCATACCCCGCCTTGAACAGCAACCCGGCCAACGCCGGCGCGAGCGCGGATCCGCCGCGCCCCACGCCGATGACGAATCCGGTCGCCGTCGCACGCAAATGGGTCGGAAAGGCCGATGCGACCAGGGCGTAAAGGCCGACGACACCGGCATTGGTGGCGAATCCCGCGATCGCCGCGATCAGCGACAGCGCGGCCAGGTCGCTTTGCCCGCGCCCAAAGGCGATGACGGCGAGCGTCGAGGCGAGCATCGCGACGATGGTCAGCGTGTAGACGCGCAGGCGGGTCGTCAGCAGACCGAGCAACAGCGAACCCGATGCGCCGCCGACGCTCGCCCAGACGAGTACGCCCGCGGCGAGCGGTGGGGCGAAACCCATGTCGACGACGATCTTCGGTATCCATTTGAGGATGAAATAGAAGGTCATGATGTGCGCGAGATAGGCGACGGTCAGCGCCACGGTGAGCGCTACGAATGCCGGCGTGAACAGCGCGACGAGCCGGATCCGCGGCGCCTTGGGCGCGGCATCGGGCAGCGCGTCGATCGCGGCATGACCCATACGCCCGAGCACGCGGTTGATGCGCGCCAGTGCGTCGGGACGGCGCTGCTCCATCATGAAGGAAATCGATTCCGGTGCGAACAGCAGCACGAGCGGGATGAAACAGAGCGTCGCGATGCCGCCAAAGACGAACACGGCCTGCCAGCCATGATCGGCCAGCAACCGCGCCGAAGCGAGGCCGCCGACGATCGTGCCGACCGGATACCCGCCAGCCATCAACACCACCGCAAGATTGCGCCGGGCGGCGTTGGCCGCCTCGGCAACCGCGGCATTGGTCGCCGCCAGCATGCCGCCGATGCAGAGGCCGGTGGCCACGCGCCAGATCGACAACTGGACCACGTCATGCGCGGACGCCGCGCCGAACATGCCAAGCGCCATGCCGACCAGACAGCCGAGGATGGTAAGCCGGCGCCCGACGCGATCGGCGACGCCGCCCAGCAGCAGCGAGCCCGCCGCCATGCCGATCAACTCCATCGACAGCACGAAGCCCAGCGCGCCCCGATCGATACCCCAATCCTTGGCGATGCCGGGCGACGCGAAACTGATCGACAACACGTCGAAGCCGTCGAGCGCATTGAGGCCGATCATGACGGCGACCACCGTCCATTGAAATCGCGACATCGGCTCGCGATCGATGATCGCCCGCGGATCAGTTGCCATCGGCCCCTCCATGTTTGCGCCGACTTTGGCGGTCATTGCTATATCATGCAACAACCTAGATGCTCGCTACGACCGATCGGCCGGCGCCGGCGAGAATTGTGCGCCTATGGCCGGCGGTGGTGCAGCAGCGCGGCGACCGCGGTCAATCCCGTGATCGTCAGCGCAGGCACGAGCGGATCGTGCGACGGTAGCGCCGCGACGGCGACGGTCGCCAGCGCGCTGCCCGCCATCTGCAAGGCGCCATAAATGCTCACCGCCGTTCCTGCCCGGCCCCGCACCGCGGCCAGCGCGGCGACCATCGCATTGGGGGTCACCATGCCGCCGCCGAAGGCCATGACCATCATCGGCGCGATCAGCCACGGCACGGCGTGCCGGCCCGCGAGCTCGCCGAACAGCAGCGCTGCTGCCCCGGTCATCGCCAGGAGCGTGCCGACCGTCATGACCTGCCGCGGCGCCAACCGGGCGGCGACTGCGCTCGCCCCCAGCGCGCCGCCGCCGGCGCCCAGCGCGACGAGTCCGTAGGGAAGCCCGAGATGCCGCGGATCGGCGTGGTAAACCTCGATGAGCAGGAACGGCGATGCCGCCAGAAACACATAGAGCGCGCCGCTCAGCGAGGTACCGATGACCAGATGACGCAGGAAGACCGGCTCACGCATCAACCGGCCCCAATCGGCGATCGGCGTCGAAGGGCTCGCCGCCGCTGCGGCCAGCGATTCCGGAAGCCAGCGACTGATGGCAAGGCCACACAGGGCGCCCGCCGCCGCCAGCACCGCGAAGATCGCGCGCCAGCCGGCCATGTCGACGATCGCGTTGCCGAGCAGCGGCGCGAGCATCGGCGAGAGCATGACGATCGCGGTCAGCAGCGCCATGTCGCGCGCGCCGTCCGCGCTGGCGGAGTCCGTCACCATGGCGCGTCCCGCGACCAGCCCGCTCGACGCGCCGAGTGCCTGCACCACCCGTCCGGCAAGCAATGCGAGGATCGACCCCGCCGCCCAGCACATGGCCGATCCGGCGACGAACAATATCGCCCCGCCGAGCAGCACCGGCCGCCGCCCGACGCGATCGGACAGCGGCCCGGTGGCGATCTGCCCGATCGCCACGCTGACCAGGTAGAAGGTCAGCGCGAGCTGGACGGCCGACCGGCTGGTGTGAAGCGCCACCGCCGCGCGCGGCATGGCAGGCACGAACATGTGGATCGCGAGCGACCCGAGGGCGGTGATCGCGCCGAGCAACAGAATGCGCCGGCGTGGCGCGGCAGTGATCACGCGCGCGTCAGAAGGCGGCGGCGATATCGACGCGTCGGCGCGACGCCTCGGCGAGCCCGTCTGCCTCCTCCGCCACCACCGGCGTCGCCGCGAGCTTCCAACGCACGGTGATGATCCGTGGGTCGATCCCCATGCGACCCAGCGCCTCGGCGACCTTTTCGGCACGGATCCTGGCGATCCCCGGCGCTTCGGCGATCGTCCGGCCCGACACCCGGGCCGGCGTCGTCGCGGCATAGCCGGTCACGACGATCGATCGCGGCTTTGCCGCGCGCAACCACTGGATCGCATTGTCGAGGAAGAAGTCGTCATATTGGTAGATCAGGAACGCCTGGTCGAAATCGAAGAACAGGCGGAAGGTTCGCGCGGCATAGGGCCCGGGCGGTGGTGTACGGACGACCGACAGCGGCGTCAGATTGCGCCGCGGCAATACGAACTTGCGACCCGGATGGCCTTCGGCCGGCAGCATCTGCCGTGTGCAGGAACCCGGCAGGATGGAGGTGCGGACCGCGTCGAGCACGACACCGCCGCACGGCGTCTGCGCCGCGTCGGTCACCCTGCCCTCGACCAGCACCTCGCGATTCCAGTCCGGCTTCGAGGGTGACAGGCTGACGTCGTAGCGCGTGCCGGTGGCGCGATCCTCGGCCAGCCAGCAACCCGACTTCTTGCCCGAATCCGCATCGCGATAGATCGGACAGGTGATGAAACGGACCTCATCGCGCACTTCCTGCGCGCCGGCCGACAGCAGCGCCAGTGCAAGCAGCAACCTCACAGCGCGCTCATCAGATTGACGAGATCCTGCTTCTCCTGCTCGGTATAGCCAATCCTGTAGCGCCGCTCGTAGAAGTCGACGACGCCGCGCAGGTCCCGCGCCGAGCCGTTGGAGAAATAGGGCGCCCGCGCGGCCAGGCCGCGCAGCGATTGCAGCGTGATCTTGCCGACATCGGCGCAGCGCCCGGTGGTCAGCGCATATCCGGGATCGCTGGTATAGATGACGCGACCATAATGCGGGTGTGGCTCACCCTTGCACGTGATCCTGAACAGCGGCAGCCACGGCATCGGGTCGGCGAACGGCTGGTTGGTGGTGCCGAGATCGACCTGCCCCGGCGCGACGTCGTTCCCCATTTGCGCCATGTTGTGGCAGAACACGCAGCTGTTGCGCACCGGATTGCCGAAACCGATCGGCGAATTGATCCCCGCGCTGTCGGAGATCAGGAAGGTCTTGTCGCGAAACACCTTGGCGCCGCGCGCGACCGAGGCGCGGAACGCCGCCTGTTCCGGCGACAGCCCCGCGACCGCCTTTTCCCACGCCTCGA
Source organism: Pseudomonadota bacterium (assembly GCA_040390605.1). Lineage (GTDB taxonomy): Bacteria > Pseudomonadota > Alphaproteobacteria > Sphingomonadales > Sphingomonadaceae > Sphingomonas. The sequence goes on from JAZJXZ010000026.1 coordinate 120,704, forward strand.
ACTCGCTCCATACCGGGCGACCGATGCTGCCGAGCTGCCCCGCGCTCGATGTGGCGAGCTTCTCCGCTCCGCCTTCGGCGCCATCGGCATCGAGCGGACCGCCGATCGCGTCGCGCTGCTCGGCGGTGAACACGCGACTCTCGAAATCGGTGATCCGCGCCATGTCGGCGGCGTCCATGCGCTTGAGAATTTCGAGGTGCGTCGCCGACGCGTCGCGCATCTGCGCGTTGAGCGTGCCGGCGCGCCCGTCGGCCATGAGATTGCCCGACATCGGCTGACCGCTCTCGGGATCGAGCGGCAACGGCATGCCCTGTTTCGGATCATAGGCAAAACCCAGCGCGAGCAGATATTTCAGGTTCGCCACCGGGCGCGGCCGGCGGTAGACCGAAATTCTGCCCCTGGCCGGCCCATAGGCGCCGCTGTTGCAGCCGGTCGGGTCGCGCACGACCTCGATCGTGAAGTCCGCCGTGACCGGGCGTCCGAGCAGTTCCCTCGGCGGCCAGTGGCGCTCGATGCGGAACAGGCCATGGTCGAGCAGCAGCGCGTGCGATGCGCGATCGCCCTGCGGCAATGTCGGGCAGTTCGAGCCGTCATAGGCGGCGAACAGCGGGTCGTTGCCGCCGGTCGCGTCCCAGCGCTGCTGCGCCGTGTGCGCCGACAGACTCATCGCATCGGCCGGCTGGTGGCAGGTGACGCAGGCGCGGCCATTGGGTCCGGTCGCCGTGAAGAACGGATGCCCCCTGGTCTGCATCGGCCCGCCGGTCAGCAGCACCCGCAGCGACCCCGAGGGCGTCGGATAATCGACCTTGGCCGGAAAGACGCGATCGCTGCCGGGCGCCCACCAGTCGTCGCCATACGCCGCGCGTGCCGCGACGGCCAGCCCCAGCGCGGCGGCCGCAACAGCCAGGATGAAGGGGGCCGCGCGGCGTTTCCTCCGAACGGCCCCGATCGTCATCTCACCGCTTCCCGTCAGAACTTGGCAACGGCGCGGATTCCGTAGGTCCGCGGCGCGCCGTAGATGCTGCCGCCATCGGCGCTCGACGAATTCTGGATCTGCGAGGCGACGTAGCGCTTGTCCGTAAAGTTCGAGACGAAGCCCTCGAGCTTGTAATGGCGGTTGATCTGGAAGGTCAGCCGGGCATCGAACACGTCGTGGCTGGGCACGATCGTGTTGGCGCTCGGGAACGGGGTCGCGACCTGCGACGACAGATGCGACCATTGCAGGCGCGGCGTCAGCGACATGCCGTCGTCGTTGAGCAGCGCCTCATACTGGATGCCCGCATTGATCGTCCATTCGGGCGAGAAAGGCAGGACGCGGCCATCGGGCACGAGCCGGAGGTTGGTCGTGCAGCCGACATCGGTCCCCGCCGAATTGGTATCGGTGATGCAGGTGCTGCCGTCGAACCGGGCGTGCAGATAACCCGCGCCGGCATTGAAGCCGAGCCCGCCGAACTGCCCGGTGACCTCGAGTTCGGCACCGTAGGACTTGCCGGCAGCGGCATTCTGCGTGACCGGCAGCCCGCCCAGCAGGCTCGACAGCTGGATGTCGCGATAGTTGGAATAGAAGACGTCGCCGTTGATACGCAGCTGGTTGCCCAGGAACTGCATCTTGAAGCCCGCTTCGTACACCCGGTTGGATTCGGGGCCGAAGTTCGGCGTGCCGATCGTCAGGTTGACGCCGCCCGCCTTATAGCCCTGCGACGCGGTGATGTAGAGCAGGTTGCGGTCGAAATGGTAGTTCAGGCCGACCTTGCCGGTCACCCTGGTCGAATGCTGCGTCGCGATCAGGCTGGCGCCGGCCGGCACCGCGCCCGCCGGGATGATGCGGTTATAGATCTGCCGGTCGTCCGAATAGCGCGCGCCGGCGACGATCTCGAGCGGCGCGGCGACGAACCAGTTGATCTGCCCGAAGGCCGATTTCGTGGTGTTGTTGGCGCTGGTCTGGAAGGTCGAGGTCGAGGAGACGAAATCCTTGACGTTGTTGTTGTCGCGCATCGACAGCACGTCGACCGTCTCGTCGAGATAGAAGGCGCCGATCACCCAGTTGAAGTCGCGCTTGCCGGTCGACAACAGGTTCACTTCGCCGATGAAGGTGTCGATGTCGGTCGAGACCCGGCTCACGCGGCCGACATTGGTCGACGGCGGTCGCGGCGCGGCGGTGTTGGTCCGGTCGCCGTCGGTCTGGTCGATCGTGTGCAGGTTCTGGTAGCCGACCACCGTGCGCAGATCGACGCCGTCGGCGACCGCGATCCTGACGTCGCCCGAAACCTTGCCGCCATGCTGGTTCTGGAACGAACGGGCATCCTCCTCGATCACGAACGGATCGGTCGAGACGGTGTCGAAGCGACGCTTCACGGCGTTGTTGTCGGAGTGACTATCGAAATAGTCGACGTGCAGCATGCCGCGCAGCACCTCGTTGGGCGATCGCACCGCAAGGCTGAACCGGCCGGCATAGAGGTCGGTGTTCCCGGGCTGGCTCGCGCCGCCGATATTGGTCGTGAAGCTGTCGCGCGATTCGTGGATGCCCGCGACGCGGATCGCGGCTTCGCTGCTGATCGGCACGTTGAGCGCGCCGGTCACCTTGAACTCGTTGTAGTTGCCGTAGGTGCCGTCGACGAACCCGCCGATCTTGTCATATTCGGGGTCCTGGGTGCGGACATAGACCGCGCCACCGGTCGAATTCTGGCCGGTCAGCGTGCCCTGCGGCCCGCGCAGCACCTCGATCGAGGAGACGTCGAAAAAGTTCGAGCCGATGAATTGCTCGTGCGGGATGAGCACGCCGTCGACATAGAAGGCGACACCGGGGTTCGAGGTCGGCGCGGACTGCGCGATGCCGACGCCGCGGATGTTGATGAAGGTCGAGCGGTTGAAGGTGTTGATCGCCACCGACGGCGCGATCTGCTGCAGGTCGGCGACGCTGTTGACGCCCTTGCGCGAAATGTCGGCCGCGTTGAGCACGGTCGCCGAGATCGGCACGTCCTGCAGGCTCTGCTGGCGGCGTTCGGCGGTGACGATGATGTCCGCGAGGCCCGTCGTCGGCTCAGCTGCCTGCGGCTCCATGCCGGCGGGCGGCGCGGAAGGCGATGCCACCTTGTCCTGTGCGGCCGCAGTCTGCGCCTGCGCTACGCTCGGCAACGCCAGCAATGCCGTCACGGCAACACCGGCGAAAAGGCTGCCGTAATTCCTGGTAGTGGCCATGTCAGACTCCCCTCCTGCGGTTCGGCGCCCTGCGTCGCCTTCGTTCCAATCGTCCGCTCCCTATCATCCCGCATGCCGACTGCAAGCGTTTTCATTATGCGACATAACTAATTTCGGAACAGTTGTTTTGCTGCATCACCTGCCTCGTCGATCGACCAGATCGCCTCAGCCAGACGATCGATCGCGTGGGGCGTCAGCGGATGCCTGGCGCGGCGCGCGCAATCGCGAAATTTCGCCGTCAGGTCGGCGTCGGCGATCGGTCGCGTCGGGTCGCCCGCGGCCATGTCGATCGTCTGCTCGAGCCGCGCGCCGTTGGCGAGCGTGACGACGAGCGAACCCGATGCAGCGCGTTCGCGACCCCAATCGGGGCGCCGGTCGAACACCACCTTCGCCGCCAGGTCGCGCTTGCGCGGATCGTTCAGCGACGCCGGATCGAAGCTGTCGAGCGTCACCTCCGCATCGATGAACGCCGCCGCGATGGTGAAGGGAATGGAGAATTTGGCGTCGATCACCGTGCTTGGTGCCGACTTGCGCTCGGCGGGCTCGACCAGCATGATCTGCACCTCGCCGCCCGTGGCGACGATCCCGGTAATCGCATCAGGCGCGATATCGTATCGCGCGCGCAGCATCTGCGCTGCCTCGATATAGGCATGTGTGCCGCGGCACGCCGGCCAGCGCTTGAAGCTCAGATCCTCGATCCAGAACTTCTCTCCGAGGCGATCCAATATGGTTGTCGGATCATATTGTCCCTCGGCATAGAGGCGAAAGAACCCCGCGCGCCCTTCGAACGGCGCGTCGAAACCTCGTACCCCCGCGGCGGCGAGCGCGCTGGCCTGCACCGCGACCTGCGCCGGGAAAGCCTCGCGCACCGCCCGGATCACGGTGTCGCGGGCATATTTGATCTCGCCCGGCATCGTCGCCTGGCACAGCGTCAGCGAGAAGGCGTCGAGCATCTGCTGCGGCGACAGGCGGCGGAGCCGGCCGGCCGCAGCGACCGCGCCGAACGCACCGAGGATCGGCGGCGGGTACCAGCCCCCGGCTTCCATCTCGCGGCGCAGGCCGAGCCCCAGCCGGCACACCAGATCGCAGCCGATCGCGATCGCGGCGAGCAGGTCGCGTCCGCCAACCGGTCCAGCGGTTTCGGCGATCGCCAGCACCGCGGGCAGCAATGCCGCATTGGGATGACTCGGCGCGGCGTCGAACGCATCCTCGAAATCGAGCGCATGGCCCATCGCGCCATTGGCGAACGCCGCCATCGCCGCGCCGACCTTCACGTCATGGCCGATGATCGTCGCGCCGCCCGCGCCATTGGCGATCGCATAGTCGACGAACGGCGCAATCTCCGGACTGACCCCGCTCGCCCCGAGCATCACGCCGATTCCGTCGAGCAGCACGCGCTTTGCAGCATGGAGCGTCGCGGGGGTGAGGTTTTCGGCAGGAAATTGCATGACATGCTCGGCCAGCCTGCTGCTCAAACCATGCCCGTCCGTCATCGCCATTCTCCGACTGCAAGCGCTTTCGCTTGCGACGCCTCGCCGTATCGGCGATGAGCGCCGCACGCAAATATGGCGATGTGGGGAGGCGTGACGACATGAAGTCCGGACCGGCAAAGATCGGCGCGAAGATCCGTTGGCGGCTGATCGTGCCGACCGTGCTGTTCATGCTGCTGAGCTCGGTCGACCGGGTCAATGTCAGCTTCGCCGCGCTGCAGATGAATGCCGATCTGGGTTTTACGCCATCGCAATATGGCTTCGGCGCCGGCATCCTGTTCGTCGGCTTCCTCGCCGGACAATATCCCAGCGTGCTGCTGCTGCAGCGCATCGGCTTTCACCGCTGGCTTGCCGCCTGCGCGCTGCTGTGGGGCGGCTGTGCCGGCGCCATGGCGTTTATCGACAGCCATGCGGAATTCTACACGCTGCGCGTGCTGCTCGGCTTTGCCGAGGGTGGGCTGGCGCCGGGCATCGTCCTTTACCTCAGCCAGTTCGCGACCGAGCGCGAACGCGCGACGACCTTTGCCATGCCGATGCTCGCCATTCCCATTTCGATCGTCATCGGCGGCCCGATTTCCGGCGCGCTGATGGGCATGGATCCGCCCTTCGGCCTCGCCGGCTGGCGCTGGATGTTCCTCGGCGAGGCGTTGCCGACCCTGATCTTCGCGGTGACCGCCTGGTTCTATTTCCCCGACCGGCCCGACGACGCGGCCTGGCTCGATGACGAGGAGCGGACTTGGCTGTCGCGCAACGCGGCCAACCGCCAGGAAACCGCGCGCAGCAACGACTGGAGCGTGCTCAGGCAACCGCTCGTCTGGGCCTCGGCCGCCTTGTGGTTCTGCCTGCTTTCCGGCTCCTACGGGATCATTTTCTGGCTGCCGCAGATGGTGAAGCAGCTGACCATCCTGACCCCGTTCGAGATCGGGCTGGTCAATGCCCTGCCGTGGATCGCCAATGCCATCGGCATCTATATCGGCGCGACCAGCTCCGATCGCACCGGCGAGCGCTTCTGGCACATTGCCGCCCCTGCCGCGGCGATGGCGGTTGCCGTGCTTACCGCCGCCGCGCTCGGCGCAAGCCCGGGCGGTCTCGTCGCGCTGGTCGTGGCGGGGCTGTGCCTCGGCACCGCACAGGGCGCCTTCTGGGCGTTGCCGACCCGGCTGTTCACGCCCGCCACCTTTGCGGTCGGTGCGGTCGCGATCAACATCACCGGAAGTTCGGGCGGGCTCGTCGTGCCATGGCTGGTCGGGCTGGTGCGCGAGCGGAGCAGCGGTTTCTGGGCGCCAACCGTGCTGATCGCGGGGTTCCTGCTCACCGCCGCGATCATCGTGCTGGTCCTGCGCGCCGTCATCCGCGATCGCGCTGCCCCCGCCGCAGCATGAGCGACACCTTCGATATCCTCGCCGTCGGCGACGTGGGCGCGAAGCGCGCGGACCTCGCATCGATGTTCGCCGGGGTCCGCCCCCTCCTGGCGAGCGCGCCGGTGGTGTTCGGGCAGCTTGAGACGGTGGTGTCCGATCGCGGCGCGATCGTGCCCAATGCGCGGCTCGCGATGCGCAGCGGCTCGGCCCTCGCACCAATACTGGCCGAAACCGGCTTCACGATGATGTCGTTCGCCGGCAACCATTGTCTCGACTGGGGCTATGAAGGTTTTGGCGACACGATCGACCATATGAGCGATGCCGGCGTTGCGCTCGCCGGTGCGGGCGCAAACCGCGAAGCAGCCTTCCGGCCGACCTTCCAGCAGGTCGGCAATACGCGCGTCGCGCTGGTCGCGGCCAATGCGATCCTGCCCGAAGGCTATGCCGCGACGCGCGACCGCGCAGGGTGCGCACCGCTCCACGCGCATACCTTTTACGAGCAGGTCGAACATGACCAGCCGGGCACGCCGGCACGCATCCGCAGTCACCCCGCGCGCGCCGATCTGGCCGATCTGCTTGGCGCGATCCGGCGGGCGAAAGTCGAGGCGCAGATCGTCCTGCTGTCGCTCCACTGGGGCATCCATATGGTGCGCGGCTCGATCGCCGAATATCAGATCGAGGTGGCACATGCCGCGATCGAGGCCGGCGCCGACGCGATCCTCGGCCATCACCCGCATATCATGAAGGCGATCGCGTTCCACCGCGGCAAGCCGATCTTCTACAGTCTCGGCAACTTCGCGATCGAGCAACCACACATCTGGGATCCGGCCATCGTCGAAACGGAGTCGTTTCGCCACCTCGTCAGCCTCAATCCGAGCTGGAGCATGGATGCGACCTATATGCTGCCCGAGGAAACGCGCATCACCGGCGTGGCGCAGCTCGTCGTGCGGGCCGGCGCGATTGCCGAGGTGCGTTTCCGCCCGGCCTGGATCGACGACGACAGCGCCCCGCGCCTGCTCACGGCGGACGATGCCGAATTCCGCCGCGTCACGGAATATCTGCGCGACGTGACACGGGAAGAAGGGATGACGACGCGCATTGCCGTCGATGGCGACGGCTTGCTCCTCACACCGGCATGACGCTGCGACCGGTCGTCAGCCTCGCGCGGCGAACCGCAACGGCACCTTGAGCGCACCGATCTCGGGAAAGCGCGTCGGGATCACATCGCCGTCGAGATCGAAGGTCGGCAGGCGCGCCATCATTTCCTCGAGACCGATGACCATCTGCAACCTGGCCAGCGCCGCACCGACGCACATATGCGTGCCGCGCCCGAAATGGAGCGAGTCCTTCATGTTCGGGCGATTCAGCCTGAAGCTCGACCCGTCCTCGAACACGTCGTCGTCGCGATTGGCCGAGGCATAGACCAGCGCGATCGGCTCGCCGGCCGGGATCGTCCGGCCATGCAGCGTGACGTCGCGGGTCGCGGTGCGCGCGAAGCCGCGATAGGGGGTGTAGAGGCGCAGGAACTCGTCCATCGCCGCCGGGATCAACGCGGGGTTGCCGCGCAGCTCCGCCTGCAACGCCTGGTCGCGCGACAGGTGCACGGCGACCGAACCGAACAGCACCGTCGGTGCGATGATGCCGACCACCAGCACCTGGCGGATCGTGCCGACGATCATCTCGTCGGGCAGCGGCGCGCCGTCGACGCGCGTCGCCAGCAACGCGCTGGTCGCATCTTCCGCCGGGTCGAGCGGTGCCGCCTTGCGGTCGGCGACCAGCTGGCGCGCCATCTCGTAGAGCAGCAGGCTGGTTTCCCTGGTCGATGCCATGTCGTTGGACTGCACCGCGATATTGTAGCGCCGTCCGACCTCGGCCAGCGACGCCACCTGCTCGGCCGGCAGGTTCATCCAGGCGGCAAACACCCGGATCGGCATGCGTGCCGAAAATTCGTCGCAAATGTCCCCGCCGCCCCTGGCGACCATCGCATCGAGCAGCTCCACGCATATCTCGCGGATCACCGGCGCGAACTTCGCGACCTTGCGCTCGGTCAGCAGCGGAGTCAGAGCGCGGCGATACGGCGTGTGCTCGGGCGGGTCGAGGTGCAGCGGCGGACGTCGCCCGGTAAAGGCCACCGCCGGCACGACATTCTGCTTCGAGGTGATGAAGGTTTCGCCGTCCGCCGCGGCGGCGGCGACATCGGCATGCTTCATCAGCGCCCAGAACCCGCCCCAGGCATCGCTGTGCGCCACCGGGCAATGCGCGCGCAGCGCCGCATAGTCCGCATGGGCGCTGTCGAACGTCTCGGGCAGAAGCGGATCGAAGTCTTGCATCGGGGCGCCTTATGGCTGACTGCAAGCGCTTGCAATGCCTTTCCGCGCGCCACCTCTGCCCCTAGTGTGAAGCATGGACAAAGGACGCCATGTTCCAAAACTCGACGATGTCGCCAGACGGGCCGGTGTCTCGCCCGCCACGGTGTCGCGCTGCCTCAACAATCCGGGCATGGTGGCAGCGGAAACCGCCGAACGCATCCGCGAGGCGGTGGTGGCCACGGGCTATGTTCCGAACCTGATCGCCGGCGGTCTCGCCTCGCGCAAGAGCCGGCTCGTCGCGGCGCTGGTGCCGGACATGGCGCAATCGATCTTCAATGCCACGGTCGAGGCGATGGTCGGCGAGCTGTCGTCGGACGGCTACATCGTCATGCTCGGCCTGACCGGCATCGAGAATGAGCGCATGCCCGAACTGATCTCGGCGGCACTGTCGCGCCGTGCCGACGCGATCATCCTGACCGGAATCCTGACCGATCCGACAACCCGCGAACTGCTGCGAAGCCGCCACGCGACGGTGATCGAGACATGGGGCCTGCCCGCGGACCCGATCGATATCGCCGTCGGCTTCTCGCACCGCGCGGTCGGCCAGGACATTGCTCGCTTCGTGCGCGGTCGCGGCTATCGGCGACCGCACCTCCTTTCCGCATCCGGCACGCGTGCCATGGAGCGGCGACAGGGTTTCGTCGATGACTGGGTCGCCGCGGGTGGCGACGCACCTTCCGAACAGAGCTTCGCCAGCCAGACCAGGTTCGGACATGGTCGCGCGGCTTTCCGCGCCTTGCGCGAACTCGCCGTGCGGCCGGACGTCGTGGTGTGCAGTTCGGACTATCTCGCGCAAGGGCTGCTCGTCGAAGCGATGTCCGCAGGCGTGCGCGTTCCCGACGAGCTCGCGGTGGTCGGCTTCGGCAACCTCGCCATCGCAGCCGAAATGCGCCCGACCATCACGACGGTCGATATCGACGGCGCGCGGATCGGCCGCGAGGCGATCCACGTCCTGCGCCGCCGAGCCGCCGGCGAGACGATCGCCGAGCGTCACATCGATGTGGGTTTCAGGCTCGTGGCGCGCGAAAGCGCCTGAACCGCTCGACCAGCGCGCTGCTACAAGGCCATGAAGCGAAAATCGCGAAAGCGCGCCTCGCCGCCACCGGCGGCGTAGAGGCCGGGTCGCAGCATCAGGAAGCCGCCCCGCACATTGTGGTGGTAGCCCGACACCTCCATGCCGCGATCGAAGCGCGTCCAGGTCCGCCCGTCGTCGCCGCTGGTGTCGTAGGTCACGATATGGCGGTCGTTGGTCACACGGATGGTCATGCGGCGGCCATGCGGGTTGCGCGGCCGGCCGCGCTCCTGGCCATATTGGTGTGTGACAAAATTCCGCGTGTCGAAGCCGAGCCCGCAATAGAGTCGGTCGTCATAGAACAGCACCAGGCCGGCAGTCGTGCCGGGGTCGATCTCCACGTCACACTCGAAGCGATAGGCGGTATCGCCGGCAATCAGCAGCAGCGGCGAGGAATCCACCGGCGCGGTACCGTGCGCTTTCAGATGGAGAATATTGTCAGAGGTCGTCACCCGGGTCTTTTCATCTGCCGCAGGGCGAAAAAAGCTCCAGCGGGTGCCGATCGCGAAGTCGTCGAAGCGGTCCGACAACGCCATGCCGTGCCGCACCGCGCTGCCGCCTTTCGGCTTAGCGATCGGCCGCGACAGATCGCCGCCGGTCATGCGGAACCATCCATCCCCGGTCCATTCGACGCGATCGAGCAGCATCTGGCGGCCGAGCGTCCAATAACCCTTCTCGAAGCCGTGATAGAGCGTCCACCAGTCCCCCGCCGGCCCCTCGACCAGCGAGGCGTGGCCGCGCGACCACCAGGCTTCGGTATCGCTCTCGGTCCGCACCAGGGGGTTGGCCGGGCAATTCTCCCACGGGCCATGGATCGAGCGCGAGCGTGCGGCGATCACCATATGCCCGGTCGGCGGGCCGGCGGTGCCGCCGACGGCCGTGATCAGGTAGAACCAACCGCCATGCCGCTCGATCTTCGGGCCCTCGGGCGAAAAGCCCTCGACCACCCAGTCGGCGGGATAGTGCCAGGGGTCGTAGACATGCTCGACCGGACCGACCGTCGACAACCCGTCATCGGCAAGACGAACGCGGTCGCCGCCGGACAGGAACAGCCAACGACTGCCATCCTCGCCGACGGCATGGCATGGATCGATATGCTTGTGCAGGCCGAGATCGACCGGCTCGCTCCACGGTCCCTCGATGCGCTCGGCATGGATCACCCAGATCGAATTCGGTGAGGCCTTGGTCGGGATGTAGAGGAAGAAGCGCCCGCCATGCTTGATCAGCGAGACGGCCCAGACCGAGCCGATATTGCGCGTCAGTGCCGGACCCACCGGCTGCCAGTTCACCAGGTCGCGCGAGTGCCAGATGATCAGGCCGGGATAGGAGTCGAAGCTGGAGAAGGTCAGGTAATAATCGGCACCGTCCTTGAGGATCGCCGGATCGGGATGGTCGCCCGCCATCACTGGATTGAGGAACGTGCCATCACCGAGATCGGCGATGCGCTGATTGTCGATGCCGCACCGCCAGCGCGGCGCCGTCGGTGCGCTCGCGCGGGCATCGCCTTCGCCCGGCAGCAGCGCGGCCCCCGCCAGCCCCGCAATCCCGAAAGCGTCGCGGCGCGTGATGCTCATGCCAGCTCCAATCGCTTGCGCCCGCCCGCCAGCATGGCGCGGTGGAAGGTCCTTCGCGCGATCACCGTGCGCGGCGCACGATCGGCGATGGCGAGCCACGCCAATGCCTCGGCGGCACGCGACGCGGGTTCGGCGACGATCCGCGCGAGATCGGTGTCGAATGGCGCGAAATAGGCCGGCTCGCCCTGCCACGCGACAAGTTGCGCCCGCGCCCGCTCGACCGGCCAGCCATCGCAGTGAATCGCGATATCGACCAGGCCGCGCCCGACGCGGAACAGCAGCCAGTGGAGGTGCCCGAGTTCGGCCATCGCATCGGTGAAGGCACCCTGGGCGGCGGCGAGTTGCTCGGCGTAGATGCCCCACCCTTCCGCAAAGGCCGGGGTATATTCCAGTCGCAGCGGATGCGGGTTGGCGGCTGCCTCGATCGGCAGCTGGATCATGTGGCCCGGCAGCAATTCATGCGCGACGACCGACGGCAACGTCCAGCTCGGCCGTCGGCGGATATCCTTGAGGTCGACGAAATAAGCCCCCGCCCTGCCCGGCTGGGGCAGCGCGCGATATCCGGCCTTGCCCGCCTCCTCCTCCGCGCGCGACATGCGCGCGGCGAGGACATCGAGGCACCAGGCGGGCACCGCGTCGAAGGCCAGCGGCACTTGCCGCCGCCGGGCGTCGAGCAGCCGGTTCATGTCGACAACCGCGCGGTCGCGGCCGGCATCGTCGTCGCTGTAGAGCCAGCGCGGGTCCGCGAACAAGGCGCTGAACCGGGCGCCGGTGTTACCCTGTTGGTGGCCCACCCGGCGCATCAAGATATCGGCGCGGCGCAACAGCCGGTCCCGCTCGGTCTCCAGCCGCCGGCGTGCCGCGGCGAGGTCCATGTCGCCCACGCGCCGTCGCAGCAGCAAGGCGAAATAAGCCGGGCGCTCGGACAGCGGTGCCGCGGCATAGCCTTTGACCGGGTCGATGCCGGGGAAGCGGCTCAGGATCTCGCGATCGACCGCCAGCCCGCCGCGCACCGTCAGCAGGTCGAGCCGCGCCGGCAGCGACAGGCGAGCGGGATCGAATACCCGCAACGTCGCGAGCTTGGGCGCCGGATCGCCGCCCTTGGGCAACCCGTCGAGCGCCGCATGCAGCCGGGCGTCGTCGTTGCTCGATGCCCAGGCGATTTGCGGCATCGCCAGTATCGCCGCTGCCCCGGCGATTACCGTTCGGCGCGAACAGGTCACGGCCGCGGCGCGACCAGCGGCACGCTGTTGTTGAGGCGCGTCACCTCCGCTGCATCACCCGGGAGGGCGACGCGAACGCTGGCCTCGGACGGTGCGACACCGGCCGGCAGGGTCATCCGCACCGTCGCGATCCTGGGCAGCAGGTCGGTCGGCGCGGCGAGATCGGGCACGCGCGCCGTTGCCAGCACGCGCCCGTCACGCGCGACCAAAGTCGCCGTCCCGCCATTCGCCGCTCGGGCGCCGAGACTGTGGACCGCCACCGTTACGCTGCGGCCCGTGAGCGCCACATCGTCACGGCCGACGCCGAGGTCCGGCCGGTCGGCGACATCGCCCGACCGCTTGACCAGCCTGAACTCATAAATGGTCGTCGCATGCGGCGCGAAGGACACCCGTACCGAGGCGCTGCGCTCCAGCGTAACGGCGCTGGCGGTCGGCGCCGCGATGCTTTCGCCACTGACCGCGCGGGCCATGCTCCATTGCCCGCCGGTGACGTCCCAGCTGGTCATGGTCGCCGCCTCGGCCTGGTCGCCGCTATTATAGGCGATGACCTTGAACCGGTCGGGCGTCGCGCCGGGCAGCAGGATCGCGACCTGCTCGGCCGCTGCGTCGCGGTCGAAGCGCCAGCTCACCGTGTTGCCCGGCCAGCCCTGATTGCGCACCAGGGCCACCCCGCCGAGCCGCTCGCGCTGCAATATATCCATCGCGGATTCGACGCGGTCGGACCACCAATGCCCTTCGGTCATCATGTAGAGCCGCTGCGCCTTGGTCGCGATGGCATCGGCATGGAGTTGCTCGAGCGGCGCGACATTCCCCGTCGCGGCCCAAGCCGTGTAGCGCGCAAAGGCGTCATCCGATGGCTTGGCGAGCAACGCCTTGCGCCACGCCGCGCCCTGCGGTGCGACGTCGAACACATTCTCGTTCATCTCGCCGACCGCACCGGGGCCGCTCCGCGCCACGCGGCCCTCCAGCGGCCGCAGATATTTCGCATCGCCGGTGAAGCGGTACGATGCCCAGGCCGCCTGGAGCGGTGTGGTGAGGCCACCGCCATCGCCGGCCCGCTCGGCATCGGTGCGCCAGTTGATCTCGTTGGGGAACGACCATGTGCCGTCGGCCGCCTGCTTGCCGTGCGCCAGCCAGCCGTCGATCACGCCCGTCACCAGCGCGCGCGCCGCGGGATTGCCGTTGTAAAGCCCGATCAGCATCGGCGCGTGCATTACGGTGAAGCTATAGGGCTTCTGCCATTCCCACGGCCCCTCGCGGTAGATCCTGCGCCCGCCATACCAGTTGCTGGCGAAGTGCATGTGTCCTGCCGCATTGGGCAGGATGACGCGCTGCAGGCCGTGGACATTGTCCATCAGCCGCTCGATCGCGCGCGGCTCGCCCCAGTTGAGGTAGAGCCGCTCGGCATTCACGTTGAGCCCCTCCTCATAGGCGTGGAGCTCGTCGGTCGTGATATAGCCGAGCCCGTTCACGATCATGCCGTTCTTGTACACCGCGTCGGACAGCGCGCGCAGCGAGGCGTTGATCTTGTCGGGCTCGACCCCCATCAGCGCGAGGCCGGGCCATTGCTCGGTCAGGTCGACATCGTCGGAAATTCCACCGCCGAAATCGCCATAGGGCACCTGGCGGTAATCGATCCACCAGTCGACGAAACGCCGCGCCAGCTTCAGATCCTCGAGCTGGCGGAACGCCCAGAGCGGCACGCCCGCCGGCGGCGTCGGCTGGGTGAAGGCCGGCATATTCTCCGGCCGGTAGTTGATGTCCGCCCAATAGCTCCGCGCCAGCGCATTCTCCGGGTCGACCCGCAACAGGTCGCTGATATCGGCGAAGAGCCGCGCATAGAGGCCGGCGCGCTTCGAGGCGGTGTGTTCCTCGACCAGGAAACCCCAATTGTCCTTCACCTGGTTGAGCCGGTCGGCGACATGCTCGGGGCGCGCCTCGTCGCGCGGCTTGAACACGAGGCGGATCTTCGCGCCGTTGAGGCTCGTCGCGTCGAAATCGGGCGCGGCGGACGCGATGCTCAGATGGAGGCTGTCATTGGACAATATGCGATCACGCAGATCGAGCCACAGGCTACGCTTCTCGCCCGGCTTCACCGACACCGACACGTCGATCATGTCGCGCTGCGGCCAGATCGGGTCCTTGACCTGGATGTTGAGCGCGATCAGCCCATTGGCATCGGGCGTGGCGCTCAGTGCGGGAAGGTCGATGGCGATGCCGTCGAGCCCGTCGTGCAGGTTCTGCCAGCCATAATCGAAGGCGCGCGCCAGCGGCTTGTCGGGCTCGGCGTCGCCGAAGCTCGCCGGGATCAGGATATGGACGATCGGCTGCCCGCCCTTCGCCCGCACGACAGTGCCCGAGCCTCCGGCGGCACCCGCCCCGACCGCGGCCTTCACGCCCGACGACGGCATGGCGACGACGGTGCTGCGCTCGTCGGGGGCGTATCGCCCGGCGATGAAGCGCGTCAGCGCGCCGAGCGAAGCGATGTCGATCGAAGCATTGGCGTCGACCGTGTAGGAAAGCTTGAAGGTGCCCGTGGGCTCGGCACCGGCGCCGACATCATAGGCCCAGATCTCCTGGATCGGCTGCTCCTGCATCGTGTTGACGAAGCTCAGCGTGCCGCCCTGGCGCGCGGCGAAGCTGTCGACGCTGCGCACCACGCCCTGCGGCCGCTGCGCCAGCGTCACCGGCTTGCCCTCGCCGGCCCAGATCAGGCTGCCATAGGCCGCGCCGCGCAGCTCGACGCGGTTGAAGCGCTCGCCCGGCGGTACCGTCAGATCGTAGCGCTTGCCGCCCTCGACATAGGTGTTCCAGTCGGGCAGCTCGAAATAATCGTCGCGCCCGGGCAGCCGCGAGCGGTTGTAGACGCCGGGCCAGGTCGTCTCGGCGATGCCGTCGATCCCCTTCCACATCCGCTCCTTGAGGTCCTTCGCATCGGCGAACTCGACCTTGCGGATGCGCGTGACGGGCGCGTCGAGCACCGGCGGCGCGGCACGGTCCCAGCCATAGCGGTGCAGCCATGCCACGCGCCGTGCGGCGGCATCGGGCGGCGGCGCGGTACCGGGCTCGCGCTTGTCAGCCAGTGCGGCGACATCGCCATCGCCGAGCTGATGGTCGTAAATGCGAATCTCGTCGACATCGCTCCCGCGCATGAAGTGATAGCGGCTCTGCACCTGGTGCGGCGACAGCACGCGCCCGGCGAGCCCGAACTGGTCGAGCCCCGAATCGAGATCGGCCTTCTGGTCCTTGCGCGCCACCAGCTTGCCGTCGACGAACAGCCGCACGCCGACTGTCTCGTCCCAGGCAAAGGCGATGTGGTGCCAGGCATCGGGCGCCGGCAAGGTGTCGATCCGCCACGACACGCGCACCCGCGAGAGATTGGCATCGGTGACGAAGGCGTCGAAGCCATGCCCGTTCCAGTCGATGCGCAGGAACGCCATGTCCCAGCTCGAATGATCGGCGAACCCGACGCGGAAGATGTTGAACGGCGCCTCACCGACGGGCGTGCGCGACCGCCAGAAAAACGCCAGGGTGCCCCGCTCGGCGCGGATATTGCCCGGTGCCTTCCACGCGACATAGCCGTCATCCGCCCAGCGCGCCGCGCCGCCGATCGCGCCATCGGGCACCACGGTCACGCCGCTGCGGAAATTGGGCACCGGGTCGCCGACTGCGACGTCGGCGGTCAGGCTCTTGTCCGCCGAGGCGCGGAACAGCAGCCCCGTTGCATCCTGCGCCACCGCCGGCGCCGCGGCGAGCAAGCCCGCCGGAATCAACATCGTCGTCGAGAGAAAGCGCTTCATCTTGTTCTCCGCAGCCGGCGCCACCGGCTTCGTTCTCCCGGCGATGGAAATCAGATCGAGTCGACCCGTGCGAGCTTCGGACTCAGCAGATGGATTACCGCGACGGCGATGAGATAGACGCTGCCGGCCACCGCGAAGATCAGCGTGTAGCTGCCCGTCGTCTGCAGGATATAACCGGTGAACCACGCCATCCCCATGCCGCCGACCGCGCCGACCGTGCCGCCGATGCCGACCACCGAACCCACCGCCCCACGCGGGAACATGTCCGACGGGATGGTGTAGAGGTTGGCCGAAAAGGCCTGGTGCGCCGCCGTCGCCAGGCCGACGATGCCGACCGCCAGCCACAGATTGTCGACATATTGCGCGAAGAAGATCGGCGTGACGAGGATCGCGCAGCCGAGCATGGTCAGCTTGCGCGCGGCGTTGGCGGAGAAGCCGCGCTTCATCATCGTCGACGACGACCAGCCACCGGCGATGCTGCCGACGTCCGAGATCAGATAGATCACCACCAGCGGCGGACCGAAGCTCTTCAGGTCGAGATGATAGGTCTTGGCCAGAAAGTCCGGCGTCCAGAACAGGAACAGCCACCAGATCGGGTCGATCAGGAACTTGCCCAGCGCATAGGCCCAGGTCTCGCGGTAACCGAGCAGCTGGCCCCAGCCGATCTTCTTCGCGGGATCGGGCTGATCGCTTTCGATATAGGCCAGTTCCGCCGCGCCGACCCGGGGTTGCTCGCGCGGTCGGCGATAGATCGCGATCCACGCGACCAGCCAGACCAGGCTGGCCAGGCCGGTGACGATGAAGGCCATGCGCCAGCCGAACGCCAGCGTGATCGCCGGTACGATCAGCGGGGTGATGACCGCGCCGATATTCGCGCCTGCGTTGAACACGCCGGTCGCCAGCGCGCGCTCCTTCGCCGGAAACCATTCCGACACGGCCTTGATCCCGGCCGGGAAATTGCCCGCCTCGCCGATGCCCAGCACGAAGCGCGCGGCGGAGAATTGAAACGCATTGCCGGCGAAACCGCACAGCGTGTGGCCGAGCGTCCAGATGGTGAAGGCGATGGCATAGCCGATCCGCGCGCCGAGCCGGTCGATCACCCAGCCGAAGCTGACATAGCCGAGCGCATAGGCCGCCTGGAACCAGATGATGACGTAGGAATAGGTCGCGTCGTTCCAGCCGAGCTCGGCCGAGATGGTCGGCTTGAGCACGCCGATCATCTGGCGATCGACATAGTTGATCGCGGTGGCCGCGAACAACAGCGCGCAGATCGCCCAGCGATAGCGGCCGATCCGCGCCGCGGCGGCACCGATCCCGCTTTGCTGATCGACTTCGGGGTTCCCGATAGTCGCCATCGTCACTCTCCTGATTTTTGACGGCCTCTAACGGGCCTTGATCATGCACTCGACCGACAGCCGACCGTCGAACCGCGCCTCGACGCGGTTGCCGGGCGATACCGGGTGTACGCCGGTTACCGCGCCGGTCGAAATCCATTGCCCGGCGGCGAGCGCGATGCCGCGCCCAGCCATCAGCTCGAACAGGAAGCGCGCCGCGCCGAACGGGCCATCGAGCATCGTCGCGGCGGTTGCCGCGCCGACGCGCGAGCCGTCGATCCACAGCTCGACCGGCCAGTGATTGAGATCGGTGTCGCGCCACCCTTCGACCGCGTCGCCGACGATCAGACCGTTATTGTTGCCGAAATCGGAGATCGTCACCGTCGGCCCATGGTCGTTGATGCCGGGAAAGGGCGAACTGGCGATCTCGATCCCGATATGCACGGCGTCGATCAGCGCGACCGCCTCGGCCATCGAATAGCTGGTCTTGTCCGGATCGGGCGTCGCCGCGATGCGCAACAGGAACTCGGCCTCGGCCGCGGCGAAACCGTCGGCGAACACCGGCATGACCAGCTCGGCACCGTCCGCCGTGAAGACATGATCGGCGAAGATCGGCCCGGCCAGTCGGTCGATCTCGCCGAGCGGCGGGTTGATCCGTCCGACCTTCCACCCGGCAATCGCCTCGGGTGACAACTCGATCGCCGCGTCCTGCACGGCATAGGCGTCGGCGAGGCCGCGCGGCATGTCGCCCGGATAATCGGCGAGCGTCGTACCGTCGCGTCGCGCATCCACGAACGAGCGCGCGATCCGCGCGATATTGTCGTTGTGATCGTTTGGCTGCACCGCCAACATCCCTCCCTCGCCCTGTTCGGCGTCGTTGCACGCTGCGTATGGGAAACCGGTGTCATTGACAAGCGCTGATGTGCGGAAGGGGTGGAAATGCGCGATGTTGCGTGCGGCCACCCTACCCTATTCGCCACCCCGGCGAAGGCCGGGGCCCAGTTGGGAAAGCGGAAATTATCGAACGAAACGCCCGTTTCCGACTGGCTCGCAACGGGGCCCCGGCCTTCGCCGGGGTGGCGCTACACGCGAGCGTTTCCGAATGATAATTGCCCGGAGAACGCCATCTCCGCCGCCGCTTGCAGCGCATCGCACACCGCTCCGTCGTCGCGCAGCGCGGCGGGAAAACCCAGGCCCCGGCCGATCAGCGCCGCCATCGCTCCGCGCGGCGCCGCACCCGAAACCGCCGCGATCAGCGACTCGGCGGCAGGATCGACGATCGCCACCCCCGACGCCACACGCCGCAGCAGGAACGCCACCCAGTAGCCGAGCGCCATGACGACATGCTGCGGCATCCGCCCCGCCCGGCGGTTGGCGAGCAGCGTGTCGCCCAGTCGATAGGGCAGCTTCTGCGATCCGTCCTGCGCGATCTGGTCGAGCCGGTGGACGATCGCCGGGTTGGCGAAGCGCTTGAGCACCGCTGCGCGGTAACCATCGAGATCGAGCCCCGGCACCGCCGGCAGCATCGGCATGATGTCTTCGCGGATCATCGCATCGACGAACGCCGCCAGTTCGGCATCGCGCATCGCCTCGGCGACGCTGGCATGGCCGCGCAGCAGCCCGGCATAGGCCAGCGTCGAATGCGCCCCGTTGAGGATACGCAGCTTGGCCTTTTCGAACCCTGCCACGTCGCTGGTCACCGTCGCGCCGACCGCGGCGAGATCGGGCAAGCCACCGACATCCTCGATCACCCATTGGGTGAACGCCTCGCGCTGCACGGCAGCGCGATCCTCCACGCCCAGCGCAGCGGCGACATCGGCGTAGAGCGCTTCGTCCGACGCGGGCGTAATCGAGTCGACCATCGTCGACGGCACCCGCACCTCGCCGGCAATCCAGTCGGCCAGCCCCGCATCGCTAGCCGCGGCGAAGGCAACCAGAGCGGCGTGCAGTTTGGCGCCATTGCTGGCGAGATTGTCGCACGGCATCGGCACGAACGGCGCCTTGCCCGCCGCCCGCCGCGCGGCCAGGCCGGCGACGATCCAGCCGATCACGCTGCGTGGCGCGGCCGGCCGGGCGAGGTCGTGCACGATATCGGCATGGCCAAGGTCGAGCGTGCCGTCGCCCGCCAGGCAATAGCCCTTTTCGGTCACCGTGCTGGTCGCCAGCCGCGTTGCCGGATCGGCCAGCAGCGCGCGCGTCGCGGCGGCATCCTCAGGCCCGAGAAAGCGGCGATGCGCGTCGATCACGCGCAGGCTGCTTGCGGTATCGCGGATCGCCAGCGTGTAGAGCCCGTCCTGCGCCGCCAGCGCCTCGATCGTGCCACGACTGCGCAGCGAGACCGCGGCAATGCCCCAGCGCGGATCATGATCGAGCAGCGCATCGACATAGGCCGCCTGATGCGCGCGGTGGAACGCGCCGGGTCCGAAATGGACGATCCCGACGCCGCCAACGGCGCGCCCGCGCGGCGCGGCGATGGCGGCCGGCAATCCGGCCAGGGCAGCACGCGACAACCGCCTCACAGCGTCACCCCGCGCTTCCAGATCGCGATCTCGCGCTCGCCATTGCGCTCGGCCGCCGTTTCCGCCCCCGAGGCGATTTCGGCGATACGCTCGAGCAAGGCCGCCTCCGCACCCTCGAATCCCTGGTCGAGTACCGTCCCGGCATCGAAATCGATCCAGCCCGGCTTGCGTCGCGCCAGCGCACTGTTCGACGAGATCTTGATCGTCGGCACCGGAAAGCCGAGCGGGGTGCCGCGCCCGGTGGTGAACAGGATCGCGGTCGCGCCCGCCGCCGCCAGCGCGGTCGACGACACCGCGTCGTTGCCCGGCGCTTCGAGCAACGTCAGCCCGTCGACCCGCGCCCGCGCACCATAAGCGATGACATCGGCGACCGGCGCGCGCCCGGCCTTCTGCACCGCGCCGAGCGACTTCTCCTCCAGCGTCGTGATCCCGCCGGCGACGTTGCCCGGCGAGGGATTGTCCGACACCGGCTCGCCATGATCGATGAAATATTGCTTGAAGTCGTTGACCAGCGCGACGACCGATTGGAACACGCCTTGGTCCGCGGCGCGGTTCATCAACACTTGCTCGGCGCCGAACATCTCGGGAATCTCGCTCAGGATCACGCGGCCGCCCGCAGCCGTCACGCGATCGCTGATCCGCCCGACCAGCGGGTTGGCGGTGAGACCGGAGAGGCCGTCAGACCCACCGCACTTCACGCCGAGCACGAGCGATTCGAGACCGACCTCGCTGCGTTCGCAGCGCGCCGCCTCGGCCAGCTCGGCGACCAGCGCACAGCCTTCCGCCACCTCGTCGCCGCTCATCTGCGTCACCAGGGTGCGGATCGCCGGGCGGCGCCATTCAGGCACGGTTTCCAGCAACGCCTCGATCTGGTTGTTCTCGCAGCCGAGCCCGACGATCAGCACGCCCCCGGCATTGGGATGGCAGGCGAGCGAGGCGAGGATCGCCCGCGTGCCGTCGAGATCATGGCCGAGCTGCGAACAGCCGAACGGATGGGTGAAGGCATGAACGCCGTCCACCGCATCGCCCAGCATCGCCGCGGCCCTGGCGGCGATGCGTTCCGACGTGCGTGCGACGCAGCCGACGGTCGGCAATATCCAGATCTCGTTGCGCGTACCGACCCGGCCATCGGCGCGGCGGTAGCCCATGAAGCGGGTCGCCGCCGCGATCGGCGCGGCGGCAGGCGTCGGCGCATAGCGATAGTCGAGTCGCCCCGACAGGGCGGTGGCGAGATTGTCGGAATGAACGTGCTCACCGGCGGCGATGGCGTGCCGCGCCCGCCCGATCGGCGCGCCGTACTTGATCAACGCCTCGCCCGCCGTCACCGGCGCCAGCGCGACCTTGTGGCCCTGCGCGACATCCTCGCCCAGCACGACCGAAACGCCGTCGACGACGACCGAATCGCCGGCACGCCCATCTTCGAGCAGGGTTGCGACATTGTCTGCCGGGTCGATCCGCAGTGCCTTGAGCGTCATCCCCACCAACTTTAGGTAACCGGTATCATTCCTCTGCCCCGGATTGTCCGGAACCGCAAGGCTGGCGGCTTTCGTTACGTGTCGCTATGCCTCGCGCCATGCGCAAGACCGGACAGCCGACGATCAACGACGTAGCCCGGATCGCGGGCGTTTCAAAAAAGACCGTCAGCCGGGTGATCAACCGCTCGCCGCTGCTCAACGAGGAAACGCGGCGCAAGGTCGAGGAAGTGATCGAGGGGCTGTCCTACATCCCCAATCCCCAGGCGCGCGCGCTGGCGCTGCGCCGCAACTTCCTGATCGGGCTGGTGCACGACAATCCCAACGCCCAGACGGTGATGAACGTGCAGCAGGGCATGCTCGAGGCGTTGCGCGGCACCGAATTCGAGATGGTGGTGCGCCCGGTCGATCGCGGCTCGGCGACGATGCTCGACGATCTGCGCCACTTCCTCGAACGCCAGCGGCTGTTCGGCGTGCTGCTGATGCCGCCGATCAGCGAGAATGACAGCGTCGCCAAGCTGTGCGCCGATATCGGCTGTCGTTATGTCCGCATGGGTTCGGCGCCGCTCGACAAGCCCGAGAACATGGTCACCTCCAACGATCGCCAGGCGGTGCGCGAGGCGACCGAGCATCTCATCGCCAACGGCCATCGCCGCATCGGCCTGGTCGCCGGGCCGCACGGCTTCCGCTCGGCGCTCGAACGCCGGCTGGGCTTCGAGGACGCGCTCGGCGATGCCGGCATCGCCTTGCCGCGCAGCATGATCGCCGACGGCAACTACACCTTCGAATCGGGGCTGGTCGCCGCCGAACGCCTGCTCGACCTGATGCCGCGCCCGACCGCGATCCTGTCGTGCAACGACGAGATGGCCGCCGGCGTGATCCACGCCGCGCGCCAGCGCGGGCTGGAGATTCCGCGCGACCTGTCGATCATCGGTTTCGACGACACGCCGATCGCCGCCCATGTCTGGCCGCCGCTGACCACGGTGCGCTGGCCGATCGCCTCGATGGCGCGGTCTGCTGCCCTGAAACTGATCGCGGGGATCGATGGCGATGAGCGCGACGAGGGTGTCGAGGAACCCTCGCTGTTCCTGTCGACGCTGATCCGGCGCGGATCGGTGTCGACGGCGAGCGGGTGACATAGAGTGTGGAAATAGGGCGCGGACCGCGGCTGACCTCCCTTCACGACCACCCCGGCGAAGGCCGGGGCCCAGTTGGGAGCCATTTGTGATCTCGCGCAGCGTCTTGTTTTCAAACCTTCCCCAACTGGGCCCCGGCCTTCGCCGGGGTGGTAAATCAATTCGAGATTCCCGACCAAACCATGGCAACATCGCTTGCACCAACACTTGACACCGGTTACCTAAAGTCTAGTCGCACACCCAAAGACGGCGAGAGAGAGGAGGCAGGATGACACGGCAACTGGCATTACATCCCGATCGCCTGTTCCCGGCCGATCCGACCACCCGCGCCATTGCGCGCGAGCTCTACGCCACCGTCGCCGGCCTGCCGATCGTCAGCCCGCACGGCCATACCGACCCTGCCTGGTTCGCCACCAATGAGAACTGGACCGACGCGACCAGTCTGCTGCTCGCACCCGACCATTATATCTACCGCATGCTCTACAGCCAGGGCGTGGACCTCGACGCGCTGCGCATCCCGCGCCGCGACGGCGAGCCGGCGACCGACCCCCGCGCCGCATGGCGGCTGTTCGCCGCGCATTACGACTTGTTCCGCGGCACCCCGTCGCGCCTCTGGCTGGACCATGTCTTCACCCAGGTATTCGGCTTCGACATCGCGCTCGAAGCCGCCACCGCCGACCGTTATTTCGACGCGATCGGCGAGGCACTTGCCAGCGACGCCTTCCGCCCTCGCGCCTTGTTCGACCGCTTCCGCATCGACTTCCTCGCCACCACGGAAGGGCCGCAGGACGATCTGGCGCATCACCACGCCATCCGCCGTTCGGGCTGGCAGGGCCGCGTCGTCACCACCTATCGCCCCGACGGCGTGATCGATGTCGAGCATGAGGCGTTCAAGCCGGCCATGGCGCGCTTCGCCGAGCTGACTGGCGAGGACGTCTATGACTGGAGCGGCTATCTCGCCGCGCACCGCAAGCGCCGCGCCGATTTCCGCGCCGCCGGCGCCACCGCGACCGACCATGGCCATCCGACCGCCGCGACCGCCAACCTGTCGCGCGACGAGGCCGAGCGGCTGTTCCGCACGATCGTCACCGACACCTGGACGCCGGCCGATGCCGAGCTGTTCCGCGCCCAGATGCTGACCGAGATGGCCGCCATGTCGGTCGAGGACGGCATGGTGATGCAGATCCACCCCGGCAGCTATCGCAACCACAATGCCGGCCTGTTCGCCAGCCATGGCCGCGACAAGGGCGCCGACATCCCGACGCGCACCGATTATGTCCGCGCGCTGAAGCCGCTGCTCGACCGCTTCGGCACCTCGACCGAGCTGTCGATCATCCTCTTCACGCTCGACGAGAGCGCCTATGCCCGCGAACTCGCCCCGCTCGCCGGCCATTATCCCTGCCTCAAGCTCGGCCCGAGCTGGTGGTTCCATGACAGCCCCGAGGGCATGCGCCGCTTCCGTGAGATGACCACCGAGACGGCCGGCTTCTACAACACCGTCGGCTTCAACGATGACACCCGCGCCTTCCTGTCGATCCCCGCGCGCCACGACGTCGCCCGGCGCATCGATTGTGGCTTCCTCGCCCGCCTCGTCGCCGAGCACCGCCTCGCCGACTGGGAAGCCGCCGAACTGGCACAGGAGCTGACCAGCGGCCTCGTTCGCCGCGCCTACAAGATCGATCAACCGCACACCGCCGCCGTCGCGGCCTGATTTTACCCCGGAGACCTTCGATGTTCGACCGCACATACTACGCCACACACCCCGACATGATGGAGGTCGTCTCCAACGACGAGCTGCGCGACCGCTATCTGATCCAGGATCTGTTCCGCCCCGGCGAGTGCGTCCTGAACTACACCCATGCCGACCGCTTCGTGATCGGCGGCGTCCAGGTCGCCGGCGGCGCGGTCAAGCTGCCCGACCAGACCGAACCGGCTTCCGCCGCTGGTCATCCGTTCCTCGAACGCCGCGAACTGGCGATCGTCAATGTCGGCAAGGTCGACGGCACCGTCACCGTCGATGGCGAGAGCTTCGCGCTCGGCAACAAGGACTGCCTCTACGTCACCATGGGCGCGAAGGACGTGCAATTCTCGGGCGAGGGCGCGCGTTTCTACCTCGCCTCCTGCCCGGCGCACAAAGGCTTCACCACGCGCAAGCTGTCGATCGCCGACGCCAATGCGCTGGAGCGCGGCAGCCTGGCGGAATCGAACGAGCGCACCATCTTCCAGCTCGTCATCCCCGGCGTGTGCGACTCGGCACAGCTGGTGATGGGCCTCACCGTACTCAAGCCCGGCTCGGTGTGGAACACCATGCCCCCGCACATCCATGAGCGCCGCAGCGAGATCTATTTCTACTTCGAGCTCGACGATCTCGAGAAGGACCGCGTGTTCCATTATATGGGCGAAGGCGAGGCGACCCGGCACATCGTCATGGCCAACGAAGAAGCGGTGATCAGCCCGCCCTGGTCGATCCATATGGGCGCGGGCACCAAAGCCTATGCCTTCATCTGGGCGATGGCCGGCGAGAACCAGGATTATACCGACATGAACGTGCTGGATATCTGCCAGCTGGCGTAACCTTTTCTTCTCCCCCTCCCGCAAGCGGGAGGGGGTCGGGGGGTGGGCACCCGCCCTCCACAAACGGCAACGCTTGCGGACAGCGCGAGCCCACCCCCTACCCCCTCCCGCAAGCGGGAGGGGGGGAGAAGTAAGAAGATGACCCACCCCTTCGACCTCACAGGCAAGGTCGCCATCGTCACCGGCGCCAATACCGGCATCGGCCAGGCGATCGCGCTGTCGCTCGCCGCCGCCGGTGCCGACATCGCCGCGGTCGGCCGCACCCCGGCCGAGGAAACCGTCGCCAAGGTGCGATCGATGGGCCGCAAGGCCGAGATCGTAGCCGCCGACCTTTCGACCATCGAACCCGTCCAGCGTGTCGTCGACGAGACGCTGGCGAAGCTCGGCGGGCTCGACATCCTGGTCAACAATGCCGGCATCATCCGCCGCACCGACGCGGTCGACTTCACCGAGGAGGATTGGGACGCGGTGGTCGACACCAATCTCAAATCGGTGTTCTTCCTGTGCCAGGCCGCCGGGCGCCACATGATCGGACAAGGCTCGGGCAAGATCATCAACATCGCCTCGATGCTGACCTTCCAGGGCGGCATCCGCGTGCCGAGCTACACCGCCTCCAAATCGGGGATCGGCGGGCTGACCAAACTGCTCGCCAATGAATGGGCGGCGAAAGGCGTCAACGTCAACGCCATCGCGCCGGGCTATATCGCGACCAACAACACCACCGCGCTGCAGGCCGACGAGGTGCGCAACAAGGCGATCGTCGACCGCATCCCGGCGGGGCGCTGGGGCGATGCCAGCGATCTCGGCGGTGCCGCGGTGTTCCTCGCCAGCCGCGCATCGGATTACGTCCAGGGTCACATCCTGGCCGTAGACGGCGGCTGGCTGGCGCGGTGATGCCACAGCCTGTCCCCACCCCCTTACTTCACCCCGGCCTTGTGCCGGGGTCCAACCCTCCGCGAGCGTTAGCGCCTGAGGCGCGTTGGACCCCGGCACGAGGCCGGGGTGACGAAAAAGGGAGAGGCCACCCATGAAACTCCTCGCATTCGGCGAAATCATGCTCCGCCTCTCGCCGCCCGGCCGCGAGCTGCTCCTGCAAACCCCGAAGTTCGACGTGTGGGTCGCCGGCGCCGAGGCCAATGTCGCCACCGCGCTCGCCCGGCTTGGTCATGACGTCGCCTTCGCCAGCGCGGTGCCCGACAATGATCTCGGCGACGCCGCCATTTCCACACTGCGCGGCCACGGCATCGACACCGGCGGCATCCAGCGGCGCGGCGAGCGCATGGGCCTGTATTTCGTCACCGCCGGCGCCGGCATGCGCGCCACCGAAGTCGTCTACGACCGCGCGCATTCCAGCTTCGCCGAAACCCCCGCCGACACCTGGGATTGGGACACGCTGCTCGCCGACGTCGACCGCCTGCACCTGTCCGGCATCACCCCGGCGCTCGGCCCGGCTTCGGCGGAAGGCGCGCTGGCCGCCGTCCGCGCCGCCAGCGATCGCGGCGTCGCGATATCGTTCGACGGCAACTGGCGCGGCAAATTATGGTCGCGCTGGGACAGCAACCCGCGTGCCATCCTGTCCGAACTGGTTGGCCATGCCGATCTGATGTTCGGCAACCACCGCGACATCTCGCTGCTGCTCGATCGCGACTTTGCTCATGACGGCGAGGACCGCCGCCGCGAGGCGGCCGAGGCCGCCTTCGCCGCCTTCCCCCGGCTCATGACGATCGCCTCGACCGCCCGCCATGTCGAGGATGCCGACCGCCACCGCCTCGCGGCGCGGATCGACACCCGCCACGGCCATGTCCAGACCGAAGAGATGACGCTGGCCGGTATCGTCGACCGCATCGGCGCGGGCGACGCCTTCGCCGCCGGCGTGCTCCACGCGCTGCGCTCGGGGGGAAGCAGCGAGGATGCCGCGCGCACCGGCCTCGCGCTGGCCGCGCTCAAGCACTCGCTGCCCGGCGATGCCAGCCTGTTCCGCCAGGGCGATATCGACGCCTATCTCGCCGGAGGACTCGATGTCCGCCGCTGAGGGCTGGAGCCGCCGCGCCGTGATCGGCGCCGGCGCGGCGCTGACGATACTGCCGCGTTCGGCACGCGCGACCCCGATATCGCGGGTCGTCGCGGCTCCGGCGGGTACCTTTAGCAGTGACAGCCACTTCGAAGGCTCGGGTGACAGGGTCTGGGCGTTCCGCGGGATCCGCTACGGTCGCGCGAAGCGCTTTATGGCGCCGGTTGCGGCCGAACGATCGACCGACACGATCCGTGCCGAGGAGTTCGGCCCGGTCTGCCCGCAACAGGGCAAATACCAGCCGCAATCCGAGGACTGCCTGTTCCTCAACGTGTGGACCTCTTTGCCCGCCGGCGCGCGCAAGCCGGTGATGGTCTATATCCATGGTGGCGCCTATTCGAACGGCAGCGTCACCGATCCGCTCAATGACGGCCACACCCTCGCCGCGCGCGGAGACGTCGTGGTGGTGACGATCAACCACCGCCTCAACGCCCTGGGCTATCTCTACCTCGCCCGGCTCGATCCGCGCTTCGCCGATAGCGGCAATGCCGGGCAGCTCGACCTCATCCTCGCGCTCAAATGGGTGCGCGACAACATCGCCGCGTTCGGCGGCGACCCGGCGCGCGTGATGGTGTTCGGTCAGTCCGGCGGCGGCGCGAAGATCGCCACCATGATGGGCATGCCGGCGGCGAAGGGACTGTTCCACCGCGCTGCAACGATGAGCGGCCAGCAGGTCACCGCCAGCGGGCCGATGAACGCGACGCTGCGCGCGCGCG
This sequence comes from Pseudomonadota bacterium, assembly GCA_040390605.1. Taxonomy (GTDB): domain Bacteria; phylum Pseudomonadota; class Alphaproteobacteria; order Sphingomonadales; family Sphingomonadaceae; genus Sphingomonas. The sequence continues at coordinate 148,613 of JAZJXZ010000026.1, forward strand.
CCTATCTGGCGAAGCTCGGGGTGAGCGAGAAGGACCTGTCGCCGCTGCTCGCCATGCCGGTCGAGAGACTGGTCGAGGCGCTCGACGCGACCGACCCGATCCTCGGCGGCGGGGTCTATTTCGGGCCGGTGCTCGATATGAAGTGGCTCACCCGCCACCCCTTCTGGCCCGACGCCAACCCGCAAGGGCTGGCCATCCCGATGATGCTAGGCAACGTCCATGACGAGACCCGTGCCTTCATCTCCCCCGATTCGGACAAGGTGAAGGGCCTCAGCTGGGACAATCTCGCCGCGCGCATGGCGCCCGAGCTGCGCATCGACATCCTGCCGGAATGGGTCGTCGCCGAATATCGCGCCCACTTCCCCGACTGGTCGCCGACCGACGTCTTCTACGGCGCGACCACCGCCGGGCGCAGCTGGCGCGGCCAGGTGATCGAGGCCGAGGCGCGCGCCCGCGCCGGCGCCCCCGGCTTCGTCTATCAGGTCGATTTCACCTCGCGCAGCGACCCGCGCCGCGGCGCCTTCCACACCATGGACATCCCGCTGGTGTTCGGCACGCCCGGCGCCGCCGGCTCGCAGACCGGCACCGCCGCCGATGCCCGCGCCGCGAGCCGCGCGATGCAGGGGAGCTTCGTCGCTTTCGCCACCACCGGCGACCCGAACCATGCCGGCCTGCCGCGCTGGCCGCGTTACGATCTGGCACATCGGTCGACGATGATCTTCGACGTCCGTTCGCACATCGAAAACGACCCGCGCCGCTGGCAGCGCGAGCTGTTCGCCCGCGTGCCCTATATCCAGCCAGGCACGTGACAAGTCGCACCATAGTGACGCAGAAAGCCTGTTGACACCGGTTACCTAGCGAGGCAGATATAGCCTCGGCAGGACCGCAACAGCGGCAGGCATTGGGAGGATATGGCGCCAAAGCGCTGTTTTGGCAGCATCCTCCCGCACATAAACGACCCGTCGCGGCGCGTATCTCCGCTACCGGTGTCAGCAAAGCGCCGCACGTCGGCTGGGGAGGAATCGGGCATGGCCATTTTCACGACGAACGCACTTCGACTGGCTGGCGTATCTGCCGGCGCGCTGGCCATCGGCCTCGCCTCGCCCGTGCAGGCCCAGGCAACAGCGCCTGCCGCCAACGCCGCGCCCGCGCCCGCCGCGCAGGATGACGGCGCGACCCCGCCCGACGTCGTCGTCACCGGCTTCCGCCGCTCGCTCGACGCCGCACTCAGCGTGAAGCGCGACACCGTTTCCTCGGTCGATGCGATCGTCGCCGAGGACATCGCCAAGTTCCCCGACCAGAACCTCGCCGAGTCGCTGCAGCGCCTGCCTGGTGTCGCGATCCAGCGCGACGGCGGCGAGGGCCGCTCGATCACCGTGCGCGGGCTGTCCGGCCAGTTCACCCAGGTGCGCGTCAACGGCATGCAGGCGCTGACCACGTCGAGCGACGGCGCCAGTGCCGACCGCGAGCGCGCCTTCGACTTCAACGTCTTCGCCTCCGAGCTGTTCAGCAGCCTGGTCGTCCGCAAGACCGCCGAACCGCAGCTCGACGAGGGCTCGCTCGGCGCGGTGGTCGATCTCAACACCGGCAACCCGCTGGCGGGCAAGAAGGGCATCACGCTCGCGCTGTCGGCGCAGGCACAATATAACGACCTGTCGAAGAAGTGGGGTCCGCGCCTCGCCGGCCTGATCGGCTACAAGTCGGAAGACGGCACCTTCGCCGCATCGCTGTCGGCGGCCTACAGCTCGCAGAACCAGTTCGAGCTGGGCAACAACACCACGCGCTGGGCGCAGGGCCAGTTCGACTCGGTCAACGGCACGCCGTGCTTCTACAGCGCCGCGGTTGGCGGCACCCCCACGCCCAACACCGGCGGCTTCTACCGCCAGAGCACCGATTGCGATGCCGCGGCGCTGGCCTTCCACCCGCGCATCCCGCGTTACGGCCTGGTCGAGCATGACCGCCAGCGCCTCGGCATCACCGGCAGCATCCAGTGGGCGCCGACCGAACACACCCGGCTGTCGCTCGACGGACTGTTCTCCGACTATCGCGAGCGCCGCGAGGAGCGCTGGGGCGAAGTGCTGTTCCGCTCGAACGAGCGCGCGATCGACGTCGTCAACTACAAGGTCGACAGCAACAACAACCTGATCTCCGGCACCTTCAACGACGCCTATCTCCGCACCGAACATTATCAGCGCAAGCTGCACACCCGCTTCTATCAGTTCAGCGGCAATCTGCGGCAGGACCTGACCGACCATTTCCATGTCGACCTGCTCGCCGGCTTCTCCAAGTCGGATGCCGATATCCCACAAGAAACCACCATCATGCTGGATAACAAGTTCGCCACCGGGTACAGCTATGACTATACCAACTCGCGCAGCCCCACGCTGGTCTTGGGCGCCGGCGCGACCAACCCGGCGAACTTCCAGCTGTCCGAAGTCCGCGACCGGCCGTCGGACACGATCAACAAGTTCCGCACCTATTCGCTCAAGACGACCTGGGACGCGATCGAAGGCTTCAAGATCGAGGCCGGCGCGGTCTATCGCCGCTACGACTTCAGCCTGACCGAGGCGGCACGCGACACGGTGGTCTGCCCATCCAAGACCACCGGTGCGCCCGACGTTGTGCTCGGCACGATCACCTGCACGCCGTCGTCGGTGTTCGGCAGCAGCGCGGTCTATGGCTTCCCGGTCACCTCGTCGCTGGTCGAGACGTTCAACCTCGGCAATGCCGGTCAGCCCGGGGGGGCGACGTCGCAGTGGATCGTCGCCAACCTCCCCGCCGCGACCGCCTTTACCAACCTGTACGGCCGCACCGCGGTGCCGAACCAGAGCAACATCCGCTCGGTCCGCGAAACCGACAAGGGCGGCTACCTCCAGTTCGACGCCAAGGGTTCGCTGTTCGGGCTCGACTACGCCTTCAACGGCGGCGTGCGCTATGTGCGCACCGAGCAGTCCTCGACCGGCTATAACAGCGGCACGCTGGTGACGATCGACCGCCACTATGACGACTGGCTGCCATCGTTCAACCTGGCGCTCTACCCGACCCACAACATCATCCTGCGCGGCGCGATCGCCAAGGTGATGACGCGACCGAGCCTGGGCAATCTGACGCCCGGCGGTTCGGTCGACGGGTTCAACTACAAGGTCACCTTCGGCAACCCGCAGCTCGACCCGTTCCGCGCGACCGCCTTCGATGTCGGCCTCGAATGGTACTTCGCTCGTGAGTCGATCTTCTCGGTCGCGCTGTTCGAGAAGAAGATCCAGAGCTTCCCGCTCAGCACGACGCGCACCGGTACCTACGCCTCTACCGGCCTGCCCTTGTCGGTGATCCTCGCCAGCTCGCCCGCGGCATCCAATCCGGAAGGACAGCTGTGGACGATCTCGACGGTCGTCAACGCGACCGGCGGCAGCGTGAAGGGTGCGGAGATCGGCATCCAGGGACCGTTCCGCTTCCTGCCGGGCTTCCTGTCGCACTTCGGCGGGATCGCCAACGCGACCTTCGTCTCGAGCACGGTGAGCGTGAACACCACCGGGCCGTCGACATTGCAGACGGTCAACGGCAAGATCGTGCTCGTCGCGCCAGCCGGCGTGCCGACCGACACGCCGCTGTTCGGGCTGGCCAAGCGCCAATACAACGCGACGCTGTACTATGACGATGGCCGCTTCAGCGCACGCGGCTCGATCGCCTATCGCAGCGGCTTCGTCGACAATGGCAGCGCCACCGGCAACGTGTTCGAGGGGTACAACTCGATCACCAACGTCGATGCCTCGGTGCGCTACAAGATCACCAAGAATGTCGAGCTGTCGATCGAAGGCACCAACCTGACCGACAGCTATCGCGACCGCTATGTCGATCTCAATGCCAATCGCGCTTACGAGAACAACCATTTCGGCCGCACGGTCATGATCGGCGCGCGCTTCACGATGTAGACTGCTCGACCTCTCCTCCCTGTCGGGCGCCGTCTCCCCGCGAGCGGCGCCCGCTTTGTTTCCCGGGGCTTACCGATGATCGACCGCCGTTCCGCCATCCTTGCAACGCTTGCTGCCGGCATCGGCGCCTCGGCGGTGCGGGGGCAGACCACGCCGCCCGCGGTGCATCCGGGGACACCGGTGCCAGGGCTGCCTGAGCCGAGCGAGACGATCGACCTGTGGCCGGCCGGGGCGCCGGGCATGCCGGCCAAGGCGCTGGTCGAGACGGTCGACGAGCGCAGCAAGGACGCCGCGCTGACCGATCGTGCGGTGTACGGCATCAGCCGGCCGCGCCTGGTGGTGTTCCGGCCGGCGATCCCCAATGGCTCGGCGGCGCTGGTGATGCCGGGCGGCGGGTATCGCTGGGTGGTGATCGACAAGGAGGGATATGAGATCGCGCGCTGGCTGGCGGCAAGGGGGTGGACGGTGTTCGTGCTGTTCTACCGCCTGCCGGGCGAAGACTGGGCGGCGGGGCCGGACGTCGCGCTGTCCGACGCGCAGCGGGCGATGCGGGTGATCCGGCACCGGGCGCGGGATTATGGGATCATACCGGAACGCGTCGCGGCGATGGGGTTCTCGGCGGGCGGGCATGTCTGCGGCGACCTGGCGACGCGGTTCGCTACGGCGACCTACCGGCCGGTCGATGCGGCGGACAAGCTGGCCGCGCGGCCCGACATCGCGGCGCCGATCTACGCCGTGCAGTCGATGACGCCGCCGATGGCGCATGCCGGATCGCGCGAGCTGCTGATCGGCAAGGACGCGCCGGCCGATCTCGAACGGGCGCATACGCCGGCGCTGAACGTGACCAGGGGCACACCGCCCTGCTTCCTGGTCCATGCCGAGGACGACCCGACGGTGCCGGTGGAGAACAGCCTGGAGATGCGTGCCGCGCTGAAGGCGGCGGGGGTGCCGGTCGAGACGCATCTGTTCACCAGCGGGGGGCACGGGTTCGGGCTCAGGCGGGCAATGGGCAAGCCGGCCGAGGTTTGGCCGGAGCTGTTCCTGCATTGGGCGCAGTCGCAGGGGTTGGGGTAGGCCTTCTTAGCCCCTCCCCTTCAGGGGAGGGGTTGGGGTGGGGCCTTTCCACAAGCGCCGAGTTTGCGGCACTGCCCCACCCCCAGCCCCTCCCCTGAAGGGGAGGGGAGTTTAGGCGACGATCTCGCGTAGGGCGGCCGCGAGGCCGCGGGTTTCCTCCTCGGTGCCGATGGTCATGCGCAGACCATTGGCGAGGCCCTGGCCGGGGAGCCAGCGGACGATATAGCCCTTGGCCATGAGCGCCTTGTAGGCCTCCTCGGCGGTGAGCTTGCCGTTGAACAGGACGAGCAGGAAGTTGGCGTGGCTGGGCACGGCGCGTAAGCCCGCATTGCCGAGCTTGGCGATCTCGTCGGCGAACCAGGCGCGCCACTTGAGGTTGTGCTCGCGGCTGTGGGTGACGAAGTCGCTCGCGCCAAGCGCGGCGATCGCGGCCTGCTGGCCGGCGGTGGTGACGCAGAAGGGCGCGCGGATGCGGTGCATCGCGGCGATCGCCTCGGCCGAACCGTAACCCCAGCCGATGCGCTCGGCGGCGAGGCCGTGGATTTTGGAGAAGGTGCGGGTGACGATGACGTTGGGCAGCGACCGCGCCATGTCGAGGCCGCCGTCGTCGTCCTCGGGGCGGAGATACTCCGAATAGGCCTGGTCGATGACCAGCATGACGTGCGGCGGCAGGCCGGCGTGGAGGCGGGCGATCTCGCCGCGATCGGCGAAGGTGCCGGTCGGGTTGTTGGGGTTGGCGATGAACACGACGCGGGTGCGATCGGTGACGGCGGCGAGGATGGCGTCGACGTCCGTGGCATAGTCGGTGTCGGGCGCGATGACCGGGGTGGCGCCGACGCGGCGCGTGGCGATCTCGTAGACCGCGAAGCCGTAGCGCACGAAGATCACCTCGTCGCCCGGGCCGGCATAGGCGCCCGCGGCGAGGTGGAGCAGCTCGTCCGAGCCGGTGCCGTAGATGACGCGCGCCGGGTCGAGGTCGTGATGCGCGGCGATCGCCTCGCGCAGCTCGGCGGCGCTGGCGTCGGGGTAGCGCGAGAGGTCGGCGTCGTGGGCGAGGAAGGCGGCCTTCGCCTGCTCGCTGGTGCCGAGGGGGTTCTCGTTCGACGAGAGCTTGGCGACGGGGGCGCCGTTGTCGGTGGTCGAGCGGCCCGGGACATAGGGGGCGATCGCCATGATCCAGGGCTTGGGGACGGGTGCGGTCATGGCGCGGGCGTTAGCTTGTGGGGGTGAGCGCGTCTACTTGCACTTGATACCTCCCCGGCACGGGGAGGGGGACCGCGACGCGTAGCGGCGTGGTGGTGGGGCTGGTCGGGCGGGACCGTGCGACCTGGGCAGTCTGCGCGTTTGCCGGGGGTGGCGAACGGGCTGTGGTGGTTGGGGGCCTGGTCCTGTTCGACCAGCCCCTCCACCAGCTTCGCTGGTCCCCCTCCCCGTGCCGGGGAGGTATTTTAGAAGGAGCTTACTTCCGGCGCAGCGTCGGCCTCGGCTTGTGCCTGACCGGCGCGGGGCCGTTGGGGCGGCGGCCGCCTTCGTGACCAGGGCTGGCATGGGCGCCGCGGGGATCGTGGCGGGGGTCGCCCTGGAGTTGCTCGAACTGGACGGTGCCTTCGGCCTCGGTGCCCATGGTGCGCTTGATCGCGGCCATGAACTTCGCCGCGATCGGCTTGGGAATCTGGAAGGCGGTCTCGTTCGGGGCGATGCGGATCGCGCCGACCTCGTTCTTGGTGATGTGGCCGCGGCGGCAGATCAGCGGGAGGATCCAGCGCGGGTCGGCGTTCTGGCGGCGGCCGATGTCCATGCGGAACCACACGACATCGTCGAAGCCGGCGCGGTGATGCTCCTTGCCGGGAGGGCCGGCGGCGCCTTGGTCGACCATTTCCTCGGGCGCGGGGAGCTTGGCGCGGTGCGCCTGGACGAGCGCGGCGGCGATGTCCTCGGGACTGCGCTTGGCCATGATCTCGGCGGCGAGCGAACGGTCTTCCTCGTCGACCTCGACCGGCGCGAGCAATGCCTCGATCAGGCGGCCGCGATCGGCCTTGCGGATGTCGTCGACGGTCGGGGCGTTCATCCACTCGACGGCGATGCGCGCGCCCTTGAGCATCATCTCGACGCGGCGCTTGCGCTGATAGGGCACGATGAGCACCGCGGTGCCCTTCTTGCCGGCGCGGCCGGTGCGGCCCGAGCGGTGCTGGAGCGTCTCGGCATCGCGCGGCAGCTCGACATGGATGACGAGGCTGAGCGTCGGCAGATCGATGCCGCGCGCGGCGACGTCGGTCGCGACGCAGACGCGGGCGCGGCGATCACGCAGGGCCTGCATCGCGGCGTTGCGCTCCGACTGGCTATGCTCGCCGGACAAAGCGACGGCGGCGAACCCGCGATCGACCAGGCTGGCATGGAGGTGGCGGACATTGTCGCGCGTGGCGCAGAACAGCATCGCCGACTCGGCATCGTGCAGGCGCAGCAAATTGACCACGGCATGCTCGATATCGGACGGGGCGACGGTGACGCCCTGATAGGCGATGTCGCCATGCCCGCGATCCTCGCCGACGGTCGAGATGCGCAGCGCGTCGCGCTGGTAGCGCTTGGCGAGCGCGACGATCTGGCGCGGCATGGTGGCGGAGAACAGCAGGGTGCGGCGCTGATCGGGCGTGGCGTCGAGGATCTGCTCGAGATCCTCGCGGAAGCCCATGTCGAGCATTTCGTCGGCCTCATCGAGGATGACGGCCTGGAGCGCGGAAAGATCAAGCGCGCCGCGTTCGATATGATCGCGCAGGCGCCCCGGCGTGCCGACGACGATGTGTGCGCCGCGCGACAAAGCGCGGCGTTCCTCGGACGGGTTCATGCCGCCGACACAGGTGGTGATGCGCCCGCCGGCCTTTTCGTAGAGCCATTCGAGCTCGCGGCTGACCTGCAGCGCGAGTTCGCGCGTGGGGGCGATGGCGAGGGCAAGCGGCGCGGCGGCGCGCGGCAGCTTGCCGTCCTCATCGGAGAGCAGTTGCGGGGCGATGGCGAGGCCGAAGGCGACGGTCTTGCCCGAGCCGGTCTGGGCCGAGACGATGAGGTCTCGCCCCTCCGCCTGGGGTTCGATGACGGCGGCCTGGACGGGGGTGGGCGCGGCATAACCACGCGAGGCGAGCGCCTCGGCGAGCGGCGCCGGGAGAGTTGAGAAGGGCATGATATTCCGGTTCTGGGGGCGGCGCGGGAGCGCGGCGTTCGGGCGTATATAGCATGGGTGTGCGGGAAAAGCACGTGGGGGCGTGGACGGCATTTCACCTGCTCCGACCTGCTAAAGCAGGTGAATGCTTTTTTGTGGTGGTGTGGTTTCCAACTTATCGTTGTTCGCCAGATGCTTGGTAGAGATTCAAGTCCAACTTAACAGGTGACGGAGCAGGTGCCGAACAGGTGCGCCAGCAGGTCGGAGCAGGTGGGGAGCAGGTGAAGTATGCGCGGCCCGCGCGCGCGGTGGCCGAGCCACCGACGGCGCGCGGGCGGGTGTTGAGCGTGGCGGACAATGTGAAAGAGCGAGGGTACTGTGGCGGGTTTTGCGGAGATTTGAATCAGGATGCCGGGAGCAGCACCGTTATCGGAGAGAGGCTCGGATAACCTTCCAACATGGTCGCCGAAGGTATAAACAAAGGGGGCGTAGCTCTACTGGTAGCGGGTAACGATGGCGAAGAAGAGACTGACAAAGCGACACGATTATGTTGCGGAATTCAACAGGTGCGTGGGCGACAACATCATTCGCGTAATCCGGCATTTGGAACGTCGCGGATATGAGGTCGAACGCATTCCGCAGCTGACATCGCTGAAAATCCGCCGGCCGAAAGGCGCGAGCTTCAAAGAATTCATGGATGATCTGAGTGGCCTGCTGCAGCCACGCCGCGGTTCGCTCCTCCTAGCGTCGAGCTCAGGCAGGAGTTGGTCGTGCAGCATGAGGGGGAACCGCCAAGGCGATTTCGTCCGCCTCTACTGACAAAAGCGAGGCTAGGTGACGAACGTTGAAGCGACCAAATGGGGCTACTCCGACTGCGACTCCTCAGAACCGCGGTCGCTACCTTGCATCGACCAATCTTCCGCGTGGCGATTGAACAACGCAACGATTCTGCTCTCCTCCGAGGATAGTTTCGCTGCATCAATTTTCGCTAAGCTCGCCTGGACCACCTCGATCGGGAGGAAATCATCAAAGTGTTCGCGATGAAACGTCTCGGTTTTGGTCGCGACCCGATCGCCCCAGCTTTGCCGAGTGCCCACATTGACGAAGCGAGCTAGTAGCGTCGGCATGTGTTCTGGCATCTCCGCCACCCGCTTGGCCCAGTCTCGCGGCGCGTCGTCGCCGCCGAATTGCTTCCAGCGATAGAGGCGTGACACAAGATCGTTTGCGCCAAGCATCGCGCCAACGTTTTCCGAGAAAGCTTCCATATTGGTAAGCCAAGTCTCTTTCGCACTTTCCCAGTCGGATAACTCAAATACCGGCTCGTAACGTGAATCCGGCTTCGTGCGCGCGTCGTCATCGAGAGAAAGGACGAAACCGGAGACAGCAAGCATATTCATTGTGGCCTGCGCGTTATTGAAAGCGCGTAGGGAGGCTGCGGACGATCCCAATCGTCGGAGATACCATATGGCTGAGCGCCAACTTGCAACAAATGCGTCGTTGAACGGCCCCTGAGACGCTTTTCCAAGCGCCTCGCCGTTCTCAAAAATAAGCGCTAGCCAACGTTCTGGGTGATCAAGCGGTAAGCGCTTCACAGACTCATCAAGGCGATGTGCGAGTGCCGCACGAAGGTCGCGATCGACGAGGTTGTGGAAGGCAGCGAGAAACTGGGTTGGGTCCTCGGATGCGTGCATTAACTGGACGAAATCAGACTCTGACATCGTGCCCGAAGGTTGCTGCAATTCAAAGTATCGGTCGAATCCGCGCTTCGTACAAACACGTTTAGCGTCCATCCACTCACGAACCCATTCGCCATCAGAGTAATTTGTTCCGCCAAGCGCCCATTCTATCGGGGGGAATAACCCTTTTATTATTTCACGACTCGCAGTCATTCGAGACTCACCAATCTCTGGTAGCAACCTGTCGATCGCTTCGCGGTCAGCTTGCTGCCGGTTATCACCTGAGAAACGTCCGCTTTGGGTAAGAAGCGCTTTGTTCTCTGAAATAGCGCGATGAAGGTTGGGTTCGAAAACGCGCAAGGTCTCCAAGACCAGAAAATCAATAAGGTTTACCTCAAATGCGTGCTCGCCCTTATGCATTTCAATATGGATCGCTATCGAAGAGAGGAGGCGCTTAGCATCTCGTAAGTTTCGAACAAACGGAAGGATCCCGCCAAGCAGCATGTTGCCCCATCTAGTCTGATCGAAACCATTTTCAGGTATTGCATATTCATTGACAATGTCGCCGAGCTGCTGAGCGAATATGTAGCTTAGCTTCTCAGGAGCAAGCGGCGGTAAATCAAAGTTAGCTTGTATAATTTTCTCAAGATAACTACGCCCTTCTCCAGCAGATACTGGCTCCAGAGCTTGCTCCACAATGCTAGGCTGGAAGAGAAGTACAAAATTAATATTTGGCAGGCTGGCATTTGCTTTGATCTGCCGGATCATCGTTCGAATCTGCTCGGGTTCGAGTCGATCAATATCATCAACGAAAACTACTAGTGGGCGTTTCAGAGCGCCGAGAAGCTCCTGGATGCTGGTTCTAACGGTATCCAAGTCATCCACGCTTCGGTCACGACCCAAGCGATTGAGGGTCGCCCCAATCACCCAAGCAAAAATCGCCAGCGCGACCGCCGCAATTCCAACGGTTTTTGCTTGAATTCCAGGCCAGCCGACTCCCAGAACTCCGGATGCGATGGCGGCAACCGCGAGAAGTGAGGTGATGGCAGGTACGTCCTGCCCGAATTTATCAAGCGGCTTTATCCCTACCGTAAAATAGCCGCCATATCGACGGAGCGCGGCCGCGCGTTTCGCAGCGTCCGGGCCATGCGCACCGCCAAGCTTTCCTGCCAATTGCGTGAAAAGGGCTTTCGCTATTGCTTGGCTGTCGCCCCATTGCCACGGATTGAAGTCGAGGACGGGGACTTGCTCTCCAAGCTCCTCGATAACCAGATTCTTCAGAGAGGATTTGCCCTCACCCCACGCGCCTCGGATCGCAAATACACGACCTTCCTTCGAGCCTGGGGCAGATAGGATCTCCGAGATGCGTCTCGCTATAGTTGCACGTCCAAGTAAATCCTGCTCCGCATGAGTAATCGGTATGTCCGCGGGAATTAGCTCGATAGGCAAGCCGGCGATCGGGTTGTCGTTCGGCTTTCGTACCAACCATGTTGGCCAACGCATCAGATATCGCTCCCTTAGACCCTAGAAGGTCCCACCTATCATCAAAATGCTCGCTAGGTTCAGTAAGTTTATGATCGGGCGACGAGCGTAGCGAATGCCTGCCCGTCAAAGGAGTGCCAATCGAGCGCCGCTACATATCCCAAGCAACTACGCCGCGTAGTGCAATCAGCGGTTTGGGATCTGCCTCATCTTCCGATTCTATTTTCGTCCACTCGCGCTCAATTTTCTCTGGATCGAGCAGGCCGATTTCGAACGCGTTGGTAATGACGTGTCCCTTTTGCTCATCGCGAAACCCGGACAACTTCGAAACCGGGAGTTCTCCCGCGTATAGTTGCTGCGTCGTGACCACGTCCGTGGTGATGCTCACCGGCGCACGTATTCCGTATCCGTTATCGACATAAACCGGGTCGATTCCAAAAACATGGATGTCCTTCGTCTCACCGATTTCGTCGGTAAGATTCCCATCGTTCCATCGTTGGATAGTATGGTTGAACGGAACGCCAAGTTCGGTTCCTGCCTCGTCATATGCCACCAGCGACTTATAAAAATTCATCTTCATGGTGAAGGGCAACGGTGCACAGCAGCTAATGCCAAACCTAAATGCTGCAATCCTAAAATCGCAGATTGCCGGGATCGTTGGCTTCACTTGCCACTTATGCACCTCGGTATCGATGGGGCTGAAAAGATCAATTTGATAGCCGGTGGCTCTCGCTTTTGCCGCGTCGGAAAATCCTTTTGGGCAGACTAGGACGCCTCGATGGGCTCCCACGTCATCGATTAGGCCGTAGAATTCCTCAACTCCCTTAACATCAACGGGTTTATTGTAGTCCTTGCAGTCGATAATAATATTTATCTCGTATTGACCAATTTGCTCGCGAACTAGAACATCAATCTGGCGCGATCTTTTCGAATGACGGCCCATCAAACGGACATCGTGGAGAACTGCCGCCTGTGGTGCGAGTTGCTGCTGAATTCGCTGGACGAGTTTTTCGAGTTCGACTGATTGCTTAGGCATTCCACACCATCTCATTAGTTTCCGGCGGTGGGAAGCCCGCCTGGCCGCGTCACGTATCGCGTACGATCGAATGCAGCAGGTGGATGTGAGCATGATGGGGACGCGCGATGCGTAACGAATGCGCTGCGACGCTATTCCAATTACGCCACCGCACCGTCGTCGTTGCTCGTTGCCGAGCCCGCACCAACACAAACCGTTCATATAGCCGGTTCGACCAGGTGCGCCCCTGAATCACGGCACCACGCGCCACTATCCCGAAAAATCTCATCACCCCCTCACCTTGCCCCCCAACAAATCCGCGCTATCCTCCCACCCCACGGGAGGGGCATCAATGCAAGGGCAATGGATTCCGGCGGCAATTCTCGCAGTAACGGCCACGCCGCTCTCCGCGCAGACCGCCGCGCCGGTGGAGCAAGCAGTAGCCCTGCCCGACCTCGCCGTCCCCGCCGACAAGCTGGGTGACGACCGCAAATATATCATCTTCCACAAGCCGGGCGTGACGGTGGAGCAGGCGCGCGCCGACCTGTCGTTCTGCTGGCGGTTCCTGCCGCATGGCGTGTCGCGCCAGGCACCCGGCTTCGTGCCGTGGCGCAAGGCGGATGCCAACCGGCCGGTGAGCTATGACGGCGGCGCTTACGGCCTGGTCGGCATGGCGATCGGCGCGATCATCGCCGGGCCGCTGGAGCGCAGCATCCGCCAGTCGCGGCTGTATCGCTGCATGGTGCCGCGCGGCTATGCCCGGTATCGCACGTCGGAGGATGTGTGGAAGCTGCTCAACAGCGGCAGCGCGGCGCCGCGCGCCATCATGCTGCAGGCGCGGATCGCCGCCGGGCCCACCCCGCCCACGCCGAAGGTCGAACCATGAGCGCGTTTCCCCTGCGTTGGCTGCTGGCCGCGCTCGCCTCGCTCGCCGCGCTGTGCGCGGTGCCGGCCGCGGCCAAGGACGTGCCCGAATATCGCCAGATCAGGGCGGGCGAGCCGATCGTCATCGCGCCGGACAAGGCCTATGTGCTGGTGCGGCTCGATACCGATCTGAGCAAGTTCGGCGCGCATATCCTGCGCGTGCCCGCGCAGGCCGAGATGGACGAGTATGAGGCGGCCAAGCATGCCGCGTTCGACAAGGCCGGCAAGAAGGCGGGGGCGTACGAATCCTTCGTGTTCGATTATGACAAGGCGCATAATTATTTCGCGCTGGCGCCGGGCAAGTCGCTGGCGATGTCGGGCAAGATGGCGCTGGTGCTGGCCGAGATTCCGCCCGGGGATTATGTGCTCTACGGCATGGGCTTCGGCAATTATCTGTACGAATGCTTCTGTTACGGCACGGTCGGGTTCCACGCCAAGGCGGGCGAGGTGACCGATCTGGGATCGATGCTGTTCGCCAAGGCGTGGCAGCCCTCGCCGGTGCCCGAGCTGGCGGGCGAGGTCGATCTGGGGCGGACGGCGGTGATGGACTATGGCCTGTTCGCGGCGGCGCTGCGGCCGCGGCGGGCGGACGATGTTGCCGCGCCCGGAGTGGATGCGGCGCGGGTCGTGCCTGCCACGCTGCATGCGGTGGGTGCGTTTGTCGAGACCAACACGTTGCTGGTCAACCGGCTGGCGGCGATCCCCGGGGTGCTGGCCTATCGCGAGGGGCGGGTGATCGACGTGGCGAGCGGGCGGGATGTTACGGGGGAGAATGTGAAGTGATGCGCGCCGCGCGCGGCGGGTGGTTCGGGGCGCGGACGGAGGGTTATGGGAGCGGCGGGTCAGCGGGCATGGGCGTTGCGCTCCAAGCCCCTCCACCACTTCGTGGTCCCCCTCCCCTTTCAGGGGAGGAATTTAGGGCCGGCGTGCGGCAGCGCAGCCACCGCACGCCAGCGCTTCACCTCAACGCAGACCGCCGCTGGCGGTGAGTTTCTCTCCCGTCAGCCAGCCCGCGTCATCCGATGCGAGGAACACCGCGACCGAGGCGATGTCGCCGGGCTTGCCGACGCGACCGAGTGGGGTCTGGGCGACGATGCCGGTCTCGAACTCGGAGCCGATGAAGCCCGCGCTGTGGGTGCCTTCGGTTTCCACCATGCCGGGATTGATCGCGTTGACGCGGATCTTGCGCGGCGCGAGATCCTTGGCGAGCACGCCGGTGATCGCGTCGACCGCGCCCTTGCTGCCGGTATAGACTGCGGATTGCGGCGGCAGCAGGCTGGTGACGGCGGAGGAGATGTTGATCACGCTGCCGCCTTCCCTGAGGTGCGCGGCGGCGGCCTGGGTGGCGAGCAGCAGGCCGAAGACGTTGACGTCGAACTGCTTGCGGTAATGCTCCTCGGTCAGCGCCTCGATCGCGCCGAATTCGTACACGCCGCTGTTGTTGACGAGGATGTCGAGCCCGCCGAAGGTGTCGACCGCTGCGGCGACCAGCGCCCTGGCCTGATCCGCCTTCGACACGTCGGCCTGCACCGCGATCGCCTTGCCGCCCGCCGCGGTGACGGCGGCGACGACCGCGTCGGCGCCTTCCCGGCTCGACGCATAGTTGACGACGACCGCGGCGCCCTCGGCGGCGAACGCCGTGGCGATGGCGGCGCCAATGCCCTTCGAGGCGCCGGTGACGACCGCGACCTTGCCCGTGAGTTTCGACATGATCCTGATTCCCTTCTTGCCGGGCGCGGCGTCGGGATGGCGCCTTATTCCCGTTGTTCAGGAAATCGGAACTATTGAACTCGCTATCAAGACCCGCTAGATAAAAAAAATGCGACCGCTGTTTCATCCTGCCACCGACGAGATCCAGCTGGAGGCGATCCTCCACGCGCTGTCCGACCCGGTGCGCGCGGCGATCTTCGCCGATATTGCCGGCGGGGCGTGCAGCCAGACCTGCTCGGCCTTTGCCTGTGTCGGCGACAGGGTGATCCCGAAATCGTCGCTGTCGCAGCATTTCAAGGTGCTGCGCGAAGCCGGGCTGATCCGATCGGAGCGGCAGGGGGTCGAGCTGCGCAATATGTCGCGGTGCGAGGAAGTGGAGGGGCGTTTCCCCGGGCTGCTGCCCGCCATCCTCGCGGCGCATGCGGCGAACCGCAAAGGGACCTGATCGAGACGCTGCAGGCATGACGATGCCGTCTGCAACTACCCCCAAAGTCTCATCGCCCGCCTCACCTTGCCTCCGACAAATCCGCGCCATCCTCCCGCCGGGGGGCATGTGCCCGATGTGGCGAGCGGGCGGGATGTCACGGACGGGAATGTGAAGTGACGCCAAGCCCCAGCGATGGCCCCCACCCCCAAGCGCGGCGTTTGTGGCACTGCCCCACCCCAACCCCTCCCCTTCAGGGGATCGTTGCATAATTTGCAGGATGTGATTCAGTTCGTCG